>NZ_CP015614.1:417500-1074166 GCF_000635915.2 Brevundimonas naejangsanensis
ACGCGTAACTTCGGAATAAGCGTGACTCACCCTGGGCAACCAGGGCTGAGTGGCACAAGCCAGGGGGTAGCGACTGTTTAGCAAAAACATAGGGCTCTGCGAAGCATCAATGCGACGTATAGGGTCTGACGCCTGCCCGGTGCCTGAAGGTTAAAGGGAGGAGTGAAAGCTCCGAACTGAAGCCCAGGTAAACGGCGGCCGTAACTATAACGGTCCTAAGGTAGCGAAATTCCTTGTCGGGTAAGTTCCGACCTGCACGAATGGCGTAACGACTTCCCCACTGTCTCCAGCACAGGCTCAGTGAAATTGAATTCCCCGTGAAGATGCGGGGTTCCCGCGGTCAGACGGAAAGACCCTATGAACCTTTACTATAGCTTCGCCTTGGCGTTAGCGACCGTATGTGTAGGATAGGTGGGAGGCTATGAAACCGGGGCGCCAGCTCTGGTGGAGCCATCCTTGAAATACCACCCTTACTGTCGTTGACGTCTAACCGAGGGCCGTTATCCGGTCCCGGGACATGGCGTGGTGGGTAGTTTGACTGGGGCGGTCGCCTCCCAAAGTGTAACGGAGGCGCGCGATGGTTAGCTCAGACCGGTCGGAAATCGGTCGTCGAGTGCAATGGCATAAGCTAGCCTGACTGCGAGACTGACAAGTCGAGCAGAGACGAAAGTCGGCCATAGTGATCCGGTGGTCCCGCGTGGAAGGGCCATCGCTCAACGGATAAAAGGTACTCTAGGGATAACAGGCTGATTTTGCCCAAGAGTCCATATCGACGGCAAAGTTTGGCACCTCGATGTCGGCTCATCACATCCTGGGGCTGGAGCAGGTCCCAAGGGTACGGCTGTTCGCCGTTTAAAGTGGTACGTGAGCTGGGTTCAGAACGTCGTGAGACAGTTTGGTCCCTATCTGCCGTGGGTGTTCGAAGCTTGAGAGGATCTGTCCCTAGTACGAGAGGACCGGGATGGACATACCTCTGGTGGACCTGTCGTGGCGCCAGCCGCGCAGCAGGGTAGCTAAGTATGGAATAGATAACCGCTGAAAGCATCTAAGCGGGAAACTAACCTCAAAACAAGGCTTCGCTGAGGATCGTGGAAGACTACCACGTTGATAGGCCAGGTGTGGAAGCGCGGTGACGTGTGAAGCTTACTGGTACTAATAATCCGATCGGCTTGATCGTTTCTCAGCAAAACTCATTCGATTTTTACGTGTCGAAAACAAAAAACGATATCTTCTCATTTCATTCGTGTGTGTCGGGTTGACCTGGTGGCTCTGTCGGAGGTTCCCCACCCGATCCCATTCCGAACTCGGTCGTTAAGCCCTCCAGAGCCGATGGTACTTCGTCTTAAGGCGCGGGAGAGTAGGTCGCCGCCGGGTCTACCCGACACACATGAATGATATCTCGAACCTTCTTCCTTTACACACCGCCTTGCCGCGGGATGGAGCAGCCCGGTAGCTCGTCAGGCTCATAACCTGAAGGTCGCAGGTTCAAATCCTGCTCCCGCACCCAAATACAGTAGTACAATCGTCGTCCTGGTTTCACCAGGGCGGCGATTTGTCCTTTTACGGTCAGCCCATACTGGCCCCATTCCGGCAGCGGCGTCACCACCACCGTCTCGATCAGCCGGCGCACCAAATCCCGGGCCTCAGCGGCTACTGGCAATCCATTCGGCAGAACTTCGTCAACGAGCTAGAAGACGCCAGCCAAGCTGGGCCGTCTCGCGCTATTCGTCGAGCTGGTGAACCACCAGCGCCGCGAGGTTCGAGACTCGAAGTCGGTCCAAGACGCCGAGAGCTTCGCGTTCCTGCAATCAAGTGGGGCGCAAAATTATACCGCCCCAAGAGTCGATACACTTCGCGACACGATCCTTGCCGAGGCCAGTCTCAAGGCGGACTGGCTCAAGTCGGCTCTCGTCGGGCCCTACCGATCCAACTTATTCGCGGACTCCGCGATCCTATCGCTCATCGGGGGTCCTAGCTTCGACAGCGAAGCCTGACCATAGCGTTCGGCTCAGGCTTAGACGAAGCGTCTCCCGCTCGGCTTGAAAGAGATTGGCAGTAAGTGCCGATGCCCTCTAGCGTGGCGTCGGGCTAGGGTCGCGTCTGGAAGTCTGCTTTGCGCGTAGGACTCAATGTCCGCTCGTGGCGCTTTGCGGACTGCCGAAGGGCTGAACCTGACTCAACGCGGTCTTTGGCGACGTCCGCTTTTGGGCAGGGTTCGGCCAGATACCGAGTGCGCAGGTCTGAATCATGGCGGATATCCTGTCCCGCCCGCCGGACGCCCCCCTCGGTTTTTGTCTGTTACCTTGATCGCTCCGCCTCATGCCTTTGGCGACGCGAACCTAGCGAAACAGGAATGCTTCTCCCAGACTACGAAAGGTTATCGGCTGTCTTCTTAGGATTGAAGTTCGCCCCAGCGAAAGGATGCTCCGGATGGATAACTATTTGATCTTCCACATGTGGCGCGGGGTGCGCGAGGGGTTGATCGAACGCCACGCGTTTTTTGTCAACGAGGCCAGGATGCGACTGCTGGCTCAGTTCACCGAGGAGTCGATGAAGGCTGACGCCGACCGGCACGCAGAGACCTGGCTTGCCGAAAGAGCGCAAAACTTCAATCCGGAGCGTGATGATCCGGGCTCGAACTACGAGGCCGCCCATGACGCGGGCGTCGGCTTCTACCTCAGCCTTGAGGATCTAAGGTCGGTAACCCAGCTTAGCATAGTCGCTGGTATGTATCACGAGTGGGAGAAACAGCTTCGGGACTGGCTGGTCCGTGAGCTCATGCGGATTGCGCGCGGAGAACATCTTCGGAAAGCAGTGTGGATGGCTACGGTCGATCAGATTTTCGAATTCCTGGAATCCTGGCAATGGCCGGTGAAGACGCGGGCCTATTACCGGGATTTGCGGCTCTGCCATCTGGTGGTCAATGTCTACAAGCACGGGGGCGGGACGTCGCTCACGGAACTGCGCAAACTGGCTCCTGAGATGCTTGGTCAGCGAGCTGACCAACCCCTCTATCTGACCTCTGTCCTCGACCACACCCATCTGACGCTGGACGACCAGAATATCGATCGGTTCTCCGAAGCGATCCTCGCCTTTTGGCACGATCTGCCGGAAACCGTTAGCGATGGGCAGATCACAAATCCGCCTAAGTGGTTGCTAGCGGCGCTTGGTAAGGATGCGAACGGCAGAAGCTTGCTGACGAGCGCCTCGGGGTGAGGGCGGCGGCGATCGTATTGCAACGGTCGCCATTTGAGAGGCGCGTGAATAGACTCTCGATGAGGGTGTGAGGACGCAGGTTTCGAGGTCTACACGCCCGGGGGCACTGGTATGTTCGAGCGTGCGAAACCGCGGACGAGATTGAAAAACGTCTGGCCGAAGGCGAGCGCAACGAATGGCTCGGTGTCGGACGATGCGATCCCGATCGTGCGAGATGGCGACATGCATCAGATGCGGTTGGCTTGGAACCTCGACTGGATCATGCTCCATCACGGCGAGATCGCCTATTGGATGGCCGCGCAGTACAAGGCGCAACCGTTCTCCGGTGAGGCGCGTGTCATTCTCGATGGCGGGCGGTCGCCGGGGCCGGGCACCGGCTTCTTTTCCGCTGTCGCTGTCAGGCCGCTGTCGCCAGGCGCTTGTAGGCACCGTCACAGGCCGTCTCATCAAGGTCACGGCCGTGAAGGGGGGGCGGACGGGAGCAGCAGTCAATAATCGTAGATGTCGTCGGAGGGGCCGTGCACCCCGACCTCGTCGTCGAGAATTCGGGCCTCCACCACCTGGCCGCTTGATCGGTCCAGATCGACAAGAACCTGGATCCGGACTTCTTCGTCGATCTCTGTCGCGGCCGATCGTGCGCCGTACCAGACGCCGTCCTCTCGATCGTATCGCGCGTCGTCTCGATCCTCAAACTGGATTTCAACCCTAGCGATAGCCATAACGCTGAGGATGAGGGTGATGCGGTTCTGGCTCAGGCCGACGACCGACCAGTCGTCGATGACTTCCACCGAAACCAGGGCACCCTCGTAGGCTTCGCCCTCTGGCAGGTCGCCTGAATAGATGAAGACGACTGCCTTCATCTCCTCGGTCAAGGCGTCGAGGAAGGAGTTGTCGAATCCCGGCAGGTTCAACGCACACCAGAAGAAGTGGCTCAATACCTGCGAGACTTCATCGAGGGCACTGGAGGCGAGTGGGATTGGGATGACTTCGCAAGCGTCACGATCAAGGATCAGGCTCTTGAAAGCATCCGCCATCGGGCTACTCGAGCTGAACCATTGAAGGCTGACATCGAGCAGCTTAGGAAACTATTGGCAGAAGCTGAAACGCTATGCGCTAAGCCTTCTAATGTCCGCTAAGGGTCGTGAAGAGAAGTTCGCCTAAGGGTGGAAAGCGGACTTCGCATTCCAGCGATTTTGCATCATCTTCGCAGAAATGGACCGGTCTCTTCGATGGCGAGCGTTTGTCCGACGGCATGATGTCGTCATGGATGTGGCTATCTGGAACGCAAGCGGCCTCACCTCTCTTCTGTGGGCATGTCTTCTCCCTTGGTCGCTTCTCGCTCGCCTTGGGCTGGGGACCATCGGAATTTTGGCAATAATGGTCGGCTGCAATATAGCTCGTATGCATCGGGCGCGTTGTCGGCGTATCCGATTGGCGGGTCATTCGCCACGCGCGTGGAGCGGCGCCGCTGGGAAACTCCACCCAAAGCATTGAGCCCCCAACGGGTCGCGAAGTGAAGTGCGCTTGAGGGTGGTTAGCGGACATCCGGAGCGATATGATGTCGGGTGACGGGAGACTGCCATGGTCCGCGCGCTTTCGATCATCGGCTTCTGGGCCTTGGCTGCGTGCTCGGGGTCGGGAAGTGATACCCAGTCGACCTGCAATCTGCCCACCACGAATGAATGGCTACGAGATAACCATCAAACCGATAGGATCGGTTGGAAGGACATAGACCCCTCGTTTGTGCAAACGGTTTCCAATGACATCCCGGCTGCAACTGCGCTGCTCGCGACCGAAGGCGCTGTTGGGCTAACTACCGAACAGGTGCGATGGTTCGCTGGCGAGCCCGCGCGGCCTCTTGGCTCTGAGACGGCACCCTACCTAATTCGTGCAGTGTATCCGACAGCGCACCCCAGCATTAGTGTCGGCTGGCATCGTAATGATCTCTATGTCTTCGCCGGTGGGCTGGGGTGCGCTCGATACGTCCAGCACCCAATCATCGTCTATCTAGATCGACCGCCAGCGTCCGTATTTGTGTCTGCGTCCGCCGCGCTTTGATTTCTTCGTGGGCGAGTTCCGCAATGGGTCGAAAGCTGACTTTGACGTTCGCCAGCGCTGAATGTCAGGTCTCGGGCGACGAGCCAATGTCTGCTGCTGGCGCATTGCTGACCGTTCCTAGGTGGTCGTCATGGGTGCCGAGATTCAGCGCCTTCGGGCTATGCAGGAATGTCCATTGTGCTGCTGATGCTATGGTGAGCGTTGCGAGCTCCCGCAGCCAAATACAAAAACCCCCGAAGCTCATGCTCCGGGGGTTTTTGCTGATCCATGCCCTCTCTAGACCAGACAGATTCGAACACAGGGCAGCGCCGCAGGGCTATTCCGCAGGCTGTCCCTGAAAAAGTTCGAACTGCGGTGAAGCCTGTCAGGGTGCAGCCGACCCCGGCCCGGCCTTATCTCGTCGTGGCCCGCTTGCTTAAGCAGGCCGCAGTCCGTCCTGTTGCTCACCCCACGCGGCCAGGCGTAACTAATCTAAGGACGGGCGCCGCTGAATGGAAACTCAGAGGCAAGTCGCTAGCAGATCAAATTCGGCACGGAGCGTGATTCCCTCTTCGTCAGCCAATGCGGCGTAGCGGAGGGCTGCTATGTCGTTCGCGGCGGGGGTGCTTGAGCGAATGAAGCCTAGGATTTTTGCGTAGCTGGACAGGCCGCGGTCGAAGGTCTCGCCATAGCCCTTGATGAGATTCTGGCATCGCGCGATTTCGAGAGCGACATCCGGTTGCGACGGCGCCCGAGCCTCGATTTCCGCGAGCCATTCCTCTACGCGCTGCTGCTCCTCCTGGTAGCGCAGGGAACTGCGACGCAACGGACGCATGGCGGCCAGCAGGCTTAGCATCAGGAACCAGCGCAGCCGCGTCGTCTCCACATGGCGGCCCTTGGTGAAGAAGCGTCCCAGCAGCTTTTCGGCGGCGGTGCTGTGCAGGAGGCGCCGCCCGATCGGGGCGGGCAGGGTTTCACAGATCTCGCGCAGACGGGGGTGCATGAACTCGGTGACGCTGAGGAGTTGGTCGTTCTTGACGCGTACTTCGCCGCGCACGCGAGCCGCGCGGGAGGCGCGCGTCTTGAGGTCGGCCACCCGGATGGTGTCGTCATAGGCCATCCAAAGCGCCAGGGCGGCGGCCGTCTCTGTGGTCAGGGCGTGCGGCGGCTGGTCCAGCGCCGCGATCCGCTCCAGCCGTTCCAGATAGAGGGCGGCGTAGGCCTGGTCCTGATAGTCCATCAGGCGCTGAACCCCCAGCAGGGCGTTCCTGTGCGCGACGGCGGGCAGTCGGGCGCGAATCCGCGCCGCCAGGGCCTGGCCGAAGGGCGTGGTCGGTTCAGGCGTCGGAACCGCTGGCTCGTCGGGCGCCGCGACCGGCTGACGGGCGGCGTCGAACCCCTCGGCGAAGCCCTTCAGGTTGCTGTCGACCGCGACGCCGCTGGCGCGGATGGCCTCCTCGAAGGCTTCGCGCGGGAAGGGCAGGGCGCCGCTGCCCGCCAAGGCGCCGAACATGATCGAGCTGATGACGCTGCCGGAGCGAGCGGAGGCGGCGTCCATGTCGAAGCCGACGAAGCGGCGCGCCCGCTTGGCGGCGGCTTCGAGAATCTTGCTGCTGTCGGCGCGTCCGTCGCCCATCGCCGACTTCTCGGAGATGGCGTAGATGCGATGGGTCGAGCCGATCAGCGTCGTGCGTTCGGCGCTGACGAAGCCGCGCACCATCGCGCGCCCGACCTCCATCAGCTCGGAGGCGATGACCACGTCGACGTCGCCGGGGGTCGGCATTTGCGCCAGGACAGGGGCGCGCCCGTCGGCGGGCATGGGCGCCAGTTCGACATAGTACACGGTCGAGCCCGTGCGCTGGGCCACGCCGGGGACCGAGGTGCCCTGGGCCAGTCGCCCCTGGCTGCGGGCGACGCTTTGAATCCAGTCGGCCAGCACGCCGCCGCCCTGTCCTCCGAGCGCCAGAATGGCGATGCAGAGACGATCTCTTTGCTGTGTCATGGTCTCAGAAAGCTCGTGCCGCCAGGCGGCGCTCGGCGCCGCGCTGGAGAGTCGTGATGATGCGTTGGCGCAGTTCGTTGACGAAGCGCTCCCAGCGTCCCGGGTTGGTCACCACCCGCGCCCGATAGAAGCTGGGGCACAGGATTGCGGCATGGCTGACCTCGCCGCACAGGCCGCAGCCGACGCAGGAGTTGTCGACATGGGCCACCGGGTCGCGCCGCAGCGGATCGGGATTGGGTTTGATCGACAGGGAGGGGCAGCCGGACAGCCGGATGCAGCTGTGATCGCCGGTGCAGGTGTCGGGGTCCACGCCGAAGCGGTCCTGAGAGACGCGCCGTCCCGCCTGGGCGGCCTTGCGCAGCAGGGGTTTCTCGCGCCGCTGCTTGTTCAGCATGCATTCGGACTGGGCGATGATGACCTTCGGGCCCTTTTCCGGGCTGGTCAGCGCCTCCTTCAGCGCGCCCTTCATGCGTTTCAGGTCGTAGGTGCGGTCGATGGAGCGCACCCATTCCACGCCGACGCCGCGCGCCGCCTTCTCGATCGGGTTGCGGGTGCTGCGCGCCTTGTTGTCGGCGCGCGAGGACAGCACGTCCTGGCCGCCGGTCGCGGCCGAATAGCCGTTGTCGACGACCAGGGTGACGGTGTCGTTCTTGTTGAACACGGCGTTGCCGACGCCTGAGGTCAGGCCGTTATGCCAGAAGCCTCCATCGCCCATGATGGCGATCGCGCGCTTGTCCTTCGGCTTGAAGGCCGAAGCCCCGGCGGCGCCCAGGCCGTAGCCCATCGTCGTATTGCCGATGTTGAACGGCGGCAGGATGGAGAACAGGTGGCAGCCGATGTCCGCCGACACGTGCGACGGGCCCAACTCGCGCTCGACCATCTTCATGGCGGTGAAGATCGGGCGCTCCGGACAGCCCGTGCAGAAGCCGGCGGGCCGGGCAGGGACCTCGGCGGCCAGACTTGTGACCGCCGCAGGCGCCGGGGCGGCGGAAACCGGTGCGGGCGCTGGAGCGTGTTTCGGGCTCCATTCCTCCAGGAAGCTCTTCAGCCCCTTCTGGATGACGTGGGCGGCGTATTCGCCCGCGCGCGGCAGAGGGCCCTTGCCGACGATGCGGGTCTCAAGACCTGCGCGCCGGATCAGGGTGTTCAGCTCATGCTCGATGAACTCGGGCTGGCCTTCCTCGATGATCAGCACCGCCTTCTTGCCGCGACAGAAATCCGTCACCTCTTCGGGGATCAGCGGATAGGTGACGTTGAGGCAGTAGATCGGCAGAGCGCTGTCGCCGAAGGCGTCGGCCAGGCCCAGCAGCTCCATCGCCCGGTTCAGGTTGTTGTAGAGGCCGCCCTGGACGATCAGGCCGACGTCGCCCTCGTTCGGGCCGAAGGTCTCGTTGAGTTTGTTGTCGCGCACGAAGGCGATGCCGGCGGGCCAGCGCTTTTCGACCTTCTCGACCTCATGCAGGAAGTTGGCGGGCGGCAGGACGATCCGCTCCACATCGCGCACGGGCGCGGCCGCCGCCTGGGCCACGGTCAGGGGCGGGCGGCGGTTGTCGCGGGCGACGAAGCTTCCGGTCATGTGGCAGGAGCGCACGCGCAGCTCCAGCATGACGGGCGTGTGCGAGGCCTCGGAAAGCTCGAAGCCCTTTTCGACCATGTCGACGATGCTGGTCAGATTGGGGCGCGGGTCGAGCAGCCACATCTGCGACTTCATGGCGAAGGCGTGGGTGCGCTCCTGCATGATGGAGGACCCTTCGCCATAGTCCTCGCCGACGATGATCATGGCGCCGCCCGTCACCCCGCCCGAGGCGACGTTGGACAGGGCGTCGGAGGCGACGTTCGTGCCCACGACCGACTTCCAGGCCACGGCGCCGCGCAGCGGATAGTTGACGGAGGCGGCCAGCATGGCCGCCGCCGTGGCTTCCGAGGCGCTGGCCTCGAAATGAACGTCAAGGCTTTCAAGCAGGTCGTTCGCATCGGCGAAGACGTCCATCAGGTGACTGATGGGCGAGCCCTGATAACCGCCGACATAGGCGACCCCGGATTGCAGCAGCGCCTTGGTCACGGCGAGGATGCCCTCGCCGTGAAAGACGTCGCCTTCACCGGCGGTCAGCTTGCGGACTTCCGACTTGAAGGAACGCTCGGCCATCTTGGATCAGCCCGCGACCAGAGCCAGAACGCGCAGAGGGCTGCCCGATCCATCACGGATCTTCAGCGGCGGCGCGATCACAACGGCGCCCGTAGGCGGCAGGGCGTCCAGGTTCTGTAGGCACTGCAGACCATAGCGGCCGGCCCCGTGGAAAAGGGCGTGGGCGGGGTAGGGCGGCTCCAGCAGGTGAGCCTGACCAGCGTCCGTGCCGATGGTTTCGACGCCGAAGCCCAGAGCGTCGCGCTCTTCGACCAGCAGGCGGACGGCGGCGGCCGACGGTCCGGGGGTGTGGGCGCCGTCTTCGCGGCGGTTCACATAGGCCTCTGGGTCACGCTTGGACCAGTCCGTGCGGAACAGGACCCAGCTGCGCGGCGGGATGCGGCCGTGAACGGCTTCCCACGCCTCGATGTGAGCGGGCTCCAGCAGGAAGTCGGGATCGGCGGCGGCCTCGGCGGAACAGTCGATGACGACGGCGGGGGCGATCAGGTCGGACGGCGGCACCACGTCCACGGTGCCGGCCGGCTGGTCCTTGCCGGTGACCCAGTGGGCGGGCGCGTCGAAATGGGTGCCCGTGTGCTCGCCGACGGTGAAATTGCTCCAGTACCAGGCGACGCCGCGCTCGTCGTAGCGGGATATTTCCTGGCGGCTGAACGGCGCGCATTGGCCGAACGGCGGCGGCAGCACCAGCGTCGGCGTGTCTTCCGACAGGGTTTGCGTCAGGTCGACGACCTTGACATCACCGCTGGCGATGCCTGCCGCGATTTGCGACAGAGCTTGTGCAGATACGGACATTCGTCCCTCCCCTTTTCTTTTTCCTCAGGATCAAGCCTTGCCGAAGAAACTTGCATCTGCAACTAATTTCTTGAGCGTCGACGCTGATCCGGCGTGGGCCCTGTGCGGGCAGGGACGGCGCCGTGGTTGAGCAAACGCGCCGGACAGGCGACCCCGGTTCGGAAGAGTTCCGTCTGGAGCGCTACCCTTTTTACCAGGTGAACAGGGTGCTTAGCCGCTACAACCTGATCATCGAGCGCGAACTGCGAAAGATCGACGTCGACATCCCGACATGGCGGGTGCTGATGATCCTGGGCGAGCAGGCGCCGCGTTCGATCGGTCAGATTTCGCGGGCGGGCGTGGTCAATCTGTCGACGATGATGCGGATCGTGGAGCGGATGACCAACGCCGGGCTGGTTTCGCGCAATACCAGCGCGGCGGACGCACGGGTGATCGACGTCAGTCTGACGCAGGCGGGCCGCGAGCGGTTGGCGCAGGCCCGGGTCCTGATGGCGCCCGTCTATCGTCAGGCGCTGGCGGGATTCTCCGAGCGGGATGCTGAGCGGCTGCTGACGCTGCTTGGACGACTGAACGCCAACCTGGAAGTCATGACGGACTAAGACGCTTCCGCGCGATCCGGCGCCGTGTCGGCGACGGAGATGAACCGCTTGCCTGCCGTCTTCATTTATTTTAGACCTAAAGCAACTGGAGGCGTCTCATGCGTGTTGCTTGTCTTGGCGGCGGTCCCGCCGGCATCTATTTCGCCATCTCGATGAAGCTTCGGAACCCGGAGCACGACATCCATGTCTTCGAGCGCAACCGGAGCGGAGACACCTTCGGCTGGGGCGTCGTCTTTTCGGACCAGACGCTGACCAATCTGACAGCGAACGACCCGGTCAGCGCGGATCGGATCCGGGATAGCTTTGCGCACTGGGACGACATCGCCGTGGCGCTGGATGGCCGCACGGAGGTGTCTTCCGGCCACGGTTTCATCGGCATAGGGCGCAAGCGGCTGTTGCAGATTCTGCAGGCTCGGGCGGCCGAGCTGGGCGTCGTTATGCATTTCGAGACCGAATTCGGCGATGACCTGGCGTCTTACGCCGACTTCGATCTGATCGTCGCCGCCGACGGGGTGAACAGCCGCATCCGCACCCGCTACGCCGACCGTTTCGATGTCGACATCCAGACGCGCCGGAACAAGTTCACCTGGCTGGGCACGCAGAAGCTGTTCGACGCCTTCGCCTTCATCTTCGAGAAGACCCCGGCGGGCTGGATCTGGGCTCACGCCTATCGGTTCGACGAAACCCATTCGACCTTCATCGTCGAATGCTCGCCTGAGACCTGGGCGGGATTGGGCTTCGAGGACATGAGCCAGGAAGAGACGCTGGCGGCGTGCGAACGGATCTTCGCGCGCCATCTGGACGGCCATCCGCTGCTGAGCAATTCGGCGCATCTGCGCGGCTCAGCGTCGTGGATCAACTTCCGCCGGGTGCTGTGCGGCCAGTGGTCTTTCGACAATGTGGTGCTGCTCGGCGACGCCGCGCACACGGCGCACTTCTCGATCGGATCGGGCACAAAGTTGGCCCTGGAGGATGCGATCAAGCTGGCCGAGGTGCTGGACCGGCCGGGCCTCGATAACCGACAGGCGCTGACGCAGGCGCTGAAGGACTATCGCGACGAGCGCCAGGTCGAGGTGCTGAAGATCCAGAACAGCGCGCGCAACTCGACCGAATGGTTCGAGAATATCGACCGCTATGCGGATTTCGACGCCGAGCAGTTCGCCTACGCCCTGCTGACCCGCAGCCAGAGGGTCAGCCACGAGAACCTGCGTGTGCGCGACGGCCGCTGGCTGGGCCGGATCGAGGACTGGTTCGCCGTTAAGGCGGGGGCAGGGGCGGGGACGCCGCCGATGTTCGCCCCCCTGCGCCTGCGCGAGGCGCAACTGTCCAACCGGATCGTCGTGGCTCCGATGCAGACCTATCAGGCCGATGCTCAGGGGCGGGCGACGGACTTCCACCTAGCCCACTATGGCGCGCGAGGGCTGGGCGGCGCGGGTCTGCTCATGACCGAAATGCTGGCCGTGTCCCCTGAGGGGCGGGTCACGCCGGGCTGCGCCGGTCTCTATGACGACGATCAGATTGCGGGCTGGGCGCGCATCAACGCCCTGATCCATGCGGGGGGAGAAACCCTCGTCGGCGCCCAGATCGGCCATGCGGGTCCGCGCGGAGCGTGCGCCGCGCCGCAGGGCGGCCGCCCGGCGACGACGCCTCTGGATCAGCCCTGGCCGCTTGTGGCGGCCTCGGATCGGCCCTGGGCCGAGGGCGGCCTCGTGCCCGCCGCACTGGACGAAGCCGGCATGAGCGCGGTTCGCGACGCCTTCGTCGCCGCGGCGCGCCGGGCGGAGACGGCGGGTTTCGACGTGCTCGAGATTCAGGCCGGGCACGGGACCCTGCTGTCCAGCTTCATCACTCCCCTGATGAACCATCGCCAGGACGCCTACGGCGGCGATCTGGACGGGCGGCTTCGCTTCCCGCTGTCGGTGGTGGAAGCGGTGCGCGCCGTCTGGCCTGAGGCCAAGCCGTTGCTGGTGCGGATATCGGCCGAGGACTGGATGGGGGAGGCCGGTCTGGCGCCGGATGAGGCGGTCGAGATCGCCCGGCGGCTGGCTGCGGCCGGGGCGGACCTGATCGACGTCTCGTCCGGCGAGACGCATCCAGACGCACGTCCTGTCACCGGGCGGATGTACCAGACGCCCCTGTCCGACCGCATCCGCAATGAGGCAGGCGTTCGCACCCTAGCGGTCGGCGCCATCACCGAGGCGGATCAGGCCAACGCCATCCTGGCGGCCGGGCGGGCGGACCTTGTCGCCCTGGGGCGCCCGCACCTTCTGGACCCGGCCTGGACTCTCAAGGCGGCGGCCGCCGCGGGCCGCCGCGAGCATCCGACGCCCAGCGTCTATCGCGCCGGTTTCGACCAGCTTGCGCGACAGGCCCGAAGCGCCGCAGATGGCGTGAGAGCCTGACCGGGGCGGCCGGGCGGTTCGCAGAGGAGTGGCGCGCCATGCGCGAGAAGCATGACGGCGGCGCGGGGCCGATCGACGTTCGGGCGTGGCTGCGGATGCTGAGCTGCACCATGACGATCGAAAAGAGCCTGCGGCGCGGCTTCGCAGAGCAATACGACACCACCCTGCCGCGTTTCGACGTCATGGCGGCGCTGGACCGTCATCCGCAGGGGCGGACGATGGGACAGCTGTCGCGCGCGCTTCTGGTGTCCAACGGCAACGTCACGGCCATCGTGCGCCAGCTTCAGGATGCAGGTCAGGTCGTGGTCAGTCCCGACCCCGAAGATCGCCGATCGTCCATCGTGCGGTTGAGCGCGGCCGGGCAGGCCCGCTTCAATGTACTGGCGAAGGCGCACCATGCGTGGATCCATCAGGCGCTGTCCGACGTGGCGCCCGATGATTTGGAACAGCTTCACGCCCTGTTGGCCAAGGTCAAGGCGTCGATCGGAGAGAACCTTCACACATGAGCTTCACGACGCGGAGCAAGGTGCGTTTCGCACACGTCGATGCGGCGGGCATCGTCTTCTACCCCCGCTATTTCGAGATGCTGAACGGGGCGGTCGAGGACTGGTTCGCCGAAGGCCTGGGCGTTGATTTCGCCGAACTGCACCTGACGCGCGGCCTGGGCGTGCCCACGGTCAGCCTGGACAGCCGGTTTGCGGCGCCCAGCCGCCTCGGCGACGAACTGGACATCACCATCGAGGTGAAATCGGTCGGCCGATCCAGCTGCGCCGTGGCCTATACGGTGGCCTGCGGCGACGAGGTGCGGATGACGGCGCAGGGCGTGCTGGTCTGCATGATCCTGGCTGAAGGGCGCTCGGCGCCCTGGCCGGATGACGTTCGCGACGGTCTGGCGAAGACCTGAGCCTCGCCCTGTTCCTGAAATGAAAAGCCCGCCCCGGCGCTGCGCCGGGGCGGGCTTTTGTCGTCAGGCGGCGACGACGGGGTGGCGCAGCTTGCCGATGCCGACGACCTCGGCCTCGACCGTATCGCCGGGCCACATCCATTCCTGCGGATCCATGCCGGCGCCGACGCCTGCAGGCGTGCCGGTGGCGATGATGTCGCCGGGCTCCAGGGTGATGCCCTTGCTGATGTCGGCGATCAGTTCATCGACCTTGAACAGCATATAGGCGGTGTTGCTGCTCTGCTTCTGGACGCCGTTCAGCGACAGGGTCAGGTCCAGCGTCTGCGGGTCGGGAATCTCGTCCGCCGTGACGATGCAGGGCCCCATCGGGGCGAAGCTGTCCTGGCCCTTGGAGTAGATCCACTGGCCGGCGCGGCGGCAGTCGCGGGCGCTGACGTCGATCAGCACCGTATAGCCGAACACGTGCTTGAGCGCGTCCTCGCGGCTGACGCCCTTGGCGGTCGAGCCGATCACCGCCGCCAGTTCGACTTCCCAGTCCAGCTGCTGGGTGATGGCGGCGTTGTGGACGATGGGGTCGCCCGGTCCGACCACGGTCGTCGGCGGCTTGGAGAAGATCACCGGCTCGCGCGGCAGGTCGGCCGACGTGTCCAGCGTCTTGGCCGATTCCGCGACGTGTTCCGTATAGTTCAGGCCGATGCCGAAGATGTTCTTGCGCGGGCGCGGAATGGGGGCCAGCAGTTTGGCGTTCGACAGAGGCGTGGCGACGCCGACCGGATACAGGCCCTTGGCCTCAGCCATCAGGGCCGACGCCGCCGACACCGCCTGAGGGCCCAGGTCGATGAAGGCCAGCATGGTCGACGGCAGGGCGACGCCGCGCGCCTGACCCAGTTTTTCAAGGTCGACGACCAGGTCGCCGTCGATGGCGCCCAGCCGGGCCTCGGCCTCGACGCTGGCGCGATAGGTAACAAGACGCATGGGTTTTAAGTCCTATTCGGAGAGGATGGGTTGGTGGCCGTCGTTCTCGGCCAGGGCTTCTTCGCGATAGAGGCCCAGGGCGCGCATGACCGGCAGGTCGTGGAAGGCGAACAGGCAGGCGTCCTCGGTGTCCGAGGCGTTGGCGTGCTCGTGATACATCCAGGCCGGGACGACGAAGATGTCCCGCTCGCGCCAGTCGAACCGGCGGCCGTTGATGATGGAATAGCCCTGCCCCTTGGCGCACTGATAGACGAAGCTGCCGGTCTGGCGGTGGGCCTTCGTCCGTTCGCCGGGGCGCAACATCTGCATCGAGGCGCCGATGGTCTGCATGACCGGCCCGCCCGTGTTCGGGTTGACGTAGTCCATATGGACGCCGTCGTAGGGGCTGCCGTCGGTGACGGCGGCGAAGCGTTGCAGGGTTTCGTAGGTCGGCCCCCACTCATACTTCAGCAGCGGCGAATAGGGCTTGTTCCAGGGCGTCGACGCCGGGCGCAGGGCCGCGCCCGCCCACGTCGCCGTGCTGTCGTCGACAGGGAAGGAGACCGCCTGGTTCAGGTCCGGGTGGACCTCGTAGAAGTTGGCCTCCAGCGCATTCATCATCGGGATGTCGAGGCCGTCCTGCCAGATGCAGATCTCGCCGTCCTCGGCCACGCCGTGCTCGTGCCAGGTCCCGTTGGGCGTCAGAACGAAGTCGTTCGGCCCCAGCGTCATCTTGTGCCCGTCGACGTTGGTGAAGGCGCCGCGCCCTTCCATGATGAAGCGCAGGGCCGAGGCGCTGTGGCGGTGACTGGAGGCGCATTCGCCGGGCTTCATCACCTGCAGGCCGGAATAGAGCCAGCCCACGGCCGCGACCACGTCGGCCCGCCCCTTGTTCTCCAGATAGACGACGCGACGCCCCGCCTGTTCCGGCGTGACCAGATCCAGGGCCTTCAGCACGTGGTCGCGCAGGTCGGCGTAGCGCCACAGCATGGGGACGGAGGTCGAGACCGGCTCCCAGGGCTCGATCTTGTTGGCCACCGTCCACAGGGCGCCGGTCCCCAGTTCCGAGAGGCGGCGATAGTAGTCCACCAGTTCGGGGGTGTCGGCGACGTTGGCGCGGCCGATGACGTCCTCGCGGTATTGGTCGAAACGGTTCGTCATGACCCCTCTCCTCCACTAATATTATAGACCTAAAATATCTTCCAATTGCTGTCAAACGCAACTAATCTGCGCTGAGGTTTCAGGGATGAAGAGGGGGCCGTGATGTCTCAGTCCTACAAGGCGGCCGTGGTGCAGGCGGCGTCGATTCCGGGCGATCCTGGGGCGTCGGCGACCAAGGCGGCGGACCTGATCCGTCAGGCCGCCGGCGAGGGGGCGCGGCTGATCGTCTTTCCCGAGGCCTTCCTGGGCGGCTATCCGAAAGGCGCCTCGTTCGGCACGCCCGTCGGGATGCGCAAGCCGTCGGGCCGCGAGGATTTTCGCCGCTACTACGAAGGCGCCATTGATCTCGACGGACCCGAGGTGGCGACCCTGGCCCAGGCGACGTCCGAGACCGGCGCCTTTTTGGTGATGGGCGTCATCGAGCGCGGCGGGGCGACGCTTTACTGCACAGTCCTGTTCTTCGACGGCGAGCGCGGCCTGATCGCCAAACACCGCAAGCTGATGCCGACGGGCGCCGAGCGGCTGATCTGGGGCTTCGGCGACGGCTCGACCATGCCGGTGATCGACACCTCGCTGGGCCGGATCGGGGCCGTCATCTGCTGGGAGAACTACATGCCCATGCTGCGCATGGCGATGTACGATCAGGGCATCGGCCTCTATTGCGCGCCGACGGCGGACGACCGCGACGGCTGGGCCGCCTCCATGCGCCATATCGCGCTGGAAGGCCGCTGCTTCGTGCTGTCCGCCTGCCAGCATATCCGGCGCGAGGCCTATCCGGCGGACTATGACTGCGCCCTCGGCGACGCGCCCGACACGGTGCTAATGCGCGGCGGCAGCATGATCGTCGCCCCTCTGGGCGAGGTGCTGGCTGGGCCCGACTATTCCGGCGAGACGATCCTCTATGCCGATATCGACCTGTCCGAGATCGCGCGCGCCAAATACGACTTCGACGTCGCGGGCCACTATGCGCGCCCCGACGTTTTCCAATTGAGCGTCAACACGGCGCCGCAGCGTCCGGTGCGCCGCATCGGGTCGGAGGACGACCTTGCTGTTTGACCTGTCGCAGCTGGAAGCGGGCGATCGCTACAAGCTGATGGCGTCGTCCATCACGCCCAGGCCGATCGCCTGGGTGACGACCCTGTCGCCGGACGGGGCGCGCAACGCCGCCCCCTACAGCTTCTTCAACATGATGGCGGCCGATCCGCCGCTGATCGCCCTTGGTCTGATGCGCAAGCCGAACGGTGATCGCAAGGACACCTGCGCCAACATCGTCGCGACAGGCGAATTCGTCGTCAATCTGGTGTCCGAGGACGATCTGGACGCCATGAACTGGACCTGCGCCGAGGCCCCGGCAGGCTATGACGAACTGGCCGCCGCCGGGGTGGCGACGGCGCCGTGCGCCGTGATCAGGCCGCCGCGCATCGCCTCGGCGCCCGTCAGCTTCGAATGTCGGGTCGTCGAGAGGCTGGACTTTGCGCCCGCGGCCACGGTGGTGATCGGACAGGTCTTGGCCCTGCACATGGACGACCGCTTCGTCGATCCCAAGCGTCTGCATGTCGATACGCCCGCCATGCAGCTGATGGCGCGCATGCATGGCGCCGGTTGGTACACCCGTTCGACTGACCGGATTCAGCGCGACCGTCCCAGTTTCGCGGATCTGCGCCGCAAGGCGACGGGTTGCGACGTAACCGCCTGATCTTTGATCTTCGTTGCCATGAGCGCAACAGACTGTATCAGCGAACCGCATTGTCACGCTTATCGCATTTCCTGACAGTGCGAGGCTCCGGCGCGCCCGGACTAGAGGGGATTTCACATGTACTCGCTTCGTCTTCCACGTTTCGCGTCTCTGATGGCGGCGGCATCGGCTGCGGCCCTGGCCGTTTTCGGCGCGCAGGCCGCCTTGGCTCAGGCGCAGCCGGACGGAGAGGTCACGGCTCTGGTGGGCGGCTCGGTGGTTTCGGTCGAGGACGGGCGGATCATTCCCGACGCGGTGGTCGTGGTCGAGGGCCAGCGCATCGTCCGGGTCGGTCCGCGCAGCGAGGTCCAGCCGCCGGTCGGCGCCCGCATCATCTCGACGGAGGGCCGTTGGCTGGCTCCGGGGCTGATGAATATGCACGTTCACTTCGGCCTGAAGCTGCCGGGGGCGGCGGGGGCCGAACTCCAGAATGAAACGGACGCCCAGCAGGTCCTGCGCATGGCGCACAACGCCGAGCGTTCGCTGCGCGCAGGCGTGACCAGCGTGCGCCTGGTGTCCGAACTGCATGGCAACGACTTCGCCCTGAAACGCGCCATCCAGCGCGGCGAAGCGATCGGCCCGCGCATCGAGACGGCGGGCGAGCTGATCGTGCCGACCGGCGGTCACGGTTTCCTCGAAGTCGACGGCCCCTACGCCTTCGCCCGCGCCGCGCGCGAACAGATCAAACAAGGCGCCTCCTGGATCAAGATCGCCATTTCGGGCGGCATTTCCGACACCCACGGCGACATCGCCGCCGCGCCGATGACCGATGAAGAGCTCTCTGTCCTGATCGACGTGGCCCATCGCAACGGCGTGCGCGTCACCGCGCACAACGGCTCGCCCCAGGCGGCCATGCAGGCGCTGGAATACGGCATCGACGCCTTCGAGCACGGCTATCACCTGACCGAGCCGGTGCTGCGCCGCATGGCCAAGGACGAGGCCTGGCTGATCCCGACCATCGTCGTCAGCCAGCCCGGCGCGCGCGCCTTCTACCAGCGGATCGGTTCGCCGGACTGGTATCTGGCGCGGGTCGACAGCGTGGGCAAGGATCACTGGGCCGTGCTGCAGCAGGCGATCCGTCTGGGCGTGCCGATCGCGCTGGGAACGGATCAGTTTCCGTTCGAGGACAATGAAGGCACGACCGCCACGGTGCGCGAAGCCGAGCTCTATGTCGATGCGGGCATGACGCCGCTTCAGGCGCTTCAGGCCGCCACCATCCAGCCCGCGCGCATGATGCGCCGCGACACCGATATCGGCAGCATCACGGTCGGCAAATACGCTGACATCGTCATCCTGGACGGCGACCCCACCAAGGACATCGGCGCCCTGCGCTCGCTTAGCTTCGTCATGAAGGGCGGAGCGGTCGTGCGCGATGACCACGGCCTGTCCGGCCAGGCGCGCTGAGCCTGCCGCGGAAATCTTGACCATGTCTCAGTACGCTTCGTTCCGCGCGATGCACCGGCGGTATGTTCACCGCTGGCTGCTCGTCATCCCCTTCATCTGGCAGATCGGCCTGACGCCGCTGGTCAATACGGCGTCGGTGCGGGTCTTCTCTCTGCCCCTGCCGATGGCGTGGCAGATGGCGGGCATCCTGGTCGCCACCGCCGTGATCGGCTTCGTCTTCTGGCGCGACGAGCGCATCGAGAAGGAACTGGGTCTGACCGATGATCGGGACGCGGAGGGTCTGTCGTGACCCTGGTTCTGACCTTCGGCATCGTGCTGGCGACCATGATCGGCGCCATGCTCTACGGACATCAGAAGTCCAAGGCCAAGACGGTGAGCGAATGGGCGGTCGGCGGCCGTAGCTTCGGCACCCTGATCTTCTGGTTCCTGAACGCGGGCGAGATCTACACGACCTTCGCCGTCTTGGGCATTTCGGGCTACGCCTGGGCCTATGGGGCGCCCGCCTATCTGGCCTTCACCTCCGTCTCCCTGGCGGCGACTCTGGGCTATTGGTTGATGCCGCGCATCTGGCAGGCGGGGCGTCAGGGCGGTTTCATCACCCAGGCGGACTTCTTCGCCGCCCGCTATAAGGCGACCTGGCTGGGGTGCCTGGTCGGTCTGGCGGGGATCGCCGCCATCGTCGTCTATGTGCAGATCCAGATCACGGCCCTGAGCCTGATCCTGCGCCTGACGCTGGGGACCGAGGTGTCGGGGACGGCGGCGGCGATCATCGCCGCAGGCATCATGCTGGCCTTCGTCTATGTGGCGGGGCTGCGCTCGGCCGCCTTTGCAGCCGGGGTCAAGGACGTGCTGATGATCGTTCTGGTCGTCGGCCTGAGCGCCACCGTCGCGGGCAAGGTCGGGGCCTCGTCCATTCTGGACGTGTTCGCGCGGGTTCAGGACCAGCATCCCGGCATCGGCGTCTTTCCGGGCATGGTCCCCGAAGCGGGCCTGACGGTGACCTGGATGATGACGGCGGCCCTGAACGTCGCCCTGGGCACCTGGATCTTCCCGCACATGTTCCAGCTCTGCTACGCGGCCGGCAGCCGTAAGGCCATCCGCCGCAATGCCGTGCTGCAGCCGATCTATTCCCTGTCTTTCTTCTTCATCATCCTGCTGGGCTTCGGCGCTCTGCTGGCCGGGGTTTCTCCGCCGGGCGGAGACGTCAACGCCGCCCTGCTGCAGTTCGTGTCAGACGCCTATCCGGCGTGGATGATCGGCCTGCTGGCCGGGACCGCCTGTCTGCTGGCGCTGGTGCCGGGTTCGGTGCTGCTGCTGACGGCGGGATCGATCTTCAGCCGCAACGTGGTCATGCCGCTCAAGCCGGACCTGAGCGACAGGGCCAGTCTGCTGGTGTCGCGGCTGTCGATGGTGGGCTTCGCGGCGGTGGCCGTGTGGCTGACGATCGGCGCGACCTCTTCCCTGGTCGAGATCGGCCTGGCCGCCTATGCCGCCATCGGCATGTTGGCACCTGGCGTCTTCCTGGCCTTCCTGTGGCCGCGCGCCAATGCGATCGGCGTGGCGGCGGGCATCGGCGCGGGCTATGCGGCCCTGCTGCTGCCGTCCGCCCAGTCCCTGTGGGCGGCGCTGCTGCCCGGGTGGGACAAGGGGCTGGTGGCCATGGGCGTCAACGCCATTGTCGCGATCATCGTCGTGCTGCTGACGACGCGTGGCCGCCCTGAGGAAGGCGGGCGTTAAGCCCGCCTCCAGTTCGCGTCAGTCGCGCCCTGTCTCGGTCTCGTTCCAGCCCTTGATGCGGGTTTCGAACGCGGCCAGCAGGCGGGCGGGCGCGCCGTCCAGCTGACGGCCCAGTCGGTGGATCAGGCTGATGGTCGTGTCTTCGAGGTTGGCCTCGTTGAGCGGGCGGACCACCAGGGTTCCTTCTTCCAGTTCGCTCGTCACCGCGATGCGCGGCAGCACGGTAACCATCCGGCCCGCCCGCGCCGCCTCGCGCATCACATACAGGGAGGTTGTGGTCAGGGCGGGCTCCAGCCACACCTGCTCACGCCGCTCGGCCTCGCGCAGGATCTGGCGGATTCTCAGGCCGATGTCCGGCAGGCACAGGTCGAAAGCGCTCAGCTGGGGCAGGGACACGCTTTTCAGCCGCGCGGCCGGGTGATCGGGGGCGCACACCACCATCAAGGGCTGGGCCGCCACGGCGCGCACGCGGATCTTGGGCTCGGCGCAGTCGTTGAAGATCAGGCCGAAGTGGGCGTTGTCGTCGAGAACCGCCCGGACGATTTCCGTCGTCGACTGCACCGACACGGACGCGGCGATGCCGGGGTGCTGGCCCTGGAATTCCTCAAGGACCTTGGAGAAGAAGCCGCCCAGAAAGCCCTCGCCGACAGCGATGCTGACCTTGCCCGCTTTCATCTGCCGATGCTCGTGAAGCCTGTTCATGAAGGCTTCTTCGTTGGCGACGCAGCCTTGATAGTATTCGTAGGCCAACTGGCCCGCCTCGGTCATGCGGATTGAGCGCCGTCCACGTTCGATCAGGGCCACGCCCATGTCGCGTTCCAGTTGTGCGATCTGACGACTGATGGAGGAGACGGCGACGCCGATCTTGTCGCTGGCCAGCCGCATCGAGCCCAGCCGCGCGGCCTCGTGAAAGTAATAAAGCGCGTTTCCCTGCATGGCGTCCTCCTAGGACGCAGAGGCTAGCGCGTGTTGCGTGAAACGCAATGATATTGATCATTTGTCCCGTATTGTGAGACCAAACGAAATGCTCGAGACAGGGCCATTCTGTCGCACAGTATTGATCTAGAGGTGTTTGTGACTGGCAAGAGAATGCGCGTCGGCTGGCGCGGCTACATCCCCGCGATCACGACGCCCTTCGACGTCGATGGACAGCTTGACCTGCCAGGCCTCGGGACGTTGCTGGAATGGCTGCACGCTGAGGGCATGCACGGTCTGGTGGTGGCCGGAACCACGGGTGAGTGGACCAGTCTGGCCCCTCAGGAGCGCAAGGCCCTGATCACCGCCGTCGGCAAACAGATGAAGGGCAAGATCTCTCTCATCGCCGGTTGCACCGCCTTTACCGCGCAGGAGGTTGTCGATTTCGCCGAGACCGCCCACGCCTGCGGTTACGAAGGCGTGCTGGTGACGCCTCCGCCCTATATTCGCCCGTCAGCCGATGAGATCGTCAGCTTCTATCAGACGGTGTCGGACGGGTCGGCCCTGCCGATCTGCGTCTACAACTGGCCTCCGGGCACGGGCGTCGACATGGACTTCGACCTGTTGCGCCGTCTGGCCAACATCGAGAACGTCGTCGCCATCAAGCAGTCGACGGGCGACCTGCGCCGCTTCGTCCAGACCTATTTCGGGCTGTGCGAGCAGATCCGCGTTTTCGGCCACAGCATGGACGACGGCGGTCTGGCCTTGTTAAGGGGCGGGGGCGGCGACGGCACCATGGGGGCCGGCGGCGTATTGGGGCGGACCCAGCCGGATTTCTACAATCACGTCTGGGCCGGGGATTTCGAGGCGGCGCGCGCCTGCGGCCGTCAGGACCGGGTCATCATGGACGCTTGGTATACCTCTGAGCTTGTCGGCCGCTTCGGGTCGGGGCCCGCCATTCTGAAGGCGGCGCTCAACATTCAGGGCCTGCCGGGCGGCTATGTGCGCCGTCCGCTGCTGGACGTGCGCCAAGCCGATCTGGAGCGCATTCGCGAGACCCTGGCGTCGCTCGGGCGCGCCTGATCAATGGAGCGTCTGGACGTCGTGGTGATCGGCGGCGGCCTGGTCGGCGCCGCTACGGCGTTCAGGCTCGCCCAGGCCGGGGCCTCGGTGGCCGTCGTGGAGGCGGGCTATCCTAATGTCGGCGCGTCCGGCGCCAATGCGGGGTCTCTGCATTTTCAGCTGGAGCGCCGCTTCCTGGAGAACGGCGAGGCGCTGGCCGATCAGGCCGCGCAGGTGTTGAGCCTCAACCGCCTCGCGATCGAGGAGTGGCAGGAGCTGGACGCCGAAATGGGGCCGGATCTTCATATCCACATGCGCGGGGGCCTGATGGTCGCCGAGACGGCGGACCAGGTCCGCACGCTGGAGCGCAAGGTCGCCCGCGAGGTCGAGGGCGGTCTGGACACCCGGCTGATCGACCGCGCCGAAGCGCGAAGCATTGCGCCGGGATTATCCGAAGCCGTGACGGCGGCGGCCTATCTCGCCTCGGAAGGCCATGCAGACCCGAAGGCCTTGACCCCGGCCTTCATGACGCGCGCCCAGTCGGCGGGCGTCCAACTGCTGCAGGGCGCGCGCCTGACGGCTGTCGGTTCGGATGCGCAGGGCTATCGGCTGACCGTGCGCCGCGGCGAGGCGGACATCGAACTTGCGACCCGCAAGGTGTTGATCGCGGCGGGCGCCTGGACCGGTCGGATCGGCGAACTGTTCAACCTGCATCTTCCCATCTATCCGGTCGCGCTGCTGATGAATGTGACGGAGCGCGCGCCGCCCATGCTGGAGCAGTTGATCCAGCACGTCGGTCAACGGCTGTCGATGAAGCAGGCGCACGCCGGAAACGTGCTGATCGGCGGGGGGTGGCCGTCTCGTATGCAACTGGACGCCATGGGCCGGTTCGACCTGGACCGACCGGCGGAGCTGCTGACGTCGTCGCTTGCGGGCAATCTGGGGGTCGCCTCGCGCATCTTTCCGCCGGTCGCCGAGCTCAATCTGATCCGCAGCTGGACCGGGATCACCGCCATCACTGCGGATCAGAGCCCGTTGGTCGGCGAAGTGCCTCAGGCGCCGGGCGTCTATGTGGCGGCGGGCGGTTCGGCCTTCACCCTGGGGCCGGTGTTCGCCCGTCTTCTCGCCAGACTGATCCTGGATGAGCGCGAGGATCGCCTGTCGATCTTCTCTCCGGCGCGCTTCGGCCACCTCAACAGCTTCATGGGAGGTAGGCTTGCGTAAGACCGAGGGCGTGTCGCGCGGGGAGCCCTTCGCCTTCAGCGTCGACGGCGACATGATCCGGGCCTATCCGGGAGAGACCATTGCGGCGGCCATGCTGGCCGCTGATGCGGTGGGGTTTCGGCGTGATCGATCGGCGCGCGCGCGCGGCCTGTTCTGCAACATGGGCGTCTGCGGCGAATGTCTGGTCCATGTGCGGGACGGCGACGTTTCGCGACGCCTTCGCGCCTGCCTGGTTCCGGCTGAACCCGGAATGACGGTCGAGACGGGGATCGGCGAATGAGTTCGTCCCTCAGCGGCGCGAGTCCAGATTACGACCTGGCCGTAATCGGCGCAGGACCGGCGGGGCAGGCGGCGTGCCTGAGCCTCAACGGGGCCTTGCGGATCGCCGTCATCGACGAACAGGCGCGGCCGGGCGGCCAGATTCTGCGTCAGCCGCCGCGCGCGTTTTCGGTCGCCGACTGGATGAGGGGCGGGGCCTATCGCGGACTGAAGGCGCGGCTGGCCGCCTTTGAGGCCTTATCGAACGTCGACTTCATGGGCGGGCGCTCGGTGCTTGGCCTGCGCGAGGCGGGCGGCGCGTGGACGCTGACCCTGTCCGGCGCCTCGGGCGTCGAAGAGGTTTCGGCGCGCCGGGTGCTGATCGCCGGCGGCTGCTACGATCTTGCCGCGCCCATCCCCGGCTGGACCCTGCCGGGCGTCATGAGCGCGGGCGGGACGCAGGCCTTCATCAAGAGCCAGCAACTGGTCCCCGGCAAGCGCCTGGCGTTCGCGGGCAGCCACCCGCTGCAACTGCTTGTGGCTGAGCAGGCTCTGGAGGCGGGCGGCGAGGTGGCCGTGGTCGCCTTCATCCAACCCTTCTCGACGCTCGTGCGGCGCGCCCTCGCCCGGCCCTGGACGGCTCTGACGCATTGGCCCGTTCTGCTCTCGGCGCTCGGCAGCGCCTGGCGCCTTCTCAGGGCGGGCGTTCCCCTGCGTTTCGGCCGAGCGGCGCTGAGCGTCGAGGGGCAGGGCAGGGTCGCCGCCCTGCGTCTGAGCGAGACGGAGCGGTTCGACTGCGATGCGGCCGCTCTCTGTTTCGGCTTCATGCCCCAGGCGGACCTTCCGCGCGCGGCGGGCCTGCAGGTGACGCCCGCCAGACCCGGGGGCTGGAAGACGAGCCACGACGAATGGATGCGGGCCTCGCGCCGGGGCGCCTATGTCGCGGGCGAGACCACAGGCGTGAAGGGCGCCGAAGCGGCGTCGGCCGAAGGCGCTCTGGCCGGTCTGGCGGTCGCCCTGGACGAAGGCCTTATCGATCAGGATGAAGCGCGTCGTCGCGCCCGGCCCTGGCGCAAGGCGCGCGAGGCGGCGATGCGGTTTTCGGCCCTGCTCGAGGCCGTCGCCGACCCGGGGCCGTTCAGCGCCCGCCTGCCTGATGCGGACACGATCATCTGCCGCTGCGAGGATGTGGTTCTGGGCGATCTGCAGGCCGCGCTGGCGCGCTGCGACGAGGTCGGTTCCGTCAAGCTGGCGACCCGATGCGGCATGGGCGCGTGCCAGGGCCGAAACTGCGAGCATAGCCTTTTGAGCCTGGCCGGAGAGCCGCATTCCGAACGCTCAGCGTTCACGGCGCGCTTTCCTGCAAGGCCTGTCAGAGTCGGCGATCTCGCCGCTCGTTGATTGCGTTCAGCGCAACGATTTTTCCAAAAGCAGTCATTGTTTGCGGCGGCAGAACGCCACAAAACTGTCTTCATCAAAAGTCGGAACACGTTGCAATGGAGGGGAGCGTGGCCGGAAATACTCGCGATGAGGGGAGGCCCTTGTTCACGGTGGACCATGTGTCCAGGACCGTGCCTGACCTCGATCAGGCGCTGGCGTTCTACTGCGGCGTTCTGGGGGCGGACGAGCTTTACCGCATGGGTCCGATGGACGCGGCTGAGATGCCGACGGGCCCGGATGGGCGCGACTGGATGGAGGCCCACGTGGGCGTCCGGGGCGCGCGTCTGACCCTGGCGATGATCGCCTTTACGGGCGGCGCCCGCGTCCAGCTGGTGCAATACGACAGCCCGGATGGGCGACGGATGGAGCCGCCGCTCAACTGCGACATCGGCGGGCATCACATCGCATTCCGGGTCGATGACGTTCCCGCCGCCGCCGCCTGGCTGGCGGAGCGGGGCTGCAAGCCGCTGGACCCCATCGAGATCGACGCCGGGCCGCTGGCGGGCAAGACCAACCTCTACATCCAGGATCCTTTCGGGCTGCAGCTCGAACTCGTCGACTAGCCGGGAGGGCGACATGGCGACCACGAAAATCAATCCATCAGAGCTCTACGACAGCACGCCTTTCGGCTTCTCTCATGCGGCCGTTCAGGACGGGGGCAGGGTGCTGCATCTCGCCGGCCAGGTCGCCTGGGACGCCGATTGCAATGTCGTGGGCGTCGGCGACTTCGCCGCCCAGGTCGACAAGGCGCTGGCCAACATCGCGGCGGTGCTCGCACATTCCGGTCTGGGTCCGTCGGATGTCGTGCGGCTGCGGACCTACATCGTCGATAACGACATGGAGCGCCTCGGCGCCGTAGTCGGCGCCCTGAAGCGCTTTTACGGCGACGAGACGCCGGCGCCCAACACGGTGGTCGGGGTGCAGTCCCTGGCCCTGCCGGACTTCCTCGTCGAGATCGAGGCCATCGCCCAGTTCCGCGATTAAGGCCGCGTCCGCGCGCGCCTGATCGCTCATTCCTTCACGCTAAATTCCCTTGGAGTTCCTTCGTTGACTTCTCCCAACACGCGTCAGTGTTTGCTGACATCCACTGTTATCGGCGGTGTCGCCGCCCTGACGGCCTTCGCCGCCCAGCCTGCCGCCGCCATGGTTCAGGACGAACCCACCTCGGTCAGCGAGATCGTCGTCACGGGTTCGCGGATTGTCCGAAAGGACTATAATTCGACCAGCCCCATCGTGACTGTCGGCCAGGAAGACCTGCAGGCGACCGGATCGGTGACGGTCGAAAGCCTGATGAACGATATGCCGCAGTTCATGCCCGGCAACAGCCACGGCTCGGTCAACCCGGGCAATGGCGGTCAGGCGAACCTGAACCTGCGCGGTCTGGGCAGCAACCGGACCCTCGTTCTGATGAACGGTCGCCGTATCGTGCCGTCGAACGCGGACGGCACGGTCGACGTCAACCTGATCCCGGCGGCCCTGATCAAGAACGTCGAAGTCATCTCGGGCGGCGCCTCGGCCACCTATGGCTCGGACGCCCTGGCCGGCGTGGCCAACTTCACCCTGAACGACAGCTTCTCCGGCGTTCAGATCGACGCCCAGTACGGTCAGACGGAACGCGGCGACGGCACGACCGAGAGCTTCACCATCACGATGGGCGGCAACCTGGACGACGGTCGCGGCAATGCGGTGCTGTCGATCGGCCGTTCGACCCGTTCGGCGATCATGAGCAATGCGCGCGGCTTCTCGCGTGTTTCGGGCCGCAACAGCGTCTCGCCGCTGGGCGTCACGACCTTCGACTCGACCAACCTGCCGAGCCAGGCCTTCATCAACAGCTATCTGAACTGCGCCAGCTGCGTCACCCCGACCGGCGAGTTCGGCTACAACACCGACGGTTCGCTGTTCAGCCACGTCGGCGCCTACAACTTCAAGAGCCCCGGCGGCGCCGAGTGGGACGCCTATCACCAGCCGGGCGTGGCCTGGGCCTACAACACCGGCGCGACCGGCATGCTCAGCATTCCGCTGGAGCGCTGGAACGCCTTCTCGGCGGTCCGCTATGATCTGACGGACTCGGTCGAGCTGTACGGCAACGTCCTGTACACCCAGTACAGCTCGGACGTGATCCTGGCGCCGACGCCGATGCCGGGGCCGTCGCCGACGTACGGTTTCCGCGTGCCGACGACCAACCCGTTCATCTCGCCCGACCTGCGCGCCTTCCTGGACGCGCGTCCGAATCCGACGGCCTCCTTCGGTCTGAACAAGCGCTTCAACGCCATCGGCGGCCGCCTGGCCGAGGACAGCACCACGGTCTATCAGGTGACGACCGGCGTGCGCGGCGCTCTGCCGTTCGGCGACTGGCGCTATGACGTCAGCGCCCAGTACGGCCGCGTCGACAACCAGACGCAGCAGTCGGGCAACGTCTCGCGTTCCGCCGTTCAGCGTCTGCTGGATGATCCGGCCGGCGGCGCCAATCTGTGCGAAGGCGGCTTCAACCCGTTCGGCCTGACGCAACTGTCGCAGAGCTGCATCAACTACATCAACCGCAACAGCAAGAACGCGACCCTCAGCGAGCAGAGCGTCGTCGAGGCGACCATGCAGGGCGGTCTGTTCCAGCTGCCGGCCGGCGAAGTCCGCGTCGCCCTGGGCGCTCAGTATCGCGAAGACACCTTCGCCTTCCGTCCGGACGCCGGCCTGTCGCAGAGCAATCCGATCGTCGACCACCTGGGCGCGGACGGCCTGCCTGACGGCGGCAAGATCGGCGGCGTGGAAGTCGCCGGCTTCAACCCGGTTCAGCCCCTGACCGGCTCGACCAACTCGACCGAAGTCTTCATCGAGGCCCTGATCCCGATCCTGGCCGATCAGCCGTTCGTCCAGTCGCTGGACCTGAACCTGGGCTATCGCTACGCCGACTACAGCACCGTCGGCGGGGTTTCGGCCTATAAGGCGGACATCGACTGGGCCGTTGTCGATGGTCTGCGTGTTCGCGGCGGCGTCCAGCGCGCCGTGCGTGCGCCCTCCATCGGTGAACTGTTCGGCAACCGCGACATCAGCTCGCCGCAGATCGGCAGCCCGGTGAACGCCGCAGGCCAGGCCGTCTATGGCGGCGACCCGTGCGACATCCGCGGCGCCTACCGCAAGGGACCCGATGGGGCCAAGGTCCGCGACCTCTGCATCGCCCAGGGCCTGTCGGCGGCCGCTGTCGACAGCTATGTCTTCAACAGCACTCAGATTCAGGGCTTCGTCGGCGGCAACCGCAACCTGAAGGAAGAGACGGCGGACACCTGGACGCTGGGCTTCGTCTATCGTCCGCAACTGGAAAACCCGCTGTTCTCGCGCCTGTCGACCTCGCTCGACTACTACAGCATTGAGATCACCGACGTGGTCGGCACCATCACGGCGGCGAACCAGCTTCAGGGCTGCTTCAACGCCACGGGCGTGACGAACACCAGCTATGACGCCAACAACGGCTACTGCCAGCTGTTCCGCCGCGACGCCATGACGGGCAACGTGGTGGACAGCCTGGGCCTGCAGCAGAACCTGGCCACGCTGAAGACCTCTGGCGTCGACCTCCAGGTCGACTGGGGCTTCGACCTGATGGACGCTGGCATGCCCGACTGGGGCGCCCTGAACCTGAACTTCGTGGTCGGCTGGATGGATAGCTGGCAGCGCCAGGATGCTGCGGGCGGTCCGTTCAACGAGCGCGCAGGCACCATCGACTCCACCAACGGCTTCACCTTCCCGGAATGGAAGTTCCTGACCTCGGTCAACTATTCCAAGGGGCCGTATGGTGTGGGCGCCCGCTGGCGTCGGGTCGGCGAGGTGGATATCTACCGCACTGATAACAAGCTGGATGCGATCAACTACTTCGATCTGCTGGGCACCTGGGAAGTGAGCGACCGCGTCGTCCTGCGCGCGGGCGTGAACAACCTGACCGACCAGGACCCGCGCACCTGGTCGCCGGGCATCCAGGCCAACACCGATCCCTCGACCTACGACATCCTGGGACGGCGCTACTTCGTGGGTCTGACGGCTAAGTTCTGACCCCGATCAGGCGCGGCGGCGACGGTTCGGCCATCCTCCTGAGGCCGTCGTCGTCGCGCTTTGAATTCTGAGCGGGACGTATGAGTTGAGGGAACCGAGTATGAGAAGACGTGAACTCCTTTTGGGCGTGGCCGGTGCGGCGGCGCTCAGCATCGCCGCCGCATCGCCCGCTGCGGCGGCATGGCGCCAGACGGACGCGCGCGAGCGGTTCGCGGCCCTCGTCAAGGAGAGCCAAAAGGCGGACGACGCCCTGAATCCGCTGCGCCTGGCGCGACGGGGGCAGCGGCCGACCGGCGACGTCTTCATCGACCCTCAGGGCGAGGCCTACGCCCGGCAGTTCGGCACCCAGAAGCGGGCGGAGCTGAACGCCCTGTCGGCCATCGACCGTGCGTCCCTGCCTGAGGGCGATCAGATCGCCTATGACGTCTTCCGCTATCAGGCGGAAAAGGCGGTCGAAGAGATCGACAGCGGCCTGCATGCGATCCGCAACAAGGCGCCGCTGAACGCCTCGTTCGGCCTGCACGTCGAATTCCCCGACTATATGACCAGCGCCCAGTTCAAGTCGGTTCAGGACTATGAGCTGGGTCTGGCCCAGCTTGAAGGCTTCACCGCCTTCATGAACGACACGGTGAAGCGTCTGGAGCAGGGGATGGCCGAGGGCTATCACCAGCCGAAGATCGTGGTGACCAATGTCCTGGCGCAGGTCGAGGCCTTCCTGGCCCTGCCGGTCGAGGACAATCCCCTCTATGCCCCGGCGACGCGCTTCCCCGACGCGATCGGGGCGGCCGACCGCACGCGACTGGAGGCGGCCTATCGCAAGGCGGTCCAGGACGGCGCCTATCCCGCTTATGACCAATGGCGCGTCTTCCTGCGCGAGCGGTATCTGCCGACCGCGACCGACGGAGCGGGCCTGTGGGCGATGAAGGACGGCGCGCGCGTCTATGCGGCGGATCTGGTGCGCCACACCACGACCACCATGAGCGCGGAAGAAATTCACCGTCTCGGCGTGTCGGAAGTAGCCCGTATCCGCGCCGAGATGGAGGAGTCGCGCAAGGCGGCGGGCTTCACCGGCGATCTGCCCGCCTTCTTCGAACACATCCGCACCGAGCCGAGCTTCTACTACACCGAGCCGAAGGACCTGATCGACCACTTCGAGCGGATCGAGGCCAAGGTCTGGCAACGGATGCCCGAACTGTTCTCGCGCCGCCCGCGCGCCGAGTTCGAGGTCCGTCCGCTGCCCGCGCTGGGGGACCAGCGCGGCACGGGCTATTACCGCTCGGGTCCGCCGGACGCTTCGGAGCCCGGCGTGCTATATTTCAACATGGCGATGCTGAACACGCGCCCCATCCCGACGCTGGAGACCCTGGCGCTGCACGAAGGCGTGCCGGGGCACCACTATCAGTCGTCGCTGGTGCAGGAAGACGAAAGCCTGCCGGATCTGCTGCGTTTCCGCCTGGCGCCCGCGACCGCCTATACCGAAGGCTGGGGCCTCTATGCGGAGTCTCTGGGCAAGGACCTGGGCCTGTTCACCGACCCTTATCAGTGGTTCGGCCATCTCGACATGGAGATGCTGCGCGCCGTGCGTCTGGTGGTCGACACCGGACTTCACGCCCTGCGTTGGGACCGCCAGCAAGCCATCGACTACATGCTGGCCAACACCTCGATGGCGCAGCGCGACGTGGTGGTCGAAATCGACCGCTACATCACCAACGCCGGTCAGGCCTGCGCCTATAAGGTGGGCGAGCTGAAGCTTCAGGAACTGCGCGGCCGGGCGACCCAAAAGCTGGGCGACCGGTTCGATATCCGCCATTTCCACGATCAGGTGCTGGACACCGGCGCCCTGCCGCTGGACGTGCTGGAAGCCAAGATCGACCGCTGGCTGGCCGCCGCCGCCTAAGCGGGCGGGACTGAAGGGGAGCAGGGCATGAACAGACGGCAGATGCTGACGGCGGCGGCTGGGACGGCCGCCCTGGCGGCGGCGCCCGCGGCCGCGGCTTTCGACAGCGCCGACGGTCGGCTGGCGGCGTTGTTGGAACGGCACGCCCGCTCCCTTCAGGCGTTCGACGGAGGCAGCGAGGCGGATCCGCTGGGCGACCGCTCCGTCGCCGGACGCGCCCGTTTCCGGGCTGAGAACACGCAAAGGATCGCCGAGCTTCAGCGCGTCGATCGCGCGGCCCTGTCGCCCGCAGCCCGCATCGACCGGGATACGGCTGCCTTCGTCTACGGCGTTCTGGACGATCATCTGGCGCGGCCGGGGACGGTGGACCTGGATCTGCGGCCCAGCCCCTATGTCGTCAGTCAGATGAACGGCGCCTACTACTGGTCGCCGCCGCGGATCGGCGCGCGGGCGATCAAGGGTAGAGAGGTCTATCTGGACGGCGTCGCCGCCCTGGCGCGCGGCATCGAGCAGGAGAGCGAACGCATCGTCCACGACGCAGGCCAGGGCGTCATTCCGCCGGACTTCATTCTGGCGATGACAGCGGCGCAGGTGAGGGCTCTGCGCGACAGCGCGCCGCAGGCCAACCCCGTCCTGGCCCCGGCGTACCGCACCGACGAAGCCCTGGGCGAGGAAGGGGCCGCCCTGTTCCGCAGGATCGTCGCCCCCGCGCTGGACCGTCAGGCGCGGGCGCTGGACGCCCTTGTCGGGCGCGCGTCGGACAAGGCCGGGGTCTGGGCGCAACCGGACGGCGAGGCGCTCTATACCTCGTCGCTGTACGCCAACATCACCATTCGGCGAGAGCCGGGCGAGTTGCATCGTCAGGGTCTGGAGTGGGTGGCGGCCCTGTCGGCCGAGATCGACGCCGATCTGAAACGACTGGGGATGAGCCAGGGTTCGGTCGGCGAACGCATCGCCGCCCTGAACCTCGATCCGCGTTTCCTGCAGCCGAACACCGACGCCGGGCGGGCCGAGGTTCATCGTCAGGCCGAAGCCTATCTGGCGGCGTCGCGGGCGCGGGCGTCGCGGGCCTTTACTCATCTGGTCGATACGCCGGTCGAGGTTCGCCGCATGTCGACGGCCACCGAGGACAGCTCTCCCGTCGCCTTCTACAACGGGCCGTCGGGCGGCGCGCCGGGCGGGGTGCTGCTGAACCTGAAGACGCCCAGCGATCTGCCGTCCTGGCGCCTGCCTACCTTGATCCATCACGAAGGCGTGCCGGGCCATCACTCTCAGGCGGCGGTGCTGGACGAGGTCGGCGGCTTGTCGGCCTTCCGGCGCGCAGCGCGCTTCTCGGCGTGGACCGAAGGCTGGGCCCTCTACGCCGAAGCCATGTCGGACGAGATCGGCGCCTATGAGGCCGATCCCTACGGCCGGATCGGCTATCTGCAGGCGCAGCTCTGGCGCGCGGGTCGCGTGGTGGTCGACACCGGTCTGCACCACGAGCGCTGGGACCGCGAACAGGCCGTCGCCTATATGGTCGACACCGTCGGCGAACTGCGCGGACCGACCGAGCGCGAAGTGAACCGCTACTGCGTCTACCCCGGCCAGGCCTGCTGCTTCATGGTCGGCAAGCAACAGATCGTCGCCTCGCGCGAGGCGGCGAGACAGGCCATGGGCGGTCGGTTCCGCCTGGGCGACTATAACGATCTTGTACTGCGTTCCGGCCCCTTGCCGATGGAAGTCCTGGACGCCCTTGTTCAGCAATGGAGCGCCGCCTGATGCGTCGTCGTGATCTCCTGGTCGGCGCTGCGGCGCTCGGCATGGCTTCTCCTCTGGCGGCCTGCGCTACGGGCGCCGCTTCGACCGTTTCGCCCGGCGCGACGATGGGCGCGGCGATGGGCGGGGGGGCCGACGACGCCCGTCTGGCCGCCATGCTCGAACGCCATGCCCAGGCTCTGCGGGCCGAGGAGGGCGGCGGGGACCGTCTGGCCGATTATTCGCTGGCGGCCCGCGCTCGCCACGGACAGGCGACGGCCCAACGACTGGCGGAACTGGGCGCGGTGAACCGCGCGGCGCTCTCGGCCGCTGCAGCTCTGGACTACGACACGGCCCGCTTCGTCTATGAGGCGATGGCCGATCAGTATGGACGTTACGGCTTCTCGGACATCAATCTGCGGCCCAGCCCCTATGTCGTCAGCCAGATGAACGGCGCCTACTACTGGCTGCCGGACGGCATCGGCGGCCGCTCGCCGATGAAGGACGCGGCCGACGCCGATCGTTATCTCGACAAGCTGAATCAGTTCGCTGTCGCCCTGGATCAGGAGACCGAGCAGATCGGCCATGACGCCGGGCTCGGCGTCGTTCCGCCCGACTTCATTCTGGCCAAGACCCTGGCGCAGATCGCGGCTCTTCGGGATTCTTCGCCGACGGGCAACGCATTGACGGCGCCCGCGCTGGAGCGTGCGCACGAAGCTGGAATCGCCGGTCTGGACACGCGCGCGGCGGCGATCTTCGTCGAGCGGATCCGGCCCGCGCTACAGCGCCAGAGCGAAGCCCTGGCCGCCTTGCAGCCCCGCGCCGACGCCCGCGCCGGCGTCTGGGCCAAGCCGGACGGCGAGGCCTATTACGCCTCTGCGCTTCATTCCAACACCACCGCCAGCTACGCGCCGGGCGAACTGCATCAGCTGGGCCTGTCATGGGTCGCCGAACTCTCGGCCGAAATCGACCGGCTGCTCAGAGCCGAGGGTCTGACGCAAGGGGAAGTCGGCGCTCGCATGGCGGCTCTGGATCGCGACCCGCGCTTCCTCAAGCCGGATACGGAAGCCGGGCGTCAGGAAATCATCGACTACGCCAACCAGCGGCTGAACCGCGTCAAGGGCCTGTTGTCGCGCGGTTTCACCGTGACCCCGGATCGGCCCGTCGAGGTGCGCCGCGTCTCGCCCGCCATCCAGAACGGCGCGCCCGGCGGGTTCTACAGCGCCAGCAGCGATCCCGCCCAGCCGTCGATCATCTACATCAACCTGCGCTCGGTCGAGGAAAACGCCCTGTGGCGCATTCCGACCCTGCTGCACCACGAAGGCGTGCCGGGGCACCATTTCCAGGACAGCGTCCTGCGCGAGGCGGGCGAGCTGTCGCTGTTCCGGCGGACGGTCCGTTTCTCGGCCTGGACGGAAGGCTGGGCGCTTTACGCCGAGCAGTTGGCCGACGAAATCGGCGCCTATGAGGGCGATCCGGTCGGCCGGATCGGCTATCTGCAAGGGCAGCTTTTCCGGGCCTGCCGCGTGGTCGTCGACACCGGCATCCACCATGCGCGCTGGACGCGAGAGCAGGCGATCGACTGGATGGTGACCCACGCGGGCGAGCATCGCGACGCCGCCGAGCGCGAGATCGACCGCTACTGCGTCTATCCGGGCCAGGCCTGCAGCTTCATGGTTGGCAAACAGCAGATCGCCGCCTCGCGTGAGGAGGCAAGGCGTCGCCTTGGGGCGCGCTTCGACCTGCGCCGGTACAATGATTTCGTCCTGGCCTCCGGGCCTCTTCCCATGGATGTTCTGGCAGCAGCGGTGCGCTTGACCTAGGCCGTCCAGGTTCGGATCAGGCGTATTGGTCTTTGCACATCGATGCTGTTCTCGTTGCCGGTAGCTTGATCGAGGGGGCGCTGGCGACGGAACGTGCGCGCTCGGTAAAGGCTGGCGCACTCGCCGCGTGACGTGAATTCTCACCATTACCCGAGCGGTAGCGCGCGGCGCGGCGGGCCCCTTCCTAATGACGCCGTCACGTGCGCTATGCAGGCATCGCTCATGGGCCTGTCAGGCAACGGTTTCGCCGTGGGCGGGTTAGTTTTTCATGCGCGGCGAACTGAAGACCTATCAGGCCAAGCGGCGGTTCGAGCAGACGCCCGAACCGAAGGGCGCTCAACGCGCAGGCGAAAAGGACGCGCGGCGTTTCGTGATCCAGCGCCATGCGGCCACGAGGCTCCACTACGACTTCCGCATCGAGGCGGATGGGGTGCTGAAGTCCTGGGCGGTGACCAAGGCCCCGTCGCGTGATCCGGCGATCAAACGCCTGGCGGTCGAGGTCGAGGACCATCCGCTAGATTACGGCGACTTCGAGGGGACGATTCCGGCGGGCAATTACGGGGCCGGGACGGTGCAACTGTGGGACGTCGGCAGTTGGGAGCCGCAGGAGGCGGACCTGGAGGCGGCCTGGGCGCGCGGCCAGATCAAGATGATCTTGCACGGCGAGCGGCTGAAGGGGAAATGGGCGTTGATCCGGTTGAAGAGCGATCGGGGCAAGCCGTCCAAGCGCAACAACTGGCTGCTGCTGAAGGAGAAGGACGAACACGCCGTCGCCGGCGAAGGCGACGCCCTGGCGCAGATCGACGCCTCGGTGACGACCGGACGCTCGCTGGTCCAGATCGCCGAGGGCGACGCGCAATGGACGTCGTCCAAACCGACCCGCCGCAAGGCGCCGCCCAAGCCTGCGCCGTCCAAGGCGACGTCCAAGGCGAAGCGGCCGCACGCCTTTGTCCCGATCCAGCTTTGCAAGGCTGTCGATCATCCGCCCTCGGCGACGGGTTGGGCGCATGAGATCAAGTTCGACGGCTATCGGTTGCAGATCGGTATCGGCGGCGGCCAGGCGGTGCTGAGAACCCGAAAGGGTCTGGACTGGAGCGACCGGTTTCCCGAGTTAGCGACGGATGCGGCGGGCTGGCCCGATGCGGTGATCGACGGCGAACTGTGCGCGCTCGACGATGATCACATGCCCGACTTCAGCGCGCTTCAGGCGGCGATATCCGAGGGAGAGACGGACCGGCTCGTCTACTTCGCCTTCGACCTGTTGTTCGAGGGGGCGGAGGATCTGCGCAAGCTGCCCCTGTCGCACCGCAAGGCGCGGCTGCAGGCCTATATCGACCGACTCGGCGCGAAGAAGGCCGCGCGTCTTCGCTATGTCGAGCATTTCGCCTCGACGGGGCAGGCGGTGCTGGAAAGCGCCTGCCGGATGCATCTGGAAGGCGTGATCTCCAAGAAGCTGGATGCGCCCTATCACGCGGGCCGGTCGTCAAGCTGGGTGAAGTCCAAATGCCGGGGCCGCGATGAGGTCGTCATCGGCGGCTGGTCGTCCGAAGGCGGCAGCCGATTCCGCTCGCTGCTGGTCGGGGTGCGCGAGAAGGGCGGCATGAAATACCTCGGCCGGGTCGGCACGGGTTTCGGCGAGACGGCGACGCGGTTGCTCATGCCCGCACTGAAGGCCGAGGCGGCGGACAAGAGCCCCTTCGTCGGTCCCGGCGCGCCCAAGGGGGGAAAGGACATCCACTGGGTAAAGCCAAGGCTGGTGGCCGAGATCGAACACGGCGGCTACACTGAATCCGGCGCCTTACGGCACGCGGCGTTCAAGGGGCTGCGCGACGACAAGACGGCCGAGGACGTCACGGACGCGCCGCAAGCGCCGGCCGCGCCGCAGGCCCCGAGAAAGAACGGCAAGGTCTCGGTAGCGGGCGTGGCCATATCCAGCCCCGACAAGGTGCTGTGGCCGGGCTCGGACGGTCGACCGCCCATCACCAAGGCCGACCTGGCGCGCTATTACGAGGCGGCGGCCGAGCGGCTTCTGGCTCATGTGGCGGACCGGCCCGTCTCGATCATCCGCGCCCCCGACGGCATAGAGGGCGAGACCTTCTTCCAGCGTCACGCCATGGCCGGGTCCAACCCCCGGCTGAAGCTGATCGACGTCAAGGCGCGCACGCCCTACGTCGCCGTGGTCGATGTCGGCGGTCTGGCGGCCGTGGCCCAGTCCGGTGGACTGGAGCTGCACCCCTGGGGCTGCAAACCCGGCGATCCGGAAACGCCCGATCAAATCACTTTCGATCTGGACCCCGACGAGGGGCTGGACTTCGACGACGTGATCGCCGCCGCGCTGGTGGTCAGAGCCAAGCTGGAGGCGCTGGGGCTCAACCCCTTCGTCAAGACGACGGGCGGAAAGGGGCTGCACCTGGTCGTGCCGATCCGCGCCGACGGCCGCTCGCGCGTCACCTGGGATCAGAACAAGGCCTTCGCCAAGGCCGTGTCCGAGGCGATCAAGGTCGAGGCGCCGGACCGTTTCACCACCACCCTGGCCAAGAAGGCGCGGGGCGGAAAGATATTCATCGACTATCTGCGCAACGGCCGGATGGCGACCGCCGTGGCGCCCTGGTCGCCGCGCGCCCGGCCAGGCGCGGGGATCGCTTTTCCGCTGTCGTGGGAACAGGTGACGCCGGGGCTGAACCCGGCCGACTATAATCTGTGGGTCTGGCCCGAACTGCTGCAACGACCCGACGCCTGGTCGGGCTTCCGCGACAGCGCCGTCAGCCTGAGACCCGCGCTGCGCAAGATGGGCGTGGAATGATCCTCAGGCGGTCTTCTTGCGCGGCGCCGACTTGGAGGTTGATTTGGAGGCGGGCTTCTTGGCCGCCGGCTTGCGGGCGCCGCTGGCCGAGCCTTTCAGGCTGTTCTTCAGCGCCGCCATCAGGTCGATGACGTTGGTGTCGTCCGGCTCGGCCACGTCGACCAGACCCTTGCCCCCCTTGGTCTTGGCCTTGATCATCTCGCGCAGGGCGTCGTCGTAGCGATCCTTGAAGGCGGTCGGGTCGAAGTCGGCTTCCTTCTGGGCGATGATGCGGGCGGCGATCTCGACCATGTCCGCGTCGGCCTTCACCTTGGGAATGTCGTCGAAATAGTCGTCGGCGTCGCGCACCTCGTCATGGGCGCGCAGGGTGTAGGCCACCAGGCCCTTGCCGCGGACCTCCAGCGCCAGCTGGCGCTCCTTGCCGCGCAGAACGAGCTGGCCCAGCGCCACCTTGCCCTGCTTCTGCATGGCGTCGCGGATCACGGCGAAGGCCTCGACGCCCGCGCCCTTTTCCGGAACGACGAAGAAGGGATCGTCCCAGTAGAGGCGGTCGATGTCGGACTCGTCGACGAACTTGTCGATGGAAATGGTCTTGGTGCTGTCGAGCCGCACCTTGTCGAAGTCAGCGTCGTCGAACAGGACGTATTCGTCCTTGGACACCTCATAGCCGCGCACCAGATGGCTGCGCTCCACCGGTCCCGCGTCGGGATCGGTCGGCACCATGCGGATGCGGTTGTGCGTGTCGGGGTTGATCAGGTGGAAGCGCACGTCGGAGGCGCTGCTAGTCGCGGTGTAGAGCGCCACCGGGCAGGTGACGAGCGACAGCTTCAGATGTCCTTGCCAGGTCGGGCGAGCAGCCATGTGATCCTCCATCGGCAAAAGGAATGCGCGGCGAGACGATCCGTTCGCCTCGAGGCCAGCATCAACGCTGCGTCGCGGTAGAGACGAGCAGCGCGAACCGCTTCCATGGGACGCTCCGCCAGCCCGCAGTCGCCTGGACTGAGGCGAGGGCGGGATCTGCGCGGGAGCCGAAACCGGACGGCGGCGTTGCATGGTCATGACGACGATCCAGGACGCCGCCAGGGCCGACGACAGCGCCTACCTCCGCGATCTGGGCCGAGCCTTCGGCGGCGCCCTGCTGTTCAGCCTGCCGCTGCTTATGACGATGGAGATGTGGGCGCTCGGTTTCTCTGCGGAACCGGAGCGGCGTCTCGTCTTTCTGCTGGCGGCCCTGCCGGTGCTGTTCGGGCTGGCGCACTATGCCGGGTTTTCGGCGCGCCGCGGTCTGGTCAACACTGCGCTGGACACCCTGGTGGCACTGGCGGTGGGCTTCGTCACCGCCGCTGCGCTTCTGATGATCTTCAATGTGCTGGATTTCAGTTCACCGGCGTCCGCCGTGGGGCAGATGTCCCTGCAGGCGGCGCCCGCCGCCTTGGGCGCTCTGGCGGCGCGACGCCAGCTGTCGGGCGATCCGGACGAGGGCGATGAGGATGAGGCATCCTATCCGGGCGAACTGTTCCTGATGCTGGTCGGCGCCCTCTACTTCGCCCTGAACCTGGCCCCGACCGAGGAGATGCGGCTGATCGCCTATATGGCGTCGCCGCTGGGCGCCCTGGGCGTGCTCGTTCTCTCGGTGGTCCTGCTGCACCTGATCGTCTTCGAAGCGGGTTTCGCCGGACAGGAACAGGCGGAGACGCCGATCCGGGCGTTCTTCGACTTCACCCTTCCCGGCTACGCCCTGTGCCTGCTGGCCAGCCTCGCCATGCTGTGGGTGTTCGGAGGAGCGGACGGCCATGGCCTTCAGGCCCTTATGGCCAATGTCATCATCCTCGCTTTTCCGGCGGCGATCGGCGCTGCGGCAGCGCGGCTTCTGGTGTAGCCGTGACCGACAAGAAGAAGCAGAAGACAGGAAGAAGGGGCGTGTCGCGGCTGCAGCGCGCCTGCGCCTTGGCTGGATTTCTGATCACGCTCGCCGCAGCGGCTGTATTGGCGCGAGCGGCCTTCACCGTTCCGGCGCCGGCGACGCTGACGATCAGAAGCGAGGCGGTGCGACCTTCGTCCGGCGGGTGGGTAGTCGACGTCGTTGTCGCCAATCACGGCGACCTGGCCGCAGCCGCCGTGGACATCGAGGGCCGGGTCGGCGACGAACGGTCCGGCGCCTCGCTCGACTATGTGCCGGGGCGGGGAGAGAAGAAGGCGAGCCTGGTCTTCTCGCAGACGGACAAGCCCGATCCGGCCCTACGCGTGCTGGGCTGGTCAGAGCCCTGACGCGCCGGCCGGCGTTGTTTGCCGCGCCCGGTCGCCGCCCTCGTCAGTGCGTCGCGCCGCAACGACATGACCCGGCGGTCAGCTTGGGCACATCGAGAATCGAAGCTTTGCCGCGGGTAAACCGCACGCCGCCCATCGCCTGCAGGCTGCGCGCCGCCGCATTGATGCTGGTGCGCTGGACGCCAAGCATGGCCGCCAGCTGGGCCTGATTCAGGCGAAGCGGTGCGCCGTTTCCGCCGAGATGCAGGCGAAGCAGCCATTTCGCCAAGCGTTCCGAGACCCGGTGGGAGGCGTTGCAGGCGGCTTCCTGTTCCAGGAAGGTCAGGCGCTGGACTGCCTGCAGCGCCACGAAACGCGCCAGCCAGTCATAACCCAGCGCCTCGCGGGCGGCTGTGGCGGGAACGCGGAACACCCGCACGTCCAGCACCGGTCGCACCTGGGCTGCGCTGCCGCTGAAGCCGAGGGCGTGCTCCCAGCCGTAGACGGCGCCGGATACGACCTGCGCGACGCAAACCTCGCTATCGGCCGGGAAGGCGCCCAGTACGCCCGAGAGCACAAACCAGAGATGGTCTCTGTCCAGGGGCTGAGGCGCATCGCTCCGGAGCTCGATTTCCGTCCCTTCCGCGAGCAGGCGCCGCCGCGTGTCCGGCGGCAAGGCGCGATACACCGGATGATCGCCGATATGCGCGCGCGCACGCCCGTTCAGCGGGATGGATGGGGACGGCGTGGCGGCCGAATCTGCAGGCATGGGCCCTCCTTGGAGGGAGAGCCCTGCCATGAGTGGCGAAGGGACCGCGCTTACATGGGTTAGTCGCCGAAGCTCCGCGTGTCCGCGAGAGCGTCGGCCAGTTTCAGCGGTGCTCCAGGCCTGCCAGGTCCGCTTGAGGCGCGATAATAGGAATCCGCGCACAACGTCCGCAGCTGGCGCCAGGTGGCCTTGCCTTCCAGCTGGAACAACTCAGCTTGGGTATAGCGGTCGGTGATCATAGCCTTGCGGATCTCGCTCGGGATGCGGAAGCGACCGCTGCGCGCCAGCTCAAAAGCCCGCTCGATGACTGGTGTCCTATTCACAATGCAAACTCCCCTGTGGCGCGAACTCAATGCGGCTGGCCGCAGGCGGTTCGATCTGTCGCCTTTGCGGCTTTGTGGAACCGGAGGCGGCCTAGCTTTGCGGCAACATTCGCCGCGCCGCAGCGTTGAGCATCGGCCAAGCGTAAGCGGAGCCATACCATGCCTGACCATAGCCGCCTGTTGGAGAAGAAGCTGGAGCGTCGCGACGACCTCGGCGAGGGCGAGCGGGAGGCCTTGCGAAGCGTATTGACCCATGTCGTGGCGAAGCCGGCGGGTTGCGACATCGTCTCCCAGGACGCCTTGGTCGATCATTCCAGCTTGGTCATCAGCGGGTTCTGCGCGAGGTATCGCGACCTGAGCGATGGGCGGCGTCAGTATACGCAGATCAATATTCCCGGAGATTTCATCGACCTACATGGCTTCGTGCTGAAGCGGGTCGATCACGGCGTCCGCGCGCTGACCGATTGTCTTGTCGCAGAGGCCCCTCACAATCGTTTGCGAACCCTGACCGAGCAGCATCCGCATCTGGCGCGACTGTTGTGGCTGGAGACGGTGGTGGACGCCGCCATGCACCGCGAATGGCTGCTGGCGCTGGGCCGGCAGGAGGCGTTGGAGCGGGCCGCCCTGCTGGTCTGTGAAATCTACGCCCGCCTTCAGACCGTCGGCCTCGCCCGCGACGGGGCGTTCCATTTTCCGATCATTCAAGCGGAGATCGCAAATCTGCTGGGCATGTCGGCGGTGCATGTGAACCGCACGCTGAAGGTCATGCGGGAGGCAGGGTGGCTGGAATGGACCGGCCCTGAGGTGCGCATCCTCGCCTGGGACCGACTGGCCGAGGCGGCCGAGTTCAATCCCGCCTACCTGCGATTGGAAAAGCTGCCGGTCTGAAGCCGGGTTCGCCCCGCCGACGACGCGGCGGGGCGGTCGGCCGTCAGGCGGCTTGCATGGCCTCCGCGTTGACCGCGGCGTCGGCGATGGCGGTCAGGTCCTCGTCCGTCTGGCTTTCCTCCTGGAGAGTCTCGTCCAGCAGTTTGACGGCGTCCTTCAACCCCAGCACCTGCGCCCACCGCTTCAGCGTGCCGTAGCGGGTGATCTCATAATGCTCCACCGCCTGCGCGGCGGCCAACAGGCCGGCGTCGAGCGCTGCCGTGCCCTTGTAGTCATCGGCGATTTCGTCGCCCTCGGCCAAGATGCCCTCGATGGCGTCGCAGGTCTTGCCGCGGGCGGGCTTGCCGATGATCTCGAACACTTGCTGCAGGCGTTCGATCTGCCCTTCCGTCTGCTCGCGATGTTTCTCGAACGCCGCCTTGAGCTCAGGAGATTGAGCCGCGCGGGCCATATTGGGCAGAGACTTCAGGATCTTCCGCTCGGCGTAATAGATGTCGCGCAGAGTGTCGTGAAACAGGGTCTGCAGTGTTTTCTCGGCCATGAGTGTCTCCTAAAAATGAGTGGGGGATCTTCGAAGCGGCGAATACGTGAGAGTGTTCCGGCGTGTCTGCATTTAGACAGAGCCTCTGCGGACGCTCTGCTTCCGCGACGGGTTTGACGTCAGCCGGCCAGGCTGGACTGCACCTGCTTCGCGCGCTGCAGGTGCGCTTCGATCTTGGGCAGGACGGTGCGGGCGTGTTCAGAAAGCGCCGGGGCGTCCGTCTTGTCCGAAAAACCGCGATGAAGCGTGACAGCTTCCTCGTGGGCGGCGACCTGTTGGTCGATATAGGTCTTGTCGAAATTCGCCGCATCGGCCGAGCGGAGGTTATCGATCAGGCCTTGGCGACGCTGATCCAGTGCGCTCGGCACGGCGGTGTCAGGCGCGGCCTGCGCGGCGGCGGTTTTCAGGGCGGTGGCGGCGGCCGTATGATCCGCCTTGATCATCTTGGCCAATTCCTTGACCTGGGCGTTCTGCGACCGTTCCAGGGCGATGTCGGCGGCCTGGATTTCGTACATGTCGCCCATGGCGGCGTTCGGAACATAGGCGCTGACCATGTTGGCGCCCATGGTGGCGGCTGAGGTCTGACCCACCGGTTCGGAAACGGCGTCCTGAACCTTGTCGACGGCGTCAGAGCCCTGTTGCTGGTTGCAGGCCGCCAGGGTGAGAGCGGCGGCCGAAACGGCCACGACGGCGACGGCTTGTTTGATCATAAGTGTCCTCCTTGCGATGGATCAGGATTTAGCGGCCATCCCCGGGGAGCCGGGGGCCAGTTCTTCGGCCTGAGTTCTGGGCGGCGGACCATCGGCCTGCTGCAGCCCATCGTCAGGCACGTCTCGAATGGACAGAATGGCTTCGTGCGCCCGCATCAGGGGCGCGGCGGCGTCGGCGGCCTGTGCGTCCGTGGGCGAGGCCACCCGCAGGGTCCGCTGGGGTCCGCTGTCGCTGCCGACGACGACTTCATAGAAGCGCATGACGGCCTCCCATGACGGCGGCGGCGGGCAGGCGAGTGCGAAGTCGGTTCATTCTTTCCTCCCTGTGACAGAACGTTAAGCGGCGAGGCGCGGGGCTGTTCCAAACGGTCAAGCTCGCAACCGCCGTCACATGGCGCGCTCCAGGGGCGCCTCCGTCCCCGTCATGCGCGGATCTGGGACCTTGGTCTGAGTGCGAAGAAAGCCGGTGGCGGCTGTAGCCAGATACACGACGATCAACAGCGCCAGGACGGCGCCTATAACCATCAGCAAGCGGCGCGGCTGTCGCAGGATCTGAGGCTTTTCCTTGTTCGCGAGGGGCAAGAGGGGACTCCTTTCGTCGCGAAGAGAAAGGAAAAGACGCGCCCCCTGTTCCGTATGGCGCCGGTCGCTTCTGGATTTTCGGGCGCTACGGATGAGAGCCGTCGTCACGCTGGCGAGTTGAACTGGGCGGGGAACGCTCGCCGCGGGTGCGACTTAGGTTGGCACGCCTTCAGTCGTTAAGAGGAGCCGCAATGTCCGACCGCCTGACCATGCAGGACCCCCGTCATCAGTATCCGCGCCCGCCGTTTCCGCGTCAGCCCCAGTCTGCGCCAGGCCTGGTCGCCAGTATGGAGCCCAAGCCGGATCACGGGGAGAAAAGCTATCAAGGCCACGGGCGGCTGAAAGGGCGACGCGCCCTGATCACCGGCGCGGATTCCGGCATCGGACGCGCAGTCGCTATCGCTTATGCTCGTGAGGGCGCCGACGTGGCGATCTCCTATCTGCCTTCGGAAGAAGCCGACGCGCGGGAGGTGATCGCCCTGATCGAGGCGGAAGGCGTCAAGGCGCTGGCTCTGCCCGGGGACGTACGCGACGAGGCGTGGAACGCCACCATGGTCGCGCGCACGCTGGACGCTTTCGGAGGCTTGGACATCTTGGTCGTTAACGCGGGCCGACAGCAGTTCCGCGAGAATGTCGAAGAGGTGTCGACCGATGATTTCGACGCGACCATGAAGACCAACCTCTACGCTTTGCACTGGCTGTGTCAGGCGGCGGCGCCCCATCTGCCTTCGGGCGCGGCGGTCATCACCACGGCTTCGATCCAGGCCTATGAGCCGTCGGACATCCTGCTGGACTACGCCACCACCAAGGGCGGGATCGTCACCTACACCAAGGCCCTGGCCAAGCAGTTGATCGAGAAGGGGGTGCGGGTGAACGCGGTGGCGCCGGGGCCCTTCTGGACGGTTCTGCAGCCCAGCGGTGGCCAGCCCCAGGAGAAGGTGGAGAAATTCGGCGCCCACAGCGCCTTCGGTCGCCCAGGCCAGCCGGTCGAGATCGCGCCCGTCTATGTGCTGCTGGCCTCGCAGGAAGCCAGCTTCGTCACAGGCGAGGTCTGGGGCGTGACCGGCGGGGCCGGGATCGCCTGAGCCTTCAGACCTCGAACACGCGATACGGGGTATCGCCCAGCGTCCGCAGCACGGGCAGGGCGACGTTGTAGACCGGGACGCCGCGCGCCGTGCGGCCTTCCGGGGCCCCACGATGAGCGTGGCCGTGCAGCACCAGCTTGACGTTCTCATAGCGGTCGACGACCTCGGCCAGGCGCGACGAGCCTAGGAAGGCGTGAATCTCGGGCGGCTCGCCGATCACCGTATCCACGACCGGGGCGTAGTGGAGCAGCACGACGCTCCGCTCGGTGCGTAGGGTGCGGATCGAATTCTCGATGAGGTTGGCGTCTTCCACCGCCTCATTGACGAAGGTCTTGACCGAGGCCTCGCCGAAGGAGCTGAGCATGTAGCGGCCGAAACCGCCGACGAAGCCCTTGCCCCCGGCGAAGCCGACGCCGTCGATCTCATAGGCTTCGCCGGTCAGCATCTTGACCCCTGCGTCGGTCAGCATGCGGCTGACTTCCAGCGGCTGGCCGCACTCATGCTCGTGATTGCCCAGGACGCCGACCATGGGGATGCGGCAGGCGCGCAGGTCTTCCAGAAGGTTCTCAACCTCGACCGTCTTGCCGAAGTTGACCAAGTCGCCGCACAGGCACAGCACGTCTGCGTCCTCATGCACCCGGTCGAACAGGTCGCGATAGGCGCGATGCGAGGTTTCGCCGACGTGCAGGTCGGCCACGGCGGCGACGCGCAGCTTCTTCTTCGGCCCGGACTCCATGCCCGGCTGGGGCGTCTGACCCTCGACGGGAGGCGCTGCTTCAGACGTGTCAGGCGACGGGGTCATGGCGCTCCTCAAGGCCCTTGCCCACCACGTCGCCGAAGCCCCATTCGGAGATGTCGGCGATATAGTCGCGCGGGCTGAACAGACGCCCGCGACACACCTTGACGCGCGGCGGCGGCAGATCGACCTGGGCCTGCAGGCGGCCGATCAGTTCGGTCATCAGCCAGGCGGGCACCAGACCGCGCTCGGTCGGATAGGCGAAGCGGAAGTTGAGCAGGTGCGCCATCAGCACCTCCCAATAAAGGTCCATCTGATCCAGCAGCGACTTCCAGTCGATGGCCTCGGCCTGCTTCAGGATGACGTGGTTCACGTCCGCGCCGTCGTAGCGATAGCGGTCCTGGATAAAGGCCTTGGACAGGATCAGGGCGGTCGGCGGGGTGATCGTCACCTCATGCCCGTAGACGGTGATGCGGTCCGGTCCGAACCAGCTGTCGGACACGGCGATGGTGCCGTTCGACATGGCGAAGATGACGTCGAAGAAGTGCTTGTCATCCTTCCAGACCTTGGCGATCCAGCGTTCGTCCTCCACGTCGGTGCGATAGCCGCGCGCCTGGAAGAAGGCGAGGATTCGAGGGTAATCGCCAGGCTTGCAGAAGACATCGAGATCCTTAGTCGGCCGACGGATTCCCGTATAGGCGGTAACCGCATAGGTGCCCGACAGAAGGAAGGGCACGCCGGATTCCTTCAGCAGGCGCAAGGCCTCCTCGTAGAAGGCCTGGGCTTCGGGCGGTGGTTCAAAGGCCGGGTCGGCGATCGTGTCGGACATGGGATGCGGTTCCTAAACAGGGCAAGGGAACGGCGCATCGCCAAGCCGGGTTCCGCCCGGCCCTCGCGGTGACTGCGCGGTTGCTGACAAGCGCCCCGTCTTGGGCTCGTTGGTCTTCATTTGCGCGGGCAGGAAGTCTGGCGACCCGGTTGGCCCGGGGCGCCGGTGCTCGAACTTCCACACAGGTTGGGTTTCGATGTCCTGGCGTCCGAAACGGAGTCGCCTGGGCGGGAACCTGGCGGAGATTTAGGCTTTGCCAGTTCATGGCTTCCGGCATCATCTATGGGCGCATTCCAGCCTCTGCGGTGCATCTATGCGTCGACATGCAACGGATGTTCGCAGAGGAAACAGCCTGGCGGACGCCGTGGATGCCCCGCGTGCTGCCGGTCGTCGTGCGCCTGTGCGAGCGCCGTGCTGATCGCACGTGCTTCACCCGCTTTATCCCCGCCCGCTCGCCGGGCGATGGTCGAGGAGCCTGGCGGCGGTATTGGCGTCGATGGGAGTCGATCACCCTCGAAAACCTGGGGGAGGAGGGCGTTGAGCTCTTGCCCGAGCTTCAAACCTTCACTCCACCCGCCCGTGTCTTAGACAAGGCGCACTACTCGCCTTGGATGGGGACAAATCTGGCGTCAGCCCTTGCGGCGGGACAGGTGGACACGCTTGTGGTGACGGGGGCCGAGACGGATATGTGCGTCCTCGCAGCCGTACTGGGCGCCGTGGATCTGGGCTTTCGCGTGATCGTGGTCTCCGACGCGGTGTGCAGTTCGTCAGATCAGGCGCACGAAGCTCTGCTCAACCTCTACCATGACCGCTTCAGCCAGCAGATCGAAACGGCCGAATGCGATGAGGTGCTGGACGCCTGGACCTAGCCGCCTTTCCGCCCATCTTGGTCGGGATCCCAAATCCAATCGCCGTGCGTGATCGTATATCATCAGCAGTGCTGCTGGAGGTCGTCTATGAATATCGCGATTGCCTATCTTTCCACCCTGATCGTGTTCGCCATCATCGACACCGCCTGGTTAGGCAGTATGGGCGACCGGCTCTATCGTCCTTTTATCGGTTCGATGTTGGCCGATAACTTCAGGCTGGCGCCCGCGATCGCCTTCTATGCTCTCTATGCGGCGGGATTGACCCTCTTCGCCGTCTGGCCTGGTTTGGCTGAGGGCGGCTGGAAGAAGGCGCTCTTGTGGGGCGGCCTGTTCGGCCTGTTCGCTTACGGGACTTATGACCTGACGAACCTGGCGACGCTGAAGACCTGGAGCCTGAAACTGTCGTTGATCGACATGGCCTGGGGCGTATGCGTCAGCGCGGGCTCGTCGGCGATCGCCTGCGCCTTGGCCGCGCGACTGTTCCGCCTGCTTTAAGGCCTTGGCGGCCGGGGAAAGAAGACGCTGGTGCGGGCGGCGTAGGCCGCGAAGGCCTCGGGGCGCGAGCGACGCATGTGGGCCTCGAGCAAGGGCACGCCCGACACCCGGGTCAGCAGCCAATAGATGTAGGCCGGTCCGCTCAGCGCCAACCACCCCCACGGCCAGCCGCCGCTCAGGTTGAGGGCGAAGATCGGCCAGGCGCACCAGCCGAGCCATTCGAAGAAGTAGTTGGGATGCCGGGACCAGGCCCAGAGGCCGGTGTCGCAGACTTCGCCGCGATTGGCCGGATCGGCCTTGAAGCGGCTCAGTTGGCGATCAGCCAGAGCTTCGCCGCACAGGGCGGCCACGAACACGAGGGTCGCAAGGGCGTCCTGGAAATTCAGGCCCGGCGCCGGATTACGGGCGGCGACCAGGATGCTGAGCGCAAGGAGGGCGGCGGCCCCCGCCTGCAGCATCAGGAAGCCGAACATCCGGGGCTGAAAATGCGGCCCCCAATCCTGTCGCAGGCGGGCGTAGCGCGGGTCTTCGTGCGACGAGCGGGCGCGGGCGGCGATGTGCAGGCTCAGACGCAATCCCCAGGCGCCGATCAGACAGGCCGCGAGGGTCTGGCGGGCGGACGGCGCGGCGCTGTCGAGCGGGAACAGGGCCACCAAGACCCCCGCCGCGCCCAAGCCCAGCGACCAGAAGGCGTCCGCCCATCCCCCCTGACCTGTACGGCGTTGAACCAGCCAAGCGGCCGCCATCACAAGAACCAGGAACAGCGCCGCCCCGGCCCAAAGCGCCAGCAGGGCGCCGATCACAGCCGCACGAAGGGCTGCATCAGGCGGCCCATCCAGCCGTCGAGCTGTATCTGGCCGTCCAGAGCCACCACGCAGAGGCAGGGCTCGTCCGAAACCACGCGCGGCCGGTGCAGCACGTCTTCATCAGCTTCTTCCAAATCCCCGACCCCGAACCATTCCTTCTCGGTGGCGTAAGCGCCGGACAGAACGCAGGTCAGCTCGACCCCGCCGTGGGTGTGGCGGGGCGTTTCACGGCCCGGATCGATTTTCAGCAGGATGACGCGGCAATCGCCGTCGCGCGGCGCATGGACGTCGCGCATCCGCATCCCGGGTCCGATCCAGCGCCATGGACCCAGGGCATACCGCCGCAAGGGTTTTGGCAGTTCAGGCATGTCGTTCAGCGGCGGCTGAACCCGGACTTCGCCGGCGTCGGTTTCAATCCGCGCCATGGCTCGGGACAGAGCGCCGTCCGACAGGACCGAGGGGGGCGTCTCTTCCAGAAACTCGCCGCCGACGGACTGCAGTCGTCGGACCCAGGCGTCGTTGGCGGGGCGCAAGGCCAGGTGGGCGGCGACGACCACCGCTTCAGGCGGACTCAGCGTTCCGGCGGCATAGGCCAGCAGGCGCTCTTCAGAAGGGTTGCGGGCGGGAATCATAGGGAGGCCTCCTCGGACGGTTCGAGGAGCGCGCGCAGCTTGATCATGGCGTTGCGGATGCGGGACTTCACCGTGCCCAGCGGCAGGTTCAGCCTTTGCGCGATTTCCGAATGGGGGCTGTCCATGAAAAAGGCCAGGCGCAGGACCTCGACCTGATCGGGCTTCAGCAGCGTTAAGGCCTCGCGCACTCGGCGGGCGTCGTCACTCATGACCAGTATGGCGTCAGGCCGCATTGATTCGTCTTCGTGGGGCTCGATTTCAGGCATGGGCAGGGCGCGAGCGTCGCGTCGAAGCATGTCCAGCCGGCGGTTGCGGGCGATGGTGAAAATCCAAGTCGCGGCGCGCGCCTTGCGGGCGTCGAACAAGTCCGCCTTGCGCCAGACCGTCAGCATGGCGTCCTGGGCGAAGTCTTCGGCCGCCGCCGCGCTGGCGCCGGATTTCATCAGCCAGGCTTTCAGGCGCGGGGCGAAATGTTCAAACAAAAGGGCGAAGGCCTCGCGGTCGCGGCGGAGGGCCACTGCCTCGATCAGCCGTTCGTGCGCAAGCGGATTCTCGGCTCCGTCGCTCATGGCGCCGACGCGCTTTTCAGAGGGTGCGAAAGACGAAGCCTCGACATGCATGGATCCTAATACGCTTTGCGCAAAAGTTTGGATCAATCGTCATCCGTCCGACCGCTCGGCTCGTATCTGTCGCCGAACCTGCATCGCTTTTGATCGTGGGCCGGAGCTCTTATGTCCTTACCGACTGCTGTCCCTTCTAACGCGCCGCTGAAGGTCGCCGTCGTGGGTTCGGGCGTGGCCGCCTTGTCTTCGGCCTGGCTGCTGTCTCAGAAGCATCTCGTCACCCTCTACGAGAAGGCCGAAAGGCTGGGCGGTCACTCCAATACGGTGACGGCGGGCGCGCTCGGCGCCGAGGTTCCCGTAGATACAGGCTTCATCTGCTTCAACGACGCCACCTATCCCAACCTGATCGCGCTATTCCAACATCTTGGAGTGCAGACCCGCGCGACGGATATGTCTTTCGCCGTGTCGCTGGAGCAGGGGCGGTTTGAATATGCGGCGCCGGGACTGTTCGCCCAGCGTCGCAACCTGTTTCGGCCGCGCTTCTGGTCGATGCTAGGCGAAATCCTGCGCTTTTACCGCCAGGCCCCAGTCGATCTGGCCGGGTTGACGGATCCCCGGTTGACCCTCGGCGATTATCTGAAGCGGCAGGGCTTCAGCGAAGCTTTCCGTGATGATCACCTGCTGCCGATGGCGGCGGCGATCTGGTCATCCCCGGCGCACACTTTGTTGGACTATCCGGCCGAGGCTTTCATACGCTTCTGCGGCAACCACGGCCTGCTGAAGCTGGTCGGACGGCCGCTTTGGCGCACGGTCGAGGGCGGCAGCCGCGTCTACGTCGAGCGTCTGGCGCGGGCGATCTCCGACATTCGCCTGGACCGCGGCGTGACGGCGGTGCGGCGCACCAGCGAGGGCGTCATCGTCCACGACAGCCAAGGCGGGGCCGAGCGGTTCGACCATGTAGTGATCGGCGCCCATGCGGATCAGGCACTGGCCATGTTGGCGGACCCGACGGAGCGTGAAACCCAAGTGCTGGGCGCCTTCCGTTACAGCCGCAACCTGACGGTTCTCCATACGGATCAGACCCTGATGCCGCGCCGCCGACGGGCTTGGGCCAGTTGGAACTATATCGGGGCCGACGACGGTCTGTGCGTCACCTACTGGATGAACCGTCTTCAGGGGCTTCAAGGCCAGGACCTGTTCGTCACCTTGAACCCGCCGCGTCCGCCGCGCACGGGCTCCTTGCTGCGCAGCGAACTTTACGAGCACCCGATCTTCACCCCAGAGGCCATCCAGGCTCAGAAGCAGCTGTGGGGCCTGCAAGGGCAGGGCGGCGTGTGGTTCTGCGGCGCCCATTTCGGCGCTGGCTTTCACGAGGACGGCCTACAGTCTGGACTCGCCGTCGCGGAGCAGTTGGGCGGCGTTCGCAGGCCCTGGGCTGTCGAGAACGAGAGCGGACGCATCCATCTGCCCATGTCCGCGCCCAGCGTGCTTGAGGCGACGGCGTGACCTATGGTTCGGCCCTTTATCGCGGAGTTGTCGCCCACAGGCGGCTTCGGCCGCGCGAGCATCGGCTGAACTACCGCGTGTTCTGGCTGCTGCTGGACCTGGCTGAGATCGACGCCCTGGATCGGCGGCTGCGTCTGTTCTCGCGCAATCGCTTCAACCTGCTGTCCTTTCATGACCGGGATCACGGCGATGGCGCGGGCGGGCCGCTGCGGCCGCAGATCGAGGCCTATCTGGGCCGGGCCGGGATAGACATCGAGGGCGGGCCGATCCGCTTGCTGACCATGCCGCGTGTGCTGGGTTATGTCTTCAATCCGATCAGCCTCTATTACTGTCACGGGGCCGACGGTCGGCTCGCGGCGGTGGTCTATGAGGTCACCAGCACCTTCGGCGTGCGGCACGCCTATGTCATTCCCGTCCCGGCGGAAGATCAGGCGGCCGGCCGGATCCGTCAGGGCGCGGCCAAGGCCCTGTACGTCTCGCCCTTCATGGGGATGGAGATGGATTATGAGTTTCGCGGCCATGCGCCGGACGAGCGTCTGAACCTGACCATCGACGGCCTAGACGTCCAAGGCGTGTTGATCACGGCGGCCATGTCGGGAGAGCGTCGCGACCTGACCGACGCGAACCTGTTGTCGGCGGCCGCCGCCATGCCGTTGCTGACGTTCAAGGTCATGGCCGCCATCCACTGGGAGGCGCTGAAGCTCTGGCTCAAGCGTATTCCTCTCACCCGGCAACCGCCGCCGGCCTGGGATCCGGTCACCATTCAGCGTAAGGCGCGAGAGAGTCGTCTTGGCCGGTGACGCCGCGACCCCCGTCATCCTGTGGTTTCGCCGCGACCTGAGGCTGGGCGATAATCCCGCCCTGGCCGCCGCGCTTGCCGCGAAACGGCCGATCCTTCCCGCTTATATTCTTGACAAGAGCGGGGAGGGGCGTGGTCCCGGCGGCGCCTCCCGGTGGTGGCTGGACAAATCCTTGCGCGCCCTCGACGCCGCGCTGCGCCAGCGCGGAGGGCGGCTCATCCTGCGGCGCGGCGACAGCGAGGCTGAACTTCGCCGCCTGATTGACGAGACCGGCGCCGACCAGGTCTTCATGAACCGCCGGTTCGAGCCAGAGGCCTTCGTCCGCGACGCCGACATCGCCCACGACCTGCAGGAAGCGGGCGTCGCCTGCCACGGTTTCAACGGCAGCCTGCTGACACGCCCGGGCGCTGTCCTGACCGGCGCGGGAAAGCCGTGCCGGGTGTTCACCCCCTTTATGAAGGCGCTGCTTCAGGCCGCGCCCGAGCGACCCTCGACGCCCGCGCCGGAAACCCTGGTCACGCCCGAAGGGCCGGCCGGCCAGGACATCGACGCCTGGGGGCTTCATCCCTGCGCGCCGGACTGGTCCCGAGGCTTTGACTGGACGCCCGGAGAGGCCGGCGCTGCCGCCGCCTTGGCGACTTTCATCGAGAGCGGTTTGGCGGACTACGCGGTCGGCCGTGACGTGCCGGGGCGCCGGGGCACGTCGCGTCTGTCGCCGCACCTGCACTGGGGCGAGATCAGCCCGCGCGGGGTGGTGCGGGCCGTCCGCGCGGCGGTCGCCGACGGCCGCGTGGCCCCCGCCCAGGCGGACAAGTTCATCGCCGAGATCGGTTGGCGCGAGTTCTCGGCCCATCTGTTGCATCAGTTTCCCTACATGGCCCAGCGCGCTTTTCGGCCCGAGTTCGACGCCATGCCCTGGCGGGCCGATCCCGAGGGGCTTCAGGCGTGGAAGCAGGGGCGCACCGGCTACCCGTTGGTCGATGCGGGGATGCGTGAGTTGTGGGCGACCGGCTGGATGCACAACCGCGTGCGGATGGTGGTCGCCTCCTTCCTGGTCAAGCATCTGCTGATCGACTGGCGCGAGGGCGAGGCCTGGTTCTGGGACACCCTGGTGGACGCCGACCAGGCCAGCAATGTGCAGAACTGGCAGTGGGTCGCAGGCTCTGGCGCCGACGCCGCGCCCTATTTCCGTATCTTCAACCCGGTGACCCAAGGCGAGAAGTTCGACCCTGCCGGGCGCTATGTGCGTCGTTGGGTTCCTGAGATCCGGGCACTGCCGGATCGCTGGCTGCACGCGCCCTGGTCGGCCCCCGCCGCTGTCCTGGCCGAGGCCGGGGTGAGGCTGGGCCGCACCTACCCGCGCCCGATCGTGGATCACGCGGCGGCGCGAGCGCGGGCGCTGGACGCCCTGAAATCGCTCGCCGCGCGACCCTTGGATGAAGAGCCGACATGATCCTTTTTGCCCACAAAGGCCTTATGACGCCATGACTACGACCTTCTACGGCGGCCAGGACGAGAAGAGGGGGGCTTCGCCCGTTCTCGATCTGCTGCTGCGCCTGCTATCCTCGAACTGGACCTGGGGACGCCTGACGCTCGTCCTGCCGGACGGGACGAACCGACAACTGAGCGGTCGATCCACGGGACACGCCGCAGTTCTGGTCATCCGCGACCCGCGCTTCGCCGCTCGGGTGTTGAGAGGCGGCGATATCGGCTTCGCCGAGGGCTATATGGCGGGCGAGTGGGACACCCCCGACCTCGCGGTCCTGCTGGAGACCCTGGTCAACAATTACGACCACATCCGCCGGCTGTTCGACGGAAATCCGCTGATGAACGCCGTAAACTGGGTCGGGCATAGGCTGAACCGCAACAGTCGACGCGGCTCGCAACGCAACATCCACGCCCACTACGATCTGGGCAACGCCTTCTACGCCGCCTGGCTGGATCCTTCGATGACCTATTCCTCGGCGCGGTTCGAGCGGCCCGACCAGCCGTTGCAGGAGGCGCAGCAGGCCAAATACGCCGCCCTGGCGCGCCTGATGGACCTCAAGCCCGGCCACCGCGTGCTGGAAATCGGCTGCGGCTGGGGCGGCTTCGCCGAGTTCGCAGCGCGCGAGGTCGGCGCCCTCGTCACCGGCGTGACGATCTCACGGGAACAGCATGACTACGCCCGCCGCCGCATGTTCGAGGCGGGGCTGGCCGAACGCGCGGACATTCGCCTGCTGGATTATCGCGATGTGCAGGGACGCTTCGACCGCGTCGCGTCAATCGAGATGTTCGAGGCTGTAGGCCGGGAATACTGGCCGACCTATTTTCAGAAGATACACGACGTTCTTGAACCCGGCGGACGGGCGGGCCTGCAGGTCATCACCATTCAGAACAGCCTGTTCGAGGAATACGACGCGCGCACGGACTTCATCCAGAAATACGTCTTTCCGGGCGGCTCTCTTCCGTCCGAGGACCGGATGGCCCCGGTGATCGAGAAGGCAGGGCTGAAGCAGACGGCGGTCGATCGTTTCGGTCTCGATTACGCCGACACTCTGGCCGAATGGACGCGCCGGTTCGACGCCGCCTGGACGGACATTCGGAGCAAAAGCGAGGCGTTCGATAGTCGTTTTCATCGTCTTTGGCGTTTCTACCTGGCCTATTGCGAGGCCGGGTTCCGTTCCGGTCGAACCGATGTCATCCAAATCGCCCTGGATCGGGCGGTCTGAAATCTTTTGAGCGCGGAGCCAGCCATGAACCTGAAACGAACCAGCCTCGTTGTTCTGTTCGCCGTCGGGACCGCCGCCCCCTTGTCGGCGTGCGCCACATTGCAGCGTGGTCCGGTCGGCAACTCGGCCGTGCCCCAACCGGCTAAGGCGGTGGACCTGAACCGCTACGCAGGGCTGTGGTACGAGATCGGTCGCTACGAGAACGGCTTCGAACGCGGCTGCGAAGCGGTGACGGCGGAATACGGTCTGCGTGACGACGGCCTGGTCAGCGTGCTGAACACCTGTCGCCAGGGCGCTGTGGACGGACCCGTCAAGACGGCCGAGGGCAGGGCCAAGGTGACGCCCGGTTCCGACAACGCCAAGCTGAAGGTCTCGTTCTTCGGCCCCTTCTATCTGGGCGATTACTGGGTGCTGGATCGGGCGGACGATTATTCCTGGTCGATCGTCGGCGAACCCTCGGGTCGATACCTGTGGCTGCTGAGCCGTAATCCCCAGCCGGACCAAGCGACGCGATCCGCCATCATGGAGCGGACGAAGGCGCTCGGGTATGATCTTTCCCTGGTCAGAGACGTTCGACACTAGGCCAGGCGCGATCCGACGACCCTTCTGCCGCGTAATGGTCTAAAGCAGGAGAAGACGCATGGATTTCAGGATTGCGCGGCTCGCCGTCGCAGCAGCGGGCCTGTCGGCCGCGCTGGGCGCTTGCGCGACCACCGAGGTCAAGCCGGGATCGGGCTTCCTGTCCTCCTACGAAGGACTTGAGCCTCGCACCGACGTGGTGAGGGCTTCGGTTCTGCAGCGTCGCGATGAAGCGTTGACCGCGACGGTCGACCGTGTCTGGGTCGCGCCGGCCGAGGTGTTCGGCGTTTCAGACCCGGTGCTTTCGCCGGAGGAGCGGCGGCTGGTCTTGACGGAGGTCGATCGTCAGCTTTGCTATGAACTGAGCGAGCGATACCAAATCGCTGAACAGCCGGATCCAGGCGCCGGGACCGTGCGGGTCGGGGTGACGCATATCCGGCCAACGCACCAGGCGGGTTCTGCGGCTGCAGCGGTTGCGAACTTCTTTATTCCAGGGCCGATCAAGGTCCGAGCGCCCGGCGGACTGGGCGGGCTAGGGGCCGAGGCCGAGCTGTTGACGCCGGACGGGCGGCAGGCCGCGGCGATTGTCTGGCGACGCGACGCCATGCTTGTGGGCACGGACAAGCCTTCCCTTTCTCGAGTCGGCGATGCGCACCAACTGGCCGAGCCCTTGGGCGACATGGTTGCTGACGCCCTGGCGCCGGAAAATCGCGAAGCACGCCCGGCGCCCACCCCTGATCCGTGTCGACGGTTCGGTCCGCGAATTCGGCCCGAAGGCTTCATCGCCGGCATAGCAACGGGCCTGTATCAGCCTGAGTGGAGCGGCGGACGCGCCGTACCGCCTGACTCGGACTGACGCCAAGGGCGAACGCCCAGGGGTCGGGCGCAGCTCTATGACGCCGCTCTCCGCTTGGCTTGTCGGAGGATGGCGAAAGACAAGAGGCCCGGCGTCGCCGCCGGGCCTCTGTTCAGTCGGGGCGGGACCTTACAGCCGTTCGACCTTGAACCCCCGCGCCGTCAGCATGTCGATGACGCTGTCCTGATCCATCAGGTGGGCGGCGCCGACGGCGACGAAGGCCGTGCCGGAACCCTGCATCATCGCTTCGATCTGCTTGGTCCAGTCGGCGTTGCGATCGATCAGGGCGGCGCGGTGGATGTCTTGGTGAATGTCGCGGGTGTTGATGCGGTTCAGGCGGCCCGCCTCGGCGGCGTCGCCCTTCAGCCAGGCGGCGACGGTGGCATCCAGATTGGCGACGATGCCGTCTGCATTGCGGACATAGTTGTTCAGATAGGCGACCTGCGCCTCTTCGCTCATGCCCGCGATCAGGCGCACCTGGACGTCGGCGGTTTCAAAGCCGTGCAGCGCCTTGCCCTGCGCCCTGGCGCGATCCATCAACGTCTTGTCGACGCCTGCTTCGGACCGATAGCCCGCGTTGGTCGGGCCCGACATGGAGATCATGAAGGCCGCCAACCAGGGGCGATAGGCGTCCAGCGCGGCGCCTGACGCGCCATTGGCCTGGGCGACCTTGTCGAAGGCGGCGAACTCCTCGGTCGATAGGATCGACGACAGAGGGCGGGAGGGATCGACGCCATGCTGCTGAATAACCGGCATGACCACGGCCTGATCGTCCTGATCGGCGACCTCGACCCAAATGTCCGAGGCGCTGGCGAAGGCGGCGTCCACCTTGTCCGAGCCCCAGGCCGTGCCGGGACGCAGCACATGGACCGTGCCGAACAGATAGACGGTGGAGTCCGCGTCCCTGACCACCCACAGCGGCGGGCCGGCGCCCTCGGCGCGAGGGATGGGCGCGGCGGCCGGAGCGGGCGCCGCCTGTTCAGCATGAGCGGCCCCGGGCGCGGCGGCGAGGGCGGCGGAGGCGGCCAGGGCGGCCAGCAGTCCGGCGGCGAAGCGCGAGACACAGTTGGCCGACTGGCCCATGCGGTGTGCGAGGGTCATTGCAAAGTCCTTGGATTTTAGGGGTTTGGATTAAGGTGAGGCCGGATCAGGCGATGAAGATGGCTTCGATCGGCTGGCCGAAGAGGCGGGAAATGCGGAAGGCGAGGGGTAGGGAGGGGTCGTAGCGGCCCTTCTCCAGCGCCTGGATGGTCTGGCGCGAGACGCCCAGGCGCTCGGCCAGATCGGCCTGGGTCCAGTCGCGCTCGGCGCGGAAGACCTTCAGGCGATTGACGAAGGCGCTGGTCATCGACGGGCGAACCACCAGCCGCACCAGGCGACGCCATAGCCCACCGCCTGGGCGGCGAAGGCGGCGGCGACGCCCAGGGCGATCAAGGCCGCATCGGTGTGCGGCACGGCGGCGGGCAGCAGGTTCACGCCTGCGAGGGCGGCGATGACGACGGCCGCGCCGCCGACGACGAAGCCCAGATTGCCGCCCCACCACCAGGCCCATTTGTGCGCCTCCTTGGCGGCCTCATCCAGGCCGCGCCACCAGTAGAGGGTGTGCAGGGCGGTGAAGACGGCCAGTCCGGCGGCCAGGACGACGACGCCGATCGACGGCGCGCGGCCCCAGGCGTCAGGCCAGAAGGGCGTGGCGGCGGTGGCGCTGACGCCCACCACGGTGAGGGCGCACAGAACGACGGTCAGGTCGTCCATCTTCTTCTTGTTACGGGCGGCGGCTGCGCCGGCGGCGGTGATCTCGGTATTCATGACAAGCTCCCCTGTCGTGTTGACAAGTGAGCTTTACCAACGAGGCCGCGTTTACGTCAAGCGCCTTTTACACAGAGACAAGCAGATTTTCCGTTCTTTGGAATTCAGCCTTACAAATCAGGGATCCAGTCGGGCTTCTCGACCCGGACGGGGCGGCCCTCGACGGTCAGATCGCCGTCCATGCGGTCCAAGCGCATCAGGGCGATGGCGCGCCCCTCGGCGCCGGTCATGACTTCGCCCGCCCGCAAGTCCCCGTTCAGCACTTCGGCGCCGCGTTCAGGGGCGGGGCCGTCGAAGGCGATGGCCATCATGCGGTTCTTGATCGTGCCGCGCCGTTTCATGCGCGAGGTCGTTTCCTGACCGATGAAGCAGCCTTTGTGGAAGTCGATGCCGTTCAGCAGGTCGAAGTCCGCCTCGATCGGATAGGTCTTGTCCTGCAGCGTGTCGGCCGTGGGATCGGGCACGCCCAGTGTCAGGCGGTGCGCCTGCCAGTCGGCCTCGGTCGCGTCGGTCTCGCTCTGATCGCCCCAGCGGCGGCCGCCCAGCGCCGGCAGGCGGGGATCGTCGACAAAGCCGTCCGGCCTGTCGGCGCCCCAGGCGACGAAGACGGCGTCGGGAATGGCCATCACATCCACGCTGGAGCGCAGCCTGTACATCGACAGGCGCTGGAGCAGGGCGTCGCGCCGGTCGGCCGCCACATCCAGGATGACGCCGTCTTCCTCGCCCCAGATGAACAGGTCGAACATCAGCCGTCCCGGCGGCGACAGCAGAGCGCCGAAGCGCAACTCGCCGGGCTGCAGCGTCTCCACGTTCTGGGTGAGCAGATTATGCAAGAAGGGGCGGGCGTCGGGGCCGCTGATGCGGATCAGGGCGCGACTGTCGAGGCGGGCGATGGGCATAAGGCCTAGATAGGCGGCCCGAGCCGCTTCCTCCAGTGCGTCACGCGGCGCCCCCGCCTTATCAGGCGAGACATCTGCTCACGGATTGTTGCGCCTGCAGCCTCGCCTTCGCAGGTGCAGCGCGCTAGTGAGGGCGTCCGTAAGGCGGGACTCAGAATATACCCGCACCCTTATACATATGCGGGGCTGGCACCCGCAGTCAGACCACGGTTCAGGAACTGCGAAATGACCAAGTGGGTGTACGGCTTTGGCGGCGGATCCGCTGACGGCGACGCTTCGATGAAGAATCTTCTCGGCGGCAAGGGGGCGAACCTGGCCGAGATGTCGTCCCTCGGCCTGCCGGTGCCGCCGGGATTCACCATCACGACCGAGGTCTGCACCTGGTATTACGCCAACGAAGAGACCTATCCGACCGACCTGACCGATCAGGTCAAGGCGGCCCTGGCCCATGTCGAGGGCGTGGTGGGCAAGACCTTCGGCGACGCCGCCAACCCGCTGCTGGTCTCGGTGCGCTCGGGCGCCCGCGCCTCCATGCCGGGCATGATGGACACCGTCCTGAACCTGGGCCTGAACGACCAGACGGTCGAGGGGCTGGCCCAGCTGTCGGGCGACCGCCGTTTCGCCTTCGATTCCTACCGCCGCTTCATCACCATGTACTCCAACGTGGTGCTGGGCCTGGGTCACGACTATTTCGAAGAGGTGCTGGACGACCACAAGGACCGTCTGGGCGTCTCGGTCGACACCGAACTGACTGCCGAGAACTGGGAGAAGGTGGTCGCGGACTACAAGGCTCTGGTCGAGCGCGAACTGGGCCAGCCCTTCCCGCAGGACCCCCAGGCCCAGCTGTGGGGCGCCGTCGGCGCCGTGTTCGAAAGCTGGATGAACGACCGGGCGAAATTCTATCGCCGCATGCACGACATCCCCGAAAGCTGGGGCACGGCCGTCAACGTCCAGTCGATGGTGTTCGGCAACATGGGCGAGACCTCGGCCACCGGCGTCGCCTTCACCCGCAACCCCTCGACCGGCGAGAACAAGCTGTACGGCGAGTTCCTGATCAACGCCCAGGGCGAGGACGTGGTGGCGGGCATCCGCACGCCGCAGTCCCTGACCAAGGCGGGCCGCGAGGAGATGGGCGAGACGGCTCCCTCGATGGAAGAGGCCATGCCGGAGGTCTTCGCCCAGTTCGTGGACGTGGTGGGGCGGCTGGAAAGCCACTACCGCGACATGCAGGACATCGAGTTCACGGTCGAGCAGGGCCGCCTGTGGATGCTGCAGACCCGCAACGGCAAGCGCACGGCCAAGTCGGCGCTGAAGATCGCCGTGGACCTGGCCTCCGAAGGCGTGATCTCTCAGGACGAGGCCGTCAGCCGCGTCGAGCCGGCCGCGCTGGACCAGTTGCTGCACCCGACGCTGGACCCCAAGGCGGCCCGCACCGTGGTGGCGGCGGGCCTGCCCGCCTCGCCGGGCGCGGCGACCGGCAAGATCGTGTTCGATTCCGATGAGGCGGAACGTCTGGGCCAGCAGGGCGACGCCGTCATCCTGGTCCGCGACGAGACCAGCCCTGAGGACATCCACGGCATGCACGCGGCGCGCGGCATCGTCACGGCGCGCGGCGGCATGACCAGCCACGCGGCGGTGGTGGCGCGCGGCATGGGGCGCCCTTGCGTCTCGGGCGCGGGCGAAATCTCGATCGACGAGAAGGCCGGAACCTTCACCGCGCGCGGCCGCACCTTCAAGGCGGGCGAGATCATCACCATCGACGGCGGCAAGGGCGAGGTGCTGGACGGCGCCGTGGCCATGATCGAGCCGGAGCTGACGGGCGACTTCCAGACCTTGATGAGCTGGGCCGACGGCATCCGCCGCCTGAAGGTCCGCGCCAACGCCGAGACCGCTCTGGACGCCAAGACCGCGTGGGGCTTCGGCGCCGAGGGCATCGGCCTGTCGCGCACCGAACACATGTTCTTCGACGAAGACCGCATCGCCGCCGTGCGCGAGATGATCCTGGCCGACGACGAGGCGGGCCGCCGCGCCGCCCTGGCCAAGATCGCGCCGTTCCAGAAGGCCGACTTCACCGAACTGTTCGCCATCATGAGCGGCCTGCCGGTGACGGTGCGTCTGCTGGACCCGCCGCTGCACGAGTTCATCCCGCACACCGAGGCTGAGATCGACGCCCTGGCCGTGCATCAGGGGCTGGACGCGGCCAAGCTGAAGCGCCGGGCCAAGGAGCTTCAGGAAACCAATCCCATGCTGGGCCACCGCGGCTGCCGCCTGGGCGTGGCCTATCCGGAAATCTATGAAATGCAGGTCCGCGCCATCCTTGAGGCGGCGCTGCAGGTGAAGGCGTCCACAGGCGTCGCCCCGATCCCGGAGATCATGCACCCGCTGGTCGCCCTGGGTCTGGAGATGAAATATCTGCGCGAGCTGACCGACCGCACGGCCAAGGCCGTCTTCGCCGAGGCGGGCGACAGCGTGGACTATCTGGTCGGCACCATGGTCGAGCTGCCACGGGCCGCCCTGCGCGCGGCTGATCTGGCCGAATACGCCGAGTTCTTCAGCTTCGGCACCAACGACCTGACCCAGACGACCTTCGGCATCAGCCGCGACGATTCCGGCCGCTTCCTGCAGGTCTATCTGGACAAGGGCATCTTCGAGAACGACCCCTTCGTCCGTCTGGACCAGAACGGGGTGGGGGACCTGATCCGCATCGCCGAGCAGCGGGGTCGCGCGGCCAAGCCGGGCATGAAGATGGGCATCTGCGGCGAACACGGCGGTGACCCGTCGTCCATCGCCTTCTGCGAAGAGGTGGGGCTGGATTACGTCTCCTGTTCGCCCTACCGCGTGCCGATCGCCCGTCTGGCGGCGGCGCAGGCGGCGCTGTCCGCCCGCTCGGGCGTAGAGCGCGAGAAGGATCGCTAGGGTCCGCTCTCAGCATCGATAAGGAAAGGGCGATCCGAAAGGGTCGCCTTTTTCTTGTCTTATAATAGTCGCTCTTGAAGGAACGTCGTGTGTGCTTCCTATTGCACAGTCATCGACTTCTTCATGAAGGGTAAGGAACGTCTGCGGGCGTGCGAGCTTTGTTTCTCCGCAAGGTGATCAGGCCAGTCCTGCTCATCGCAATAAGGAGTGATTGAAGCTCATGCGTAATGTTATTCTCACCGCCGCCGCGCTGTCTGTACTTGCCCTGCCGGCTGCGGCCCAGGTCGTGCAGCCGGGCGGCCCCACCTACTACGGTACGCTCGGCTATTCGCAACTGGACCATTCTGATGGGGACCTGGGCGCGGTGACCGGTCGTCTGGGCGCCAAGTTCAACCCCTATTTCGGCGTCGAGGGCGAGGGCTCGATCGGGGTGAAGGACGACGACTTCACCGTCGCCGGCGCCGAGGGCAAGATCAAGCACGACTATGATCTGGCCGCCTATGCGGTCGGCACGCTGCCGCTCACGCCCAACTTCGAACTGTTTGCACGCGGCGGTTACGGCACGACCCGTATCAAGGGCGAATTGGCCGGGTTTGAGAGCAAGGCCGACGGTGAAAGCTGGAACTACGGCGTCGGCGCCAACTACTACTTCGACGCTCAAAACGGCCTGCGCGGCGATTGGACCCGCCGTGACTTCACCGACGATGGCGGCGAGGTGGATATCTATTCGGTCAACTACGTCCGTCGTTTCTAAGCCGACTTATCAGCGACCGGATGGGGCGCGCTTCTCGGCGGAGCGCGCCCTTCTTTTTGAGATATAGATGTAACACCGTATGTGTCATTGGTGCACCATCGATCTGTATCTTTGATGATGGGTATGGAACGCCAAGTCCCGCCTACCCATTTGTCTCTGTGTTGGATGGGGCATGTGATCACAGAAGTCACATCATCTAAGGAGTATGAAATAATGCGTAACGTTATTCTCGCCGCCGCCGCTATGTCTGTTCTTGCCGTTCCGGCGTTTGCTCAATCGAATCCTGAGCCGCGCGGCTATGGCTCGCTGGGCTACACGCACATGGAAGGCGACGCCGCCCAGACCGGCGCGGTCAGCGGTCGCCTGGGCGTCGATCTGAACCGCTACCTGGCCGTCGAGACGGAAGTCGGGGTCGGGGTCAAGAATAAGGACATCACCGTCGCCGGCGTCGATGGCCAGATCAAGCACGAGTGGGACGCTGCCGGTTATGTCGTCGGCAAATACCCGATCGGCGACAAGCTGGAGCTGTTTGCGCGCGGCGGCTACGGCCACACCGAGCTGAAGCAGGAACTGGCCGGCGCCGAGACCAAGGTCGGCGGCGACAGCTGGAACTATGGCGTCGGCGCCAACTACTACCTGGACGGCGTGAACGGCGTCCGCGCTGACTGGACCCGTCGTGACTTCCGCGACGACCGCGGCGAGGCTGACGCCTATTCGGTCAGCTACATCCGACGCTTCTAAGAGCGCTCGCTCTTAAAATGACGAAGGCCCGCTCCGGTCGGAGCGGGCCTTTTTCGTTGACGGAACCCTTGAGGCGTCAGGCGACGTCAGGCGCCAGGGCCCAGCGCAGGGAGCCTTCGCCAAACGGGCGCACGAACAAGTCCCGATATCGCTCGAACACCTCGATGATCTTCATCTTGAGGTCGTGAGTGACCGACTCGCCGCGTTGGCGCTTCAACGCCGCGACGCAGTTGATGACGATATCCTGATGGGCGGAGCCGCCCATGCGTTGCAACACCGTGGCCACGTCGTGCGCCAGCGGATCACTGAGTTTTTCAGCCCAAGGCAAAGCTGTCTGAGTCATTCGGGCTTCATCCCCCCTGTTTCTCGACGCGTAACGGTTTGCAAAATTTTCCGAACAGTGCAAGCGCCGCCGGAAATATTGATTCCTGATTGGCGGGATCAGGGCCGCTTTTGCACAAAAACCGTGCCCGCTGAATAACCTGCGCCGAAGCTGCAGATCAGACCCGTATCGCCCGGCCCGAAGCCGTCGTTGTGCAGGTGGAAGGCGATGATCGACCCCGCCGAGGAGGTGTTGGCGTAATCGTCCAGGATGATGACGTTCTCGCCGGGCTCAGGCTCGCGACCCAGCACCTTCCTACCGATCAGGGTGTTCATGTTGATGTTGGCCTGGTGCAGCCACAGGCGCTTGAGCCCATGCGGGTCCAGGCTCAGTTCGGCGGCGTGGTCGAGGATCATCTCCGACACCATCGGCACGACTTCCTTGAACACCTTGCGGCCCTGCTGGACGAACATCTTGTCGCTCAGGCCGTCGGACGAGACCGGCTCATGCCCGTCAGTCGGCAGGGCGGCGCGGTTCAGGAAGCCGAAATTGTTGCGGATGTTGTTCGAGAAGCTGGTCTTCAGCTTGGTCCCGACAATGTCCCAGCCGCCCGGTCCGGCCTGATCCTCGGCCTCGATGATGACGGCGGTGGCCACGTCGCCGAAGATGAAGTGGCTGTCGCGATCCTTGAAGTTCAGGTGCGCCGAGCAGATTTCCGGGTTCACCATCAGCACGGCCTTGACCGAGCCCGAGGCCACGAAGTCCGCCGCCGTCTTGATGCCGAAGGTGGCCGAACTGCACGCAACGTTCATGTCAAAGGCGAAGCCCTCGATGCCCAGGGCCTGCTGGACCTCGATGGCCATGGCGGGGTAGGGGCGCTGCATGTTGGACGCGGCGCAGATGACCGCGCCGATCTCGCTGACGGGCTTGCCCCAGGCCTGGATGGCGTCCTCAGCGGCCTTCACGGCCATTTCGGCCAGGATCGACAGTTCGTCATCGCCGCGCGCGGGTAGATTGGGCAGCATCCGCTCCGGGTCGATGATCCCCGACTTGTCCATGACGTAGCGTGCCTTGATGCCTGACGCCTTTTCAATGAAGGCCTCGGACGAGGGCGTCTTGGCCTCGATCTCTCCGGCGGCGATCGCTTCAGCGTTGGCGGCGTTCCAGCGTTCGGCCCAGGCGTTGTAGGCGCCGACCAGCTCCTCATTCGAGATCGACTGTTCCGGCGTGAACAGGCCGGTGGCGGAGATGACGGCTTTTTGCACTTCTTGTTTCCCTAACGCTCGGCGCGCGGCGCCTCGCTGCATGAGGGAACATGGAGTCCCCGGCGCTCGACAAGCCTTATGTCGGCGCCTCGCGGCGAAGTTCGGGCGCCTCGCGGGCCGGACTCAGTCCGTTGCGATGACGAACCCTTCAATAGGCCGGGGGAAGGCTGCGGTCGAGACTGGCCTTGATCCCTCGCCACCATCGGTTGACCCGGCCGCGCGGCGGGGCGGGCAGGGGATGGTCGCGCGCGGCGATCAGGGCCTCGACCAGATCCTCGGCCTCGCACGGCCAGCCGTCCGGCGTGACATAGACGGGATAGCCGATCAGGGCCGCGTGGATCAGGCTCTGCAGGGAGGCGCGGCGGGTGCGGCGCTCGAACGTCAGCTTGTCGTCGGTCAGGCCCCAACCCGCATAGAAGGGGCGGCCATAGACGCTGACCGGCTTGCCCCGCATCAGGGCCTCGAACCCGGTCAGCGACGTCAGGGTGGCCAGCCGGTCGCAGGCGTTCAGGCAGTCGATGATGTCCAGATCGTCGGCCGAGGCGTCGACCTCCTCCATCGCCGCATGGTCCAGCAGGCCCGGCCGGTTGCCTGCCGTCACGTCCGGGTGGTTGCGATAGATCAGAAAGGCGTCCGGATGATCCGCTCGCGCCGCCTTCACCAGACCCGAGTTGGTGCGGATGTCCGGCCCGCAGCCCATCATGATCGAGCGGTCGTTCTCGACCTGACCCACGACCAGCAGGATCGGCCTGTCTTTCGGCCAGTGGGGCGGGACGCCCGCGCCTTTCAGATTGTATTTCGACAGGCCCGCCTCGACCACGCGGGCGCGAAGGGCCTCGGCGCGCGCGGCCTGATCCGGCGAGGGCTCGTCCGCCTCGATCAGGCTTTCCAGACGGCTGGGCCGGGTCGGGTCGTAGTAGACGCCCTGGTCGTCCAGCGCGACCGACAGGGCGCCGAAGAAGTCGGACCCCAGCCCGCGCGAGCGGATGAAGCCGTCCTCCATGCGCACGACCGGCCCTTCGAAGGCGTCGGCGGCGGCGCGGATCTGCGGCGTCTCCTTGCCGGCCCACCAGATCAGCTTGCCGCCCGTCGCGCGCGCATGGGCGACGGCGGCGGATGAGCGCCAGAAGTAGCGGACGCGGCCCTTGGGCGAGTTCAGCAGGCGGCGCACCGGCGGTCGCTTGGCCGGGGCGAAGCCGACGGCGGCCCAGTCGCCCGCCAGCCGGTCGGCCCGGTCGCGCAGCGCGATCAGCCGCTCCAGCGCCTGTTCGGCCTCGCACCGCTGGCCGGTTACCGGATCGACGTAGCGGGTGTAGGCGATCAGCGCCGCCGCCGCGACCTGATCCAGATCGCGCAGGACGCCGCGCCGCCCGGTCTGGACCGCATCCGTCGTCAGTCCCCATCCCGAATAGAAGGGCGCGCCGAAGCAGCGCACCGGCAGGCCCCGCAACAGGGCCTCGAACCCCAGGGCTGAGGTCACGACATAGACCGCGTCCACCGCCGCCAGCAGGTCGGAGGGCCGCACGTCCGTGTCGATCAGGGTGACGCCCTGAAGCTGATCGGCCGGGATGCAGCCCTGTTTGCGCCCGGCGGCCACCGCCGGGTGGCGCTTGACGATCAGCTGGGCGTCAGGCTCGTCGCGCCGGGCGGTCGCCAGCATTTCGGAGAAGCTGGCCTCGGTCGCCAGCCCATAGCCGATGGAGGCGTCGCCGAAGGTCTGGTCCACGATCAGCACCCGACGGCCGGGTTTCAGCAGGGCGGCGGGGGCCAGCGGCCCGCCCATATTGGTCTTGGACACGCCCGAGGCGACGATGCGGTCGATCAGGCCGCGCGCGCGGGCCTTCATGGCGGCGTCGCACCAGTCAGGGGCTGTGTCGATCAGTTGCTCCAGCCGACTGGGTCGGGTGGCGTCGTAATAGACGCCCAGATCATCGACGATCAGGCTCAGGCTGGTCGCCCCGCTCTCGCCGATGCCGACCGAGCGCAAGAAGCCGTCCTCCAGCGCGATGTAGGGTTTGCCGTGCTTCGCCGCCCAGCGTCGGCCCGCCTCCGCCGTCGGCTTCATGCCCCAGCCGAGAACGGCCTCGATCGACGATCCGGGCAGGGCGGACAGGTCGTAATCGGGCAGGAAGGCGGACAGGAACGGGACCTTCATCACCCCCGGCGCACAGACCCAGGAGCGGGGTTTCGACAGGGGCGGAAGCGGTGCGGTCATGGGGGGTGTCTACGGTTTGCCGTAAGAAGGCGCCACCCCTACGACCGCTCATCCCGGCGGACGCCGGGACCCAGTGAGAGCCACGCGCTCTGCATCCGGCCATAAGGGGAGCGCTAGATAAAACCTAGGGTTTGAAGCCAAAGCACTGGGTCCCGGCGTCCGCCGGGATGAGCGGATAGTTAGCGGTCGGCCAGAAGTGTTTCGGCGGCGTGCAGATGCAGCCGCTCCACCATCTCGCCCTCGACGCGGATGACGCCAAGCCCGACGGCTTCGGGTGCGGCGAAGGCGGTGACGACCTTGCGCGCCCATTCGACCTCGGCGGGAGACGGGCCGAACGCCGCGTTGGCGCCCTCGATCTGCGACGGATGGATCAGGCTCTTGCCGTCGAAACCATATAGCCTGCCTTGCACACACTCCGCCGCGAATCCGGCCTCGTCCTTGATGCGGTTGAACACGCCGTCGATGACGTTCAGGCCGTTGGCGCGGGCGTGGGCCACGATCGCCGCCAGCCACGGCTTCAGCGGCTCCCGGTCGGGCGCGGCGCCGGTCTTCAGATCCTTGGCCAGATCGTTGACGCCCAGCATCAGGCCGCTCAGGGCGCCGTCCGCTCCGGCGATGTCGCGCAGGTCCACCAAGGCTCGCGGCGTCTCGATCATGGCCCACAGGGCGACGCCGGGACGCAGCGCCGCCGACAGGGCGTGGACCATGGCCGCGCTCTCGACCTTGGGCGCGACGATCAGGTCGACCGGGGAGTCATGCAGGGCCTTCAGGTCGTCGGCGCCCCACGGCGTGTCCAGACCGTTGACCCGCACGCCGAGGCGCGGGCCGAAGCCGCCTTCCTGCGCCGCTGCGACGGCGGCCGCGCGGGCCTCAGCCTTCATTTCGGGCGCGACGGCGTCCTCCAGATCCAGCACCGCCACGTCGCAGGGCAGGGCGCGGGCCTTCTCGATCGCTCGCGCGTTCGAGGCGGGCAGGTAGAGGACGCTGCGCGCGCGCATCAGACCTTGCCCGTGACGGGGATCAGGGCGCCCGTCACCGCCCGCGCCTCGGGCGAGGCCAGGAACAGGATGACGGCGGCCAGATCGGCGGGCGCAACCCACTTGGCCGGATCGGCGTCGGGCATGTCGGCGCGGTTGGCCGCGGTGTCGATGATGGAGGGCAGGACGGCGTTGACCGTCACCGAGGTCGACTTCAGCTCCTCGGCCAGCGCCTCGGTCAGGCGGTGGACCCCGGCCTTGGAGGCGGCGTAGGCGCCCATGCCGTGCCCGGCCTTGATCGCCCCGTTGGCGCCGACGTTGACGATGCGGCCCTCGGCCGAGGCCTTCAGATGGGGCAGGGCGGCGCGGCTGGCGTTCAGCGTCGTCTTGACGTTGAGGGCGTGCATCCGATCGAATTCGTCGCCGTCGCCCTCGACCGGGCTCCAGACGAAGCCGCCGGCGATGTTCAGCAGGGCGTCCAGACGGCCGAGGCGGGCGACCACGGTCTCGATCGCCGCCTTGGCCTGAGCAGGGTCGGTCAGGTCGACGCCGCCGACCTCCAGCACGCCGTCAGGGACGACGTGGCCGCTGGCGTGATCGATGACGGCGATGGTCCAGCCGGCGGCCAACGCGGCCTCGACCACGGCTCGCCCCAGGGCGCCGTGCCCGCCGGTGATTGCTGCAACCCGTTCGCCCATCGTCTCGCTCCTGAATGGTTCGGCGCGGACCATAGCGGCGCCCGTCGCGGGATCAATCGGCGATCAGGCGTCCCACAGCCGCGCGGCGCCGCGCACGCCCGAGGAATCGCCCCATCTGGCCGGAACGATCCGCCCCTCCCAGTGGTCGGAGAAGACATGGCGGGCCACGACCTGCGGCAGGCGATCGTAAAGCTCGCCCACATTCGACATCCCGCCGCCCAGCACGAAGAGCTCCGGGTCGGCCAGATTGACCACCATGGCCAGCCCGCGCCCCAGCCGGTCGATGTAGCGCTCAAGCGCGGCGGCGGCCTGCACGTCGCCCTTGCGGGCGGCGTTGATGATGGCCTGCGCCTTCCACGCCCGCCCGGTCGCAGCTTCATGATCGCGCTGGAAGCCCGTCCCGGACACCCAGGTCTCCAGACAGCCGCTCAGGCCGCACCAGCAGGCGGGGCCGGGCGCTTCGTCCGCTGCGGGCCAGGGCAGGGAGATGTGGCCGATCTCGGCGGCGACCCCGTGCGCACCCTCGACCAGCTTGCCGTCGATGACCAGTCCTCCGCCGCAGCCGGTGCCGAGGATGACGCCGAACAGGCTGGCGGCGCCCGCGCCTGCGCCGTCGGCGGCCTCCGACAGGGCCAGGCAGTTGGCGTCGTTGGCCAGCCGCACCGGGCGGCCGAGCGCGGCCTCCAGATCCTCAGCGAAGCGGCGGCCGTTCAGATAGGTGGAGTTGGCGTTGCGGATCAGACCGGTGCGCGGCGAGGGCGATCCGGGAATGGCCAGGCCGACCGAGCGCGCCGGCCCTGCCTCGGCCTCGACCCGGCGCACCAGGTCGGCGACCAGGGCCAGGGCGGCGTCATAGCTCCCGGGGTTGGGCTCCCGGATGCGCGCGGCGAAGGCGCCCGCCGCGTCCAGCGCCGCCGCCTCGATCTTGGTGCCGCCGAAGTCGATTCCGATCCTCATGCGAGGGAGGTAGCACGGGTGGGGGCAGGCGTCGTGTGCGGAACCCTGTCCCGTCGGGAGAGGGGCAATGCCCTCAGCTCGCGCCGAACACCTTGGCTATCAGCCGCTCCAGCGCCTCGGCGTCCACGGCGTCGAAGGCCCCCTTCTCGGTCGCGTCCACGTCCAGCACGGCGATCAGGTCGCCCGCCGCGTCCAGCACCGGAACCACGATCTCGCTGGCCGAGCGGCTGTCGCAGGCGATATGGCCGGGGAAGGCGTGGACGTCCTCGACCACCTTCGTCTCGCGCGTCCGCGCCGCCGCGCCGCAGACGCCGCGGCCGAACGGGATGCGCAGACAGCCCAGCGTGCCCTGATAGGGGCCGACCACCAGTTCCTCGCCCTTGTCCCCATCCACGACGTAGAAGCCGGTCCAGAAGAAGGCGGGGAAGGCGTCAGCCAGCATCGAAGCGACCGTGGCCATGCGCGCGGTCAGGTTCGGCTCCCCGTCCAGCACGGCCATGATCTCGGCCTCGACCTCGGCATAGCGTTCGGCCTTGTCGGCGGGGCGGTCGTCACGGGCGACGTAGGACATGAAGCAGGCTCGGCGAAATCAGGACAGGTTGAACGCGCCGCGATCGAGCCGCGGCGTGTCGGCAACATAGGTCATTGCCGCCGGATCGAAAGGGGGCGGGCGTCAGTCCTCCGGCGGACCGTCGGGTTCGCCGTCCTGATCCTTGTCCGCAGCGCGCCGAGGTCCAGTGATCGCGCGATCCAGCCCGGTGAGCAGGACCGCCAGCAACAGAACGCCAAAGAAGAAAAGGCCAAGGTTCATGGATTCAGAACGGTCTTTGGTTTGCCGAGGTTCCCCTGAACGCGGCGCAGGGGAAGCGGGATCGGCGAGGCGCGCAGCGTCTTCCGCGCCGCGCCGAAACCCGGGCCGCTTATGGAGCCTTCGCCTCTTGAATCAGCGCAGCGGCTGACCGGAGCGGATGCGGGCGATCACGGCCTCCAGCTGGGCCTGGGGGATCCCGCCGGGGATCAGATTGCCGTTGATGACGAAGGCCGGCGTGCCGTTGAGGGCGAGGGCGGCGGCCTCTCGGCTGTTGAGCAGCAGGACGGCGTCGATGTCCTCGCGATGGGCGGCCAGGTCGCGGTCCAGCTGCTCCATGTCGACGCCGGCTTCCGTGGCGAGCTGACGCGCCTTCTGATTGGTCTGGATGCGATCGGGCGCGCTCATGAAGGCGTTGTGCACCGCGTGGTACTTGTCCTGATAGCCGGCGGCCAGCGCGATGCGCGCCAGGTTCTCGGACACCGGGCCGAAGATCGGCCATTCCTTGTACAGCACCCGCACCTTCGGATCGGCTTCCATCAGGCCGTTGAGCTCCGGGATCATCATTTTGCAGTAGGGGCAGTTGTAATCCATGAAGCCGATGATGGTGATGTCGGCCTGTTGGGCGCCGATGAAGGGCGTCGCCGGATTCTTCAGAAGGTCGCTGAAGCCGACCTCTGCGATCATGGGCATGTCCTGCGCGGCGCTGGCGTCGGCCGGACCACAGGCCGCCAGGCTCATCGTCGCGGCGATCATCAGGGCGAGCGCGGGCTTGTTCATGATCAGACTTCTCCGGGTGATGTGACGGCCATCCAGGGCCATGATCTTGGCGAGGCGCGCGCCTCAAAGGTGTGGGCTTCGTCCACGCCCGGTCTTAAGTCAGGCTTAAGACGCAGACGGGTGGGGGATGTTTCGTTTCATTCCAGCCGCGCGATTTCGGCGGCGATGCGCTCCGGCCCGATCTCGCCCAGATGGGCCTTGGCCAGCCGCCCGTCGCTTCCAAGGAAGAAGGTGATGGGCAGACCCACCGTGCCGTAGTGGCGCGGCAGATCCATGTGCGGGTCAAGCAGGACATGCTCCAACGTCAGGCCCTCGCGCGTCAGATAGGTCCGCACCGTCGCTTTGCCCTCGCCCTGATTCACGAACAGGAAGCGCACGTCGGGATGGGCCTTCTGGGCGGCGGCCAGGGCCGGCATCTCGCGGCGACAGGGCGGGCACCAACTGGCCCAGATGTTGATGACTGTCGGGCGACCGGACGGCGCGGCCAGGTCGAGCGGGGCGCCGTCCAACTGCGCCAGGGTGATTTCGGCGGGAGGCAGGGGCTCGGTCGCGGACGCCAGCTGATGCGCTGCGACCCAGGCCAGGGCGCTGACGGCGACGGGGGCCAGAGCCCAGGCGCGTTCCCTGGCGGTTTTGAGCAGCAAGGCGGTCGCCAGTACGACGACCGGGATGACCCAAAGCCAGGCGAACCCGCCCTGCCAGACGGCGAAGGCGCGCAAGGGGTCGGCCCTAAAGTGCGGCCAGTTGGCGGCCACATAGGCCAGGCGCGCGACCAGAACGCCGCCAAAGACGACGACAGAGCTCCATGCGTTGAAGCGGATGCTCACCCGGCTGGCCAGAAGGCCCGAGCCGATGACGAAGACGAAGATGCCGATGAGGATGGAAAGCCGCTCGCCGGACAGGACGAGGGGGCCGAGCTCTAGCGCGTTCATCGGGCGGCCTGCGCGCTGTCGAGGGAGGCCAGCACCTTGCTCACGGTGGTCTTGCCGACCAGGCGGGTGGACGCGGGCTCCTGTGATGCGGCCGAAAGGAAGACCAGCGTCGGCGGGCCGACCACGCCGTAGGTTTCCATCAGCTGGTGCGTTTCCGGGGTGTTGTTCGTCACATCGACCTTGATCAGATCGACGTTCTGCAGGGCGGCGAAAACCTGGTCGTCGGCGAAGACGTCCCGGTCCATCTGCCGACAGATGACGCACCAGTCGGCGGTGAAGTAGATCATGGCCGGGCGTGAGCGGCCGCCTGCTTCCTGAATGGCGCGCTTCAGCCCGGCGGAGTCAACGACCACGGCGGCGGGGACCGGCGCCGCCCCAGGCCCGGCGACGCCGGGCGCCGAGCGGGACGCGAGCGGGGCCAGCGGGCGCCAGGGATCGGCGGCGCCCATGCTGAGGCCGATCAGAAGCATGATCCCCCAGGCGGCGACGGCCAGTCCCGCGGCGCGGGCGAGGCCGGCCGGACGGCTGGCCGCGGGGCCGCTGAACAGGCCAAGGGCGGCGGCGGCGGCCAGAGCCAACATCGCGCCCAGCGTCAGCACGACGGCAGGCGGCAGGATGCGGCTCGCCAGCCACCATGCCATGCCCAGGAAGATGAAGCCGAACAGGGTCTTCACCCGATCCATCCAGGCCCCGGCCTTGGGCAGGAAGCGGGCGCCGGCCGTGCCGAAGACGATCAGCGGCGCGCCCTTGCCCAGCCCCAGGGCGAACAGAGCCGCCGCGCCGAGCCCGGCTTCGCCGGTTTGGGCGATGTAGAGCAGGGCGCCCGCCAGCGGGGCGGTTACGCACGGGCCGACGATCAGGGCGGAAGCGAAGCCCAGACCGGCGGCCGAGCCGACGGAGCGCCGCCCGGTCCCGTTGTCGCGCGAGAACCGGCTGGTCCAGGCGGACGGCAGCTGCAGCTCGAAACCGCCGAACATCGATGCGGCCAGCAGCAGGAAGATGATCGACAGGGCGCCGACGGCCCAGACCGATTGAAGCGCCATCTGCAGATTCTGACCGGACCAGGCGGCGACGACGCCCAGCAGGCCGAAGGCCGTGGCCAGTCCCAGGACATAGGCCGTGGAGAGCACCAGCCCGCGCTGGGTCCCGCGGCCATCGACGCCCCGTCCGATCACGCCGGCCAGGATCGGATACATGGGGAAGACGCAAGGCGTGAAGGCCAGCAATACGCCGAAACCGAAGAAGGCCAGCAGGACCCAAGCGAACCCTCCCTGATCCGCCAGCCGATCGACGAAGCCTGCGTTCTGGTCCAGCCGGACGGCGGGCGCGGGCGCTGCATCGGCGGCTTCAGCGACAAGGGATGCTTCGGGCTCTGAAACCGGCGAGGCAGCAGGGGCAGGCCGGGCCTCGGGCGCAGGCGGCGCCTTCAGGGCCAGTGCGGCGGCCGGTTCGGCAGGGGGCTGGGCCGCGCCCTCCACGGCCTGTCTTGCCGCGCCCGGCAGGGCGGGAACTGCGATGGTCCGCGTGGTCGGCGGATAGCAGATCGAGTCTTCCTTGCACCCCTGATAGGTGATGTTGATCGATCCGGGCGCGCCCGCGCGCTCCAACGTCGCCGCCGACAGGCGCGCCTGTCCGGCCGCGCGCCAGATGTCGACCACGCCGAAGCCGGGGTCGTCCTTCTTCTCGCCGGGCTGCAACTGCAGGCTGAGGCTCTCCTCGCCGCCCGGCGCCGTGGCGACGGTGTGATCCCGATAGAGATAATGTCCCGGCGCTATGGTCCAGCGGAAGGCCAGATCGCCGTTGGTCTCGCGCGAAACCTTGAGCGTGAAGGCCTGGTCCGGGGACAGGAAGGACTGGTCCAGGGACGCGAAGGCCTGGGCGCGCCCGACAGCCGGGGCGGCCAGCATCAGGGCGAACAGGATCGCCAGAAGGCGCCAGGAAATGAACTTCATGCGTCTCGGGTCGGCGTAAGAGCTTAAGTCAGGCTTAAGCCGGGCGGCGGAAGGCATAAGGCATGAGACTGCTCATAGTGGAAGATGATCCGGTGCTTTCGGACGGCCTTCAGGTCGGCCTGACGGCTTGCGGCTGGACGGTCGAGGCCACGACGCGCATCGAGGACGCCCTGGCTGCGCTTGAAAGCTCGGCGTTCGACGCTGTCGTCCTGGACCTCAATCTGCCCGATGGCGACGGTCTTCAGGTCCTGCGCTTCGTGCGGCAGCGCGACATGGACGTCGGGGTGGTCATTCTGTCGGCGCGCGACGAAAGCCGGGATCGGATCGGCGGTCTGGACGCGGGCGCGGACGACTATGTGGGCAAGCCGTTCGATCTGGACGAACTGGCGGCGCGGCTGCGGGCGGTGCGGCGTCGGCTACTGGGACGGTCGCGCCCGGCTCTGACGCACAAGGACGTTACGCTGGACCCGAAGGCGCGGCTGGCCTGGCGCGGCGAAGAGGATTTGCCGCTGTCGCGCCGCGAGTTCGCCATCCTGGAGGCTCTGATGGAAAGGCCGTCGGCTGTGCAGTCGCGGAGCCAGCTGGAAGAGCGTCTGTATGGCTGGCAGGAGGAGATCGGCTCTAATGCCGTGGAGGTTCACGTCCACCACCTGCGGGCCAAGCTGGGTTCCGCCTTCATCCGCACGGTGCGCGGCGTGGGATACACCCTGCGATGACCTCCATCCGGCTTAGACTGTTCGCCATTCTGGCCGTTGTGACCGCATTGGTATGGGGCGCAGCGGTGGTCTGGGTGGAGGTCCATACCCGCCATGAGGTTCAGCGCGTGCTGGACCGGCGTCTGATGGAATCGGCGCGCATGGTGTCGTCCCTGATGCGCACGGGCGAGATGACGCCGGTGGCGAACCCGGCCCTGCCAGGGCCTGTTCCGGCCTATGAGCGGCAGCTGTCGTGTCAGATCTGGACCATGAACGGCGAGTTGATCGCGCGCTCCCAGAACGCCCCCGCCGAGAGCCTGGCGCCGGACGAAGACGGCTTTTCCGAGCGTGTGATCCAGGGCGAGCTCTGGCGGGTCTACACCGTCAACGTGCCCGAGGGCGGCTATCGGGTGATGGTCGGCGACAGTCTGACGATCCGCGAGCATCTGGTCAGCAGCGTGGTCGCGGGTCTGCTCGGCCCGGCGGCCCTGGGGTTGGCGGCCCTGGGCGTGCTGATCTGGTGGTCGGTAGGGGCCGGGCTGCGGCCGGTCCGCCAGATGACCCGCATCCTGACCGAACGGGACGCTGACGACCTGTCGCCGATCGGCGTGGCGCCCGGCGGGTCTGACCTTCAGCCCTTTGTGCAGTCTCTGGACGCCCTGATGGACAGGGTGCGCGCGGCCCGATTACGGGAGACGGAGTTCACGGCCGCCGCCGCGCATGAGTTGCGCACGCCGCTGGCGGGGCTGCGTATCCAGGCCCAGATCGCCGCCGCGACGGCTGATGAGCAGACGCGCCGACATGCGCTGGAGCAGATCCAGGTCTCGGTCGACCGAACCGCGCGTCTGGTCGCCGGCCTGCTGGCCCTCGCGCGCGAGGATGTGACCGCCATCGACGATCGGGCAAAGCGGTGGACGGGGCTGGCGGCGCCTTTCCAGGCTCAGGGGCCGGAACCCCGCCTTGAGGCGCCGCAGGGCGGGATAGAGGTCTTCGCCGAGCCTGACCGTTTCAATCTGGTGGCGGCCAATATTATGGCGAATGCGCAACAGTTCGCCCGAAGCCGCATCCGCGTGTCGGTTGAAGGAGAGGGGCCGTCCGCCGTCATCGCCATCGATGACGACGGCCCCGGCGTTGCCGCCGCTGATCTTGAGAGGCTGGGCCAGCGATTTTTCCGACCGGCAGGCAGCCCCGGCGGCGGCAGCGGACTGGGCCTGTCGATCGTGGCGTCGGCGATGAAGGCGCACGGGGGCGAGGTTCGCTTCGTTCCCTCGCGGTTGGGCGGCTTGCGGGTGGAACTGCGCGGTCTGCCGGTCAGGGCGCGAACGGAACACAGCTGAAAAGCGACCGCCGCCCCTCCGGCGGACGGGCGGCGGCTTGCAGGCCAGGGTTCAAGGCCGATCTTAAGTGATTTTCTTGGCCACTGTGAAGCCAAGCACCAGGAAGATCGCAAAGATGATCAGCGCCAGAACAGCCAGGAATTTGGCGATGCCCGCCGCGGCGCCCGCGATGCCGCCGAAGCCCAGCAGACCGGCCACTATGGCGATGATGGCGAAGATAATGGCCCATTTGATCATGTCGTTCTCCTTCGTACCCGAGCGCAACGGGAGGGGGCGCTGAGGGTTCCGCCTGGCTTGGCCGTTGGCAAAAGCGGAAGCCGCTTGCCTATCGGACATCCAGATACATTATTCGATCGAGGCGCGCCTTCGGCTTGCGCTTGCGCGCGTTCAGTGTTCTGAACGCCCCTGTTAAATCGTCGGAGGGGGAAGCCGATGTTACGCAAGGTTCTGCTGGCGAGCGTCGCCGGTCTGGTGATGCTCGGGGCGTCGGCTCAGGCGACAGCGCAGTCTGCGCCCGCGACGGCGGCGGCCACGTCGGCCTGGCAGGACGGCCTGTTCGGCGTGCGGCTGGACCGGGAGAAGGGGCGGGTTCTGGCGCGTCTGTCGCCACCGGACGCCGAGGGCGTGATCGGCCGCTACCTGTATCAGCCGGGCCTGTCGGCAGGGCTGGGCATGGATAACGCCGGGCTGGACCGATCCGGTCTGGGCCAGACGCAGATCGTAGCCTTTCACAAGGTCGGCGGCCGGGTGTTCGCCCGGTTCGAGAATCACCGCTTCCGCGCCTTTGACGCCAGCGACGACGAACAGAGGGCGGTCGCCGCCTCCTTCGCCCCCTCGACCGTCTGGGCGACGGATGTGATCGAGACGGGCGCCGACGGCTCGGTGGTCGTCGATCTGTCGGGCTTCCTGACGCGCGATGCGGTCAATATCGCCGGGCGGCTGAAGCGAGCCAACCTCGGTTCGTTCAAGGCGGCGCAGGATCTGGGGCATCTGGCGCTGGAACAGACCCTGGTCTTCCCCGACAACGTCGAACTTCAGACCGTCCAGACCTTCACCAGCGACGAGCCGGGCGGCGAGCTGTCGCGCATCGCGCCGGATTCGCGCGCGGTGACCCTGACGGTCCAGCACTCCTTCATCCGTCTGCCGGACGACGGTTTCCAGCCTGTGCCGCACGATCCGCGCGGCGGCAGCGTCGGCCAGGCGATGGCCGTCGACTTCGCCGCGCCTCTGGACCAGCCGGTGATGAAGCGGATGGCGCGCCGCTTCCGGCTGGAGAAGACCGATCCCTCGGCCGCCCGTTCGCCGGTCAAGAAGCCGATCGTCTTCTACGTCGACCGGGCCGCGCCGGTCGCCATCCGCGAAGCCCTGATCGAGGGCGGCAACTGGTGGGCGCAAGCCTTTGAAGAGGCGGGATATCAGAACGCCTTCCGGGTCGAGGTGCTGCCTGAAGGGGCGCATCCGATGGACGCCCGCTACAGCATCATCGCCTGGGTCCACCGCGAGACGCGCGGCTGGTCGACCGGCAGCACGGTCAGCGATCCGCGCACCGGCGAGATCGTGCGCGGCGTGGTGCAACTGGGCTCGCTGCGCGACCGTCAGGACAAGATGATCATCGAGGGGCTGGTCGGCGCCGCGCGCGCCGGGACGGGCGCCGAGGACGATCCGGACCGTCTGGCCTATCACCGCCTGCGTCACCTGTCGGCGCACGAAATCGGCCATTCGATCGGCCTGGCTCACAACTTCGCCGCCTCCAGGTATGAGGGCCGCGCTTCGGTGATGGACTATCCCGCGCCCTGGGTGATCGCCGACGGCGACCGGCTGGATTTCAGCCAGGCCTATACGACCGGCGTCGGCGCCTGGGACCGCTACGCCATCGACTGGCTGTATGGCGACACGCCGGGGCAGGACCCGCAGGCGCGCCGTCTGGCCTTGGCGGCTGAGGCGCAAGGAAAGGGCTATCGCTTCGTCGGCGACAGCGACACCCGCCCGCTGGGCAGCCTTCAGCCCTATGGCGCCATGTGGGACAACGGCGAAGACCCGGTGGCCGAGTTCGCCAACACCCTGGCGGTGCGCCGCATCGCCCTGTCGCGCTTTGGTCTGGGCAACCTGCCGGCCGGAGCCCCGGCGGCGGACCTGCGCCGGGTCATCGTGCCGATCTATCTGTATCACCGCTATCAGACCACGGCGGTCGGGCGTCAGATCGGCGGCGTGGACTACAGCTACGCCGTCAGCGGCGCCGGGCATGAGCGGGCCGAGGTCGTGCCCGCCGACAAGCAGCGCGCGGCGCTGGAGGCCCTGATGCAGGCGCTGTCTCCGGCCGAGTTGGACCTCAGGGACGACCTGATCGACCTGCTGTCCTCGGTCCAGTCGGGCAATCCGGATCGCCAGACCCAGATCGAGCTGTTCGAAGGCAAGACCGACGCCGTGTTCGACCCGTCCTCGGCGGCGGCTGCGGCGACCGAGGTGGTGTTCGAGACCCTGTTGGCGCCCGAGCGGCTGAACCGCCTCATCGAACAGCAGCGCCGCGATCCGGGCCAACTGGGCCTGGTCGAGACGTTGGATCGGGTGGCGCTGGCCGTCGGTCCGGGCGCCGTCCTCAGCCCGCGACAGGCCGAGCTGCGCCGCGTCGCCCGCGCCCGCTACGCCGCCCATCTGTCGGCCCTGATGCAGGGCAAGGACCTGTCTTCGACCGCCCAGGGCGTGGTGCGCGACAGCGCCCGCCGCTTCGGCGAACAGTTGAAACGCTGCCGTGGCGATCGGCTGGAGACGGCGCAGTGCGCCTATCTGGCCGACGCCCTGATAGGACCGGTCGAGGGGCTGAAGGCGCTCAGCGCGACCCTTCCGGTTGCGCAGCCGGTTCCGCCGGGCGCGCCGATCGGCGGCGGCGAGTGGCATTGACGCAGGCCCAGGCTTCGGCCGACGCCCGTGCTGGTAAGAATAGGAACAGTATCATGAGAACCCTGCTGCTGACGGCCTGCGCCGTTTCGTCCCTTCTGGTCGCGTCGGACCCGGCCGCAGCGTTGGCCGCCGAGGCGTCTCCGTCCGCCGCGCAGATGCAGCAGGCCGGAGCGCGGCTGAAGGCGCTCTATGAGGCGGAAACGGAAACCAGCATGGCCCGCACCGGCCGGGTCAAAGGCGCTGACGGCGAGTATGGCCCAGCGGATCGTCTGGCCGACGTCAGCCCGGCGGCCCAGCAGCAGCGCCTGACCTATGTGCGCGAGCTGTTGCAGCAACTGGACGGCATTACGCTGGACGAACTGTCGGCGGAGGACCGCATCAACGCCGCCGTCTTCCGCACCAATCTGGAGCATGCCCTGATCGACGGTCAGGCTCGCCAGTGGGAGATGCCGTTCAACAGCGACAGCTCTTTCTGGACCTACCTGGACCAGTCGCGCAGCCTGCGGACCGCCGAGGACTACAGCGCCTTTATCTCGCGGATGCGCGACATCCCGCGCTATTTCGACCAGCAGAAGGCCAATATGCGCGACGGCCTGGCGCGCGGTTTCAGCGTGCCGCGCGTGACGCTGGAAGGCCGCGAGGCCTCCATCACCAACTTCATCACCGACACGGCCGAGGCCAACGCCTTCTACGCGGCCTTCCGCCAGATGCCCTCGACCGTATCGGCGTCCGACCAGGCGCGCCTGCGCGCCGAGGCCGCGACAGTCATCAATGAGGCGGTGATCCCGGCCTATCGGTCGCTGCTGGACTTCTATCTGAACGAGTATCAGCCGCGCGCCCGCACCACCTTGGCGGCCCGCGACATGCCCGACGGCGTCGCCTTCTACGAGTCCCAGGTCCGCAAATACACGACGCTGGAACTGAGCGGCGAGGAGATTCACCAGATCGGCCTGTCCGAAGTCGCCCGCATCCAGGCCGAGATGCGCCAGACGATGGCCGACGCGGGCTTCACCGGCTCGTTCGACGAGTTCCTGCATTTCCTGCGCACCGACCCGCAGTTCTACGCCAAGACGCCGGACGAACTGATGATGGTGTCGGCCTGGGTCGCGGTGCGGGCCGATGGCGAGATCGGCAAGCTGATCGGCAAGCTGCCGCGTCGTCGCTACACCATCATTCAGGTGCCTGAGGCGCTGGCCCCCTTCTACACGGCGGGGCGCGGCGGGCTGGAAGCCTGCCAGATGAACACCCACAACCTGCCTAGCCGGCCGCTGTACAACATCCCGGCCCTGACCCTGCATGAGTGCGCGCCGGGCCACAGCTTCCAGATGGCGCTGGCCGAGGAACAGGACGCAGGGCCGACCTTCCGTCGCCACACCTACTTCTCGGGCTATGGCGAGGGCTGGGGCCTCTATACGGAATGGCTGGGCGTCGAGATGGGCATCTATCGCACGCCCTATGAGAACTTCGGCCGCCTCAGCTACGAGATGTGGCGCGCGGCGCGTCTGGTGATCGACACCGGCGTGCACCTGAAGGGCTGGTCGCGCGAACAGGCCATCGACTATCTGGCGGGCCATACCGCCCTGTCGCGCCACGAGGTCGAGACCGAGGTGGACCGCTACATCAGCTGGCCCGGTCAGGCCTTGTCCTACAAGCTGGGCGAGCTGACCATCCGCCGTCTGCGCGGCGAGGCCGAGGCCGCTCTGGGCGAGCGTTTCGATCCGCGCCCGTTCCATGACGAAATCCTGGCTTTGGGCTCGGTGCCGCTGAACACGCTGGAGGAGCATATGCGCGCCTTCATCGCGCGCGGCGGCAAACCCGCTGAGACGGCCAAGGCGGTCGCCGCTCAATAAATACGGGCGACAGCCGAAAGAAGGCGAGGGCGCGTCAGGGCTTGGACGCGCCCTTCGTCTTCTGGTCGATCAGAACGGCCTTTTGCCATCGGCTGGGCGCCTTGTCGGTGCGATGGATGCAGCCCGCCCAGCAGCAGGGACGGCGCTTGCCCTCCCGCAGTTCCTCTACGGTCCGCCGGATGCGTCGCTGGCGCGTGGCAGGTTGTTTGGCGTCATCGACCCAGCAGATGAACTCGTTACGGCCCAGCGGGGTCAGGTTTCGCCACAGGTCGAAAATCTCGTCGTCTGCTTTCAGGGCGTTCTGAAGGTCGGCGGCCGCCTGATGCACGGTTCCCTGCGGAAAACCGTCTGGCATGGGCGCCTCCTGGAACTCGCGACCGATGTGTCGGCCTCTCTAGAATATAAGCGGCAACCCGATCGCGACCGCAAGATCGGGTCGCGCGCCGGACGAGACTTAAGCCTTCGCAGTGGTGAGGGGCAGCGCCAGCTCCACCGCCAGTCCCGGCTGATTGTCGTCCAGTCGAAGCTCGCCGCCATGGGCCCGCGCGACGGCCGCCACCATGGCCAGACCCAGACCTGCCCCGGACGTATGGTCGCTCGCGCCCTGATCCAGGCGATAGAAGCGGCGCAGGACCTTGTCGCGCTCGGTTTCCGGCACGCCGGGGCCGTGGTCGGCGATGCGGATGATCGCCCGGCCGCCCTCGCTGGTCGTGGATACCTCGATCTGCCCGCCGCCGTGGAAGACGGCGTTCTCGATCAGATTGGCCAGCGCCTGTTGCAGCAGGGCAGGGTCGGCCTCGATCGTTCCTGTTGGGGCCAAGGCGATGATCAGGCGCCCGCCCGCCTCTTCGACGAAGGGGCTGTAGATGTCTGCCACCGTGGCGGCCAGGGCGGCGAGATCCAGCCGTTCGGTCTGCAAGGCGGCGTCGTCGCTCTCGATCCGCGCCAGGGTCAGCAAGGCCTCGAACAGGGCGCTGACCTGGTCCGTTTCTTCAAGCGCGCGCTCGACAGCGGCTTCGCGCGCCTTGGCGTCATCCAGATTGGCGGCCAGGTCCTCCAGCCGGTGGCGAACCCGGCTCAGCGGCGCGCGCAGTTCGTGGGCCACGCCCTCGGACAGGGTCTTCAGCGTCGTCAGCGCCGCCTCCTGCCGGTCCAGCATTCGGTTGAGATTGGCCGACAGCTCATTGAACTCCCGCCCCAGGCCGACGGCGGGCAGGCGGGCCGAATCCTGACCGGCGATGATGCGGCCGACTGCCTGATTGACGTCTTCCAGCCGCCGCAGGAACAGCCGGCCGGCGAACCAGCCTCCGGCCAGGGCGAGCAGGATCAGCACGATCCCGCTCATCAGGGCATAGCGGCGGATGCCGCCGCGCAGTTCGTCCAGGTGCTGGATGTCGCGTCCGACCGCCAGCAGGCCGCCGTCGGACGCCCGCGCGCTCAGCGTCAGCATGTTCGGCGTCTGGTCGGGCCAGCGGGCGGGGCGCGCCTTGTTCGGCAGGTTGCGACGGAAGCCGGTCTCATTGACCGCCAGCCGCGTCAGACCGTTGGAGAAGGTGCGGCCGTCCGGCGCCTCGACCAACAGCAGATAGCGCCGGGCGTCGCGGTTGCGGGCCTCGGCGTTCAGCTCCTGCACCAGTTGGGCCGTGCCGTGCCGGTTGGCGTCGGCGCGCATGACGTCCATCTGGTGGTTCAGCCCGTCGCGGACCTCGGCCTCGGCGAAGCGCATCAGGCCGTAGTCCACCCCCGCGATCATCACCGCCGCGCCCAGGCCGAACAGGACCGAGAAGGCGGCGGCGTAGCGCAGGCTGGCCGTGGACCAGACGGAGGGGCGCTTCGGCTCAGTCGGGGGCCTTGAGGACATAGCCCACCCCCGAATGGTGTGGATCAACTCCTGATCGAAGCCACGATCGACCTTGGCGCGCAGGCGGCTGATGTGGGCGTCGATCAGATTGGCGCGCGGGTCGAAGTGGAAGCCCCACAGGCTTTCCAGCAGCATGGTGCGCGTTACGGCGTGACCGGCGTTGCGAGCCAGCCGCTCCAGCAGTTTGAACTCATGCGGGGTCAGGTCCAGCATCCGGCCTGCGCGGGTCGCCCGGTGGGCGGCCACGTCGACCTCAAGATCCGCCACGCGATGCCGCGTCGATGTCTCGGCCAGCGGCGGACGGCGCACCAGGGCCTGAAGCCGTGCGCTCAGCTCGCTGAAGGCGAAGGGCTTGACCAGATAGTCGTCGGCGCCCGCGTTCAACCCCGCCACCCGATCATCCACCGAACCCAGCGCCGTCAGCATCAGCACCGGCGTCTTCAGCCCGCCTGCGCGCATGGCCTGAACGGCCTCCAGGCCCGGCAGGCCAGGCATCATGCGATCCACGACAAGGGCGTCGTACTGGCCCTCCATCGCCATGTGCAGGCCCGTCTCGCCGTCGCCGGCTTCATCGACGGTGTGCCCTTGCTGGCGCAACCCTTCGGCCACGAAGGCGCGGGTTCGGGCATCATCGTCAATGACTAGCATTCGCATGAGCGCCCTTCTAAACCTCTGCGGCGAAACGACCAGACCGGCTTGGAATTAATCTGGCCGCAAGACAACGCGAAGGTTGCTCCGCTATAGGCCGATTGTTGCGAATGATATGCAACAGCTTGAGTGCAGCAGGGATCAGCATGGAGTCGAGAGTAGCGGAGTTTTGGGGCGCGCCCGATCTGTCGGTTCAGATCGGCGGCGGCGCATCCGAACGGCAAGAGGCCGCCGCTCCCAAGGACGACATGGACTGGGCCTTTGGACTGAGCACGCCCGAGCTTCGCCTTTTCACCACCGGTCTGAAGCAGCGCCTGACGCCGGGGCCGGCGGCGACGCTGGGGGCGCGCGTGCGCGGCTTCTTCGCTGATCTGCCCGTCGCGCCGGAAACCGATGAGCCGTCGCCGCGCCTGCTGGTCGGCGCGCTTCCGTTCGACCGCCGCGCCGACGACTGCCTGTTCCTGCCCGAGCGCGCCGCCAACCGTATCTGGGATATGCGCTCGAGCGCGCCGCGCCCCTCGATCCGCGCCCTGACGCCCGAGCCGTCGCGCGCGGCCTATGAGGCGGCGGTGACGCAGGCGCTTGCCGCCATGCGCGCTTCTCACGGCGGCGCCGAACCGATCAATAAGGTGGTGCTGTCGCGCAGCCTGAAGGTTCAGGGCGACGGCGCGATCGACCCCTTCGCCCTGTGGCGCGACCTGAAGGCCGACCCGACCGCCGCGCGCTTCCTGACGCCGCTGGGCAAGGGAGCCGGGGGGGCGATGCGCCGTCTGGTCGGCGCCACGCCGGAACTGTTGGTTTCCAAGCGTGGGCCCGCAGTCTTCTCTCACCCCCTGGCCGGGTCGGCGCGTCGCAGCGTCGACGTGGTGCAGGACGAGGCGGCGGCACAGAGCCTTTTGGCTTCGGACAAGGACCGCCGCGAACACGCCCTTGTGGTCGAGGCCATCATGGACCTGTTGGCGCCATACTGCAGCGACCTGCGCGCGCCGCCCGGACCGGCGCTGGTCTCGACGCGGACCATGTGGCACCTGGGCACCCGCATCGAGGGGCGGCTGCATCGTCCCGATGAAACCTCGGCCGCCGAACTGGCCGCCCTGCTGCATCCGACGCCCGCCGTCTGCGGCTCGCCGCGCGACCGCGCGGCTGAGAGGATCCACGCGCTTGAAGGCTATGACCGGGGCTTCTATGCCGGGGCCGTGGGCTGGACCAACGCCTTTGGCGATGGGGCGTGGTACGTCTCGTTGCGCTGCGCCGAGACGTGCGGCGATCAGGCGCGTCTCTATGCCGGGGCGGGCATTGTGGAAGGCTCCGACCCCGCCGCCGAGGCGGACGAGACGTCGGGTAAGTTCCAGGCCGTTCTGCGCGCCCTGGGCGTGGATGAGGCGAGCGTATGATTCCCCTGCAACAGATCTGGCCGGACGACATGGCGGCGCGTTATCGGGCCAAGGGCTATTGGCGCGGCGAGACCTTCTCCCAACTGCTGCGCAGCCGCGCCGAGGTGCAGGGCGACGCCGTCGCCGTGGTCGGCATGGACCAGCGCTGGACCTATGGCGAACTGCTGGAAAAGGCCGAGACGGCCGCCGCCGGTTTCCTGGCGCTGGGGCTGAAGCCCGGCGACCGGGTGGTGGTGCAGCTTCCCAACCTGCCTGAGTTCCTCAGCGTGATCTTCGGCCTGTTCCGGGCCAAGCTGATCCCCGTCTATGCGCTGCCCGCGCACCGTTCGACCGAGATTGTCCACTTCCTGCGTCGGGCCGAGGCCTCGGCCTATGTCGTGGCCGACCGACACGAGGGGTTCGACTACCGGGTCCTGGCCCGCGCCGTTCAGGCCGAGGTTCCCGAACTGCGCCATGTGGTCGTGGTGGGCGAGGCGGAGGAGTTCGCATCCTTCGAAGCCTTCCGCGCCCATCCGGCGTCTCTGCCGACCGAGGACGCCGATCCGTCCGATGTGGCCTTCCTGCAGATTTCGGGCGGCTCGACCGGCCTGTCCAAGCTGATCCCGCGCACCCACGACGACTATCTGTACAGCGTGCGCGAAAGCGCGGTGATCTCGAAACTGAGCGCGTCCAGCGTCTATCTGACGGCCCTGCCGGCGGCGCATAACTTCCCGATGAGCTCGCCGGGTTATCTGGGCGCCCTCTATGTCGGGGCGACGGTGGTGATGTCGCCGTCGCCGTCGCCGGACGCCTGCTTCCCCCTGATCGAGCGCGAAGGGGTGACGATCACTGGCCTGGTCCCGCCGCTGGCCTTGCTGTGGATGCAGGCGGCGCGGCGAAAGACCCACGACATCTCCAGTCTTGAGGTGCTGTTGGTCGGCGGCGCAAAGTTCCTGCCAGAGGCGGCGCGGCGCGTGCGCGCCGAACTGGGCTGCACCCTGCAGCAGGTGTTCGGCATGGCCGAGGGTCTGGTCAACTACACCCGGCTGGATGACCCCGAGAGCCTGATCGTCGAGACGCAGGGGCGACCGATCAGCCCTGACGACGAAATCCTGATCGTCGACGATGCGGGCGCGCCGGTCGCTGAAGGTCAGCCGGGCAACCTGCTGACGCGCGGCCCCTATACGATCCGCGCCTATCACAACGAACCAGCGGCCAATGCGCGGTCCTTCACCGACGACGGCTTCTATCGCACTGGCGACGTGGTGCGCCGCACGCCCGAGGGCTATCTCGTCGTCATGGGCCGGGCCACCGACCACATCAACCGCGCGGGCGAGAAGATCTCGGCCGAGGAGGTCGAGGATCACCTGCTGGCCCACCCGGCCGTGTTCGACGCCGCCGTGGTGTCGGTGCCGGACGACTATCTGGGCGAGCGCATCTGCGCCTTCATCATCCCCAACGGCGCCCCGCCGCGCGGCGTCGAGCTGAAGGCCTGGATGCGCAAGCGCGACATCGCCGACTTCAAGGTGCCGGACCAGATCGTCTTCGTCGACGACTTCGCCGTGACCGCCGTGGGCAAGGTCAGCCGCCGCGAACTGCGCGCGGCGCTTCGTCAGCGCATTCTGGAAGAGGAGGGCAAGGCGTGACCGCATCAAAGGGCCTGCCCACCGTCCCGGCCTACGCCCTGCCGACCGAGGCGGATATCCCCGCCTCGCGCGCCCAGTGGACGTTGCAGCGGGATCGCGCCGCCCTGCTGGTCCATGACATGCAGCGCTATTTCATGCGCCCCTATGCGCCGGGCGCCGAGCCGCTGCCCGGCCTGATCGCCAACATCGCCCGGTTGATCGCAGCGGCGCGGGCGGCGGGCGTGCCCGTCTTCTACACCGCCCAGCACGGCGATCAGGACCGCCGCGACCGGGGCCTGCAGGCCGACCTGTGGGGACCGGGCATGAGCCGCACGCCTGAGCATGAAGACATCCTGCCCGACTTGGCCCCGGCGCCGGGCGACTTTCCCCTGGTCAAGCACCGCTATAGCGCCTTTCAGCGCAGCAACCTCGAGACGCTGATGCGGGTGCGGGGGCGGGACCAGCTGATCGTCTGCGGCGTCTACGCCCACATCGGCTGCCAGCTGACGGCGGCCGAGGCGTTTCAGCGCGATATCGAACCCTTCTTCGTCGCCGATGCGCTTGGCGACTTCTCGCGCGACAAGCATATGGGCGCGGTGGCCTGGGCCGCCGACACCTGCGCCGTGGCCCTTTCGACGGCGCGCGTTCTGGAACGACTGACATGACCAAGCTGACCCCGCAGGATCTGACGCTGGAGCGGATGCGCGCCGATGTCGCCGCCCTGCTGCATGAAACGCCGGATTCCATCCTGGACGACGACAATCTGATGGACCTGGGCGTCGATTCCTTGCGCGCCCTCAACCTGTCGCTGGCGTGGAGCGAGGCCGTGCCGCTGGAGTTCAGCGAACTGGCCGAACACACCACGCTCGCAGGCTGGTGGAGCGTGGTTCAGGCGCGCCTGCGCGCCGCCGGTCACGACGCCTGACGCCTGTATCATGGACGACGGACGCATGGCGGCGGTGCTGGAACACCCGCTGACGGAAGCCCAATCCGGCCTGTGGTTCGCCCAGAGGCTGGACCCGGCCAACCCGATCTTCAACACGGCCCATTATCTCGACATCCGGGGCGATCTGGACGTCGAGGCCTTCCGCGCCGCCGTCGATCAGACCGCCGCCGAGGCCGAGGCGCTTTCGCTGCGTTTCGTCGAACGAGACGGCGAGGTGTTCCAGACCCTCGACCCGACCCATCGGCCTCTGCTTCAGATCGTCGACGTGTCCGCCGCCGCCGACCCGGTCGCCGAGGCCATGGCCGCCATGCGCCGCGACCATGAGACGCCGCTGGACCCGACGCGCGATCCGCTGGCCGCCAACATCCTGTTCCTGATGGGACCGCAACGCTTCCTGTGGAGCCTGCGCGTCCATCACCTGGCCACCGACGGCTTCGGCATGGCCCTGCTGACCAACCGCGTGGCCGAACTCTACAACGCCGCGCGCGGCGGCCCGGCGCCCGGCCCGGTCTTCAACCCCATCGCCAGGGTGTGGGACGAAGACGCCGCCTATCGCGCCTCGGACAAGCGCACGGCCGACGCCGCCTACTGGCGCGAGATCATGGGCGACGCGCCCGAGGTCGCTTCCCTGGCGCCCGGCAAGGCCACGACCGCCCACCGCTTCCACCGCATCGAACACGCTCTGCCGCCCGAGGTCACGGCCCGTCTGCGCGCCCGCGCCGACGCCGGACGCCTGTCATGGCCCGACGTGTTGACCGCCATCGGCGCCGCCTATGTTCGCCGTTTCTCGGGCGCGGAAGAGGCGGTGATCGGCGTGCCGTGGATGGGCCGGATGGGCAACGCCTCGGCGCGCACGCCCGCCATGATCATGAACGTCCCGCCGCTGCGCCTGACGCTGGACGAGGACGCGCCGCTGGACGAGCAGCTGGTCCTCGCCTCCAAGGCCCTGATCAAGACCCGCCGCCACGGTCGCTATCGCAGCGAGCAGTTGCGGCGCGACCTGGGCCTGATCGGCGGGGCGCGGCGTCTGTATGGGCCGCTGGTCAACGTCCTGCCGTTCGACCTGCCGCCGCGCTTTGCGGGACTGGACACCACGCTGAAGGTGCTGGGCACCGGCCCTGTCGACGACATCAGCTTCACCTTCCGTGGTGACGCTGCCCCGGCCCTGACGCTGGAAGTCGACGCCAACCCCGACCTCTATACGCTGGAGGAGGCTGCCGCCCACGCAGAGCGTCTGGCCGCCTTCCTGACGAACGCTCTGGACGCCGAAACGCTGGGCGAAGTCCCCATCGCCACGCCGCAAGAGGCCGCACGCGAACTGGACGCCTTCAACGCCACCGCCCATCCGGTTCCCCACACGACGCTGACCGCCCTGCTGGAGGCGGCCATGAAGGCGACGCCGGACGCCCCGGCGCTGACCTTCGGCGATCAGACCCTGACCTACGCCGAACTGGACCGCCGCACGGCGGCGCTGGCCTCGGCGCTGGCGGCGCGCGGCGTGGGGCGCGAAAGCCTCGTCGCCGTGGCCCTGCCGCGTTCGCTGGAGCTGGTGATCGCGCTCGTCGCGACCCTTCGCGCAGGCGGCGCCTATCTGCCGCTGGATCTGGAGCATCCGGCCGAGCGCATCGCCGCCATCGTCCGCGCCGCCGGTCCGAGCGTCGTCCTGGCCCATGACGACATCGGCGGCGCGTTTGGCGAGGCCCTGCTGGCGCCCGCCAAATGGCCGCTGGACGGGGCTGCGCCTGCCGTGGCGCACGCGGGCGAGGACGCGGCCTATGTCATCTACACCTCGGGGTCGACCGGGGATCCCAAGGGGGTGCTGGTCGAGCATCGGGCCATCGTCAACCGCCTGCTGTGGATGCAGGCCGAATACGGCATCGGCGCCCACACCCGCATCCTGCAGAAGACGCCCGCCACTTTCGACGTGTCTGTGTGGGAGTTCTTCCTGGCGCTGATTTCCGGCGGCGAACTGGTCGTGGCCCCGCCCGGCGCGCACCGCGATCCGGCCGCCATCGCCGGGCTGATCCGCCGCCATGCGGTCACCGACCTGCACTTCGTCCCCTCCATGCTGTCGGCCTTTCTGGCCGATCCGGCGGCCAAGGGGATCACGGTCGCCCACGTCTTCTGCAGCGGCGAGGAACTGCCCGCCGAACTGCGCGACCGTTTCCACCAGACGGTGAGCGCCGAACTGCACAACCTCTACGGCCCGACCGAGGCGGCGGTGGACGTCAGCTATTGGGCCGCCGGGCCGGAGGATACGTCCCGCCCCATGCCGATCGGCTGGCCGGTGTGGAACACCCGGCTGGTCATCCTGGACGAGCGGCTGCGCCCCGTGGCGCCCGGCATGGGCGGCCACCTGCATCTGGGCGGCGTCCAGTTGGCGCGCGGCTATCTGAACCGGCCCGACCTGACCGAGGCCGCCTTCATCCCCGACCCGCACCATCCGGGCCAGCGCCTGTATCGCACCGGCGACGTGGCGCGCCGGCGCGCCGACGGGGCGGTGGTCTATCTGGGCCGCAGCGACCATCAGGTGAAGATCCGCGGTCTGCGCATCGAACTGGGCGAGATCGAAGCCGCCGTCATCGCCAGCGGCCTGGCGCGCGAAACGGTGGTGCTGGCGCGCGAAGACCGTCCCGGCGAGCGCCGTCTGGTCGCCTATCTGGTCCCGGCCGAGGGCTATGACCCCGCCGCCCTGAAGGCGAAGCTGGCTGCGCGCCTGCCTGACTATATGGTGCCGGCCGCCATCGTGGCGCTGGACGCCCTGCCGACGACCTCCAACGGCAAGCTGGACCGCAAGGCGCTGCCCGCCCCGGTGTTCGAGGCCGCTGCGGGCCGGCCGGCCGAGACGCCGACCGAGAAAGTCATCGCCGAACTGTTCGCCGAGACGCTGGGCCGGGCCGAACCGGCGGGCGCCGACGACGACTTCTTCACCCTGGGCGGCGACTCCCTGCTGGCGGTGCATCTGATGATGCTGATCCGTGAGCGGTTGGGGCGCGATCCGGGGCTGGGCGCCCTGTTCGACCGACCGCGCGTGGCGGAGCTGGCCGCCCTGATCGACGCGGAGGCGCTGGACTTCGACAACGGGCTGGGCGTGCTGATCCGTCTGGCCGACGGCGATCCGGCCCTGGCGCCGCTGTTCCTGATCCACCCGGCGGGGGGGCTGTCGTGGGGCTATCGCACCCTGGCGCGCGCCCTGTCGCCGCGCCGTACGGTGTGGGGCGTGCAGTCGCCCGCGCTGGACCCCGATAACGCTTTGCCGGACGGTATCGAGGCGCTGGCGTCGGTGTATGTCGATCAGATTCTGGCGCTTGGCGCGCCCGGCCCGGTCCATATCGCCGGCTGGTCCGTCGGCGGCATCATCGCCCAGGCGGCGGCGGTCGAGCTGGAGCGGCGCGGGGTCAAGGTCGGCCTGATGGCCATGCTGGATTCCTATCCGGCCGAGTGCTGGCGCGCCGAGCCTGAGCCAGACCCGGTGGACGCCCTGCGCGCGCTTCTGGCCATCGCCGGCTACGACCCGACCCAGTATCCTGAACTGCGCAGCCGCGCGGCCATCCTCGCCTTTTTGAAGGCGGGCGACAGCGCCCTGGGCGGCCTGCCCGAGGCGGCTCTGGACGGGGTCATCCGCGTGGTGATGGACACCAATCGGCTGGTGCGCGAACACCATCACAAGCCTTTCGGAGGCCGCACCACCCACGTCCGCGCGGCTCTGGATCACACGGAGCGCGACCTGACGCCGGGCCTATGGCGCCCCTACGCCGCCGATCTGGACGTGGTCGAGGTTCCCTTCCTGCACCCGCAACTGACCGGCCCGGCGGCGACGGCCCTGATCGCCCCGGCGTTGGACGCCCGCATGACCGCCGCAGAGGATACGACACGATGAGAGACAGCGGACTGTCCGGCCGTCTGGCCCTGGTCACGGGCGCGGGCGGCGGCATCGGCGCGGCGGTGGTGCGCCTGCTGGTCGAGGAGGGCGCGCGCGTGGTCGCCACCGACCTGCCGTCCACCGCACTGTCAGGTCTGGCCTTCCTGAAGGGCGTCCGCATCGAGCCGCTGGACGTATCCGACGGCGCGGCGGTCGAGGCCCTGTTCGAGCGCATCGAGGGCGAGGACGGCCCCATCGACCTGGTGGCAAGCGTGGCGGGCGTCCTGTCCAATGTGACGGTGGATCAGACCTCGGACGCCGAATGGCGCCGCGTCTTCGCGGTCAATACGGATGGGCCTTTCCACCTGGGCCGTGAAGTTTCGCGCCGGATGGGCGAGCGAGGCAAGGGGGCCTTCGTCACCGTCAGCTCCAATGCTGCGGGCGTGCCGCGTCATGCGATGGCGGCCTATGCCGCGTCCAAGGCGGCGGCGACCATGTTCACCCGCTGTCTGGGGCTGGAGTTGGGGCCCAAGGGCGTCCGCTGCAACATCGTCGCCCCGGGCTCGACCCTGACGCCGATGCAGACGGGCATGTGGGCGGATGAAGATGGCGCCGCCCGCGTCATCGCCGGCTCGCCCGAGACGTTCAAGGCGGGCATCCCGCTGCAGAAGCTGGCGACGCCCGAAGACATCGCCGAGGCTGTGGTCTTCCTGCTGTCCGACCGCGCCGCCCACATCACCATGACGGATCTCTATGTCGACGGCGGAGCCACGCTGCGGGCCTGAACTGCAGCGGAGCCGTTTCAGGACATGGGCGGGGGAGGCGGCGTGCGGTCGGGCGGCAGGGGGATGAACTCCTGATCGTCCATGTCGGGCAGCTTCATGCGCCCGGCGCGCCAGTCAGCCTTGGCCTGTTCGATCCGGTCCTGCGACGAAGAAACGAAGTTCCACTCGATGAAACGCTCTCCCACCGGCTCGCCGCCCAGCACCATGACGGTGGTCGGCTGCAGGGCGTGGATGACCGATGGCGATCCCTTGGACAGCACCGCCATCTGCCCGTGGCCCAGGGGCCTGCCGTCGTCGATCTCGACCAGCCCCTGAACGACGTAGACGGCGCTTTCGGAATGGTCGGTCGGGGTCTGGAACCGGGCGCCGGGCTCAAGCTCCAGGTGCAGGTAGTGCAGGGGCGAGAAGGTGCTGACGCCCGCCTTCATGCCCATGGTCTCGCCCGCGACCAGACGGCCTTTGACGCCGTTCTCGATCCAGGTCGGCAGGTCGCCGGGGACGACGTGCTGGAAGGAGGGATCGATCTCTTCCTGACCATTGGGCAGGGCGACCCAGGCCTGGATGCCTTCAAGACGCAGACCCTCCATCCGCGCCCGCTCAAAGCGTTCGGAGTGGGTGACGCCGCTGCCGGCGGTCATCCAGTTGACCTCGGCCGGGCGGATGTCCTGCTGGACGCCCAGGCTGTCGCGGTGGGTGATCTCGCCGTCGAACAGATAGGTCAGGGTCGAGATGCCGATGTGCGGGTGCGGACGGACGTCGACCGTCTTGGGAATGCCCGCAGGCATATCCACCGGGCCCATATGGTCAAAGAAGACGAAGGGGCCGACCATGCGGCGCTTGGCGTAGGGCAGGACGCGGCCGACTTCAAAGCCGCCGAGGTCTTTGCGGCGCTGGTCGATGACGAGTTCGATCATGGGGGGCCTCCTTGAAAGGGCGGCGGCCCGGCGATGGCCGGGCCGCCTGTTGCTTAGTGTGTCACGCTGCGGCGGGGATGTCGCCGAAGCGGCCGCTGTTGAAGTCCGTGATGGCGGTGCGGATCTCGTCCTCGCTGTTCATCACGAAGGGGCCATAGCCGACGATGGGCTCGTCGATCGGCTCTCCGGTCAGGATCAGCAGGGTCGTGTCCGTATCGGCGCTCAGGGTCACGCTGTCGCCTTGGCGGTCCAGCAGCAGGGCCTCGGCGGCGCCGGCCGGCTGGTCGCCGTTGACGGTGACATGGCCCGACAGAACCACCACCATGGCCGTGTGGCCTTCGGGCAGATCCAGCGTCGTCTCGGCGTCCCGGTTCAACCGCACGTCCCACACATTGATGGGGGTGAAGGTGGTGGCCGGGCCTTTGGAGCCCTCCATCGCGCCGGCGATGATCCGCGCGGTCCCTGCATTGTCAGGCAGAGCGACAGACGGAATGTCGGCGTTCAGGATCGCCTGGTAGCCGGGGCGGGTCATCTTGTCCTTGGCGGGCAGGTTGACCCACAGCTGGACCATGCGGAACGGGCCGCCGGTGCGCGAGAAGGCCGGGGAATGGAACTCCTCGTGCAGGATGCCGCCGCCCGCCGTCATCCACTGGACGTCGCCGGGGCCGATGATCCCGCCCTGGCCGGTCGAGTCGCGGTGCTCGACCTCGCCGTCATAGACGATGGTCACGGTCTCGAAGCCGCGGTGCGGATGCTGGCCCACGCCGCGCCGCTCGGTCGTCGGCTCGAAGTTGTACGGACCGGCGTAGTCGAGCAGCAGGAAGGGGCTGACCTGTTTGCCCACCGCGTTGTAGGAAAACAGCGAACGGACGGGGAAGCCGTCGCCGACCCAGTGGCCGCGTTCGTTGCCGTAACGGCCCAGAACCTTCTTCATGGTCTTGTCTCCATTCGTTGGATCGGCCGCTGGGGGCAGGGCCGATCGCGTTGGAGACTTTATGACGCTGGAACGCCGGGCTGGACAGATTGCGAAATCGCCTCGCTGCGTCCTATCAATAGGACGATGAGAGACCTTAACGACCTCTATTATTTCGTGCAGGTGGTGGACCACCTCGGCTTCGCCCCGGCGGCGCGGGCGCTGGGGATGCAGAAATCCAAGCTCAGCCGCCGCATCGCTGCGCTGGAACACCAGTTGGGCACGCGGCTGATCCAGCGGTCCTCGCGCAGGTTCTCCGTCACCGAGATCGGTCAGGCCTATTACCAGCACTGCCTCGCCATGCTGGTCGAAGCCGAGGCCGCTCAGGCCCTGATCGACGGCGCCCGGTCCGAGCCGTGCGGCACGATCCGCGTCGCCTGCGCGCCCGGCCTGCTGACCTATCAGATGAGCGGGCTGATCGTGCGCTTCATGGCCCTGTATCCCGAGCTAGAGGTGCAGCTTCACAGCACCAGCCGCCGGGTGGACGTCATCGGCGAGGGGTTCGACCTGGCCATCCGCGTTCGCGAGCCGCCGCTGGAGCAGACTGATCTGGTCATGCGCAAACTGGACGAGAGCGTGCATCGCCTGGTCGCCAGTCCGGACCTGATCGCCCGCATGGGAGCGCCGACCGGCCCGGCGGATCTGGCGGGCTGGCCCAGCGTGGATTTCGGCCCGGCGCATCGCGATCATGTATGGGCCCTGCACCATAAGGACGGCATGACGGCGTCGGTGCGCCATGCGCCGCGTCTTGTCACCGACGACCTGCACATGCTGCACGAAGGCGCTCTGAACGGCCTGGGCGTGGCCCTGCTGCCCAGCGTGGCGGTGATGCGCGACCTTGAGGCGGGGCGGCTGATCGACCTGCTGCCGGACTGGCGGCCCAAGAAGTGGATCGTCCACGCGGTCTTCCCGTCCCGGCGTGGGCTGCTGCCTTCGGTGCGCATGCTGCTGGATTTTCTGGTCGAGGGTTGCGCCGAGCAGCAAATTCACGGCGAAAGGCTGTCGTCGCCTGATATGGCGGCGCTAGCGAAGACGAAGGACTGAAATGCGCCTGGTCGGACTGTCGGGCAGCCTGAGGGCGGCCTCCTACAACAGCGCCCTTTTGCGCGCGGCGCAGGAGACGGCCCCGCCGGACGTGGAGCTGATCGCCGCGACCATTCACGGCATCCCTCTTTATGACGGCGACCTGGAGGCTGAGCAGGGTCTGCCCGACGCCGTGGTCGCGCTGAAGGATCTGATCGCCGACAGCGACGGACTGATGCTGTTCACGCCCGAATACAACAACTCCATCCCCGGCCCGTTCAAGAACGCCATCGACTGGCTGAGCCGGCCCAGTTCAGACATCGCACGGGTGTTCGGCGGGCGGCCGGTGGCGGTGCTGGGCGCCTCGCCCGGACCGTTCGGGACGCTGATGAGCCAGGCGGCCTGGCTGCCGGTGCTGCGCACCCTGGGCGCGGCGCCCTGGTTCGGGGCAAGGGTGATGGTCACACGCGCGGGCGACGCCTTCGACGCCGAGGGGCGCCTGATCGACGCAGATACGCGCCGTCGCCTGACCGCCTTCGTCGCCGGTTTCGCTGATCACTGCCGGGGGCTGTCGGCATGAGCGGGGAAGCCTTCGCCATCGTCGCCTATCGGCCGGAGCATCGCGACGCCTGGCGGACCCTGAACGAAGCCTGGCTGGCCGAGGGCGGCTTCGCCATCGAAGCCAAGGACCGCAAGGTGCTGGGCGACCCCGAGGGGCAGATCCTGACGCCGGGCGGCCGCATCTTCTTCGTCGAGCAGGCGGGTCAGGCCGTCGGCTGCTGCGCCCTGATGGCGATGGACGACGGCGGCTATGAGGTCGCCAAGATGACTATTGCGCCGTTCGCGCGCGGTCAGGGGCTGTCGCGCCGGCTGCTGGACGCCTGCGAGGCGGCGGCCCGCGAGGCGGGCGCGCATCGTCTCTATCTGGAGACCAGTTCGACGCTCGGCCCGGCGCTGGCGCTTTATGACAGCTTCGGCTTTGTCCGCCTGCCGCCGCGCGACACGCCCTATGTTCGGGCCGACGTCTTCATGGAGAAGACGCTGGGTTTCTCCTCCCCATGACATGGGGAGGTGGATCGGCGGCCTAGCCGCCGAGACGGAGGGGCCGCTTGGTTCCGTAGCTCTAAGCCCCTCCACCGCTACGCGGTCCCCCTCCCCACGCAGTGGGGAGGAAAGATTCTACTCCTTCGACAGGTCCTGCCGCTGGAACCACGCCAGGGCCAGAAGGAAGGGGCCGAAACTCCATAGCGCTAGTCCCGCGATGGCGCGCCAGGCGGCGCCTGCGGGGACTAGGGCGGCCTCCATGCCGCCCTTGATCAGAAGCTTCAGCACTTCATAGGCGTCGCCGGGCAACAGCAGCATCGTCGCCCAGTCGCCCATCTGCCAGCCGAACAGCGGGCTCAGCTTGGCCAGGAAGAACTGGCCGACGCCGATGACCAGGGGCACGAACAGCGCCGCCAGCAGGGACCGCGTCACTGTCGCCGCCAGCAGGCTGAGCAGCAGGAACTGCACCACCCGCACATAGGACAGAAGCGCCAGCAGGCCGAACGCCTGCGCCTGTTCGCCGCCGAAGCCGAAGGTGAAGCTGCGTCCGAAGATCACGCCCTTGGCGACATCGGCGCCCAGGCCGGCGATCAATAGCAGGATCAACCCGGCCAGGGTCATCAGCTTGACCGCGCCCACCTTGCCCATGATCAGGTTCGGCCGGGTGTTGCGCGCCGTGATCAACCGCCAGGTCTCCCAGCGGTAGTCGCCGGCGAAGACGGTGGCCGCGCCGATCAACAGGAAGGCCAGCACGCCCGGATTGGCCAGCCCGCCGGCCGCATCGACCAGCGACTGGCCCAGATCGACGGCGCTGGCGGTCAGTTTCAGTTCGACCGGCAGGGTCTGCATCGCCCCGTCCATCTTGGACCGAATGAACAGGAAGCTTGCGGTCGCCAGCCCCAGCGAGATCAGGGGCACGAACACGACGCTCCAGAACACCGCCGTGCGGTTCTGCAGCAGGCGCCAGGTTTCGGCGCGGATGGCGTCAGCCAGCATCATGGGCGGCCTCCTGCGGCGGAAGAGGTTTCGGTCATGAAGACGCTTTCCAGATCGGCGCCGACCCAGCGGGCCTCGTCGATGTCCACGCCCTGTTCGATCAGGGCGCGCAGCAGGGCAGGGGCCTCGGCGCGGGAAATGGCGGCCATGACGGCGTCGTCCTGAACGCTGCCCCGCTCGCCCAGCACGGCCATGACCTTGGCCAGCGGCGTGGCGGACAGGCGCAGGCGCTCGCCCGAGGCGGTCAGGTCGCTGACCTTGCCCTCGGCCGCCAGCTTGCCCCGGTTCAGAATGGCGACGCGGTCGCACACGCGCTGGACCTCCAGCAGCTGGTGGCTGGCCAGAACGACGGTGACGCCGTCGTCGTCGGCCAGGCTGCGGATCAAGGCGCGCATCTCCTGAATGCCGGGGGGATCCATGCCGCTGGTCGGTTCATCCAGGATGACCAGATCGGGCCGGGTCATCAGGGCGGCGGCGACGCCGAGCCGTTGCATCATCCCGACCGAGAAGCCGCGCACCTTGCGGTCGGCCGCCTCGGCCAGGCCGACCCGATCCAGCCAGCGGTCGGTCTCAGCGTCAGCGCCCATGCCGTGCGCCAGCGCCAGCCAGCGCAGCGCCTGACGCGCGGTTAGATAGGGCGGATAGCGCGGCGTCTCGATCATCGAGCCCATGCGCCGGGTCACGGCCGGATCGCCGGCGTGCTGGCCCATCACCCGCACCTCGCCGGCCGTGGGCCGGATCAGGCCCAGCAGGATGCGGAACAGGGTCGACTTGCCCGCGCCGTTGGGCCCCAGCACCCCATAGACCCCGCCGCGCGGTATGCTGAGACTGAGGCCGTCAAGGGCGCGCACCGCGCCATAGGTCTTGGTCAGGCCGTTCGTTTCGATAACGCTGGTCATGAAGGGGAACGTGGCCCGCGGTTGAAAAACCGGCAAGCCGTCTTCTGTCTGTCGCGGATTAAGCTTAGGCAATGTTCGCGAAAGTCGGTTTGTCGGAGTTCCTCATGTTTGATCGTCTGTTCGGGCTGGCGCGCGCCGCCGTCCTGACGCTGGCCGTCGCCGCCTGCGCCGCCACGCCGCCCGTCGCGCCGGTCGAAACGGCTCAGGCGCCGAACGTCATCATGATCTCCATCGACGGCTTCCGTGCGGACTATCTGGAACGCGGGGCGACGCCGGTGCTGGCGCAACTGGCGGCCGACGGGGCGTCGGGGCCGATGAAGCCGTCCTTCCCCAGCGTGACCTTTCCCAATCACTATACGCTCGTCACCGGCCTGCATCCCGATCACCACGGCATCGTCGGCAACAATATGGTCGACGCTGAACTGGGCCGGTTCTCGCTTGGCAACAAGCAGGCGGTCACCGATCGCCGCTGGTGGGATCAGGGCGAGCCGATCTGGGTCTCGGCCGAGCGGCAGGGCGTGAAGACGGCCACCATGTTCTGGCCGGGCTCCGAGGCCGACATTCGCGGCGTGCGTCCCACCTATTGGACGCCTTTCGACCAGTCGATGCCGGGCGACGCCCGCGTTGATCAGGTGCTGGCCTGGATGGACCTGCCCGCCGCCCAGCGCCCGGCGCTGACCACCCTCTATTTCGATATCGTCGACACCATGGGCCACAATCACGGCCCCGACGCGCCGCAGACGTTGGAAGCGTTGCGTTCGGTCGACGCCTCCGTCGGGCGTCTGGTCGAGGGGCTGAAGGCTCGGGGCCTGTATGACAACACCATGGTGGTGGTGGTGTCGGACCACGGCATGGCGGCGACTTCGCCCGACCGCGTCACCGTGCTGGACGACATTATCGATCCCGAGGCGGTGCAGATCGTCTATTCGGGCGCGGTCGCCTTCCTGAACCCCGTGGCGGGCCGCGAGGCCGAGGTGGAGCAGGCCCTGCTGGGCTCGCGCCCGCATCTGGACTGCTGGCGCAAGAACGAGATTCCGGCGCGCTTCGTCCTTGGCTCCAACCCGCGCGTCTCGGCTATCGTCTGCGCGTCTGAGCCCGGCTGGCTGCTGGCGACCAAGGCGCGGCCGGTGAGCAAGCCCGGCGGCGCCCACGGGTATGATAACGCCGCGCCCGAGATGCAGGCTGTCTTCATCGCCCACGGTCCCGGCGTGATCGCGGGGCGGCGGTTGCAGAACCTGGACAGCGTCGACGTCCAGCCCTTCCTGGCGCGCCTGCTGGGCGTGACCGCGCCGCGCGGCGACGGCGATCCGAACGACACCCTGCCAGTCACGGTGCGCTGATCGGCGATCTCTCGGCACGCGGCGGAACGGGACGGGGTCACGTCCGTTTGATCGCCGCCGCGCCTTTGAGCGAACGAGGGCCTTGATCCTGTCGAAAAGCCGAGGCGGAATGAACGAAACGCCCAAGCTTGATAAAAATCGGGACGAGATGAGAACTTCCAGACTGGCCATCGCCGCCGCCCTGATCCTGTCCGCCTGCGGCCAGCCGCAGCCCACCAAGGCGCAGGAAGGCGTCTTCGCCGAACAGCCCCGCGTCGCCCCGCGCGACGCCGGGGCGCTGAAGACCAGCTTCGCCCCCGTGGTGCGCGAGGCCGCCCCCGCCGTGGTGAATATCTCGGCGCGCGGCATCCAGCAGGTGCGTGATCCCTTTTTCGAACTGTTCGGCGGCGGGCCGCAGTCGCGCGTCACCGGCTCCATCGGTTCGGGCGTGATTGTGCGCCCCGACGGGATCGTGGTGACCAACAACCACGTCATCCAGAACATGCAGCAGATCCGCGTCACTCTAAATGACCGGCGCGAATATCCGGCCAAGGTGCTGCTGGCGGACGAGCGGTCCGACATCGCCGTACTGCAACTGGAAAACCTGGACGGCGACCTGCCGGTCCTGCGCATCGACGATCAGGAACAGCAGCAGGTCGGCGATCTGGTGCTGGCCATCGGCAACCCGTTCGGCGTCGGCCAGACTGTGACCAACGGCATCATCTCGGCCTTGAACCGGACCGAGACGGGCATCAGCGATTCCGGCTCCTTCATCCAGACCGACGCGCCGATCAATCCGGGCAACTCGGGCGGCGCCCTGGTGGACATGGACGGCGAACTGATCGGCATCAATACGGCGATCTTCTCGCGCTCGGGCTCGTCCAGCGGCGTCGGCTTCGCCGTCCCTGCGGCCATGGTCAAGCGGGTGGTGGACTCGGCGGTCGGCGGGGCCAAGGCGGTCGAGCGCGCCTGGCTGGGCGTCAAGGGCGACACCGTCAGCGCCGACATCGCCCGCAGCCTGGGCCTTGAGCGACCGCAAGGATTGATGGTCACCGACGTTTACCCCGGCGGCCCGGGCGCGCGCGCAGGCATCCAGCAGGGCGACGTGATCACCGCCATCGACGGCGCCGAGGTCAATGATCAGGGCGGCCTGAACTTCCGCGTCGGCACCAAGTCGCCGAACTCGACGGTCGCCGTCACCGTGCTGCGCGACGGTCGGACCCAGACGCTGAACGCCCGCGTCTCGACTCTGCCGGGCGATGCCGATCCGGGGCAGGGAACGGTCGTGGGGCAGGGGGCTCTGGCGGGTCTTCAGGGCGTGGCGCTCAACCCGGCGCTGGCGGACCGTCTGGGCGGCGATCCCTTCACCAGCGGCGTGGTGGTGACGGGCCTGCAGCGCAACAGCATCCCGGCCCGCATCGGCCTGCGTCCCAATGACCTGGTGGTGCAGATCGACGGCCGCGCCGTCACGACGGTCGCCGCCCTGGGCCGGGCGCAGCGGGGCTCGGAGCTGGTGATCGTACGCGGCGGCCGCCGCCTGACGGGGCGCCTGCCGTAGGAAAACAGGCCACGCGTTTCTCCCTCCCCGTCTCGGGGAGGGTGGTCGCGCAGCGACCGGGTGGGGAGGGCCAGGTGATCCGAGTGCGGCGCTTGAATAGCCTCGCCGCCCCCACCCGGCTTCGGCTTCGCCTCAGCCACCCTCCCCATGAAGGGGAGGGAGAGGGTTGCGTTTCTATGGCTTACGGCAGCGGGGTCTTACCCCTTCACCGGCCCGCCGATGCTCCACAGGTGGCCGAACGGATCGCGGACCTGACCATAGCGGTCGCCCCAGAACTGGTCCTCCAGCGGCATGACCGGGATGGCTCCGTTGACCAGGGCGCGGCCCCACCATTCATCGGCGTCGTCGACCTGAAGGTGCAGGCTGACGCCGACTGGCTTGATGTCGGCCTCGCCGGTCCATTCGGGGAATTCGTCGGCCAGCATGAGGCTGCCGCCGTTGATGCGCAGATGGGCGTGCATTAGGCGCTCGCCGTCCTCGGCGGGCATCCGCATGACTTCCTCGGCTCCGAAGGCGCGGGCGTAGAATTCGATCGCTGCGGCCGCGCCGCGCGAGGGAATGGTCAGATGGGGCGTCACCCCGCCGCGCGGTCCCTGATCGGGCTTGGGTTCTGTCATGCGATTCCTCCTTGGAGGCGTTGTAGCGGGTGCAGTCGCCCGAACGAACGCCTATCTAGAGCGTTCCATGACTGATTTGTTCGAAGCCTCCGGCATTCATCCTCCCGACGCGCCGCTCGCCGACCGTCTGCGCCCGCAGGCGCTGGACCAGGTGGTGGGCCAGGATCACCTGCTGGGCGAGGGCGGCCCCATCCGCCGCATGATCGAGGCCGGGCGCCTCGGCTCCATGATCCTGTGGGGGCCGCCGGGGACGGGCAAGACCACCATCGCCCGCCTGCTGGCCAAAGCGGCGGGCTATGAATATCAATCCATTAGCGCCGTCTTCTCGGGCGTGGCCGACCTGAAGAAGGCGTTCGAGGCGGCGCGGATGCGCCGAGCGGCGGGGCAGCAGACCCTGCTGTTCGTCGACGAGATCCACCGCTTCAACCGCGCCCAGCAGGACGGCTTCCTGCCCTTCGTGGAGGAGGGGATCGTCACCCTGGTCGGCGCTACGACGGAGAACCCCAGCTTCGAGTTGAACGGCGCCCTGCTGTCGCGCAGCCATGTCTATGTGCTGAAGCGGCTGGACGACGCCTCTCTGGACCGGCTGCTGGACCGGGCCGAGGCGCTGATGGGCAAGCCTCTGCCGCTGACGCCGGAAGCGCGGCAGGCCATGCTGGCCCTGGCGGACGGCGACGGCCGCTACCTGCTGACCATGTCCGAGGTGCTGTTCGATCTGACAGACGTGCAGCCGCTGGACGTGCAGGCCCTGGCGGGCGTGCTGCAGAAGCGCGCCCCCGCCTATGACAAGTCGCGCGAGGAGCACTACAACCTCATCTCGGCCCTGCATAAGTCGGTGCGCGGCTCGGACCCGGACGCGGCGCTCTACTGGCTGGCGCGAATGCTGAACGGGGGCGAGGACCCGCTGTATCTGGCGCGGCGCATCGTGCGCATGGCGGTCGAGGACATCGGTCAGGCCGACCCCCTGTCCATTCTGGTCGCCAATGCGGCCAAGGACACCTACGATTTTCTCGGCAGCCCCGAGGGCGAGCTGGCCCTGGCGCAGGCGGTGGTCCATCTGGCCACCGCGCCCAAGTCGGTTGGCGTCTACGAAGCCTTCAAAGCGGCGAAGAAGGCGGCCCACGAGACCGGCTCTCTGATGCCTCCGGCGCATATCCGCAACGCCCCGACCAAGCTGATGAAGTCGCTGGGCTACGGCAAGGGCTACCAATACGACCCCGACACGCCCGAGGGCTTCTCGGGCGCCGACTTCTTCCCCGACGAAATGGAGCGCCGCACCTTCTACAAACCCAAGGGCGAGGGGCACGAAGAGAAGGTCAAGGCGCGCCTGGAACGCTGGGCGGCGATGCGGGCGCGGATGCAGGCGGATAAGACATAGGCCTTGCCGCTTTAGCGGGTTCTGTTCGCCGGGCGCACGACAGAGCCATGGGGCGTGAGATTCATCCGAAACCCTTGTTGCGGCGACCTATTTCGGCGTAGCTATTGGCGCTCAGGCTGTGGGGGAAGAATGATGGTCGATATTTCGAAGCGCCCGACGGCGCCGTGGCATCTGTGGGCCATCGCCGCCGCCTCGGTGCTCTGGAACGGCGTCGGAGTCTGGCAATGGTACCAGAAGGTGACCGGCGCGCAGGCCTATTGGAGCGCCCTGACGATGGAGCAGGTCTTCTATCTGCGCTCGGCGCCGATGTGGACGGACGTGGCCTTCGGCGTGGCGGTGTGGTGCGGCCTGCTGGGCGCGCTGATGCTGTTGCTGCGGCGCAAGCTGGCGTTCAACGCCTTCGTCGCGGGCCTTATCGCCATGCTGGCGCACTCCGTCTATGTGCTGGCGCTTAGTAACGGGCGAGAGGTGTTGGGCGCCGCGGGGCTGGCTTCTGTCGGGGCGGTCGCCGCCGTTTTCGTCATCCAGATCGCCTATTCCCACTGGGCGCGCCGCAAGGGTCTGATCCGCTGAGAAGCATGGCGAAGCGGGCCTTGCTCGGCTAAAGGCTAGGCGGGTGAAGACTCGCCAGCCTGTTTCCCTGACCGAAGAAGAGATCGCCGCCGTCCGTTCCTGGGTGGTGCATGAAGACGCGCATCTGATCGCCTTCAACAAGCCGGCGGGCCTGTCCAGTCAGGGCGGCCGCATTCAGGCGCATACGCTGGACGACTTGCTGTGGGCCTTCGCTCGCTCGAACGGCAAGCGGCCGGAGTTGGTCCATCGGCTGGATCGAGACACCTCGGGCGTCATCCTGGCCGCAAAGACCAAGCCCGCCGCCGGTTTCTTCGGCAAGGCGATGCAGATGCGCAAGTTCCAGAAAACCTATCTGGCGCTTGTCGCAGAGGCGCCGGAGCCCAAGGCTGGCCGCATCACCTCCGCCCTGCGCCGCGAAGAGATCGGCCGTGAAAGCTATATGCGGGTCGTGGCTTTCGATGCGCCGGGCGCGCAAGGGGCCGCCAGCAGCTACCGCACTCTGGCCTCCGGTCCGGACGGGGCGGTGGTCGAACTCTCGCCCGAGACGGGGCGGATGCACCAACTTCGCGTCCACATGGCTTCCATCGGTCGACCGCTGGTCGGCGATGTGCGCTATGGCGGGGCCCTGACCTTCGCCGGGCGCGCGGCGCCGCGCCTGATGCTGCACGCGGCGAAGCTGAGTTTTCCCCACCCCGACGGCGGCCGCGTGACGGTCGAGGCGCCGGAGCCTGAAGATTTCCAGTCCCTGCGCGAGGCTGCGGGCCTTTAGCAGATTCGGTGCGCTGTGCGGCGTGACGGCCTGCTCACCCGCCGTGATCCTCGGCCTTGAGCCGAGGAGGGGCCGACCTCCCGCGCGACGCGGATGATCCGAGCGCCCCGTACGCTCGACCCTCGGGTCAACGCCGAGGATGACGGTGGAACTGCGAGAGACGCCGGCGGCGCTTCATCCCCTATTCAGCTTCACAGCGGAACAATCCGGCCGGCCCGCGCGCTGTTCGGGCGTGGGAGACACGCGCATGAAACGCCTCGCCATCGTCACGATCGCCGCTTCGGCCTTGGCCCTGACCGCCTGCGCCAGCCTGGCGCCCTATGGCCAGCAGATGGGACCGAACGGGCAGGGCTATTCCGACCAGCAGATCGAACGCGACCGTTTCCGCGTGACCTACAGAGGCGTCGGCGCGCCCGGCCCGGTGGCCGACATGGCCCTGTTCCGCGCCGCTCAGTTGACGGTCGAGCAGGGCTACGACTGGTTCGAGGTGACGCAGCGCTGGATCGACGGCCGTCCCGACAGCGCCGGGGGCGTCCGTCCCAGCGTATCGGTGGGCGCCAGCTCCGGCCGCTACGGCGGATGGTCGACCTCGGGAGTCGGCGTCGGCCTCGGCTTCGACCTCAGCGGGCCGCAGCCGACATCGACGACGCTGGAGATCGTCATGGGGCGCGGCCAGCGCCCGGACCGTCGGGAATCTTATGACGCGCGAGGGGTCCAGGACGCCATTCGTCCGCGCCTATAAGGGTCTGGAACAGCCCAGCGCGGGATCGCCGCAACCTGGCGGCCTTCGCAAATGACGTCGGAACAGTATAAGCCGCCAGCATGACACGTTTCTTGCTGGTGGCGATCGGCGGCGGCCTGGGGGCAATGGCGCGCTATGGGCTGGGTCTGGCGGCGGGCCGCCTGGCGCCGGGCGCGGCCTGGCCATGGGCGACCCTGACCGCCAATGTCGTCGGCGGCCTGCTGATAGGACTGCTGACCGGATGGCTGGCGTTGAAGGCGGGGGCGGGGCAGGAGAACATCCGCCTGTTCGCCGCCGTCGGCGTGCTGGGCGGCTTTACGACTTTTTCCGCCTTCTCGCTGGAAACGGCCCTGATGATCGAACGCCGTGAAATCGTCTCGGCTTTGGTTTATGCGGCGGGTTCGGTGGTTCTCGCCATCGCCGCCCTGTTCGTCGGCCTGATGATCGCGCGCAAACTGTTTACCGGAGTGGGCGCATGAGCCGCGAAGTCCAGACCCTCTATGTCGCCGAGGATGAAGACGACATCCGCCTGGATCGCTGGTTCAAGCGCCGCTGGCCGCACCTGACCCACATCCAGGTCGAGAAGATGGCCCGCAGCGGCCAGATCCGCGTCGACGGCTCGCGCGTCAAGCCGCAGGACCGCCTCACCGCCGGCGCCGCCGTGCGCGTGCCGCCGCTGCCCGAGGCCAATCCGCGCAAGCCCGGCGACCTGCATGAACTGACCGAGCGCGATATCGCCTACGCCAAGTCGCTGGTGCTGTACGAAGATCACATGGTCATCGCCCTGAACAAGCCGCACGGCCTGGCCGTGCAGGGCGGCACCAAGACGACCAAGCACGTCGATCGCCTGCTGTCGGCCTGGGGGGAGGGGATGGACCGGCCGCGGCTGGTTCACCGCCTGGACCGCGACACCTCGGGTGTGCTGCTGCTGGGCAAGGGGCCGGAAGCGGCCAAGCGTCTGGCGGGCGCCTTCGCCCGTCGTCAGGCCAAGAAGACCTATTGGGCCATCGTCATCGGCAACCCCAAGCCTTCGGCCGGTCAGATCGACATGGCGTTGAAGAAGACGGGCATCAACGACTTCGAGATGATGCGCCCGGCCGAGCCCAAGGACCCCAAGGCCGAGCCGGCCGAGACCGCCTTCGCCACCATCAGCCGCGCCGCCCACCGCGCGGCCTGGATGGCGCTGCGCCCCTTCACCGGCCGGACGCACCAGCTGCGCGCCCACATGGCGGCCATCGGCCACCCGATCCTGGGCGACCCCAAATACGGCGACGACAAGTCCCGCGAACTGTCCGGCCCGCTGAAGCTGCAGCTTCACGCCCGACGCATCGAGCTGGACCACCCCGGCGGGGGCAAGCTGATCGTCGAGGCGCCGTTGAGCCCTGAGATGAAGGCCGGTTTCAACCACTTCGGCTTCTCCGAGGACGAGGCCGACGAGGATCCCTTCGAGGGCGTGCGGCGGATGCGATGAGTACCGCGCCGGAGGTTCATATGAGGCTCCAGCGGGCTCAGGCCCTGGCTCAACAGGGCGACCTGGCGGGTGCGCTGGCGGAGCTGGAGCAGGCGCCGCCGGCCAAACGCGCGGGCGTCCTGTCGTTTCAGGTCGATCTGCTGAAGGCGATGGAGCGTTTCGAGGACGCGCTGGCCATCCGGCGTGAGCAGGTCCAGGCGGCGCCGAACAGCGTCGCCGCACGGCACAATCTGGCCGCCCTGCTGGGCGACATGGGCCGCAATGCCGAGGCGGTCGAGACGGCGCATCAGGCATTCGCCAACGGTGGCGATGCGCCCGAGACCTGGCTGGTTCTGGCGCGCGCCCTATCCGGCTGCGCCCGGCTGGATGAGGCCGAAGACGCCTATCGCCGCGCCGTAGAACGCCGCCCTGCTTATGGCGAGGCGGTTCGCGAACTGGCCCAGCTGATCTGGATGCGCGGCGGGGATGTAGGGGCCGCCAGAGCGCCGGTGGTGAAGGCGCTGGCGACGGCGCCGGGCGACGGCGATCTGCTGACCTGTCTGGCCTTGGTGCTGATGTATGGCGGCGGCGATCCGCGCGAGGCGTGGGCCGAACTGACGCAGCGGGCCAAGGCGGGCGGCGCCCGTTCCGCGTCGGTCGAACTGGCGGCCGGACAACTGGCCCTGACCTTTGACCCGGCGCTCGCGATCGGACATGCGCGCAGGGCGACCGAGCTGGCGCCGCAGACGATCGATTCCTGGATCAGCCTGGCCGAAGCCCTTGTCGCCACGGGCGACGCCGACGGCGCCTTCGAAATACTGGACCAGCTTTCGGGCGCGCCGGTCGTGCATCAGAAGGTTCTGGCCCTGCACGCCACGGCCAGCCGGGTGAAGGGACAGGCCGATGCGCTGGGCCTCGATGATATGGACGGTCTTGTCAGCGCACAGACCATCGACACCCCGCCGGGCTGGAACGATCTGGGCGCCTATCTGGCGGACCTGCAGGCGGCCCTGCTGGCGCAGCACGCCTATCAGAACCATCCGCTGGGTCAGAGCCTGCGTCATGGGACGCAGACCCCGGTAGATCTGACCCTGGTCGATGATCCGGCCATCCGCGCCTTCTTCACCGCCATCGACGGGCCGATCCGTCGTCATCTGGCGCGGCTGGGACAGGGCGGCGACCCGGTTCGGCGTCGCAACAGCGGCGATTACAGGCTGAACGGCTGCTGGTCCGTGCGGCTGGCGCCCGGTGGTTTCCACGAACACCACATCCACCCCAAGGGCTGGTATTCCTCCGCCTGCTACATCGACGTGCCGCCGGTGGTCGAGGCGGGCGGTCGCGAGGGCTGGCTGGCCTTGGGTCAGCCGCCGTTCCCGACGCCGCAGCCCCTGGAGCCGCTGCGGTATGAAAAGCCGGAGCCCGGCAAGCTGGCGCTGTTCCCGTCCTGCCTGTGGCACGGCACCGTGCCCTTCACTGGCGACCAGCCCCGTCTGTCCGTCGCCTTTGACATCGTGCCTGTCTGACATGATCGCTTCCGACGCTCCCCTCGCCGTCTTCGACATCGACGGCACCCTGGTCGACAGCCGCGCCTCGATCCATCGCGCGGCCTGCGAGGCGGCGCTGGTGCTTGGCCTGCCGGAACCGGAATACGACCGAGTGCGCCAGATTGTCGGTCTGAGCCTGCCTCACGCCCTGCATGTGCTGGAGCCGGCGCTGACGGACGCCGAACTGGCGGACTTCGTCGCGGCTTTCCAGGCCAGCTTCCGCGCCATGTACGAGGCGGGGCATGAGGAGCCGCTCTATCCCGGCGTCATGGACACCCTGCGGCGGCTGAAGCGCGACGGTTGGCGGTTGTCGCTGGCGACGGGGCAGAACCGGCGCGGGGTGGCTCGCAACCTGGCGCGACCTGAGTGGAGCGATCTGTTCCTGTCCAGCCACTGCGCCGAGGATGGACCCGGCAAGCCGGACCCGGCCATGCTGCGCGCCGCCATGCACGCTTGCGGCGCCGACGCCGCCTCGACCGTCATGATCGGGGACACCAGCCACGACATCACAATGGCCGTAGCGGCTGGGGTGCATCCGCTGGGGGTCGGCTGGGGCTTTCACACGGTGGAGGAGCAGGCCGCTGCGGGCGCGCTGCACATCGCCGCCGATTTTCCTGATCTGGAGGCGGCGCTCGATCGTTTCGCCTCGACCAAGCTGTACGCCTAGAAGTTCATCATGTCCCACATTCCTCCGCTTGATCCCAACGTCGCCGCCCAGAAGGGCTTCCGTGAATCCGAGGAGCGCATCAAGCGCTTCTGGAAGGCCGCCGGGGTCGAAGCCCGCGACGGCGGCTGGATCGTCCTGCTGGACGGCCGCGCGCCCAAGACGCCCGCCGGAAACGCCATCGTCCTGCCGACGGAGACCGCCGCGGGACTGGTGGCCGAGGAGTGGAACGATCAGGGCGAGCACCTGTTGCCGGCCACCATGCCCGCGACCCGTCTGGCCTCGACCGCCATCGACCGGGTCAGCCAGACGCGCGGTCCCGTGGCCGAAGAGATCGCCCGCTACGCCGGGTCGGACGTGCTCTGCTACCTGGCCGAGACGCCGTCGGGGCTGATCGAGCGCCAGCAGGCGGAGTGGGGGCCGTGGCGCGACTGGGCCGCGCGCGAACTGGGGGTCGAACTGCAACCGGTCGAGGGCATCATTCATCGGCCGCAGGCGCCGCAGGCTCTGGCGCGGGTCGAGGCCCTGGCCCTCGAGATGGACGACTTCGCCCTGACCGGGCTGGCGACGGCCGTGCCTCTGTTCGGCTCGGCGGTGCTGGGGCTTGCGGTGCAGCGCGGCGCGCTGTCGGGCGAGACGGCGCTGGACCTGTCGCGGCTGGACGAAGCCTTCACCGAGGAGCGCTGGGGCGTGGACGAAGAGGCGGCTGCCCGAACCGCTGCTCACCGCGCCGAAGCTGCATTGCTGCAGCGGTGGTTCGAGGCGCTCAGATAACTTTCCCTCCTGGAAAGTTATGACTTGACGAAGTGGAAAGTCATCGTCATTTTCCGCTCTGGAAAGTGAGGGATTCATCCATGTCAGATACGCAAGACGCGAAGGCCGCTCTGGAGCAGATTCGCCAGACGCGCGAACAGGCGCTCGGAAAAATGAACTATTGGCCGTGGTGGTATGACGCCGGCTACGCCCTGGCGTGCGGGCTTCTCGTGGCGGGGCAGGGCTTCCCGACCGCGATCGCGATGGCCTGCGTGGTTGTCGCCATCGCCATTCTGGCGACGATCATGCGGGTTTGGCAGGATCGCACAGGCGTTTGGGTGAACGGATACGCCCCGCGTCGCGCCCGCTGGGCCGCCTTTGGCCTGGCGGCGATCCTGATGGGATTGATGGGCGTCAGCATCTGGTTCGGCCGGGTGCAGGGCGTCGTCTGGGTTCCCTTCGCCAACGGTTTGGCGGCCGCCGCTCTGGGCGTCGTCGGCATGAGGGTCTGGATGCGCCTGTACCGCATCGACGTGCGGAGCCTGTCGTGAAGCCGCCGGTTTTCGATCCTGTGATCCATGCGCCGGGCAGGCTGCAGATCTGCGCCATCCTGTCCGCCGCCGAAGCCGAGTTCGCGGTGGTGCGCGACGCCATTCAGGTGTCGGACTCCGTCCTGTCGAAACACGTGAAGACGCTGGAGGAGGCCGGTTACCTTGCTGTCCGCAAGGCGGCGCAGGGCGGGCGGCAGCGCACCTGGCTCAGCCTCACCGAGGCGGGCAAGGCGGCCTTCGCCTCTCATGTCGCCGAGCTGAGCCGCCTGGCGGCCATGACGGCGCCGATCAGCCCTTGATCAGCGCCGCCCGCTCGTCGGCCGTCAGCATCCGCCAGCGGCCTTCGGGCAGGTCGCCCAGCTTCACCGGGCCGATGCGGATGCGATAGAGGTCGACGACCTCCAGTCCGACCAGTTCGCACATGCGGCGGATCTGGCGGTTGCGGCCCTCGCGCAGCAGGAAGCGCAGGCGCTGGGGCTCCATCTGGGTGACGCGGGCGGGCTTCAGCTGGCGGCCGTCCAGCTCCAGCCCGTGGCGCAGTTGGGACAGCTTTGCTTCGGTCACGGCACCGGCGACGCGGACCAGATATTCCTTGTCCAGGTCCGACTGAGGGCCGATCACCGCCTTGGCCACCACCCCGTCCGACGACAGCAGCAGCAGGCCGCGCGAATCTTCGTCCAGCCGGCCGACCGGGGGCAGGGAGGCGTCGCGCGCCGGGACTTCGCCTTCACCGACCTTGTTGGCGGCGGTCAACAGGCGCGCGGCGGGGATCTTGCCGGGTTCCGGCTGGCCCGAGACGTATCCGACCGGCTTGTGCAGCAGGATGGCGACGCCCGCCGCCAGCGCCGCCTCGCCCTTGTCGTTCAGGGTCAACGTCTGGCCCGGTTCGATCTTGCGGCCCGCGTCGCGCACCACCTCGCCGTCGATGCTGACCAGGCCATCCGCGATCAGCCCCTCGGCCTCGCGGCGCGAGCAGACGCCGGTCTGGCCCAGCCATTTGTTGATGCGGACGGGTTCTGCGCCGTCATAGGTGCGGACGAAGGCCATGAGCTGACTGACTCTCTGCGATGCGATCGGCTGTGTAGGGCGGGGTTGTGGGCTCAGGCAAGGCTGGCCGCCGCTCGCCAGAGCCCAGATTGTCCGCCTTTGTGTTTCAGGTCACGTTTTCGTCGCCAAGTTGACCTTGAGCATCATAAGCCTATATCAGCAGTCACCCTGATGATTTTGACACGTTCGCTGCCGATCGATTCGGATCGCGACGTTTGCCGTGTCTGACCGAATTTCGACACGCAGGGCGCGACGGTTTTTAGGAACTGTCCGCGAATATTGATCGATAACCTTTGAAGGAGACGTTTTGTACGCTCAACGCAAGACCGCGACTGGCCCTCGTTCCCGCCAATACGGCAACCGCCCCGCACCGACCCGCCTGCGCTTCGGCCTGATCATGCGCAAGGGCATGGATTTCGGCGAATTGGGGGACATGGAGACCGCTCTGCGCTTTGAAGGCGTGTCGCTGGCTCCGATCTCGTCGGGCGAGGGCAGCTTGAATTCCGGCGGGTTGACGGTTCTGGCCACGGCGACGGCCGACGACATCACCGGCGGCCGTGTTCAGGGCGTGGTGGTTCCGGGCGGCGACTCGGACGAAGCCAGCCTGGTTCAGGTCAAGGCGCTGGTGAGCCTGGCCAAGGCGCAGGGACTGCCGGTTCTGGCTTTCGCCGACGGCGTGGCGTTGACGGCCGAAATCTTTGGCCAAGCCGCCGATGCGCCGGGCGCGGCCTTCCGCGACGGCAAGGTCGCCCTGCTGAACGACCGCGCCGAACTGACGGCCGTCGTCGCCGCCATCTAAATCCGGCGGAAGATCAGGCTCAGGTTGTTGGCGGGCATGGCTCGCCGCAGCGTCAGGGCTAGGCCATGCGACCGGGCGAGCGTTTCGACCTCGCCCCGGTCGCGTAGGCCCCAGGCCGGATCGCGCGCCTTCAGGCTCTCGTCGAAGGCCGCGTTGGACGGCGCCAGCGGAACCTCAGTCTCGCGATAGGGGCCATAGAGATACAGCAAACCGCCGGGACGCGTCAGCGACCGCTCGGCCAGTTGCATCAGGCCTTCGGCCGCCGTCCACGGGCTGATGTGGATCATGTTGATGCAGACGATGGCGTTCAGCCGCTGCGACGGCCAGCTGGCCTCGTCCAGCATGTCGACGGCTTGTGCAGGGTGCAGGTTTGCGACTCCTGTATGCGTCCGCCACGCCTCGATGCTGGCGCGGGCCTGAGGGCTGGGGTCGCTGGGGATCCAGTCCAGGCCAGGCAGGGCGGCGGCGAAGGCGGCGGCGTGCTGACCCGATCCGGCGGCGATCTCCAGCACCCGGCCCTGGGCGGGCAGATGGGCGCGCAGAACCTGAAGTATCGCCGCGCTGTTGCGTTCGGCTGCCGGCGAAATCAGCGCGTCAGGCGCGCCCGCCGATGTCGATATTGCAGAATCCATCGTCTTCACGCCGAAGGAGATAGCCCTTGGGGCGCGCTCTGACGATTTAATTGTGCGCGTGGGCGGCCTGGCCCGGATAACGGGGGAATGAAACGTGCAGCGGTTGACCTTACGTCCCGTCGGGTTCATTGCCCGCGTAACACAGCGTGATCAGCTTATTGCGTGACGGCGACGACAGATCGGCGCGCGCAGCTTCAGGAGAGCAAGACGTGACGCAATCGATTCCCGGACTCCATCCGGCGCCCACCGAACACAAGGGCCTTGTCGCCTGGGTGGAGCAGATCGCCGCCCTGACCAAGCCGGACCGTGTTCACTGGTGCGACGGCTCGGACGCCGAGAAGTCGGCCATCGTGGCCGACCTGATCGGCAAGGGCACGCTGAAGGAACTGGATCAGGCCAAGCGCCCCGGCTGCTACTACGCCGCCTCGGATCCCAAGGACGTGGCCCGCGTCGAGAGCCGCACCTTCATCTGCTCGCAGGACGAGGCTGACGCCGGCCCGACCAACAACTGGTCCGATCCGGTCGAGATGCGCGCCCGTCTGGACGGCCTGTTCGACGGCTGCATGAAGGGCCGGACGATGTATGTCGTTCCGTTCTGCATGGGGCCGCTGGGCTCCAAGATCTCCGCCCTGGGCGTCGAGATCACGGACAGCGGCTATGTCGCCGTGTCGATGGGCATCATGACCCGCATGGGCAAGGGCGCGCTGGACATGCTGGGCGCCGACGGCGTCTTCGTCCCGGCCGTGCACACCTTGGGCGCGCCGCTGGCCGAGGGCCAGGCCGACGTGCCGTGGCCCTGCAACGACGACAAGTGGATCGTCCACTTCCCCGAGACGCGCGAAATCTGGTCCTACGGCTCGGGCTACGGCGGCAACGCCCTGCTGGGCAAGAAGTGCTACGCCCTGCGCATCGCCTCGATCATGGCCCGCGACGAGGGGTGGCTGGCCGAGCACATGCTGATCCTCAAGCTGACCAGCCCCGAGGGCGTGTCGAAGTATGTGGCGGCCGCCTTCCCGAGCGCCTGCGGCAAGACCAACCTGGCCATGCTGCAGCCGGCGCTGGACGGCTGGAAGGCCGAGACGGTCGGCGACGACATCGCCTGGATGCGCTTCGGCGACGATGGCCGCCTGTACGCCGTGAACCCGGAAGCGGGCTTCTTCGGCGTGGCGCCGGGCACCAGCCGCAACACCAACAAGAACGCGCTGGAGACGCTGGCCAAGGACACCGTCTTCACCAACGTCGCCCTGACCGCCGACGGCGACGTCTGGTGGGAAGGCCTGACCAAGGAAACGCCCGAAGGCCTGACGAACTGGAAGGGCCAGCCGCACGATCCTGCCTCGGGCGAGCCCGCCGCCCACCCGAACGCGCGTTTCGCCGTCTGGGCCGGTCAGTGCCCGTCCATCGCGCCTGAGTGGGAAGACCCGGCGGGCGTGCCGATCGACGCCATTCTGTTCGGCGGCCGCCGCGCCTCGGCCGTGCCGCTGGTGACGGAAGCCTTCGACTGGGAGCACGGCGTCTTCCTGGGGTCGACCGTGGCCTCGGAAGGCACCGCCGCGGCTGAGAACAAGGTCGGCGAACTGCGCCGCGACCCCTTCGCCATGCTGCCCTTCTGCGGCTACAACATGGGCGACTACTTCGGTCACTGGCTGAAGATGGGTCAGAAGACCGACGCCGCGAAGCTGCCGCGCCTGTTCTTCGTCAACTGGTTCCGCAAGAACGACGAAGGCAAGTTCGTGTGGCCGGGCTTCGGCGATAACGCCCGCGTGCTGAAGTGGATCGTCGAGCGCCTGGAAGGCAAGGCCGAGGCCGTGGACACCCCGGTCGGCCGCGTGCCGTCCAAGGATGCCCTGGACCTGTCGGGCCTGACGCTGTCAGACGCCGATCTGAAGATCCTGCTGGACGTCGACGCCGACGTCTGGACCGAGGAAGCCGCCCTGATCCCCGCCTTCTACGAGAGGTTCCGCGATCGCCTGCCCAAGGCCCTGTGGGACCAGCACGCCGCCCTGACCAAGCGTCTGGAAGAGGCGCGCGCGGCCAAGCTGGCTGCTGAATAAAAGACCGCCATCGACGGTTGAAATCGGGGCGCGGGAGGTCGAAGGACATCCCGTGCCCCTTTCTAATTCTCCCGAACCTTCCTTCGACGCCGTGGTCATTGGCGCGGGCGCTCTGGGCCTGTGCGTGGCGGCGGAGCTAAGGCGACGCGGACGCCGCGTGGCGGTGGTCGACCCCGGCGGCGTCAACGCCTCGGCGGTGGCGGCGGGCATGATCGCGCCCGCGATGGAATGCGCCATCGACGATCTGTCGCCGGAAACGGCGCAGGTGCTGCGGCGAGCGCGCGACCTTTGGCCAACCTTCGCCAAGGCGACCGGCGTGCGGCTGTATGGCGATGTGGCTGAATGGCGCGGCGGGAACGTCGCCGAACTGGCGGCGCGGATGGCGGCGCTGGGTTTTCAGCATGACTACGACGAAGCCTATGCGCGCCTGACCACGCATGAGGACGCCAAGGTCGATCCCCCTCAGGCCCTGGCCGCCCTGGCGCAGGGGCTGACCCTGATCGAGGCGCCGGCGCAGCGCGTGGCGCGAGACGACAAAGGCTGGCGCGTCGAAACCCCGGCGGGCGCCTTCCGCGCCGATCATCTGGTGTTGGCGACCGGGGCCGAACCGGCGCTGGCGGGCCTGCCGTCCGAGGCGCAGGCGCTCGTGGCGCTCGTCACGCCTGTTCGCGGCCAGATCGGCCTGGTTTCGGAGGCTCTGGTCGACCACGTGGTGCGCGGGCCGGGCGCCTATGTCGCGCCTATGGGCGAGGGCAGCGTGATCGGGGCGACGATGGAGCCGGGCGAGCGGTCCCTGACCCCCGACGCCGCGCGCTGCGAAGCCATGCTGGCTGCGGCATGGCAGGTGCTGGGGCAGACGCCGCGCCCGCTGACGATCCACTGGCGCGCAGGGGTGCGGGGGACGACGCCGGACGGCCTGCCGATGGCGGGGCAGGTCGCGCCCGGCCTGTATGTCGCGCTGGGGCCGCGACGCAACGGTTGGCTGCTGGGGCCGCTGGTCGGCGCCGTCATCGCCGATGCGACAGAGGGTCGGCCCGTCGGCGAGCCGACCCTCCATCCCTCGCGGTTTCTTTAGTCTTTGGGCGGGTCGAAGCGGATGGCCATGGTGACGCGGGCGCCGTCCACAGCCTGTCCGTCCACCGTGCGCGGGCTGAGGCGGAAGTAGCGGCTCAGGCTGAGCGCCGCCCGGCCGAACCCCTGATCGCCGGGCGTCTCTGACGTGACCGAACAGCCGGTCAGGCTGCCGTCCACGCGCACCAGACAGGACAGTTCCGCCACCCCGCCGATGCCGCGCGCCTCGGCGGCGGACGGATAGGCGCGCATCAACTGCTCCGCCGTCGGCTTTCGCACCCAGTCAGGCTGGGTGATGACCGGCGCGGGCTTGGGCGGTTCGGGCGTGGCCGCCGTGCCGGTCGAAGGTTCGGCCGCAGGCGCGGTGATGTTGATGGCCGGCCCGGCTTCAGGGCTGACGACCGGGGCGACCGGGACCTCCAGGGGCGCGACATCGCTGGGCGTGACCTGCGTCGGCCGGTGGATCGGCGGCGTCGGCGCGGGCGAGGCCTGGGGCGGTGTTTCCGGTTTGGGCGGCAAAGGCGGACGGATCAGATCGATGATGGTGGGCGGCGGCTCTGCCGGCGCGGGCGGGGCTTCGGCCATTTCAAACCGTTGCTGATACAGCCAGACGCCGGCGCCCACGTGGACCAGGGCCGACGCGCCGATCATCGCCCACATCAAGGGGGACAGCGGCTTGCTGCGTTGTTGGAAGTCGAGGGGGCTGACCACGCCGTGGCCGCCCGCGATACGCATCATCATGACTTACGCGCCTCCTGTCGCGGGCCCTCCCCAGCGCCCCACGGAACGAAGTTCGCGCTTGGCTTGCGGCCTTATTGTGGCGCTTCGAATTGTTAATGGCGACGCTGCTGCGTTAAGGTTTGGTTTACCTAGGTTAGCGACCGTTCACACATGAGCGTGAAAGCGATTCCATCATCCGGCGGCGTGGAGGCGGCCATTCGGCGCGCCTCGACCTCGACCGGCGTGGACTTCGACTTTCTGATGAAGACCGCGCGTCGCGAAAGCGCGATGAACCCCAATGCGCGGGCGCCGACGTCTTCGGCCTCTGGCCTGTTTCAGTTCATCGAGCAGACCTGGCTGGGCACGGTGAAGCGGCACGGCGCCAAGCATGGCTACGGCCAGTATGCGGACCTGATCTATCAGGGCGGCGACGGGCGTTGGCAGGTGCGGGGCTCGGCCCGCAATGTCGTGCTGGACCTGCGCTTCGACCCCCACGCCGCCTCGACCATGGCCGGCGAATTGACCGCCTCCAACGCCGCCTATCTGCGCGGCCGCACGGGACGCGAGCCGAACGGGGGCGAGCTTTACGCCGCGCATTTCCTCGGCCCGGCGGGCGCGGCCAAGCTGATGGAGGCCATGCAGACGCGGCCCCAGTCCAGCGCCGCGGCCCTGTTCCCGGAAGCCGCCTCGGCCAACCGCTCGATTTTCTACCGCAACGGTCGGGCCGTATCGGTGGCCGAGGTGCACGCCAATCTGCAGCGCACGGCGGGCGAGGTCGCGCCTGCCGCAGGCGTCGGCGCCGTCAAGGCTGGACCCGAACTGGGCGACAAGGAGCGCGCGCTGGCCGCGCGCCTGGATCGTCTGAAGCAGGATCAAGGCCTGCTGGCCCTGCTGCTGGGTCAGGACGGGCAGGGGACGGGTGGCGGCTTCGGCGGCGCCTATGGACCGCCGCCGGACAGGTCGGTCTGAAGACCTTTGTTCGGCCGTTATTCCTAACGAGGCTTTAACTATGTAACGCTATGGGTGACGATTGATTCTTCGCCGCCCTGAGCCTCATCCATGACCGCCTACCGGGCCCGCCTGACGGAAAGCGACATCCGGCGCCTGATCAAGTCCGACGTCGAGGACGAACGGGCGGCGGCGGCGCACAAGCTGTTGCGCAGCATCGATCGCATGACGCTGGACGAGGCCGAACGGGCCGCGGCGCAGAAGATTCTCACAGTGCTGGCCGTCGATGCGGCTGAACTGGTGCGCCGCGCCCTGGCGGTGACGCTGAAGGCCTCCAGCCTGATGCCGCGCGACGTGGCGCGCCGCCTGGCGGCCGATGTGGACAGCGTGGCCCTGCCGGTCATCAACTGCTCGCCTGTCTTTTCCGACGATGATCTGATCGAGATCGTCCGCGCCGGGTGCGCGCTGCGTCAGGCCGCCGTGGCCTCCCGTCCAAAGGTGCCGCGCGATGTGGCGACCGTCCTGGCCGCCGAGGGGCGGCAGGAGGCGGTGCTGGCCCTGGCGGCCAACGACAACGCCGACCTGTCCGAGGAAGCGCTGGGCGTAGTGGTCGATCGCTTCGGTCATGCGCCGGAGATCGTATCGGCTCTGGCCTATCGCCAGGTTCTGCCGCTGTCGGTGACCCAGCGTTTGGTGGAACTCGCCGCCGACGCCGCGCGCGAGCATCTGATCACCCGCCACGCCCTGGCGCCTGAAACCGCCATTCGGTTCGCCGATTTCGCGCGGGAGCGGGCGACCGTGGACCTGATCGATCAGGCGCGGACGGCGACCGACCTGCCCGCCTTCGTCGCACGCCTGTATGGACGCAAGGCGCTGACGCCGTCGTTGCTGCTGAGGGCGCTGGCGCGCGGCCAGATGAGTTTGCTCGAGCACGCCCTGGCCGAACTGGCCGGCACGCCGCATCACCGCGCCTGGCTAATGGTGCACGATGCGGGGCCGCTGGGGTTCAAGGCCCTTTATGACCGGGCGGGGATGCCGCCGCGACTGTTCCAGGCGTTCCGCGCGGGCGTGGACACCTGGCGCGCGCTTCAGGCCGAGGGCGGCGACACCTCTGGCGAGCGCTTCCGTCAGCGTATGCTGGAACGCTTCCTCAGCCAGCGCCCCGACGCCGCGCGCGAAGACCTGGCCTATCTGATGGAGCGTCTGGATCGCCCGGCGCCCGAGATGCAGGCAGCGGCCGGCGCGGCATAGAAAAAGGGGCGTCCGACCGAACGCCCCTTCGTTATCTACGAGACTAAGATCTCAGCCGAGATGCTCGGCCACCCGCGCTTCCAGCGTCTCGGCCAGATCGCGTCCCACCGGGTGTTCGTCGGTTTGAATCTCATCGCGCACCACGGCCTTGATGGCGTCGATATGGGCGTCAACGAGGGGCAGGGGCGCCTGCAGCCGCTTGTCCGCGTGGTCCAGTATCCGGCACAGGGAGCCGGCGATGCGCGTCACCAACGGATATTGGTAGGTCGCGCCCAGTCCCTTGAGGTCATGAGCGCGGAAATACAGCGCCTCGGCCGTTTCGGCCGTATAGCCCTTGGCGCGGATGTCGGCCTGGGCCTGATCCAGCTTCGCGAGCTCGTCCTGCAGCCACTGGCCGAACTGGGACGACATCGCCTTCAGCGCCTCTTCGGCCTTGGCGATGGCGTTGGCGTCAATACCCCCGAAGCCGCCGCCCACCTTGGCGCGCAGGGCGTTGGGCGGGCGAAAGACGTTGGACGAATTGCTCACGGGCGGACTCCTGAACTATAAAATCCAATCTGCCGCGAGAGTTCTAAAAAATCGTGACGTTCAGGAGGCGAACTGCTCGGCCATCACGCGCTCCTCATAGGACCGGCCGGCGTCAAACAGCATGGTCAGGGCGATGTCGCGACGTTCGCGCACCTCGACGCGCGTGACGCGCCGCACTTCGAAGTTGTCGGCGGTGGCGCTGACGGGGCGCTTGTCGGCCTCCAGCACCTCGAAGCGGACGCGGGCCGTGTGCGACAGCAGCGCCCCGCGCCAGCGTCGGGGCCTGAAGGCGCTGATCGGGGTCAGAGCCAGGCTGGGCGCATCGAGGGGAATGATCGGCCCGTGCGCCGATAGATTATAGGCGGTCGATCCCGCCGGCGTCGCCACCAGACAGCCGTCGCAGGTCAGTTCTTCCAACCGCACCTTGTCGTTGATGCTGATGCGCAGCTTGGCGCTCTGGCGGGTCTGGCGCAGCAGGGAGACCTCATTGATCGCCAGGCCGCTGTGGACCTGACCGCTCTCGGTCCAGGCGTCCATCTGCAGCGGATGCAGGACGGTGCGATCCGCCTGGATAAGGCGATCCAGCAGGTCGTCTTCCTCATAGTCGTTCATCAGGAAGCCGACCGAGCCGCGGTTCATACCGTAAACCGGCGTCTGCAATTGCAGGTTGTTGTGCAGGGTTTCCAGCATGAAGCCGTCGCCGCCCAGGGCCACGATCACCTCAGCCTCGGCGACGGGAACGGAGCCATATCGTTCGGTCAGCCGCAGGCGCGCTTCTTCGGCCTCGGGCCGGTCGCTGGCGAGGAAGGTGACGGCGGTGGGGCGGAAGGGCTGGCTCACCAGCCTAGGCAAGCGGAGCCGGGGCCGCCTGTCAAACGGGATGACTGTCTTCAGGCGCCATCAGCAACTGGAATTCATAGGCCGCCTGCGCCGCCGAACGATGCGCCAGGCGCCAGTCGCCGCCGTCCGGATCGTGCGGGAAGCCGTTGTTCATCCGCCGCACCTCGTTCAGGACTGCAGGGAAGGCCGCGCGATCGAGGCCCGCAGCGGTGCAGGCCAGAAACAGCGGGCGGGCGGTGTCGGCCCGCAAGGCGCGACGCACCTGATCCAGATCCAGCCGGGCCAGGCGGCTCAGGGCGTGGATGAAGACCTCCAGTCGGTCTTCGCGCAGGGCCCGGATCAGGGTGGCGGGCCGAAGCTGGTCCGAGGCCTGAAGCTTGGCCGTCAGGCGGGCGGCGGCGACATCGGCGGGCGCGGTTTCCTGTGCGGCGGCGTGCGCCGCCTCGGCCAGCCGCGCTGGATCGAGGGTGAAGCGGTCCATGATGGCCTGGCGCAGGGCCTCGCCCACCCACTGATACAGGCGCGCGCCCAGTTCAGGCGTCATCTGCGGGTGGCGGGCGAGGGGCGCGCGCAGGGCGGCCAGTTCCCGCGACCGGCTGACCAGTCGGCTCATGCCTTCGGCGCCCAGGGCCGCCGTGCGGTTCGAGGCCAGGGCCGTCAGCACGGTCGGATCGTCGGCGCTGATGATGGCGCGGGCGACGGCGGCGCCGAGGCCGGGTCTCAACGCGACCTGGATGCGGTGATCCAGCGACGCCTCGGCCAGCAGGGTCAAAAGGTCGTCGTCCTGCAGCAGGGGGCTGGCCGCGATGACCGGGCGGGCGATTTCTATGGCGTCGGCGGCCAGCATCCGCACCAGGGCGACGGGAACCCAATCCGCATCCGCCAGTCGTTCCGACAGGGCCTGGCGAATATCCGCCTCAACCACGCGGACAAGAGCGATGAAGGCGTCGCCGAGCGCCTGGGGCGCGCGATCGCGCCCTCCTGTCGAGCGATACAGATCCGCCACGCCGATCAGCAGGCCGTGCTGACGCTCCGGCGGCTGTCCCTTCGCCAGGTCGACCAGTTGTTCAAGACTGTTCAGAGGCAGGGCGCCGTGCGTCTGCGGTCCGTTGCGCGTCACATTGGTGGGTTCCACGTCGCCCTCGCGGAAGAACTGCCTGCCCCTGAGGCGAAGGCACCTTGAGGCGGGGCTGTGAAAACAGGGTTAACGAAGTCTTGGGAAAGCGCGGCCTTGCGTCTTGACGCCGACGCCTGCCGGGGGGACGTTCACCTGAACGCTGATCAGGGGAGTGGTCATGGCGGATGGGATAAGCGGGGCGCCCTCGTTGCAGGGGCGGGTTTCGGAAGACGAATGGCGCACGCGCGTCGAACTGGCGGCCCTTTATCGGCTGGTGGCGTTGCACGGGTGGGACGACATGATCTTCACCCACATCTCGGCCCGCGTCCCGGGGCCCGAGACGCATTTTCTGATCAACCCCTACGGCTGGTATTTCGACGAGATTACAGCGTCGTCGTTGGTAAAGGTCGATCTGGACGGCAACATTGTCCAAGAGACCGACAGCTTCATCAATCCGGCGGGTTTCACCATCCACTCGGCCGTCCATGCGGCGCGCGAGGACGCGCATTTCGTCATCCACCTGCACACGGTGAACGGCGTCGGGGTGGCGGCCCAGAAGGACGGCCTGCTGCCCATCAGCCAGAACGCCTGCCTGTTGCAGCATCAGGTCGCCTACCACGGCTATGAAGGTCTGGCGCTGAACCATGACGAGCGCGAGCGTCTGGTCGCGGACCTGGGCGACCGGTCGCTGATGCTGCTGCGCAATCACGGCACGATGGCGGTCGGCAACACGGCGGCGCAGGCCTGGGTCGGCATCTTCTTCCTGGAACGCGCCTGCGCCCAGCAGGTCGCCGCCCTGTCGGCCGGGCGCGACAATGTCCTGATCGCCCCGGACGCGGCTCAGGCCGAGACCAAGGAACAGGGACGCGGCATCGGCTTCGTCTCGTCCCTGGCCTGGCCCGGCGCTCTGCGTCAGCTCCAGCGAAAATCGCCCGGCTACGACGCGTGAGGCCGCTGGGGGGCGGATCAAGGCGCAGCCCGATCGGCCTTCTGGCCGGTCTGGCGTGCATCGCTGTCGGCTGCCCGGCCCATGCGGGCGCCTGGAACCTGCCCAAGGGCGAAGGGCAGGCGATCGTCAAATATGAGACCATCCGCGCGGACCAGGCCTTCACCTCCGATGGCGAACGGGTTGACCTGTCGCACGACCGGCTGGACCGCTCGCTCTCCATCTTTGCCGAGTATGGGCTGGACGACCGCTTCACCCTGCAGATGAAGGGCGAGTGGCAACAGGGGCGCGACGCCTTCGTCGACTATCAGGGACGCGGCCCGATTGAGATCGGCGTGCGCTGGCAGGCCTATCGCGATACGCGCAACGCCGCCGCCGTCTATGTCGGCTACGCTCAGGGCGGCGAGGGGCGCAACGCCGGCTATGCGCCGCCCGGCGCCGGCGATCACGACTGGGAGGCGCGGGTGATGGCGGGGCGCAGCCTGGGCGCCGACGGGCAGGGCGGCTTCATCGAGGCGCAGGCGGCGAGGCTATTGCGCGCGGGGCTGAATGACGAGACGCGGCTGGACCTGACGGCGGGCCTGTATCTCGCGCCGGACTGGCTGCTGCTGGGCCAGGCCTATGCCGGAGCGGCGGATAAAGACGGGCCGCGCTGGCTTTCGCTGGAAACATCAGTCGTGCGACGACTCGGCGACTGGGGCCTGCAGGCCGGCTGGCGAACGGCGGTCGCAGGGCGCGAAACTCCTGCGGGGCAGGGACCCGTTATCGGAATTTGGCGACGCTTTTGAAGCAAATTTACGCGACGGAATCAGAGAGGACCCTCGTTACAGATACGTTATTTGCGTAACGGCGATGACCCGTTAAGCGATAGCGCTTGTTGTCGGGGAGACTGCGTCGCGTGTTCAAACGCCATTTTTTCATTATCGGCGCGGCCTGTCTGTTGGGGCTGATGATCGTCGCGGCGGTCTTGAAGATCGCCTTCAGCGACGGCGGCGCAGGCGATCGCAAGGGTCCGCGCGGGCCGGGCGCCGGGCGCGGCCAGGTGGTCGCCGAGGTCGTGGCCCAACGTCGTGAGTTTGCGGACCAGATTCGCGTTCTGGGCGTGGCGCGGGGGCGTCGCTCGGTCAACATCACCTCCAACACCACCCAGTTGGTGACCCAGGTCATGTTCTCTGATGGGCAGGCCGTGGCGGCGGGCACGCCCCTGGTCGAGTTGCAGGCGCGTGAGGAAGACGCAGACCTGATCCGCACCCGGGCCCAGCTGGAGAACGCCCAGCGCGAGTACGACCGCTACCGCATTCTTGCCGAGCGCGGCGTAGCGCCGCGCGTCATGGCCGAGACGGCGGAAACGGCTCTGAAGACGGCGCAGGCCGCCGTGGCGGCGGCGGAAGCCCGTCGCGGCGACCGGATCCTGCGCGCGCCTTTCGCCGGCGTGCTGGGGCTGACCTCGGTGACGCCGGGGACCCTGATCTCGCCGGGTTCGGTCATCACCACTCTGGACGACATCAGCGGCGTGCGCGTCGATTTCCCGCTGCCGGAGCGCTATCTGGGCGTGCTGCCGGTGGGTGCGCCGCTGACGGCGACGACGGACGCCTTCCCTGGCGAAGAGTTCAACGGGCGCATCGCCTTGTTGGACACGCGCGTCAACGAACAGACCCGCGCGATCATCGCCCGCGCTGAATTCACCAATCCTGGCAATCGCATCCGCCCCGGCATGATGATGCGCGTCGCCGTTCAGCAGGGCCGCCGCCAGAGCCTGGCCGTGCCTGAGGCCGCCGTTCAGTATGAGGGGCAGGGCGCCTTCGTCTATCGCATCGCGCGCGGCGAAAAGGGCTCTACCGCCCAGCGGGTCGAGGTCCAGACGGGCGCCGTCGAGGGCGGCTATGTCGAGATTGTTTCGGGGCTGGCCAACAACGACCACATCGTCGCCTCGGGCCTGAACCGCATTCAGCCCGGCGCTCCTGTCACCGTCGAGGGTGAAGCCGCTCAAGGGCGTGCTCCGAGCAAGGGCGGCGCCCGCGCGACGCAGGCGGCCCGCCCATGATGCTGTCCGATGTTTCGGTTCGGCGCCCCGTCTTTGCGGCGGTGGCGGCGATCGTCCTGTGCGTCATCGGCCTGGCGGCCTTCTTCTTCCTGCCGGTGCGCGAACTGCCGGACGTGGACCCGCCGATCGTTTCGGTCAGCACCGGCTACGCCGGGGCCTCCGCCGAGGTGATCGAAAGTCGGATCACCGAGCCGATCGAGCAGCAGATCGCCGGGATCCAAGGCGTCCAGCGTATCAACTCGACCAGTCGCGACGGCCGGTCCAACGTCAACATCGAGTTTTCGCTGGATCGCAACATCGACGATGCGGCCAACGACGTGCGCGACCGCATCTCGCGCGTGCTGGGCCGTCTGCCGGACCAGGCGGATCCGCCCGAGGTGGCCAAGGCCGACTCCGACAGCCAGCCCATCCTGATCATGTTCCTGCGCTCCACGACGATGGATCGTCTGGAGCTGACCGATTACGCCCGCCGCTATCTGGTTGACCGCTTCGCCACCGTGCCGGGCGTGGCCCAGGTCAATATCTTCGGCGAGCAGCGCTACGCCATGCGCATCTGGCTGGACGCCGGGGCGATGGCCGCGCGCGGCCTGACCGTCACCGACGTCGAGACCGCCCTCAACAACCAGAACGTCGAACTGCCCGCCGGCTCGCTGGAGTCGGCGCAGAAGGACTATACCGTCCGCGTGGCGCGCAACTACGCCGACCCGGCGGATTTCGCTCAACTGCCGATCGGCACGCGCGGCTCTGCCTCGACCGCCACCGGCGCGCAGGCGTCCGGTACGCTGGGCGCGGCGTCGGCGGCCATGACCAATGGCGTCACCGGCGCCCTGATCGGCAACGCCGCCTATGTCACCCGGCTGGGCGACATCGCCCGTATCGAGGAAGCGCCCGCCGAAGCGCGCCGCCTGTTCCGCGGCAACGGCATCGACCAGATCGGCCTGGCCATCACCCGTCAGGCCCAGTCCAACGACCTGCAGATTTCTGAAGGCGTGCGTAAGCTGATGGAGGAGGTGGGCCCCAGCCTGCCGCCGGGCACGACGCTGGAGATCGGTTCGGACAACTCGGTCTTCACCTCCCACGCCATCGACGAGGTGTGGGTGACGATCGGCATCTCCATGGCCCTGGTGGCTCTGGTCAACTTCATCTTCCTGGGCAGCCTGCGCGCCGCGATCATTCCGTCGGTCGTAGCGCCCATCTGCCTGCTGGCGACCTTCATCGTCCTGGCGCCGCTGGGCTTCTCGCTGAACCTGCTGACCCTGTTGGCTCTGGTGCTGGCGATCGGCCTGGTCGTCGACGACGCCATCGTCGTGGTCGAGAACATTCAGCGCCGCCTTGACGGCGGCGAGCCGCCGCTGGTCGCGGCTGAGCGCGGGGCGCGCCAGGTCTTCTTCGCCGTGGTGGCGACGACCGTCGTCCTGCTGTCCGTGTTCGCGCCTCTTCTGTTCCTCCCGGGCTACGTCGGACGGCTGTTCGTCGAGCTGGCGGCGGCGATTGCGGCGGCCGTGGCCTTCTCGGCCTTCCTGGCGCTGAGTCTGTCGCCGATGCTGGCGTCAAAAATCCTGAAGCCGGCGCAGACCGGCGGCTGGGTCGCGCGACGCGTGGATGCAGGCATGGAAGCGCTGAAGCGGTCCTACGCCGCTTCGCTGGACGCCTTACTGGGCCGCCGGGTCGCTGTCGGCGGGGTGGCCGCTTTGATCGTCCTGGTGGCGGCGGGCGCGACCGGCATCTTCCTGCATCTGCCCAACGAACTGGTGCCGAACGAGGACCGCGGCCGCGTCACCGTGCGGATTGCAGGGCCGGAAGGCACGGGCTTTGACTATACGCGCGAGATCATGCTGGGGCTCGAGCCCCTGCTGGCCGAGTATCGCGAGAACGGCGAGGCGGCCAACTACATGATTTCCTCGCCAGGGTTCGGCGGCTCTGGCTTCAGTTCGGGCAGCGCCGTGCTGAACCTGGCTGACTGGTCCGAGCGCGACCGCTCGGCGGACGAGATCGCACAGGAGCTGAACGGCAAGCTGCGCAATCAGACCGGCGCACAGGTCAACGCCTCGACGCCCGGCGCCTTCCAGCGCGGCGGGGGCAACTCCAACTCGATCGACATGATCGTCACGGGGTCGGAGTATTCCGCCATCTATAACTGGCTGCAGCCCATTCTGGCGGCGGCGCAGGACAACCCCGGCTTCTCGCGTCCGCGCCTGAACTATGAGCCGAACGCGCCGCGCCTGCTGGTCGATGTCGATCCGCAGAAGGCGGCGGCGCTCGGCGTCTCGTCACAGCAGATCGGCCGCACGCTGGAGACCATGTTCGGTTCGCGCCGCGCCACCACCTACATCAAGGGCGGCCAGGAATATGACGTCATCCTGCAGACCGACCGCGACAGCCGCCGCGAGGTTTCGGACCTTGAGGCGCTCTATGTCTCGACCGGCACGGCGCAGCTGGTGCCGCTGTCGGCGGTGGTCACCACCAAGACCTCGGGCGACACGCCGGATCGTCGCCGTCTCGATCGCCAGCGCGCCATCACCCTGCAGGCCGACCTGAACCCCGGCACCACCATCGACGACGCCGTCCAGTTCCTGATGGCCGAGGCCGCCAAACAGCCGCAGGGCGTGACCAATATCCGCTGGGGCGGCGCCGCCCGCGACCAGCAGGAGGCGGGCAGCGCCGTGGGCTGGGCCTTCGCCCTGGCTCTGCTGCTGGTCTTCCTGGTCCTGGCGGCCCAGTTCGAGAGCTGGATCACCCCGGCGGTCATCATGCTGACGGTGCCGCTGGCGGCGGCGGGCGGGCTGTTCGGCCTGCTGATGGCGGGCTCCAGCCTGAACATCTACAGCCAGATCGGCCTGATCATCCTGATCGGCGTCGCGGCCAAGAACGGCATCCTGATCGTGGAGTTCGCCAACCAACTGCGCGACCAGGGCCGGAGCATCCGCGAGGCCATCATCGAGTCCTCCAGCTTGCGTCTGCGCCCGATCATCATGACCTCGATCGCCACCGCCTTCGGCGCCCTCCCGCTGGTGCTGTGGCAAGGCGCGGGGGCGGGCAGTCGTCAGACCATCGGCGTGGTGATCTTCACCGGCGCCATGTTCGCCACGGTGCTGACCCTGTTCGTGGTGCCGGTGATCTACGGCGTGCTGGCGCGCTTCACCAAGTCGCCGGAATACACCGCCCGCAAGATCGAGGAGTGGGAAGCGCAAGAGAAGCGCCAGGGCGTCCAGCCGGACATGAGCCCGGCGGAATAGACCGCTCTGGTCCTTGCATATGCGAAGGGCGGCGGATCTCCATGGTCCGCCGCCCTTTTGCTTGTCTGGCTGTCTCGGCTCACTCGGCCTGGGGTTTGAACCCCGTCTCGACCTTCAGGAAGGCGATGACGTCGCGGCGGTCCGTGGCGTCGGGCAGGCCGGCGAAGCTCATCTTGTTGCCGGGCAGGAAGGTGCGGGGGTTCTGCAGCCAGTGGTCCAACGTCTCGGCGTCCCAGGTGAAGGCCGCCGTGCGCATGGCGTGGGAATAGCTGTATTTTTCCTTGGCGCCGGCCTTGCTGCCGAACACGCCATAGAGGTTCGGCCCCGTCATGTTCGGCCCGCCCGGCGTGATGGTGTGGCACGACCGGCAGCGCGCGAAGGCGCGGCGGCCGTTGTCCAGGTCGGCCTCGTTGTACGGCGCGGGCAGGGCGGCGAGCAGGGCCAGCTTTTCGGCTTCGCTGGGCGACGGCGCCTTGGGCGCTTGTGGCGCGCTGTCGGCGGGCGCGGCGTCGTTCGGGCCGCAGGCGGCCAGCGTCAGCGCGGCGCTCAGGGCGACAGCTGGGGCCGCGATGTTGCGCATCCAGGGGAAGGACGAAAGACGGGACATGACGCACTCCTAAGCCAACGATCATGCTTACCCCAGGAAGGCGCCGCCGCAATGGACAGCTTGTCCAAGCCAGCCAGGGGCGTCAGCGCCCGGTGGTCAGCTTCACAACGACATGGGCGGTGGTTTCGATGATGGCTTCGGGCGTGTCGGCGCGGCGCATCAGGTCGAAACCGGCGGCGACGGACTCCACCAGGTTCGCGGTCTCATAGGAGGCCAGCCGGGGATTCAGGCCTTGGGGGTGCAGGCCGTTCGCGTGGGCCTGGGCGATGCGGCGCTCCAGCGCCAGGTGAAGGCGCCGCAGGCGCCGGATACGGCTTTCGGCGAAGGCGGGCTCGCCCATGTCGGCCAGCATCTGTTCGACGCGCAGCACCGGCCCGTGGTCGTTCCAGAGGTTCAGCACCTCCAGCACATACGCCCGCGCGGCCTCGAACGCCCGGTCGCCCGACCAGTCCGCGTGGATGTGGGCGGCCAGCCGCTGAAAGTCCTCGCCCGCCTCTTCGCACAGCAGTTGCAGGCCTTCCTCGACCGAGGCGAAGTAGGTGTAGAAGGTCGGCGCCGATACGCCCGCCGCCATGGCCACGTCGGCGGCGCGAATCTCGCCCAGATGTTTGGTGTTCAGCAGGGCGCGCAGGGCGTCCAGCAGGGCGCGGCGGGTGCGCGCGCCGCGCGTTCGGATCCTGTGACCCAGTTTATTGGTCGTCTCGGACATGGGGGAGGCCGCGAGAGTGGTGCCGGTTGCAGGAATCGAACCCGCGACCTTCGGTTTACAAAACCGCTGCTCTACCAGCTGAGCTAAACCGGCGTGGCCCGCCTTATGCTGGCGGAATCTCTTTGACGCAAGCACACTGATCGAATGCCCACGCTGCCCTATCTCGCGCCCATCGTCATGCTGGCCCTGTCGAACGTCTTCATGACCTTCGCCTGGTACGGCCATCTTAAATTCGGGGCCAAGCCGCTGTGGATCGTGGTCCTGATCAGCTGGGGCATCGCCTTCTTCGAATACTGGCTGGCCGTGCCCGCCAACCGCATCGGCCATCAGGTCTATTCGGCGGCCGAGTTGAAGACCATGCAGGAGGTGATCACCCTGCTGGTCTTCGCGATCTTCTCGGTGCTCTATCTGGGCGAGAAGCTGACGGTCAATCACCTGATCGGCTTCGCCCTGATCGCCGGCGGGGCCTTCTTCATCTTCAAAGGGCCGCTGTAGGAGACGCTCAGTCGAGCGCGGCGGCGATCTTCCGGGCCAGGATTTTCAGCTCTTCGGCGTCGGCCATCGGGGCGTGGCCATGGCCTTTCATCGGGCGGTCGGACCAGCGCGGCACGATGTGGAAATGCAGGTGGAACACTGTCTGGCCGCCTGCGTCGCCGTTGAACTGCATCAGGCTGAGGCCTTCGGGCTTCAGCGCCTTCTCGACCGCGCGGGCGGTGCGCTGCACGGCGGCCGTCAGCTTGGCCAGCGCCTCGGGTTCGATCTCCAGGATGTTGCGGGCGGTCGAGGTCTTGGACACGATCAGGACGTGGCCCTCGGACTGGGGGAACACGTCCATGAAGGCCAGGACGTCGTCGTCCTCCCACACCTTCACGCTGGGCATGTCGCCGCGCAGGATCTTGGCGAAGATGTTGTCCGGGTCGTAGGCGCCGTGAAGGCTCATGGAAGTCTCCTTCGGGATAGGGCGGCCAGCCTAGCAGGCGATCCGGCCCGACGCACGGAGCGGAACGCCGCGATATGCGCTTATATGGTCAAGGTTCAACCGACGGAGGCGTCATGCTGGGTTTCATCGTTCAGGCCGTGGTTACGGCGATCGGCCTGTGGGCTTCGGCCAAGCTGGTGCCGGGAGTAGAGTTCACCTCGACCGGCTCGCTGGTCGCGGCGGCGATCATTCTGGGCCTGGTCAACGCCTTCGTGCGGCCGTTGATGGTGATCCTGACTTTGCCGCTGACCATCGTCACCTTCGGCCTGTTTCTGCTGGTGGTGAACGCGGCCATGATCGGGCTGACGGCCATGTTCCTGGGCGGCTTTGTCGTCGACGGTCTGTGGGCGGGGATCGGGGCGGCCATCGTCACCGGCGTAGTCAGCTGGATCGCCGGCGCCCTGTTCGGCGGCATGGCTGATCGGGCCTGACGATCTCTCCTGAAGGCCGCCGTCCCGGCGCTCGCGACAGCATCCGACCAGCCTCGTCCACGCTCATTCAGGACAAGGCCGGGGCGCCGGGAAGCACCGCCTTAGCTGGGACGCACCACCATGCAGGTGACCCGGCGTTCCGATAGGGCTTCGCACGCCGCCTCGGCCGCCTGCTGGGTCATGCCGGTGAAGCGCGAGCGATACCAGCCGTTGGCCGTCTGCACGTCACGCTGGGCGTTCGAGAATTGGCCGGAGAAGCGGCGGCTGATGTTGTTCAGCCAGTCGCGGGCCACGGCTTCTTCGCGGAAGGCGCCGACCTGGACGGTCCAGCGACCCGTCGGCGCCGGGGCGGCGGCGCGCGCGGGGGTGTTGCGGGTCGCACGGGCAGGGGCCGCCGACGTCGCAGCCGATCCGCCGTTCAGCGCGGCGGTGAGGTTTTCAGGCGGGCGGTTCTCGGCGCGGCGAGCCGACGGCGGCGGCGTCACCTCGGTCGGCAGGCTGCGCGGCGGCGGGCCGGAGACGTAGGCCACTTCGGTCGAGCCGCTGACGCCTTCGCCGTCCTCGTCGGATAGGGAGGCGTAGGCGACCGTGGCGGCAGGCTCGCTGCTGATCCCATAGCCGCGCTGTTCGAAGAAGGCCTGAGCCAGTTGGATGGTCTCGCCCTGACTGCGGCGACGCTGGACCTCGAAGCCGGTATCCATCAGCTCAGCAACGTGAGCGTTGCGGCTGGCCGTCGAGCGCCCGCCCATGACGATGGTGATCAGCCGCTTGCCGTCGCGCACCGAAGACGCCGCCAGATTATAGCCCGAGGCGTTGGTGAAGCCGGTCTTGATGCCGTCATAGCCGCGCCCGGTGGCCAGCAGGCCATTGGTGTTGCGGTAGTCGCGGCCTTTGTAGAACCAGTCGTGCAGGCCGAGGTAGCGATAGTATTGCGGATAGTCGCGCATCACCGCGCGGCTGAGGATCGACAGGTCGCGCGCCGTGGTCGCCTGGCGCGTGTCGGGCAGGCCGTTGGCGGTGGTGAAGCGGGTGTGCTCCATCCCCAGCTCGCGCGCCTTCTCCGTCATCATCTGGGTGAAGCGGCCCTCGGAGCCGCCAATGTGTTCGGCGATCACCACGGCCATGTCGTTGGCGCTGCGGACGGCGGTGGCGCGCATGGCGTCGTCCAGGCTGATCGTCTGACCGGCCGCCAGGCCCAGCTTGGACGGCGGCTGAGAGGCCGCCCGAGGCGAGACGGTCAGGTTGTCGTCCAGCTTGACCTTGCCCGACTCCAGCGCCTCGAACGCCAGATACAGGGTCATGACCTTGGTGATGGAGGCCGGATACCGGCGAGCATCGGCAAAGCGTGAGAACATCACCTCGCCCGAGGCGGCGTCCACCACAATGGCCGCGTATCGGCTGTCCGAGGACTGGGCTTCCGGAGGAGCGACGCCGACCGTCGGCGTCAGGACGATGCCCCCCAGGACCAGGGCGGCCAGGAAGCGACGGCGGAAGAGGGCGTTCATGGGCAAGCTACTAGCCTCGTCACTGTGGCGCGAAGACGGCTGCGATCACGCACGTTACAAACGCTAACATCGGCTCGCCCGGTTTCGAGAGGGTTAACGGCGCGTCAACAGACTTGTGATCGCTCCTGCGAAGTCGGCGGGAAGGTTATCAATGATAATATTGTGCAGCGCACAATTTTCACTTGAAGTCTTTTCGCAGGTGCACCATATCGCCGTTGTCGCGATGGGCTCCGCCTGTCGCAAGAAACCTTTCGCTTCAGGAGACTCCCCATGGCTGACGCCGCTGAGACCGTGAAGAAGACCGTCGAACAAACGACCGCCAAGGCCAAGGCCCAGGCTGAATCCATCCAGGCCGCCGGCGCCCAGGCGTTCCGCGAAGGCGTGGACAAGTCCGTCGCCTCGCTGAGCGAGCTGAATGCGCACGGCAAGAAGAACCTGGAAGCCGTGGTCGAATCCGCCGCCGCCGCCCAGAAGGGCGCCGAGGCCCTGTCGCAACAGGCCGTGGCCTACGGCAAGAAGACCTGGGAAGACGGCGTCGCCGCCGCCCAGTCCTTCTCGCAGGCCCGTTCGATGCAGGAACTGTTTGAGCTGCAGACCAACTGGGCCAAGTCCGCCGCCGAGGCCTATCTGGCCGAGTTCGGCAAGGCGACCGAGACCATGACCGCCTCGGTCAAGGACAGCTTCAAGCCGATCAACGAGCGCGTTTCGGCCGCTGTCGAACAGTTCCAGGGCGCTCGCTAAGACGCGCCTGCGTAACTCAGACTTTCGGAAAGGCCCCGGTGGAAACGCCGGGGCTTTTTCACGTTTAGCTATCAACTGGGCGTGCGTGAGCGTCTGCGGGCTGGACGCCTCTACAAATCAGGCCATCATTCCCTATCTGATCCTCGACACTCCCCGATTACGGACCACGAATGCCTAACAGACGGCCAGGTGAACAAGGCGGAGGCGCAGGCGCCGCCGTCGTCACCGAGACAAAGCCGAAACTTCAGCGCCCCTCGCTTTATCGGGTGCTGATCCTGAATGACGACTACACCCCCATGGAGTTCGTCATCTACGTGCTGGAGCGGTTCTTCCAGAAGAGCCGCGAGGACGCGACCCGCATCATGCTGCACGTGCACCAGCATGGCGTCGGGGTCTGCGGCGTCTTCACCTACGAAGTGGCCGAAACCAAGGTCGCCCAGGTGGTCGAGACGGCGCGGCGCCACCAGCACCCCCTGCAATGCACGATGGAAAAGGACTGAGAGGAACCTGCCATGCCTTCGTTTTCCCGTCCTCTCGAAGAGACCCTGCACCGCGCGGTCCACTACGCCAACGAGCGCCGGCACGAATACGCCACGCTTGAACACCTGCTGCTGGCCCTGATCGACGATCCGGACGCCTCGGCCGTGATGACGGCCTGCAACGTCGATCTGGGCGCGCTGAAGGCTGCGCTCGGCTCCTATGTCGACACGGACCTGGCCGCCCTGGCCACGGCCGACGGCGACGACGCCAAGCCGACGGCGGGCTTCCAGCGCGTGATCCAGCGCGCGGTCATCCATGTCCAGTCGTCCGGCCGCGAGGAAGTGACCGGCGCCAACGTCCTGGTCGCCATCTTCTCCGAGCGCGAAAGCCACGCCGCCTATTTCCTGCAGGAGCAGGACATGACGCGCTACGACGCGGTCAACTTCATCGCCCACGGCATCGCCAAGAAGGCCGGCGCCAGCGAAGCCCGCTCGGTGCGCGGCGCCAGTCCTGAAGAGGCCGAGGACGGCTCGGTCGTCAAACAGGGCGGCGAGGCGCTGGAGGCCTATTGCGTCGACCTGAACGAGAAGGCCCGCAACGGCAAGATCGACCCGCTGATCGGGCGTCAGGCCGAGGTCGAGCGCTCGATTCAGATCCTGTGCCGCCGCACCAAGAACAACCCGCTGTTGGTCGGCGACCCCGGCGTCGGCAAGACCGCCATCGCCGAAGGCCTGGCGCGCAAGATCGTCAACGGCGAGGTGCCGGAAGTCCTGAAGGACGCGACGATCTACAGCCTCGACATGGGCTCGCTGCTGGCGGGCACCCGCTATCGCGGCGACTTCGAGGAGCGGCTGAAGCAGGTCGTCAAGGAACTGGAGAGCCACGACAACGCGGTCCTGTTCATCGACGAGATCCACACGGTGATCGGCGCGGGCGCGACCTCGGGCGGAGCGATGGATGCGTCCAACCTGCTGAAGCCGGCGCTGGCGTCGGGCAGCCTGCGCTGCATGGGGTCGACCACCTACAAGGAATATCGCCAGCACTTCGAGAAGGACCGCGCCCTGGTGCGTCGCTTCCAGAAGATCGACGTCAATGAGCCGACGATCGAGGACACGGTGAAGATCCTCAAGGGCCTGAAGACGACCTATGAGACGCACCACAAGCTGCGTTTCACCGACTCGGCCATTCGCACGGCGGTCGATCTGTCGGCGCGCTACATCACCGACCGCAAGTTGCCGGACAAGGCCATCGACGTGATCGACGAGGCGGGGGCGTCGCAGATGCTGCTGCCGGAATCGAAGCGCAAGAAGGTCATCGGCCAGAAGGAGGTCGAGGCCGTCATCGCCAAGATGGCCCGCATCCCGGCCAAGTCGGTGTCGAAGTCGGACACGGAATCCCTGCGTGAGCTGGAGACCGATCTGAAGCGCGCCGTCTTCGGTCAGGAGCAGGCGATTGACCAGGTGTCGTCGGCGATGAAGCTGGCGCGAGCGGGTCTGCGCGACCCGAACAAGCCCATCGGCGCCTTCCTGTTCAGCGGTCCGACCGGCGTCGGCAAGACCGAAGTCGCCAAGCAGCTCGCCGCCACCCTGGGCATCGAGATGCAGCGCTTCGACATGTCCGAATACATGGAGCGCCACACGGTCAGCCGCCTGATCGGCGCGCCTCCGGGCTATGTCGGCCATGACCAGGGCGGCCTGCTGACCGACGCCGTCGACCAGCATCCGCACTCCGTCGTGCTGCTGGACGAAATCGAGAAGGCGCACCCCGACGTCTACAACATCCTGCTGCAGGTGATGGACAACGGGACGCTGACCGACGCGGTGGGCAAGAAGGTCGATTTCAGGAACGTCATCCTGATCATGACGACCAACGCGGGCGCCGCCGACAACGCGCGCGCGGCCATCGGCTTCGGCCGGGGCAAGGTCGAGGGCGAGGACGAAAAGGCCATCCAGCGCCTGTTCGCCCCTGAGTTCCGCAACCGTCTGGACGCCATCGTGGCCTTCAAGCCGCTGGGCGCCGAGACGATCCGCTCGGTGGTTACCAAGTTCGTGCTGCAGCTGGAAGCCCAGCTGGCGGACCGCAACATCACCATCGAACTGACCGACGAGGCGGCCGACTGGCTGGCCAAGAACGGCTTCGACGAACTGTATGGCGCGCGTCCGCTGGCCCGCGTCATCCAGGAGCACATCAAGAAGCCGCTGGCCGACGACATCCTGTTCGGCCGCTTGACCCGCGGCGGCCACGTCAAGGTCGAGCTGAAGGACGGCAAGATCGCCTTCGACATCACCCCGGCCAAGGGCGCGGCGGTGAAGGAAGCGGAAGAAGAAACGGCCTGATCTCGATCAGGCGCAAAAGAGAAAGGCCCGGGCATAACGCCTGGGCCTTTTTTCTGTCCTTCTCCCCTGGAGGGAGAACACGGCCCGTCCGGGCCTGGATGAGGGGTCTCGCGACGCAAAAGGGGTTGCGAGACTTGGATGCCTCGCAACCCCTCATCCGTCACGCTTCGCGAGCCGCCTTCGCCCGCAAGAGGAGAGGGCTTTGTTTAACGGCGACGGCCCAGAGCGCCCAAGAGCATCGCCGCGCCGGCGATGATGCCGGTGGTCAGCAGGGGTTTGCGGCGGGCGAAGTCCAGGCCCTTGCGGGCCGGGTCGCGCAGGTCGACGGGGGCCTTGTCGACCATGCCGTCGAGGCCGTCGATGACGCGGCCATAGGCGTCGAGCGCCTTGCCCTTGACCTCGTTCAGCTTGCCTTCGACTTGGAGCTTGCTGTCGCCCGTCACGCGACCGAGGCCGTTCTGGGCCTTGCCTTGCAGTTCGGTCGCGACGCCTTCGATACGTTGATCGGTCATGGTGATTCCTGATGTGAGGAGGGTACTCACAGGGAAAGCGTATTGCGACGCAGCAAGTTCCGTAGAAATTCGCGATGCGACGCCCTGTCAGCGGGCGCGATAGGGCGACAGAGCCGCCGTCATCGCGTCCATCTCGGCCTCGACCGCCGGGCGCTCGTTGTCGAGGTAGCGGGCGACAGGATCGCGCAGCGCCGGATCGGCGATGAAATGGGCGGAATAGACGGGCGAGGGCAGGTAGCCGCGCGCGATCTTGTGCTCTCCTTGCGCCCCCGCCTCGACACGCGACAGGCCGCGCGAGATGGCGAAGTCGATGGCCTGATAATAGCAAAGCTCGAAATGGAGGAAGGGCCGGTCGACCAGCGTCCCCCACTGGCGTCCGTAAAGCGCATCCCGTCCGATGAAATTCAGCGCCCCGGCTACCGGCGTCTCGCCTTCAAACGCCATCACCAGGGCGATGCGGTCAGCCATGGTCGCGCCGACGCGGGCGAAGAAGTCGCGCGTCAGATAGGGCCGTCCCCATTTTCGGTCGCCCGTGTCCATGTAGAAGGCGAAGAAGGCCTCCCAATGCGCCTCGGCGATCTGGGCGCCCGTCAGCACGCGGATGTCGAGGCCGGCTTGCGCCTCACGCCGCTCGCGCCGGATGGTCTTGCGCCGGTTGGAAGACAGGGCGGCCAGGAAGTCGTCGAAGCTCTGATAGCCGTCGTTGCGCCAGATGAACTGGATGTCGCGGCGCGGCAGCAGGCCCGCTTCGGCCATGGCGCGCCATTCGGCCTCTAGGGGAAAGTTGACGTGCAGGGACGACACGCCCAGCCGCTCGGTCAGCGTCAATGCGCCTTGCAGCAGCGCTTCACGCACCACGACGGCGTCCGTCCCCGGCGCATTCAGAAACCGTGGGCCCGTCGCGGGGGTGAAGGGCACAGCCCCCAGCAGCTTGGGATAGTAGCGCCCGCCTGCGCGCTGATAGGCGTCGGCCCAGCTGTGGTCGAAGACGTACTCGCCCTGGCTATGACCCTTCAGATAAAGGGGCATGACGCCGATCACGGCCCCGTCTTCATCGTGCAGGGACAGGTGGCGCGCCGCCCAGCCTTCAGACGGGACGGCGCTGCCGGACGCCTCGCAGGCGTCGAGGAAGTCGTAGGAGACGAAGGGATCGCCGGTCGGGGCCGCGCAGGCGTCCCACGCGTCCCGGCCTATCGCGGCGATCCCGTCGTGAACCTGAAGGGTGAAGCTCACTTCACCTCGATGACGGCGTCCACTTCGACGGCGAAGCCGAGCGGCAGCTTGTACACGCCGACGGCCGAGCGCGAGTGCTTGCCGGCGTCGCCGAAGACCTGGACCATCAGGTCCGAGCAGCCGTTGATGACCGCGGGGATGGCCTCGAAGTCCGGCCCGGCCTGGACGAAGCCGCCCAGCTTGACGATGCGGACCACGCGATCCAGGTCGCCGTCGACGGCGGCGTTGATCTGGGCCAGCAGGTTGACGCCGCACAGACGGGCGGCCTCGGCGGCCTGCTCCGGGGTCACGTCAACGCCGACGGTGCCCTTGATGCCGCCATTGGCGTCGTTCGACAGCTGGCCCGAGATGAAGATCTGCTCGCCCGAGCGGACGTAGGAGACATAGCTGGCGACCGGCTTGGCGGGCTCGGGCAGGGTGATGCCGAGTTCAGCAATGCGGGCGTGAATGCTCATGGGGCGACTCCGTATGAAAGGGTGCACGGGGTTTAGCGCGGCGCGGCGGCCGCGTCATCCGGGGCGTTCGTTGGGACGTTTCAGAGCGCGCCCCGCGACGACGGCGCCCGCCCCGAACTTGTCGCGTAGGGCGTCGATGGCGGTCTCGGTCTTCAGGGCGCGGGTCTCGGCCGTGGCGAACAGGCTGGCTGGCGCGTCGTGGGCGTCGGCGATGTCAGCCATGCCGATGCCGATCAGCCTGTAGGGCACGCCGATTTCGGGTTTCAGCAGGTCTCGCCCGGCGGCGAACAGGGCCCGCGCCGTCTGCACGGGCTCAGCCAGGGTGATGCGGCGGGTGACGATCTTGAAGTCCGTCTTGCGCAGCTTCAGCACCAGCACGCGGCTGGCGACGCCGTCTCGGCGGGCCTTGGAGGCCAGCTTCTCGCACAGGGGCCACAGTTCGGCCTCCAGCGCTTCGGCGGCGATCAGGTCTTCGTTGAAGGTGGTCTCGGCGCTCATGCCGCGCCGGTCGTGGTCGGGGTTCACCGGGCGGCTGTCGCGGGCGTGGCTGAGATCGTGCAGCCGCAGGCCCGTCTCGCCATACCGCCGGACCAGATCCTTCACCTCGGCGGCGGCCAGATCGCCGATGGTGGCGAAGCCGTCCGAGCGCAGGGTGCGGCCGAACACTGGCCCGACGCCGGGCAGGGTGGTCACAGGGCGCGGCGCAAGCAGACCTTGCGCCTCCGCCGCGCCGATGACGGAAAAGCCGCGCGGCTTGTCCAGTTCAGACGCGATCTTGGCCAGGAAGCGGTTGGGCGCCAGGCCGATGGAGACGCTCAGCCCCGTCTCATCCTCGATCCATTTCTGCAGGCGCGCCAACTGGAAGGCGGGCGGCCCGCCGTTCAGCCGCTCGGTGCCCTTCAGATCGATCCACGCCTCGTCCAGCGACAGGGTCTGAACCAGCGGCGTCAGGCGCTGCACGGCGCCGAAGATGCGCGCGCTCTCGGCATTGTATTTGGCGAAGTCCGGCTTGATGACCACGGCGTCGGGACAGGCCTTCAGCGCCTTGAACATCGGCATGGCCGAGCCGACGCCGTACAGCCGCGCCACATAGCAGGCGGTGGAGACGACGCCGCGCTTGCCGCCGCCGACGATCACGGGCCTGTCGCGCAGTTCGGGTCGGTCGCGCTTTTCGACCGAGGCGTAGAAGGCGTCGCAGTCCAGGTGGGCGATGTGCAGATCGCTCAGTTCGTCATGGGCGATCACCCGGCGCGACGTGCACGACGGGCACCGCGCGACCTTGCGGTCGCCGGTCCACAGGCAGTCGCGACAAAGGGCCGTTATGGCCAAACCCGAACTCCGTTTCCTCAGCTTCACGTCAACTTAAGACTGACGCGCCCACAGTGCACCCAAGAAGGCGTAACAGCCCGACGCGAAAGCGAATGAACCAGAGGCGCAACAGCCGGGTGGCGGATGTCCAAGAAGATCCTCATCGTCGAGGATAACGAGCTGAACATGAAGCTATTTCATGATCTGCTCGATTCTCAGGGGTACGAAGTGCTGCAGACCCGCGAAGGGCTGCAGGCGCTGGCGATTGCGCGCGAGCATCGCCCTGATCTGATCCTGATGGATATCCAGCTGCCGGAGATTTCGGGGCTCGAGGTGACCAAATGGCTCAAGGACGATGAAGAGCTGAACCATATACCCGTCATCGCCGTTACCGCCTTCGCCATGAAGGGTGATGAAGAACGAATTCGTCAGGGGGGCTGCGAGGCCTACATCTCCAAGCCGATTTCCGTCATCTCCTTCCTGGAAACGGTGCGGAAGCACCTGGGGTAGGGGATGAGTGCGCGAATTCTCGTGGTCGACGACGTAGAGGCGAACGTCCGTCTGCTCGAAGCCAAGCTGACTCTTGAATACTATGACGTCCTGACCTGCGGCGACGGGACCTCGTGCCTGCGCATCGCCCAGGACGAACAGCCCGACCTGATCCTGCTGGACGTCATGATGCCCGGCATGGACGGGTTCGAGACCTGCCGCCGCCTCAAGGCCGCCGAGGAGACGCGTCATATCCCGGTGGTGCTGGTGACGGCCCTGGACGGGCGTCATGACCGCATCCGGGGACTGGAAGCAGGCGCTGACGACTTCCTGTCCAAGCCGCTGGACGACGTGATCCTGATGGCGCGGGTCAAGAGCCTGACGCGCCTGAAAATGGTCATGGATGAACTGCGTGAGCGCGAGGAAAGCAGCCGCCGCCTGGGCATGGACGCAGGCGGCGTCGGCCATCTGAAGGGCTCGGGCGGCCGGGTTCTGGTCGTCGACGACAATGAGCTTCAGGCCGAGATGATCGCGCGCGAGCTGTCGATCGAGCACCGTCCCATGATTGCGGACACGCTAGCCGACGGTCTGGATGCGGCGCGCGGATCGGTCGATCTGGTGATCGTCAATGTGTCGTCCGAAGGGTTCGACGGCCTTCGACTGATCGCTCAGCTGCGGTCCAAGGAGGCGATGCGCCGCATCCCCATCCTGGCGCTGATCGACACCCATGACCGGCCGCGTCTGCTGAAGGCGCTGGATCTGGGCGCGCACGACATCCTCGCCCGCCCCGTCGACCCCGAAGAGATGTCGGCGCGGGTCCGCACCCAGGTGAAGCGCAAACGGTACGGCGACTTCCTGCGCGATAAGCTGGATTACAGCCTGGAATTGGCGCTCACCGACCCTCTGACGGGTCTGCACAACCGCCGCTACATGACTGGCCAGCTTCAGGCTCTTGTCGCGCGCGCCGCGCGGGGCGGGGACCCGGTGGCGGTGCTGGTGCTGGACATCGACCACTTCAAGGCTGTGAACGACACCTTCGGGCATGACGTGGGCGACGAGGTGCTGCGCGAGTTTTCGGTGCGGCTGGCGACCAATGTGCGCGCGGTCGATCTGCCCTGTCGGTTCGGCGGCGAGGAGTTCGTGGTGGTCATGCCGGGCACGACGCTGGAAGACGCACATCGCATCGCCGAACGTATTCGCCGCGACGTGGGGGCGGCCCCCTTCCGTATCAGCGGCGGGGATGTGCTTGGCGTGACCGTTTCGGTCGGCGTGGCGGCCAGTCTGGGCATGGACGACACGCCCGAGGCGCTGCTCAAACGGGCCGATGAGGGCGTCTATGAGGCGAAAGCTCAGGGGCGCGACCGCGTCGTAGCTCGGGCCGCCTGACGCAGCCTCGCTCTAACAAACGACCAAAGAAAAACGCCCGGTCGTGCGACCGGGCGTTTCGATTCTTGCAGATTCAAGCGGAGGGCGAAGCCCTTACTTGATCTTGCCTTCCTTGAACTCGACGTGCTTGCGGACGACCGGGTCGTACTTCTTGACGACCATCTTCTCGGTCATCGTGCGCGCGTTCTTCTTGGTGACGTAGAAGAAGCCGGTGTCGGCGGTGGAGTTCAGGCGGATCTTGATGGAAGCCGGTTTGGCCATCGGAATTAACCTCTGCGACGGCGAAAGCCGCTTGAAATAAGAGGCGCGGAACATACCCAGGACAGGCTCAAAGTCAACGGCTTCGATGTCGCGTTGAGCCTGGCCATACAGACGCTAGTGTTTCGCCATGAAAAAGCCCTGCTTCAAGCCCGCCTCCGCCCTTTCCGCCGCCGTTCTCGCCGCTGGTCTGGCCCTTTCCGCCTGCTCGTCCGAGCCTGCCGCTCCGGCGGCTGCGACTGCTGAGGCCCCAGCCACGGCGCAGGACGCCTTCTTCGCCAATCTGACCGCCCTGTGCGGCCAGCGATTCGAGGGCAAGGTCGTCACGAACGAGGCCGCCGATTCCGATTTCGCCGGCAAGCGCCTGCTGATGCACGTGCGCGACTGTTCGGCGGACGAGATCCGCATCCCCTTCTGGGTCGGCGAAGACCGCTCGCGCACCTGGGTGGTGACCCGCACCGATTCGGGCCTGCGCCTGAAGCACGATCACCGCCAGCCGGACGGCAAGACCGATCCGCTGCACTGGTACGGCGGCGACACGGCGAACGAAGGCACGGCCGAGCGTCAGGAGTTCCCGGTCGATCAGGAATCCATCGACCTGTTCAACGCCAACGACGCCTCGGTCTCGACGACCAACGTTTGGGCGATGGAGGTCCATCCCGACAAGACCTTCACCTATGAACTGCGTCGGCCGAACCGCCACTTCCAGGTCCATTTCGACCTGACCAAGCCGGTCGCCGAATAAGGCCTTGAGGCCGCCGCGTCAGTCCTGATGGTCGATGACGTGGCGGCCGCGCGCCATATGCACGAAGGGCAGGGGGCGCTGAGGCGTCTCCAGCCGCTCGGCCACCTCGCTGAGCACGAAGCGGGTAATGGCGGGCAGGTCCAGCCCTTGCGCCTCGTCCAGCGCAATCCAGGCGATCTCGTCCAGTTCGCCTGAGCCTTCGATGCGGTCCGGGTCGCGCAGGGCCTCGACCGGCGCCATGAAGAAGCGGGCGTCGAAGCGGCGCGATCGGCCCGGCGGCGTGATGGCCCGCGCCACATAGGACAGCACCGACAGATCGGGCAGGGCGCCGGCCTGGCGATACTCCCGCCACGGCCCGGCGACCGAGGCCGCCGGCGCGGGGCGCCCCAGGATCAGCCCCGTCTCTTCAAACGTCTCGCGTACGGCGGCCAGGGCCAGGGCGCGGGCGCGCCGGGCGGGCATTTCCGCCTCCAGCCGGCGTGCAGCGTCATGCGATAAGGGGCCGGCGTCCGCTGCGGTGAAATCCGCCCGCTCGATGCGCCCGCCCGGAAACACCCATTTCGACGCCATGAAGACATGGCCCGGCGCGCGGCGGCCCATCAGCACTTCGGGCCGTTTTGCCCCGCGCGTCAGGATCAGGGTGGCGGCGTCCTTGGGGCGCTGGGCGCCGCCGGTGCGGGGCGCGTCGGCCAGGTCTTGGGCCGCGTCGAAGGGGAGAGGTTTCATGGATGTCCTTCTCCCCTCGGGGGAGAAGGTGGCTCGCGCAGCGAGACGGATGAGGGGGACGCTGGCTGCGTCGTCACCATCAGTCGTTTTGCTTGCGGATAGAGCCCCCTCATCCGACCTGCTTCGCAGGCCACCTTCTCCCCCGAGGGGAGAAGGGACATGAGATTATTCAACGCCGCTTGCCCTTTCTGACGCCCTTCAGGCCGCCGGAGGGCTTGGCGCCGTTGCGGGGTTTGGGCCCGCCGGGGCGGCCCTTCCCACGCTTGGGCGGGCCGTCGCCGCCTCTCCCGCGCATGCCATAGCGCGGGGCCGGGGCGTTGGGGTCGCGCGGGTCCGGTTCGGACAGCATTTCCAGCACCAGACCGCCGGTGACGGGCGTGGCTTCCATCAGCCGGACTTCGACGCGGCGCCCCAGCGGGAAGCGCTTGCCGCTGCGCTCGCCGACCAGGGCGTGGGCGCGGTCGTCGTGGGTGAAGTATTCGTCGCCCAGCGTCGAGACCGGCACCAGGCCGTCGGCGCCCGTCTCGTCCAGCCGGATGAACAGGCCGAAGCGGGTGACGCCGGTGATCCGGCCGCTGAAGGTCGCGCCGACGTGTTCCTCAAGGAAGGCGGCGATGTAGCGATCCATCGCGTCGCGCTCGGCCGCCATGGAGCGGCGTTCGGTCTCGGTGACGTGCTCGGCGATGCCGCCCAGTTCGGCGATTTCCCGGTCCGTCAGGCCGTCCGACCCCAGTTTCAGCCCCCGGATCAGCCCGCGATGGACGATCAGGTCGGAATAGCGCCGAATGGGCGAGGTGAAGTGAGCGTAGCGGTCCAGGTGCAGGCCGAAGTGGCCGACGTTCTCGGGGCTGTAGATGGCCTGCATCTGGGTGCGCAGGACGACTTCGTTGACGACCTCGGCGTGCGGGGTGTCGCGGGTTTCCTCCAGCAGCTTGTTGAAGCGCTTGGTGTTCGGCGCCTCGCCCTTGTTCCAGGGTTTTCCAATGGTGTGCAGGAAGTCGGCCAGGTTGAAGATCTTTTCCTGACTGGGCGTGTCGTGGACGCGATAGATCAGCGGCGTGTGCGTTTTCTCCAGCGTCTCGGCGGCGCAGACGTTGGCCTGGATCATCATCTCTTCGATCAGGCGGTGGGCTTCCAGCGACTTGCGCGGCTCGATGCCGGCGATGCCGCCGTCGGGTGACATGATGATGCGGCGCTCGGGGCTTTCGATGGCCAGGGGGCTGCGGCGCTCGCGGCCCTTCAACATGGTGCGATAGGCGTTCCACAGCGGGTAGAGGATGGCCTCCATGATCGGCCCGGTGGCGTCGTCCAGCAGGCCGTCGATGGCGGATTGCGCCTGTTCGTAGGACAGCTTGGCGTGCGAGCGCATCAGCCCGCGCGTGAACTTGTGCCCGGTCTTGCGGCCGTCCTTGTCGAAGACCATGCGCACGGCCATGCAGGCGCGGTTCTCACCCTGCTTCAGGCTGCACAGGCCGTTGGACAGGACCTCGGGCAGCATCGGCTCGACCCGGTCAGGGAAGTAGGTCGAGTTGCCCTTGGCCCGCGCCTCGCGGTCCAAGGCCGTGTTCGGGCGCACATAGGCGGCGACGTCGGCGATCGCGACCCAGACGATCCAGCCGCCCGCATTGGCCGGGTCTTCGTCGCGCTCGGCATAGACGGCGTCGTCATGGTCGCGCGCGTCGGCGGGGTCGATGGTGATGAAGGGGACGTGGCGCAGGTCTTCACGCCCTTTCAGCGTCGGCACGTCCTGATCCTCGGCCTCGCGCTCCACGGCTTCAGAGAAGCCAGTCGGCACGCCGTGGGCGTGGATGGCGATGATGGAGGCGGCGCGCGGGTCGTCTTCACGCCCGATATTCTCAAGGATCTTGCCGCGCTTGGGGCCGTAGCGATGCTCGCCCTTTTCGATGGCGGCCAGCACCAGATCGCCGTCGCGCAGGTCCGCCGCCTGGGCGGCCGGCACAAGCAGAACATCCTTGGAGCGTTTGTCGACCGGCTCGACCCGCGTCTCGCGCCCGCCCTTGCGGATGACGCCCAGAACCCGGTTTCCGCCGGTGTCCAGCCGTTTGACCAGACGCGCCTCCCAGCCGTCGACGCCCTGGCTGAACTTGACCAGCAGGCGGTCGCCCATGCCGGGCGCCGGGCCGCGCCCTTCGCGGTCGGGCATCAGGATCGCACGCGGCGCGTCCTCGCCGCCCTTGACCAGTTGAACGTAAAGCTCGCCGTCGGCGTCGCGATCCACCACGTCGGCGACGCCGACCGGGGGCAGGGCGCCGACCTCGGAAAAGCCCTTGCGGCCGCGTTTGCTGAGCCGGCCCTCGGCCTCCAACTCCTTCAGCATTTCGCGCATCTGGCGCCGCTCGGCGCCTTTCAGGCCGAAGGCGCGCGCGATGTCGGCCTTTTCGGCTTCTCCGGCCTCACGCAGGAAGGCGATCAGGGATTCTTTGTCGGGCAGGCCCGCAGCGGGGCGTTTCGGAGTCTTGACCATTGCGCCCTTTCTAACGCGCTTCGCGCCGAAAGGGTGAAAACTTGCAGGAGTTGACCGCAGAGGGGCGGACGCCCAGCTTCACAAGTCACCCGTGCAACGGAGCCTGCTCTCATGTCGATGACCGACGCCCCTGTTCTCAGCCGTCCGGCCAAGTCCCTGCTGGACCTGATCGGCAAGACGCCGATGGTGGAGGTGACGCGGATCGACACCGGGCCATGCCGCCTGTTCCTGAAGCTGGAGAGCCAGAACCCCGGCGGCTCCATCAAGGACCGCATCGCCCTGTCGATGATCGAGGCCGCTGAGAAGGCGGGCTGGCTGAAGCCCGGGGGCACCATTGTCGAGGCCACGGCGGGCAATACCGGCCTGGCCCTGACCCTGGTCGGCAAGCAGAAGGGCTACAAGGTTCTGCTGGTCATCCCCGACAAGATGTCGAAGGAGAAGATCCAGCACCTGCGCGCCATGGGCGCCGACGTGCGCCTGACCCGCTCGGACGTGCCGCATGGCCACCCCGAATACTACACCGACATGGCCGAGCGCCTGGCCCAGCAAATTCCGGGCGGCTATTTCGTCAACCAGTTCGCCAACGACGCCAACTCCGAGGCCCACTTCAAGACGACCGGCCCCGAAATCTTCGAGCAGATGGAAGGTCAGGTCGACGCCTTCGTCGCCGGTATCGGCTCGGGCGGCACCATCACGGGCATCGCCCGCTATCTGAAGGCGCAGGGCTCGGACGCCAAGATCATCCTGGCCGACCCGGTCGGTTCGGCGCTGGCGGGCCTGATCAACGAAGGCGTGCCGGGGCCGGACGGCAGCTATACCGTCGAAGGCATCGGTCAGAACTTCATGCCCGAGACGACCGATCCCGACCTGATCGACGTCGCCTATTCCATCCCCGACGCCGAGGCGATCGCCACGGTGCGCGAGCTGCTGTTGAAGGAAGGCATTCTGGCGGGGTCATCCTCGGGCACCCTGATCGCCACGGCCCTGCGCTGGTGCCGCGAGCAGACCGAGCCGAAGCGGGTCGTGACCTTCGTCTGCGACACCGGCGCCAAATATCTGTCCAAGGTCTACAACGACGCCTGGCTGGCCGACCAGGGGCTGGCGGAGCGGGAATTGCACGGCGACCTGTCGGACCTCATCAACCGCAAATACGCCGCCGGCGACGTGGTGGTGATCGGGCCTGACGACACCTTGGACACGGCCTTCAAGCGGATGCGCGGCGACGGCCTGTCGCAACTGCCGGTCATTCAGGACGGTCGTCTGGTCGGCATTCTGGACGAGAGCGACATCGTCCACATCATGAACACCGACGACATCACCCGCCAAGAACGCTTCGCCAAGCCGGTCGCCTCGGCCATGACGCGCGATCTGGACACGCTGCAGGTGACGGAGTCGCTGGACGCCTTGATCCCGGTCTTTGACCGAGACCGCGTGGCCATTGTGCTGGACGGCGAGAGCTTCGTCGGCCTGATCACCCGCACCGACCTGATCAACCACCTCAGCCTGAACCGGTAAGCCCATGTCTGAACTGAAGAACCGCCAGGGCTTCTCGACCCGCGCCATCCATGCGGGCCAGCGGCCGGACCCGACGACGGGCGCGGTGATGACGCCGATCTACGCCACCTCGACCTATGCGCAGGAAAGCCCCGGCGTGAACAAGGGCTATGAATACGCCCGCGGCAAGAACCCGACGCGCGAGGCGTTCGAGGCCTGCATCGCCGATCTGGAGGGCGGGGTTCAGGCCTTCGGCTTCGGCTCGGGCATGGCGGCGACCTCGACGGCGCTGGAGCTGCTGGACGCCGGGTCGCACATCATCACCGGCGACGATCTTTATGGCGGCTCATGGCGGCTGTTCGAGCGGGTGCGCCGTCGGTCGATGGGGCTGGACTTCAGCTATATCGACCTGACCGATCTGGCGACGGTCGAGGCGGCGATCACCGACAAGACCCGGATGCTATGGGTCGAGACGCCGACCAACCCGCTGATGAAGCTGGCCGACATCGAGGCCCTGTCGCGGATCGCCAAGGCGCACCAACTGATCCTGGTCGTCGACAACACCTTCGCCACGCCGTGGAGCCAGCAGCCGCTGGCGCTGGGCGCCGATGTGGTCATGCACTCGGCGACCAAATATCTGAACGGCCACTCCGACATCGTCGGGGGGGTTCTGGTCGCCAAGGACGCCGAGATGGCGGCCCAGCTGAAGTTCCTGCAGAACTCCATCGGCGGCGTCATGGGGCCGTTCGACGCCTTCCTGGCCAATCGGGGGCTGAAGACGCTGGGCCTGCGCATGAAGGCGCACAATGAGAACGCCCTGGCCGTGGCCCGCTGGCTGGAAGACCGGGCCGATCAGAAGAATGGCGGCGTCGCCAAGGTGCTCTACCCGGGCCTGATCAGCCACCCGCAGCACGAACTCGCCGCGCGCCAGATGAACGGCCGCTTCGGGGGCATGGTCACATTGCTGATCGACGGCGACCTGGAGCGCACCAAACGCGTGCTGGAACGGGTGCAGGTCTTCACCCTGGCGGAATCGCTGGGCGGCGTCGAAAGCCTGGTGAACCACCCGGCCATCATGACCCACGCCAGCGTGCCGAAAGAGGTGCGCGAGGCGGGCGGCGTCACTGACAACCTGATCCGCCTTTCGGTCGGGGTCGAGGACATCGACGACCTGATCGCCGATCTGGATCAGGCCATCGGCTGAGACTGATTGAGGCGCCGGGGTTCAAATCCCCGGCCAGCCTGCCTAGGCTGCGGCCATGTTTAATTTTGACGCCATGCGCGAGCGCCTGGCGGAGTTCCCGACGGCGGAGATGCTGATCGGGCTCTGTCTTCTTGTCCTTGTCGCCCTTATTGCGGACTTTGTCGTCCGCCGAGTCCTGACCCGACTGATCCTGAAGGTCGTCGGGCGGGCGGTGCAGGATCTCGACGTCCTGTTGCAGCCGGTGGTCCGCAGCTTCACCCGCGTCGTTCCAGCCATCATCATCTACCGGGGCATCGGCGGCGTGCCCCATCTATCGCCCGGCGTCTTCACTCTGATCCAGAATGTGGCTGGGGCCTTTATGATCGTGGCGGTGGCTGTCGGCATCGGCGCCGCGCTGGACATGGCCAACGCCATCTACGCCCGCTCGCCGCGCGCGCATCGACGCAGCATCAAAGGCTATCTCCAGGTCCTGAAGATCGTCATCTACGCCGTCGCCACCATTCTGGTGATCGCGGCGCTGATCGACCGCTCGCCGTTGCTGCTTCTGTCGGGCCTGGGCGCGCTGGCGGCGGTGCTGATGCTGGTGTTCAAGGACACGATCCTGTCACTGGTGGCGTCGGTTCAGTTGAACTCCAACGACATGCTGCGCGTCGGCGACTGGATCGAGATGCCTCAGGTCAACGCCGACGGGGACGTCATCGACATCGCCCTGCACACGGTGAAGGTTCAGAACTGGGACAAGACCGTCACCACCATCCCCACATGGCGGATGATCAATGAGTCCTACAAGAACTGGCGCGGGATGCAGGAAAGCGGCGGGCGCCGGATCAAGCGCGCCCTGCTGATCGACCAGACCAGCGCGCGCTTCCTGACCGAGGCCGAGCGCGATCGGATGCGGCGCTTCCTCCTGATCGACGACTACCTGGCCGACAAGGCCGTCGAGATGGCCGACTGGAACGCCAAGCTGGTCGCGGCGGGACGGGACCCCGTCAATATGCGCCGCTCGACCAACATCGGCGCGTTCCGGGCCTATGTGCAGAACTATCTGGAGAACCACCCCCGCATCCGCCAGGACATGACCCTGCTGGTGCGCCAGCTGCAGCCGACGGAGACGGGCCTGCCGCTGGAGATCTACGCCTTCACCGCCACGGTCGCCTGGGCCGAGTATGAGGCGATCCAGGGCGATATCTTCGATCACCTGCTGGCGATCCTGCCCGAATTCGGTCTGCGCCTGTTTCAGTCGCCCAGCGGCGCCGACTTCGGCCAGTTGAAACCCGCATAAGAAAAGCGCGCAGAGGGCGACCTCTGCGCGCTTCAATCCTTGTCGCCTACGCCCGTCGTTGCCGACGGGGAGGGGACGGCTGGATCAGCCTTCGGTCTTCAGTTGACCGGCCGATTCCTTGCCCGAGCGACGGTCGCGCTCGATTTCGTACGAAACCTTTTGGTTTTCGTCCAGGCCGCGCAGGCCGGCTTGCTCGACGGCCGAGATGTGGACGAAAACGTCCTTGCCGCCGTCATCCGGCTGGATGAAGCCGTAGCCCTTGGTGGAGTTGAACCATTTAACAGTGCCGGTAGCCATTTTCAGGACCTCCGCTAGAAGTTGGCCTCAGAGAACGTCCCTGATGGCCTGTCGGGTCTGTATGGATCGGCTTAGACCTCGGTGCGCGGGGCAGAAGGCAGAGCGTTACGCAGTGAGATCGACCCCGATAAAGTGGACCGTTCCTCGTCCTAATGCAAGGGGCGCGGTTCAGGGCTCGGCGGTTTCGGGGGGCGAGACCCAGTTCTCCTGACATAATTTACGCAGGGCCGAGGTGATGGTCGAGCCATACAGGGCATCCTGGATCCGCTCATACCCCTCGGTCTTCAGGGCTTGTTTCACATCGCCTACCGTCCGGCAGGCGCCGCTTTGGGCCAGTTGGTACGCACGTTCCAAAGTCGTCGGTCGAAAAGTCATGGCGTCAGCCTAAGCCTTTTCGCGGCAAAGATGAAACCGGCGCCTGAAACGCGGCGCGGCCGGTCAGAAATAGACGCTGATTCCCGCCACCAGGGCGTCGGCGTATTGCTCGCCCGGAACCTTGGCGTTCGTGCCGTGCCAGCGCAGTTCGGCCTCCAGATTGGACGTCAGGGCGTAGGTCGCGCCGATGTTGTAGCCGGTGTAGTCGACGCTCTCGTCCTGCTCGCGGCGGCCGATCTCGGCCGAGACGTTCAGCTTGTCGGTGAAGTCCCAGCCGCCGCGCAGGGCGACCCAGGTCCAGGCCTTCACCGAACCGGCGCCGTCGGGCGAGTGCTGCAGCCGCAGGCGGGCGCTGGCCGGGCCGATCGAGCGCTTCATGTCGGCCGTGAATTCCCAGGCGTTGGCGTCATAACCGGGGGCGGCGTCCACCCGCCACTTGTGCGCGGCGTTCAGGTCGAAGTCGAAGCCGGCCCACTGCGGACGCACCCCGCCGGTCAGCTCCAGCTCCAGCTCCGAGCCGCCGCTCTTGATCGTTTCGGCGGCGGGGCTGACGTAGAAGAGGCCGCTGTCGCTTTCCCACTCGGCCGCGCCCCAGACGAAGGGATCGCCGTCGGACTTGGAGGCGTCCTTGGAGCGGTTGTCGCTGGCGGCGCCCGCGCTGAAGCTCCAGCGGCCGGGCATGTCCTGGGCCTGGGCCGTCGAGGCTAGGATCAGGAGCGGGGCGGTCGCCAAAAGGGCGGTCGTCAGGATGCGCATGGTCGGCCTCGTCAGGGGAGTGTCGAGGCCGCTTCCTAGAGACGCTTCTTGTCGAATTTATCACAGGCCTGCGAAAACTCGTCCGTCAGCCGAGCGACAAGCTGGGCCGTGGTCGGCACGTCGTGGATGGCGCCCGACCCCTGACCGGCCGACCAGACGGTCTTCCAGGCCTTCGCCTCTTCGCCCATGTCCAGCTTGTGCTCGGGCAGGGACTTGGGGTCGATGTTGTTCTCGACCAGCGACGGGGTCAGGAAGTTGGCCGGGATGCCCGACACGGCGGGGGTGTAGGTGATGTCGGCCGAGCCCGCCTGGACGATCATCTCCTTGTAGTGTGGCTGGGCCGCGCTCTCGGTCGTGGCGATGAAGCGAGTGCCCATATAGGCGAAGTCGGCGCCCATCATCAGCGCCGCCGCCACGTCCTGACCGGTCGAGATGGCGCCCGCCAGGATGATGGTCCCGTCGTAGAAGCTGCGCACTTCGTTGATCAGGGCGAACGGGTTGACGACGCCTGCGTGTCCGCCCGCGCCGTTGGCGACCAGGATCAGGCCGTCGACGCCGGCCTCGGCGGCTTTGCGCGCATGACGCACATTGGCGATGTCGTGGAAGACCACGCCGCCATAGCCGTGCACCGCGTCCACCACGTCGCGCACGGCGCCCAGCGAAGTGATGATCAGCGGCACCTTCTCCTCGACCGAGACCATCATGTCGGTCATTAGGCGCGGATTGGTCGGGTGGACGATGTGGTTGACGCCGAAGGCGGCGGCGTCGGGGTTCAGGCGCGCCTTGATCTCGTGCAGCCACTCCCGATAGCCCTCGGTCGTGCGCTGGTTCAGCGAGGGGAAGGTGCCGATCACGCCCGCATTACAGGCCTCCACCACCAGATCCGGCCCCGACACCAGGAACATGGGCGAGGCGATCACCGGCAGCTTCAGGCCGGACTGCAGGGAAGCGGGAATGGCCACGGGTCGTCTCTCCTGAGTTGCTTTTGGCTACGCTAACCGGCTGTCGTCAGGGAAGGCAATGCGTTCCAGCGCCCTTCTCCCCTTGTGGGAGAAGGTGGCAGGCGGAGCCTGACGGATGAGGGGTGTGAGCGCCCTGGCGGCCGATGATCGCACGGGACAGGCGCAGGACAGCAAACCTCGCGCCGACACCCCTCATCCGAGCGCCTCCGGCGCCCACCTTCTCCCACAAGGGGAGAAGGAGAAAAAAGAGAGTCCAATTCGTCTGAAATTCGCATCAGTGGATGCTGAAGGGCACGGTGACGACGAAGGTCGATCCGACCTCTTCGGGTTTGATCGTGGCGGGGTCCAGCCGGCCGCGAAGGACGATTTTGACGGCCGCCTCGCCGAAGCCGCTGCCGCGAGGAACCTCGCCGATCACGACGCAGTTGGTCGGCTTGCCTGAGAGCGCCACTTCGCAACGGACGGCGGCGCCGCCGGAAAGACCGCGATCGACCGCCCTTTGCGGATAATCCGACGCCTTCGGCTGGGGCGGCGTCAGCCATCGTGATTCAATGTTGGCCAACGTCCGGGGCGGTTCCTGCGGGGGCGGCTCGGGGGCGAGATTGAACGGCACGCGGACGGCGAAACGGCGAGAGGCCGCGTCAGCGCCGCCATCGCTGACCACCACGCGCCCGCGCTGGACGATGCCCAAGGCGGCCGGACCAAAACCCATGCCCGGCGGCGTTTCGGAACGGACTTCGCAGTTGACGGGCCGGCCGTCCGGCGCGGCGTCGCAGGCGATCACGGCGGCGCCGCTGACGTCCGCCTGCAGGGCCGCTTCGGGGAAGTCATCGACCGAGGCCTGCGGCGGGACGCTCCAGCGCGGGGGCGCCAAGGCCTGATCGGCCTCCTGGGCCGAAGACGCCGGGGGCAGGGCGGCGACGCCTGATGCGATCACCAGCGCGCTCAAGGCGAAGCCAAGCTTGGTGGGCAAGATCATGGATGCTCCTGAAACAGGCCGCCGAAATGTCTCTGCGGAAAAAAGAGAGTCCAATTCGTCTGAATCGTCTGAAATCGCCTCGTCACCGCACGGCCGGTCTCCCTCGGCCGGGGCGCAGTCTAGCACAGGTGAAACCGGGGGATGGCCGATTGCAGCGGGGGCGGCGTTTTCTTTGGCGGGGCGAAGGCCTAAATGGCGGGCATGACCCACTATACCGACAGCCTCAGCCAGCTCGGCGTCCAGACCGCCGCCCCGACGAACCCGCAAGAGGCGGTGCTGGAGCGCGTGCCCAATCCGCACGCCGACACGCTTTATGTGGCGCGCTTCACCGCGCCGGAGTTCACCAGCCTGTGCCCGGTGACGAACCAGCCCGACTTCGCCCACCTCGTCATCGACTATGTGCCCGGCGACTGGCTGGTCGAGAGCAAGAGCCTGAAGCTGTACCTGACCAGTTTCCGCAACCACGGCGCCTTCCACGAGGACTGCACCGTCGCCATCGGCAAGCGCCTGGCCGAGCTGCTGCAACCGAAATGGCTGCGCATCGGCGGCTATTGGTATCCGCGCGGCGGCATCCCCATCGACGTCTTCTGGCAGACGGGCGCGCCGCTGGAGGGCGTGTGGCTGCCGGATCAGGGCGTGGCGGGGTATCGCGGGCGGGGGTGAGGGTTAGTCACGGGAGTTCTGTTTGTGACTCAACAGGGACGTTCTGAAAATCTGCTTTGTCGCCCGCGACTAGGCAGCCTCTGGCTTCACTAAGGTTTGGATTTCAGCCACTGCCTCCTTGAAGCCGGCGCTCGTCAAACGGTAGCCGACCTTGGAGTCACCGTGAACGAACTTGGCCTGCTCCAGCTCTCGCAACTTATTGCCTGCTGTCGATGGCCCGCGCCGACTAAGGCTCGCTTTCACGACAGCCAGCGGCACAGCGTCGGGATAGTGGCTATGCAAGAGGATGAGTAGCTCTGACCTGACGCTAAGGTCCCCGTGCACCAGCCGGACGCCATCGATCTCCTCCACCAAGTCGCCAACTGGAGCTTGCAGGAGCGCGATTAGACGCCCGGCCTCCTCCATGCTGATCGCCGTCGAAATGCGGACAAGCTCCGCCATGATCCATGCAGCCGCATGATGTGCATAAGCTAAGTCGATCGTGTTCGGGTCTACTTCGCCTTTATGCGCAATATTTCTCTTGTTGCGAACGGTGTAGACGGATCGCGCTATCCTTGGTGCCGTAATCCGAAGGCTCTCGGGCAGCTTGCCTTGTGTCGCGGCCACCTTGTCGAGATAATGATCGACCTTTGGAACTGCGTCGTACGTCCCCGAAGCTATCTGCTGGAGGCATTGAACGAAGGTCTCCACAAACTTCCCGGGGGAGGCGCGTTCCAAGGTCTTGGTCGCGAGATCCGCTCGCATCTTGCGGAAGTCACGGACCAGCTCTCTAGCTAACTTGTCGCCAACCATAGCCTCGATGGCGGCGACGATCCGATCCTCCGCCATGGATCTAAGCCTCGCTCTTCAGCATACGTTCCACCGCTTGGATGCCGGCGGTTGTCAGCTTAAATTTTTTGCGGGCCTGTTGCGACTTGCCCGACTTCAATAGCTGTCGGACGAGCTGCGGCTTCGAAGACTTCAGCTTATCCATAGCCCGAGTGATATTTCCGACGGCCTCGCCGGTATCCTTGAGTTTATCGTTCACGGCCTGCGACGTGAAGTCCTCAGCACCTCCGACGACCTGAAACCAGTAGCCTCCAACCAGCGCCTTGTCGGCATCCGTCTGAGGCTGCGCTTCACCAAGCAGATCCGCGAACTCAGTAAAGGCGCTCGACCTCCGAGCGCCACCGGCTGGTGATGCCGCGTCTTCACCTTCATCAGAGTCCGTGTCGCGGTTCGTACCACTGTGGATCGAATTGCCGCCTGCCCCTGACATGGGCACTTCCAACGCGCCTACTGCCCATGCGATCGCACGGCTACGCCCCTCCGGCGACAGAGGCAGCAACGCCTCGTGTAGAGACTTCATTGCCGATAGCTCTTTGATCGGGTCGGCACCTTCACTCTCGTCCATTGCGATACTCCGTTCTAGCTTTGTACCAAAAATCGGTTGGAAGTGTCGGGCTGTCAAGAGTGTGTAGAAAGATTTGCAAAGTTGGTTGCAGGTGACCCTGACTGAAGCAGTCCATATTCTTACCACGCAGCACGTATTGGAAAAAATATTGTTTTAATTCAATAAAATACACCGTCATGTGGTGTGATCTGAATGTGCGTGTCATGGTATATTGTCCTAGGATGCCCGCGCGGGGGAGGCGGGGGGCGTCGAGCGCCGGAGCCAGTTGGCAAGGTTCGGTCTCGGACGTGGTCCTAATGTTGCCCCCTGGCGCTCAGCCGCTGTCGGTCTGACAAGCTTGTTCTGATGCTTTTTTTGATGTTTCTCCTTAGTCTCCGCACATGACTCCATCCCCCCGCCTCCCGCTCGAAGCTTGGGGTCGTCGCCTGATGACGCGCGCGGAGGCGTGGGCCGACCGCTCGCGGCTTCGTCGATACGCCTATGAGTTCCTGTGGTTCGGGCTGAAGCAGGGGTGGGCGTGTCTGTTCGGCGGGGCGATGCTGGCGCTGATCCTGGGGACGTTTCTGTTCTGGCCCGTCTTGTGGCCTGAAGGTGGGGCGCCGCTGGCGCGCTATGATTTTCTGGTGCTGGGGGCGCTGGGGATACAGGCGCTGATGCTGGCCTTCCGGCTGGAGAGCTGGGAGGAGGCGCGGGTCATCTTCCTGTTCCATGTCGCCGGGACGATCATGGAGCTGTTCAAGACCTATCACGGGTCGTGGATCTATCCGGAAGAGTCGGTGCTGAGGATCGGCGCCGTGCCGCTGTTCTCGGGCTTCATGTATGCGGCGGTGGGCAGCTACATCGCGCGGGTGCAGCGCATCTTCCATATCCGGGTGCGGAACTATCCGCCGCTGTGGACGACGTGGGTGCTGGCGGCGGCGATCTACGTCAACTTCTTTGCGCACCACTGGCTGCCGGACGTGCGGCTGGCGCTGTTCGCGGCGACGGGGCTGCTGTTCATGCGGGGGTGGTTCTACTTCACCGCCGACCGGACGCGGCGGTCGATGCCGCTGCTGCTGGGCTATGGGCTGGTGGCGCTGTTCATCTGGTTCGCGGAGAACCTGGGGACGTTCGCGCGGGCCTGGGTCTATCCGGGGCAGAGCGACGGATGGGAGATGGTCAGCCTGAACAAGCTGGGGGCGTGGTTCCTGCTGATGATCATCTCGGTGGTGCTGGTGTCGATCGTGCACCGGCCGGAGGAGGAGGCGGGGTAGGAAGGCCTTCTCCCCTTGTGGGAGAAGGCGGGCGCCGGAGGCGCTCGGATGAGGGGCGGCGGCGGGGCGTTTGCCGCCTGTGCTCGCCAGATGACGTAATCGGATGCCGGGGCGCTGACACCCCTCATCCGTCTCGCTGCGCGAGCCACCTTCTCCCACAGGGGGAGAAGGGGCGTTACGGCCTGACCGTCACCTTGTGCGCCAGGTTGGGGCGGGGGCGCTCCAGCGGGGGCTCGGACAGGGAGCCGACGTGGATGAAGCCGGCGATGCTCTCGCCGTCCTCGACGCCGAACAGGGCGACGGCGGCGGGGTCGTAGGCGTACCAGTCGGTGATCCAACTGGCGCAATAGCCCAGGGCGTTGGCGGCGTGCTCAAGGTTCATGCAGACGGCGCCGGCGGACAGCTGCTGCTCCCACACCGGAACCTTGTGGCCTTCGATGGGGGTCGAGACGACCAGGATGGTCAGCGGCGGGTTGGCCAGCTTGGCCAGGGAGGCGATCTCCTTGCCGGTGCGGTTCTGGGTTTCGCCCAGCACGGCGATGGCCTCGGACAGCTCGGCGCGGCTTTGGGGGCCAAGGATGACGAAGCGCCAGGGGAACAGCTTGCCGTGGTCGGGGGTGCGGGCGCCCAGGAGCAGGATCTGCTCGACCTCGGCGTCCGAGGGGCCGGGCAGGCTCAGCAGCTGGGCCGAGGCCGAGCGGCGCACGGCCAGACGCGACAGCAGCTCTTGCGAACGGACGGGCAGGGGCAGGGGGGCGGACAGGTCTGACGGGCTCATGGCCGCTTAGCTAGGATTTCCCGGCCTCCGGCGCCATAGCAGGGGCATGAGCAAGATCCGCGACATCAAGCCTCGCTGGGCCGAGGGCCTGCCTGACACGCCGCCGTGGCGCAGTCTGGGGACGAGCGTGATCGTCGATACGCCCTGGATGCAGGTGACGCGCCATCCCGCCGTGGCGCCGACGGGGGCGGATGCGGACTATATGGTCATGCGGCCCAAGAATGTCGGCACGGGGGTGCTGCCGCTGCATGACGACGGGACGGTCAGCCTGGTCGGGCAGCACCGCTTCGCCCTGATGCGCTACTCCTGGGAGATGCCCGAGGGCGGGGCGCCGCAGGGGGAAGACCCCTTCGAGGCCGTGAAGCGCGAACTGGCCGAGGAGGCGGGACTGACGGCGCAGCACTGGCGCGCGGCGCTGGACATGGACTTGTCCAACTCCATCACCGACGAGCGGGCGATGACCTGGGTGGCGTGGGGGCTTGAGGCGACCGAGACGGCGCCGGACGAGACGGAGGTCTTTCTGTCGGCGCGCGTGCCCTTCGGCGAACTGATGGCCGAGATCGCGCGCGGCGCGGTGCGCGACAGCCTGACGGTGGCGACGGCTTACCGCGCCTACCATATGGCGCGGGAGGGCGAACTGCCCGCCGCGCTGGCGCGTTCCATGCTGGGCGCGTAAGATCGCCGCCGAATGCGAAGGAAGCCGGATGGCCAAGCTGGAAGTCGTGCCGCAACAGCCGGACCTGTGGGCGCAGTTGCGCGCCGCAGCCCAGGACGCTGCGCGCGAGGAGCCTCGCCTGGCGTCGCAGCTGAACGCCGTGGTGCTGGCGCACGATGATTTCGCGGGGGCGCTGAGCTTCCAGATCGCGCGCAAGCTGGGCGATGCGGAACTGGGCGCCATGACGGTGCGCGAGGTGGCCCTGTCGGCCTTTACCGCCGATCCGGGCATCGTGGCCGCCGCCGAGGCGGACCTGAAGGCGGTGCAGGAGCGCGATCCGGCGATCCGCTCGCTGTTGCAACCCTTCATGTATTTCAAGGGGTTCCAGGCGCTGCAGGCCTGGCGCGTGGCGCACTGGCTGTGGACCCAGGACCGCGACACCCTGGCGTTTCACTTCCAGAGCCGGATTTCGGAGCTGTTCCAACTGGACATCCACCCGGCGGCGCGGATCGGCTCGGGCGTCTTCCTGGACCACGGCACGGGCATCGTCATCGGCGAGACGGCGGTGATCGGCGACGAGGTGTCGATGCTGCACGCCGTGACCCTGGGCGGGACCGGGGCCGAGCGCGGCGACCGCCATCCGAAGATCGGGCGCGGCGTCCTGCTGGGCGCCGGGGCCAAGGTGCTGGGCAACATCACGGTCGGCGACTACGCCAAGGTGGCGTCCGGCTCGGTGGTGCTCAAACCCGTCCCGGCGGGCTGCACCGTGGCGGGGGTGCCTGCGCGGCTGGTCAACTGCCCCACCGACGCCACGCCGGCGCGGACCATGGACCATACGCTGTCCGACATCGTCTATGACTTCGTGATCTGAGACTCTGCTGTGGGCTGATCCTGTCCGGGCTTCCAATCGGCAGACGGCTTCTCTACCCTTCGCGGCCAACGAGTTGAACGAGGCTACCCCGTGACCGAGAACGATCTGAAGCGCGTCGAGACGCACCTGAAGCGCACCTTCAACCACGGCGGCATCAAGGTGAAGGGCCGCAAGGTGGCCGATTCCGCCGAAGTCTATGTCGACGACGAGTTCATCGGCGTGGTGTTCGAGGATGAAGACGAAGCCGGTTCCTACATGTTCGAAATGGCGATCCTGGCGGAAGACCTGCCGCCGGCCTGAGGCCCGCCTGACGACGTGAATTGAAAAAGGCCGGAGAGGGCGTCCTCTCCGGCCTTTTTTCTTGGCGCTCAGCGCCGGATCACAAGCCGAACAGACGGGCGAAGAAGCCCTTCTTCTTTTCGGGGGCGGGCGTGTCGACCGGCTTCACCGGCTCGACCGCCGCAGCGGCGGCGGCGGGCGCCGTGGCCTGAACGGGCGGCTCGACCGGGGCGACGACGGCAGCCACGGCCGGCTCGGCCTTGGCCTCTGAGGCGGACGGCGCGGCTTTCACGGCGGGCTTGGCTGCGGGGGCCTTCTTCGGCGCTGCAGCCTTCTTGGGCGCGGCGTCCTTGGCGGCGGCCGTCTTCGCGGTCTTGGCGGCCGCCGGCTTCTTGGCCGGAGCGGCTTTGGCGGTCGTCGCCTTGGCGGCGGCGGGCTTGGCCTTGGGCTCAGCCTTGGGCGCGGCCGCCTTGGCGGGAGCCTTGGCCGCCGCAGCGGCCTTTACGGTCTTGGGCTTGGCGTCAGCTTTTGTCGCTGCGGCGCTCGACTTTGCCGCTGGTTTCGGCTTGGAAGCGACAGAAGCCGCTTTCGCGGCAGGTTTCGTCTCAGACGGTGCTTTGGCCATAAACTCCCCGACCCCTCGTTGGACGCGGGCGTGTGATCCAAGCCCGCACTGGCGATTCGTTATTATAACGGTGTTTGAAAAATGTCCGAATCCGCAGTTCAGGTGATCGCCCGCGGCGACCGCGCCCCGGCCGAAGCCGCCGCCGCCGCCATCGACGCCAACCCCCTGCTGGAAGGCGCCACCTACTCGATCCTGGAAGAGGATGAGGACAAGGAAATCTGGCGCATCGACGCCTTCCCGACCAGCGACGAGGAGGCCGAGGGCATCGCCGAGATCCTGCGCGCCACCCCGGGCCTGGAAGTGGTGGTCGAGAAGCTGGCGGACGCCGACTGGCTGGCCATGAGCCTGTCGGGCCTGCCGCCGGTCGAGGCGGGGCGCTTCTTCGTCTATGGCGCGCACGATCAGGGCAAGATTCCCGAGGGCCGGGTCAATCTGAAGATCGACGCGGGCGCCGCCTTCGGCACCGGCCACCACGGCACGACGGTCGGCTGTCTGGAGGCTTTCGACAAGCTGCTGGAAACCGAGAGCTTCGAAAAGGTGCTGGACGTCGGCTGCGGCACAGGGGTGCTGGCGATTGCGGCGGCCAAGACCGGCTCGCCCATCGCCGTCGGCACCGACATCGACGAGCCCTCCGCCCGCATCGCCAATGAGAATGCGGCGATCAACGACGCCAAGTGCGAGTTCTATTTCGCCGACGGCCTCAGCGACGCGCGCATCGCCCAGCACGCGCCCTATGATCTGGTGTTCGCCAATATCCTGGCCGCGCCGCTGGTGTTCCTGGCGCCCGAGATCGCCGGGGCGCTGAAGTCGGGCGGTGTCGCGATCCTGTCGGGCCTGCTGCGGACGCAGGAGGAGCGGATTCTGGAGGCCTATCTGCCGCTGGGCTTCGTGGTGGAGCAGACGATCCATCATGACGCGTGGAGCGCGTTGCAACTGCGTAAGAAGTAGGCGCACCGATTCTCCCTCCCCGTCCCGGGGAGGGTGGTCGCGTAGCGACCGGGTGGGGAGGGCCTGGTGATCCTGGCCTCGGCGCTCGAATAGCCTTGCCGCCCCCACCCGGCCTCGCCTTTGGCTCAGCCACCCTCCCCGGGACGAGGAGGGAGAATGTCTTGCCTCTCCTCAAACGCTGCAGGGAGAGTATATGGGCTTCATGCGCCAGACATTCGACGAAACCACCGATCCGTCCTTCGGGGCCAAGCACCTGCCTCTGCTCCGCGCCGAGATGGCGAAGCAGGGGCTCGACGGCCTGCTGGTCCCGCACGAGGACGAGCATCAGAACGAATATCTGCCCGACGCCAATGAGCGGCTGGCCTGGGTCAGCGGCTTCACCGGCTCGGCCGGGGCGGGCGTGGTGCTGATGGACAAGGCGGCGGTCTTCGTCGACGGCCGCTATACCGTCCAGGCCAAGGCCCAGACGGACGAGGCCCTGTTCGAGCGCCAGCCGCTGAACGCGCTGACCGACTGGCTGGCGGCCGTGCCGTCGGGTTCGGTGATCGGCTATGATCCGCGCCTGCACAGCCCCGATGCGCTGGCGACCCTGAAACGCGCGGTCGAGAAGGCCGGGGCGACGCTGAAGGCGGTCGAGGCCAACCCGATCGATCTGGCTTGGGGCGACGCTCGCCCGGCCCAGCCGCAGGCGCCGGTGGTCCCGCATGAGGACCGCTATTCCGGCGAGGGGGCCGCGTCCAAGCGCGCCCGCATCGGCAAGGCCATCGCGGACGCCGGGGCCGACGTCGCCGTGCTGACGGCGCCGTCGTCGCTGGCCTGGCTGTTCAACATTCGCGGCGGCGACGTGATCCGCACCCCCCTGCCGCTGGGCCAGGCGGTGGTGAAGGCGGACGGGACGGCCAAGGTTTTCCTCGATCCCGCCAAGGTGACCAATGAACTGCCCGGCTGGCTAGGCGACGCCGTGACGCTGGAGGCGCCCGAGGCGCTGCCCGGCGCGCTGGACGCCCTGGCGGGCCGCAAGGTGATGATCGACCCGGCCGTGTCCTCGGCCTGGTATTTCGACCGGCTGGAAGCGGCGGGCGCGGACATCGTGCGCGGCATGGATCCCTGCGCCCTGCCGCGCGCCTGCAAGAACGCCGTCGAGATCGAGGGCGCCCGTCAGGCGCACATCCGCGACGGCGCGGCCCTGACGCGGTTCCTGCACTGGGTCGATACGGTCGCACAGAAGGAGCTGCCGGACGAGCGGGCGGTGGTCGAGGCGCTGGAAGGCTTCCGCGAGGCGACGGGGATGCTGAAGGACCTGTCCTTCGACACCATCGCCGGGGTCGGGCCGAACGGCGCCCTGCCGCACTACAAGCCGGTCGGGGCCAAGATTCGGCCGATGGAAAAGGGCTCGCTGCTGCTGGTGGACGGCGGCGGCCAGTATCTGGACGGGACCACGGACGTGACCCGCACCATGGCCATCGGCGAGGGCGCGGCGGATCAGCGCCGGATGTTCACCCTGGTGCTGAAGGGCCATATCGCCATGGCGGTGATCCGCTTCCCGGCCGGGACCAGCGGGCGCCAGTTGGACGCCATCGCGCGCCAGCCGCTGTGGAACGCGGGCTTCGACTTCGACCACGGCACGGGCCACGGCGTGGGGTCGTATCTGGGCGTGCACGAAGGGCCGCAGCGCATCGCCGGCTGGGGCACGGACCAGCCTCTGCTGACCGGCATGATCCTGTCGAACGAGCCGGGCTATTACCGCGAGGGCGAGTGGGGCATCCGCATCGAGACGCTGCAGGTCGTCACGGAGCCGACGCAGGTTCCGGGCGGCGAGCGGCCGATGCACGGCTTTGAGCAGCTGACGCTGGCGCCGCTGGATCGCAAGCTGATCGACACAGCGCTGCTGACGGCGGACGAGCGGGCCTATGTCGACGCCTATCATGCCGAGGTTCTGGCCAAGGTCGGGCCTCTGCTGGCCGAGGGCGTGCAGAAGGACGCGGCGGCGCTGGAGTGGCTGAAGGCGCAGACGGCGCCGCTGTAAGGCGAGCGCGCAAGCGTGGATATGAAGATGCCTCCCTCGCGATCGCGGGGGAGGCGTTTTTCGTTGGCCTGTGCGCCTTGATTACTGGACGCGGGTCCAGGTCTGGGTCTTGCACAGGGGGGCGACGATGCAGCCGCGCAGGCGCAGCGTATTGTCGTTGGTCAGGGTGATGGTCCCGCGATAGGTCCCGCCGTCCTCGGGATTGTAGACGCTGCCGCCGCGCCACTCGGTCGGGCCGCCGGTGAAGCCCGACAGCATCCGCAGGCCGCGTAAGGGACGGTCGCGCAGGGCGGCGTCTTTGTTGCGAGCGTCGCGGGCGTTCGGATCGGCGCGGATGTGGCTGGAGGTGACGAGCGTGCCGCACAGGGCCTGGCCGCAGCGCTCGATGCGGACCTGGCCGCCGTTGGTCGGGGTCTGCCACAGGCCGGTCGGGTCGCTGGCGAGGGCGGGAGAAGCGAGGGCGGCGGCGGCGACGGCGAGCGCCGTCAGGACGGAGGTCTTCATCGGCGTTTTCCTTGCTGCGGATCGTTGAGCCGATCCCTTGGCCGGAGGGTGATCCGGGTTTCGGACGGAAACAAGGCCGAAATCTTGAAGTTCGCCAAAGGATTACGTGACCTTAGGTCAAGAGTTCTTCGCGCGCGTTCTCCTCCCCATTTCATGGGGAGGTGGATCGGCGGCGTAGCCGTCGAGACGGAGGGGCCGCTTGGTTCCGCTGTCGCAAAGCCCCTCCACCGCTAGGCGGTCCCCCTCCCCATTCCATGGGGAGGAAAGCGTCAGCCGCCGATCAGCGCCAGCCACTCGTCCTCGGTCAGGACGGCGACGCCGTGTTTTTCGGCGTCCTTCAGCTTGGACCCCGCGCCGGGGCCGGCGACGACGTAGTCGGTCTTCTTCGACACCGAGCCCGAGACCTTCGCCCCGAGGCTTTCGGCGCGGGCCTTGGCCTCGTCGCGGGTGAAGCGTTCCAGCGAGCCGGTGAAGACCACGGTCTTGCCCGCCACCGGGCTGTCGGTCGTGGGGGCGGCCACGTCCTCGACGCGCTCGAGCTCGGCCAGCAGGGCGTCGACGACCTGGAGGTTGTGCGGCTCGTGGAAGAAGTGTGCCAGGGCCTCGGCGGCGACCGGGCCGACGCCGGAGACGCCGGCGATCTGGTTCAGAATTTCGGATGGGCCTTCGTTGCGCGCGACGGCGGCCCAGCGGGTGAGGTCGCTCCAGCCGTCCGAGATTTCCGCCAGCGAGCGGCGGGCGGGCGCGGCCATGCCGGGGAAGGCGAGGGCGATCTTCTGATCCATGGGCGCTTCCGGCCACGGATCGTCGGCGGCGGGTCGGGCTTCGGCCATCAGCGTCAGGACGCGCGGCGAAATGGCGTGGGTCGCCGCCAACGTCTTCCAGTCGTCGCTGGCGAGGCCGTTCGCGGCGGCCATGCAGGCCCCCTGGAAGGCGGTCCAGCTGCCGAAGGCGCGGGCCAGGACGAGCGAGGTCTGTTCGCCGATCTCTCGCACGCCCAGGCCGAAGATCAGGCGGTCGAGGCTGATGACGCGGCGCGCGTCGATCCCGGCCATCAGGTTGCCGACGCTGGTCTCGCCATAGCCGTCTTCGGCGCGCAGCAGGGCCAGCTTCTGCTCGTCGCGGGCGAGGCGGAAGATGTCGGCGGGCTCCTTGATCCAGCCGCGCGCGTGGAAGGCGATCAGCTGCTTTTCGCCAAGGCCTTCAATGTCGAAGGCGCGGCGGCTGACGAAGTGCTTGAGGCGCTCGACGATCTGGGCGTCGCAGATCAGGCCGCCGGTGCAGCGGCGCTTGACCTCGTCACCCTCGCGCACGGCTTCGGAACCGCAGACGGGGCAGGTGGTGGGGAAGACGTAAGGGACGGCGCCGTCGGGACGCAGGGTTTCGACCACGCCGACGATCTGGGGGATGACGTCGCCGGCGCGTTGCAGGACGACGGTGTCGCCGATGCGGACGTCCTTGCGGGCGATCTCGTCCTCGTTGTGCAGGGTGGCGTTGCGGACCACGACGCCGCCGACGGTGACAGGGTGCAGGCGCGCGACGGGGGTCAGGGAGCCGGTGCGGCCGACCTGGATGTCGATGCCTTCCAGCACGGTCGTCGCCTGCTGGGCCGGGAATTTGTGGGCGATGGCCCAGCGGGGGCTGCGAGCGATGAAGCCGAGGCGCTGCTGCCAGTCCAGCCGGTCGACCTTATAGACCACGCCGTCGATGTCGTAGCCGAGGCGGCTGCGGTCGGCCTCCAGCGTCTGATAGACGCCGATCAGGCCTTCGGCGCCCTCGACGCGGGCCGAGCGGTCGTTGACCTGAAAGCCCCAGCTGCGGAAGGCCTCCAGCGCGCTGTGTTGCGTCTCGGCGAAGGGGGCGGAGGTCTCGCCCCAGGCGTAGGCGAAGAAGGTCAGGGGGCGCTGGGCCGTGATCTTCGGGTCCTTCTGGCGCAGCGACCCGGCGGCGAAGTTGCGCGGGTTGGCGTAGGTGCGCTTGCCTTCGGCCTCGGCCGCCGCGTTGAAGGCGTCGAAGGCGGCGTTGGGGGCGTAGACCTCGCCGCGGATCTCGATGACGTCGGGCCAGCCTGAGCCGGCCAGGGTCTGGGGAATGGCGGCGATGGTGCGCAGATTGGCGGTCACGTCCTCGCCCGTCTTGCCGTCGCCGCGCGTGGCGCCCTGGACCAGGACGCCCTTTTCATAGCGCAGGCTGGCGGAGAGGCCGTCGATCTTGGGCTCGGCGACGAAGGCGATGGGCTCCTCGCCGGGCAGCTTCAGGAAGCGGGCGATGCGGGCTGCGAAGTCGCGCACCTCGCCCTCGTCGAAGGCGTTGTCCAGCGACAGCATGGGCACGCCGTGGCGGACCTCGGCGAACTGGGTCGAGACGGGGGCGCCGACGCGTCTGTTGGGAGAGACTGTGAATGTGAGGGTCGGGAATTGCGCGACTATATCAAGCGAACGTCGTTTGAGAACGTCGTAGTCAGCGTCGGAAATCTCCGGCGCATCTTCGCCATAGTAGAGCGCCTCGTGACGCGCGAGTTCGTCTGATAGCCATGCCAGCTCTTCACGGGCTTCCTCGCGCGTCAAGGTGTGAACTGGTGTTTGGAGCATGGGAATCGAGGTCACTTTTAAAGATCGAATAAGCTCTTTAGCACCGCGACGTTCCACGCCCAGCCACCGCCATGACAGAAACGTAATCTGACGCAGCGGCCCGGGGCCGCTAGCGTCGCGCCTCAAAGATTCCTGCCGGAGCCCTCCATGCGTCCTGTCCTCGCCAGCCTGTCCGTGATCGCCGCCGCCCTGACGCTGGCCGCCTGTGAGACGACGACCGCGCCTGTGGTCGAGACGCCTGCGGTCGCGGCGTCGCCCTCGGTCGATTACGCCCAGTTGATGGAGGACCTGCGCATCCTGTCGGCCGACGACATGCAGGGGCGCGACACCGGTTCGGAGGGCGGGGCCAAGGCGCGCGCTTACATCGTCGGGCGGTTGGAGGCGCTGGGCGTGCAGCCCTCGCCGATGGGGCGGCTGCAGCCGTGGGAGATGCAGGGGCGGACGCGCGAAGGGACCAAGACCTTCAGCGGGACCAACATCATCGGCGTGATCCCCGGCACGCGGGTGGGCGACAAATACATCGTCGTGACCGCCCACTATGACCATGTGGGCGTCAACGACGGCCAGATATTCAACGGGGCGGACGACAACGCCTCGGGCGTGGCGACCATGCTGGAGCTGGCCAAACGGCTGAAGGCCAACCCGCCCGAACACAGCGTGCTGATCGTGGCTCTGGACGGCGAGGAGCGAGGCCTGCTGGGCGCCAAGCATTTCGTCGAGGCGCCGCCGGTGCCGCTGCACGCCATCGCGATGAACCTGAACTTCGACATGACGGCGCGGGCCGACAGCGACGGCAAGCTGTGGGTGACGGGGACGTATCAGCATCCCTATTTCCGCCCGGTGCTGGATCAGGTGGCGGCGCGTCCGAACGTGGCGTTGGCCTTCGGCAAGGACACGCCCCAAGATGAGGGCGCCGACAACTGGGTCGAGGCGTCGGACCACGCCGCCTTCCACCGCGCGGGGCTGCCGTTCCTCTATTTCGGGGTGAACTATCACCCGGACTATCACCGCCCCAGCGACCACTTCGAGAAGATCAACCCGGCGGTGTTCCAGGACTCGACCGAGCTGGCCATCGCCGGCTTCCGGGCGCTGGACCGGTGGCTGGATCAGTGACGGCTGTCGCAAAACACTTGCAAAGATAGGCCTTGAATCCGCCGTCAGAGCGGCGTTCTGTCGCAGCCTCAGCAGTCGAGGAATACAGTGATGTCGGCGACGCAAGGGTTTGACCTTCAACGGGTGCAGAAACTGCGCAAGGCGGCGCTGCTGGTCGGATTGATCGGCGTGGTCGGGCTGGCCTTCGTCAGCCGGTCCATCGGCGGCGAGACCATGCTGCACGAAGGGCTGGAAGCGTTCGGCCTGGGCCTGATCGTCGTCTGCATCGTCGGGCGGGCCTGGTGCTCCCTCTATATCGGCGGACGCAAGAAGGCCGAGATCGTGGATCGCGGGCCGTATTCGATCAGCCGCAACCCGCTGTATGTCTTCAGCTTCATGGGGGCGTTCGGCGTGGGCGCGCAGACGGGCAGCGTGACGCTGGCGACCGTCTTCCTGCTGCTGACGGTGGCGGTCTTCTACGCCACGGTGAAGCGCGAGGAGGCCTGGCTGGCGGGCGCCTTCGGCCAGACCTATGCGGACTATTGCGCGCGGACGCCGCGGTTCGGACCGGACTTCTCCAAATGGCGCGACGCCGACAGCCTGGAGGTGCGGCCGCAGTTCTTCCTGACGACGCTGCGTGATGGTCTGGTGTTCCTGCTGGCCGTGCCGCTGTTCGAGTCGGTCGAGCGGCTGCAGGATCTGGGCTGGCTGTCGACGCTGCTGCGCCTGCCATGAGGGCGTTGTCGATTCTGCTGGCGGGGGCCCTGGCCCTGACGGTCGCGGCCTGTGATCGGGGCGCCGTGCCTGACAAGGCTCCCTCGGCGACGGCGTTCAAGCACGACCTGCCCGAGGACGTGTCCGGTTACTACATCCCCACGACGGTGGTGCAGGTCGGCGACTGGCGGCTGCATCACCTGTTCATAGGGCAGGTTCCCGACTTCATGGCCTGGCGCGACGGTCAGCGCACGGCGGGGTTCGCGCCGATCATGATGGAGTTCGAGACGGGCGATAAGGCGCGGCGCACGCGGCTGATTCCGACGGCCTATGACGTGACCGAGGACCGGGTGCGGTTTGAGGCGTCGTCGCGCGAGCTGGGCGCGGTGTCGTTCGAGGGAGCGCTGGACCAGGGCGCGCTGGCGACGGCGCGGCGCAACCTGGGCGATCAGGGCGTGGTCCTGAAAGGACGGCTGAAGGTCGGGGACCGGACCTTCGACGGGGTGTCGATGCGGTGGTGGGCGGGGGACTGATCTTCTCCTCCCCATTTTATGGGGAGGTGGCGCGGCGCGTAGCGCCGTGACGGAGGGGCTGCCCGGTTCCGCTGTCGCAAGCCCCTCCACCACTTTGTGGTCCCCCTCCCCACGCCGTGGGGAGGAGATTTATGATCAGGCGACGGTCGCCTTGACGATCTTGCCCGGCGCGCGCGGGGGCTCGCCCTTGGGCAGGGCGTCGACGTGTTCCATGCCTTCGATCACTTCGCCCCAGACGGTGTACTGGCCGTCCAGGAAGCGGGCGTCGTCGAAGCAGATGAAGAACTGCGAGTTGGCGCTGTCCGGGTTGGCGGTGCGGGCCATCGAGCAGACGCCGCGGACGTGCGGCTCTTTCGAGAATTCCTGCTTGAGGTTCGGCTTGGACGAGCCCGAGGTGCCGGTGCCCGTGGGGTCGCCGCCCTGGGCCATGAAGCCCGGAATCACGCGGTGGAAGACCACGCCGTCATAGAAGCCTTCCTTGGCCAGGTCGGTGATCTGCTTGACGTGGTTCGGCGCCAGATCGTCGCGCAGCTTGATGACGACGTTGCGGTCTTCGCCGTCGCCGGTGTCCAGGGTGAAGGTCAGGGTTTGGTCGGCCATCGGGCGCTCCTTGAGGTTATGCGAGCCGGAATTGTGCGCGGGTCATAGCGGCTGAACGCCGTCAGGGCTATGTGGGAAGCATGAGTGAAGACGAAAAGCCCGCCGACAAGCCGCAGGAACGCCGCCGCATGGTGCGTCTGCCCACGGGCGGCACGGCCTCGGGCCGCAAGGTCGGTCAGAAGATCAAGACAGCCGACAAGAAGACGCTGTCCAGCCAGGCGTGGATCAAGCGTCAACTGTCGGACCAGTGGTCCGAGCGCGCCCGCGCAGAGGGCTGGCGCAGCCGCGCCGCCTTCAAGCTGATGGAGATCGACGACAGGTATCGGCTGATCAAGCGCGGCTCGCGGGTCATCGACCTGGGCGCGGCGCCGGGCGGTTGGGTGCAGGTGGCGCTGGATCGCGGCGCGGCGGCGGTGGCTGGCGTGGACCTGCTGATGATCGAGCCGATTCCGGGCGCGACGCTGATTCAGGCCGACTTCACCGATCCGGGCGTGGATCAGCAGATGCTGGACGCCATCGGCGGTCCGCCGGACCTGGTGCTGTCTGACATGGCGCACAACACCATCGGCCACCGCCAGACGGACCACCTGAAGATCATCGCCCTGATCGAGATCGCGGCCGATTTCGCCATCCGCACGCTGCGGCCGGGCGGGAACTTCGTGTCGAAGAACTTCCAGGGCGGCGACGCCGGCGGGGTGCTGACGCGCCTGCGCGAAGAGTTCGAGACGGTGAAATACGTGAAGCCGGAGTCGAGCCGAAAGGGCAGCGCCGAGGTCTTCCTGGTGGCGCTGAACAAGCGCTAGGCCGACGCGCCTTCCGCCTCGGCCGCAGCGCGCCGGGCGGCTTTTTTCGCTTCGGCGCGTGTCCACAGGCGGTCGTGCAGGGTGAAGAAGACCGTCTGCACCAGAGGCTCGATCGTGCCGATGGCCAGGGCGATGCGGATGTCGCGCGTCAGGGCGAAGGCCACCAGCACCGCGACGGCGAAGTGCATGACGCCGTAGGTGACGGTTTTCAACGCCACCTGCTTCAGGTTACGGGGCAGGGCGTGGCTGTGTCCGTGGCCGTGGTGGTTGTGGGCGCGGTTCTGCTCGTGCGCGTCCATCAGCTCCAGACGGGCGGTGAAGGCCTCGGCCGTCTCTTCCACCCCGGACAGCATCTTGCGGCGCTCGACCCGGTGCCAGACGCGGTCGTGGATCGAATAGGCGATGGTCTGGAAGATCGGCTCGACCACCCCGACCGCCAGCGCCAGCCGCCAGTCGCGCGTCAGGGCGAAGGCCACCAGGATCGCCACGATCAGGTGCATGGCGCCGTAGCTCGCAATCTTGAGAGCCAGCTCCCGCGCCGTGTTGATCAAGATGCGAACCATTATCGCGCAATGCGTCCCTTCGCCGCCCGTTTCAAGGCAATTCCTCTTATATGGACGATAGCGCGGGCTTGGGGTTGCGGTTCCCCGCCAACGGGGGCTATACGCGGCCCGCAAAATGGAGGCTCCAAATGGAGATACGCGAAGGCCTAACCTTCGATGACGTTTTGCTCGAACCCGGTCCGTCCGAGGTCATGCCCGCTGATGTCGATGTCTCGACCCAGCTGACGCGCGAAATCAGATTGAACATCCCGCTGCTGTCGTCCGCCATGGACACGGTGACGGAAAGCCGCCTGGCGATCGCCATGGCGCAGGCGGGCGGCCTGGGCGTGCTGCACCGGAACATGACCATCGAGGAGCAGGCCGAAGAGGTCCGCGCCGTCAAACGCTACGAAAGCGGCATGGTGGTGAACCCGGTCACGGTCGCCCCCGACACGACGCTGGGCGAAGTGCTGCAGATCGTCGAACGCAAGAAGATCACCGGCTTCCCCGTGGTCGATCCGAAGAGCGGCAAGCTGGTCGGGATGCTGACCAACCGCGACATGCGCTTTGAGACGGACCTGAATCTCAAGGCCGCCGATCTGATGACGACGGGCGAGCTGATCACCCTGCGCGAAGGCTCGGCCGGGCGCGAGGCGGCGCGCGAACTGCTGCGCACGCGCAAGATCGAGCGGGTCATCGTGGTGGACGACGCCTATCGCGCCGTCGGCCTGATCACCATGAAGGACATCCAGAAGGCCCAGGCCTTCCCCAACGCCTGCAAGGACGAGCAGGGCCGCCTGCGCGTCGGCGCCGCCTCGACCGTCGGCGACGCCGGGTTCGAGCGCGCCATGGCGCTGGCCGATGCGGGCGCCGACGTGGTGGTGATCGACACCGCCCACGGCCACTCGGCCTCGGTCGCCCAGGTGGTCGAGCGCATCAAGCGCGAGAACAACCGCGTCCAGATCATCGCCGGCAACGTCGCCACCTATGACGCCACGCGCGCCCTGATCGACGCGGGCGCCGATGCGGTGAAGGTCGGCATCGGGCCGGGCAGCATCTGCACCACCCGCATCGTCGCGGGCGTGGGCGTGCCGCAGCTGACAGCCATCGTCGACGCCGCCCGCGCGGCGCAAGGCACGGGCGCCTCGGTCATCGCCGACGGCGGCATCAAGTTCTCGGGCGATCTGGCCAAGGCCATCGCGGCGGGCGCCAATGTCGCCATGATGGGCTCGATGTTCGCAGGGACCGACGAAAGCCCCGGCGAGGTCTTCCTGTACCAGGGCCGGTCCTACAAGTCGTATCGCGGCATGGGCTCGGTGGGCGCGATGGCGCGCGGCTCGGCCGACCGCTACTTCCAGAAGGAAGTCTCGTCCGAGAAGCTGGTCCCCGAGGGCATCGAGGGCCAGACACCTTACAAGGGGCCGATCGCCCCGGTGGTGCACCAGCTGGTCGGAGGGCTGCGCGCCTCGATGGGCTATGTCGGCGGCGCCACCATCGCGGACTTCCAGGAGCGCGCGCGCTTCGTCCGCATCACCAATGCGGGCCTTCGTGAAAGCCACGTCCACGACGTGATGATCACGCGCGAGGCGCCGAACTATCGTCAGGGCTGACCTGATCCGCTCCCGGCCCCGGTCGGGAGCGGTTTTGTTTTGGGCTAGTGAAACAGGAGAAGAGCGTGACCACTGAACTCACCTATCTGGCGGCGACGCTGGTGCTGGCCCTGGTGCAGATCTTCCTGCCCGCCTTTGCCCGAACGCGCGAGTTCGGCCTGTCGTGGAACGCCGGGGCGCGGGACGAAACGCCCGAAGCCAAGAGCCCCGTCGTCGGCCGTCTGGAGCGGGCCCAGGCCAATCTGTTCGAGACCCTGCCGCTGTTCATCGGCGCCGTGCTGATCGCCCAGATGGCGGATCGGACCGGCGCGCTGACGGCGTGGGGCGCAGGCCTCTACTTCTGGGCGCGCGTCGCCTATATCCCGCTGTACGCCCTGGGCGTTCCCTATATCCGGTCGCTGGTGTGGCTGGTCTCGCTTGCGGGACTGGCGCTGTGCCTTCTGGCCCTTTTCATCCGAGTCTGATTTGACCCCAGCCGCCCGCCTGGCCGCCGCCGCCGCCATCATCGACAGCATTTCGCAAGGCCGCCAGCCCGCCGACGCCGTGCTCAAGGCCTGGAGCCAGCAGAACCGCTATGCCGGTTCGGGCGACCGCCGCGCCATCGCCGAACGCGTCTATCAGGTGCTGCGCGCGCGCGGCCGCCTGTCGGCCTTCATGGGCGGGCGTCAGGACGGACGCGCCCTGATCGTCGGCGCCCTGTCGCTGCTGGACGGCGCGACGCTGGAGGAGATCGAAGGCCTCTACAACGGCGAGGGCTATGGCCCACGCCCGCTGTCCAAGCACGAGCGCGGCCGCATCATGGCGCACGAGGACGCGGCCGATCTGGCCGAGGTCGCGCTGCCGGACTTCGTGACGGCCGACCTGAAGGCGGTTCACGGCGACCGCTGGCGCGACGAGGTGGAAGCCCTGAGCGGTCGCGCGCCGGTGGACCTGCGGGTCAATGGTCTGCGGGCCACGATCGAGGAGGTCGAGGCGGAGCTGCGCGGCGCAGGCCTGTCGCCCCAGCGCACCGAACTGTCGGGCTGGGGCCTGCGGCTGGACGCCGAGCCGGCGCCGAACGTGCAGCCGCTGGACGGCTTCCAGAACGGCCATTTCGAGATTCAGGACGAAGCCAGTCAGGTCGTCGGCTGGCTGTCCGGCGCCTTCCCCGGCGCGACGGTGGTGGACTATTGCGCGGGCGGCGGCGGCAAGACGCTGGGCCTGGTGCAGGCCATGCAGGGGCAGGGGGCGCTGATCGCCTGCGACGTCTCGGCCAAGCGTCTGGACAATGTGAAGCCGCGCCTGGCCCGCGCGGGCGTCGAGGCCGACCTGCGCCTGCTGGGCACGAACGGCGGCGGGGTCGAGGATCTGAACGGTCAGGCCGACGTGGTGTTCGTCGACGCGCCCTGCTCGGGCTCGGGCGCCTGGCGGCGTCGGCCGGAGGACAGCTGGCGCCTGACGGCCGAGGAAGTCGCGCGTTTGCACGCGCTGCAACTTCGTATTCTGGGGCAGGCGACCAAGCTGGTGCGGCCGGGCGGGCGTCTGGCCTATGTCACCTGCTCGGTGCTGGGCGCGGAGAACGAGGCTACAGCAGCCGCCTTCGAGGCCGCGCACGCGGACTTCAAGCCCGTCCCCATCGCCGATGCGGCGCACAGCGCGGATTTGACCGAGGCGGGGCGCGAACGCCTGACCGCGCTGGCGCAAGGCAACCGCCTGCGCCTGTCGCCCGCCGCCACGGGCACGGACGGCTTCTTCATCGCGCTTTATGAGCGCGCCGCATGAGGCTGGAACGCTACGGCGCCGTCACGGTCCTGCCCGTGATGGCGGCGCCTGCGGAATATGGCGAGCATCTGCGCGCCCGCGTCGACCCGCTGATGACCGGCATCGGGCCGGTCGAGGGGGCGGTGGCGCTGACGGCGGCGCTGGCGCGGCTGGAGGCGAGGGGAGAGGCGCCGGACCTGATCCTGTCGCTGGGCTCGTGCGGGTCGCGCGTGCTGCAACATGCGGCCGTCTATCAGGCGTCGTCGGTCGCCTATCGCGACATGGACGCCAGTCCGTTGGGGTTCGAGAAGGGCGTGACGCCGCTGCTCGATCTGCCCGCCGTTCTGCCGCTGCCGTGCCCCATTCCGAGCGTGCCGAGCGCGCGCCTGTCGACGGGCGCCAACGTCGTCTCGGGCGCCGCCTATGACGCCATCGACGCCGAGATGGTGGACATGGAGACGTGGGCGCTGGTGCGCGCGGCCCAAAGCTTCGGCCTGCCGCTGGTCGCGCTGCGCGGCGTGTCGGACGGCAAGGCCGAACTGACGGGCCTGCACGACTGGACCTCGACCCTGCATCTGGTGGATGAGAACCTGGCCCGGGCGTTGGACGGCCTGATCGCGGTGCTCGCGGATCAGGGCCTCTCGGCCCTTGAAATTCCGGCCCTGCAAGGCCAAACCCTCGCCCAATCGCTCGCCCCGGATTCGACCTCATGACCCAGCCGACCCAACACCAGAAGGTGCTCATCGTCGATTTCGGCAGCCAGGTGACGCAGCTGATCGCGCGCCGCCTGCGCGAGGCCGGCGTCTATTGCGAAATCCATCCGTTCAACAAGGCGGGTGAAGCCCTGAAGGCGATGCAGCCGCAGGCCATCATCCTGTCGGGCGGCCCCAACTCGACGACTGACGCCGACAGCCCGCGCGTCGACCGTTCCGTCTTCGACTATGGCGCGCCGATCCTGGGCATCTGCTACGGCGAGCAGCTGATCTGCGCGGAGCTGGGCGGCAAGGTCGAGAGCGGCCACCACGCCGAGTTCGGCCGCGCCGAGATCGTCATCACCAAGGACAGCCCCCTGTTCGCGGGCATCGGCGCCATCGACCACCGCGAGCCGGTGTGGATGAGCCACGGCGACCGCGTGACGGCTCTGCCGGAAGGCTTCCATGTCATCGCCACCTCGGAAGGCGCGCCCTTCGCCGCCATCGCCGATGAAACGCGCAAGATCTATGGCGTGCAGTTCCACCCCGAGGTGGTCCACACCCCTCGCGGCGCACAGCTGCTGAAGAACTTCACCCACGGCGTGGCGGGCCTGACCGGCGACTGGACCATGGCCGCCTATCGCGACGAGCAGATCGCCAAGATCCGCGAACAGGTCGGCGACGCCAAGGTCATCTGCGGCCTGTCGGGCGGGGTCGATTCATCGGTCGCCGCCGTGCTGATCCACGAGGCCATCGGCGACCAGCTGACCTGCGTCTTCGTCGACACCGGCCTGATGCGCAAGGGCGAGGCCGATCAGGTCACGACCCTGTTCCGCGAGCACTACAACATCCCGCTGGTGCATGTTGATGCATCTAAGGATTTCCTCGGCGAGCTGGCCGGGATTTCCGACCCGGAAACCAAGCGCAAGACCATCGGCCGCGTCTTCATCGAGGTGTTTGACCGCGAGGCGAACAAGATCGAAGGCGCCGCCTTCCTGGCCCAGGGCACCCTCTATCCCGACGTGATCGAGAGCGTATCCCCGACGGGCGGCCCCTCGCACGTGATCAAGAGCCACCACAACGTCGGCGGCCTGCCGGACTTCATGAAGCTGAAGCTGGTCGAGCCCCTGCGTGAACTGTTCAAGGACGAAGTCCGGGCTCTGGGCCGTGAGCTGGGCCTGACCGACGCCTTCGTCGGACGCCACCCCTTCCCCGGACCGGGCCTGGCCATCCGCATTCCTGGCGAGATCACGCCGGAGGCGGTCGCCACGCTTCAGGACGCGGACGCCATCTATCTGGACGAGATCCGCAAGGCGGGTCTGTACGACGACATCTGGCAGGCCTTCGCCGTGCTGCTGCCGGTCAAGACGGTCGGCGTCCAAGGCGACGCCCGCACCTATGAAAAGGTGCTGGCCCTGCGCGCGGTGACCTCGACCGACGGCATGACGGCCGACTTCTACCAGTTCCCCTGGGACGTCCTGGCCAAGACCGCCACGCGCATCATCAACGAAGTCCGCGGCGTCAACCGCGTCGTCTACGACGTGACGTCCAAGCCGCCCGGCACGATCGAGTGGGAATGAGAACGGGGGGGGTAGCGGTCGCGTTCGGCGAGTGCGGTCCCTCGGGTCTGCGGTAGTAGATCTACGGAGGCGGAAGGGGCGCAGTGGGCTTGATGCGGCTCATTAGGTCAGCTTCCGACTCATTTGAAAAAGGCGGCTGCTGAGATCGCCGCTTGAAGCGGACGCTGCGGTTTGCTCCCGCCTCACGCGGTCGCCGACGTCGGCGTCGGTCTCGGCGATGCCGCGGGCGAAGTCCTGGGCGCCTAGCGCTGGGTGTCACGAGGCGGGGCCTGGGTCCGGGGCGTCGAGAAGCCACGCCGACCGTGAACCCGCCAGTCCAGCATCTCGGCCGAGCCATAGGCCATGTCCGCCCCCAGCCGAGCGGGCCACAGATCATGATGCTCGCGCGCACGCTCGATCATGGTGCGGGCCGCCGTCGCTTCGGCCTCGTCCAGCACGGCCAGAGTACTCGTCGATAGCGCGGCTGGCGGCCTCGGGCGGCAGGCCTTGGTCGTCCGGGCACGCAGCGTTGGCGGCTGGCGTCGGCCTTGATCAGGCTGGATGCATCGCCGCAGCACCGTCTCGAGCAAAGCGCGCCCTTATGCAGGCGTTATGCTCGGCCGCGCTTTCCACATGGCCCGCTTAGGTCCTCAGGGCGTCTCTTCCGGCTCTCAGTCGAGCTGGAGGTGTCGGCATGGCCGATGTGATTTTTCTGGCGATCGGCGGCGGGGCTTTTCTGGCCTTCGCCGCCCTCGCTGTTGCGTTGAAGAGGTTGTGACGATGCTGCTGAACGTCCTGTGGGGCGCCGGCGCCCTCGTCATTGCTGGCTACATGGTCGCGGCCCTGCTGCGCCCCGAGCGGTTCTGAACGGAGCCGCCTTCTCATGAATATTCAAGGTTGGGCGGAAATCGCCCTGACCCTCGGCCTCGCCGTCATGCTCGGCTGGCCGATCGGGATCTATATGTCGCGCGTCTGGAACGGCGAACGCACCTGGCTGGACCCGGTGCTTAGGCCGGTCGAGGGCCTGTTCTATCGCGCCGCCGGGGTGGACCCGACGCGCAGCCAGGGCTGGCTGGGCTATGCCGGCGCCCTGCTGGCCTTCAACCTGACGGGGTTTGTCCTGCTGTACGCCATGCTGCGTCTGCAGGGCGTCCTGCCGATGAACCCGCAGGGGTTTGACGGCGTCAGCCCGCATCTGGCCTTCAACACGGCCGTCAGCTTCGTCACCAACACCAACTGGCAGAGCTATGGCGGCGAAACGACGCTGTCGACCTTCACCCAGATGGTCGGCCTGACGGTGCAGAACTTCGTCTCGGCGGCCACCGGCGCGACCATTGCCGCCGCGCTCGCCCGCGCCTTCATCGCCAATCGCGGCGAGGGCGTCGGCAACTTCTGGGCCGACCTGACGCGCACCAGCCTCTATGTCCTGCTGCCCATCGCCTTCATCGTGGCCGTGGTTCTGGCCGGACTGGGCGTGGTGCAGTCGCTGGCGGCCTCGGCCCAGGCGACGACGCTGGAAGGCGGATCGCAGACGATCAGCCTGTTCCCGACCGCCAGCCAGCTGGCCATCAAGCAACTGGGCATCAACGGCGGCGGCGTGTTCAACGTCAACTCGGCCCACCCGCTGGAGAACCCCACGCCGCTGACGACGCTGATCACGGCGATCAGCATCAACGTCCTGGGCTGGGCGGCCTTCTTCGCCTTTGGCCGCAGCGTCCTGGCCAAGAAGGACGTGCGCGCCCTGGTGATCGCGGCGATCCTGCTGCTGGGCGCCGCCGGCTCGGCGCTCTACGTCATCGAAAGCCAGCCCGCGCCGGCTCTGGTCGCCGCAGGGGTCGAGACCTCGGTCGGCAATATGGAGGGCAAGGAGGTCCGCTTCGGCGTCCCGGCCTCCGTGGCCTGGGCGGCCCAGACGACCGGCGCCTCGAACGGCTCGGTCAACTCCATGCACGCCAGCTACATGCCGCTGGGCGGGGCTGTGACCATGTTCCTGATGCAACTGGGCGAGATCCTGCCCGGCGGGATCGGCTCGGGCATCGCCGTCATGGTGCTGATGGCCATGCTGGCGGTCTTCGTGGCGGGCCTGATGGTCGGTCGCACGCCTGAATACCTGGGCAAGAAGATCGAGGCGCGCGAGATCCAGTTCGCCATGCTGTCGGTTCTGGTCGTGCCGCTGTCGGTGCTGGGCTTCTCGGCCGTGGCTGCGGTCCTGCCCGAAGCCCTGGCCGGTCTGCTGAACAAGGGGCCGCACGGCCTGTCCGAGGTCCTCTATGCCTATACCTCGGCGACCGGCAACAACGGTTCGGCCTTTGCGGGTCTGACCGCCAATGCCCCCTGGTGGAACACCACCCTGGGTCTGGCCATGCTGCTGGGCCGGTTCGTGCCTGCCATCGCGGTTCTGGCCGTCGCCGGCGCCCTGGTCGCCAAGCCCAAGCTGGCCCCTTCGACCGGGACCCTGCCGACCCATGGCCCGCTGTTCATCGGCCTGTTGATCGGGGTGATCCTGATCCTCGGCGGCCTGCAGTTCTTCCCCGCCCTCTCGCTGGGTCCGATCGGGGAGCATTTCGACATGCTCCAGGTCGTGGCCCGGTTCTGATCGGATAATCCTATGACCCAAGTCACGCTCGATCCGTCGAGCCCCCGGTCAACGCCCATCGCGGGCGGGCTGTCCGGGGCCATGCTCGGCCGGGCGCTCGGCGACGCCGTCGCCAAGCTGAACCCGACGAAACTGCTCAACAACCCGGTGATCTTCGCCACCTGGATCGTCGCCCTGCTGGCGACCGCTTCGGCGGTCGTGGCGGTGGCCAGCGGCCAGGCGGCGGGCTTCGCCATCCAGCTGGCGCTGTGGCTGTGGGCCACGGTCCTGTTCGCCAACGTCGCCGAGAGCATCGCCGAAGGGCGCGGCAAGGCGGCGGCGGACTCCTTGAGGGCCACCCGCGTCACCACCAAGGCCAAGCTGATCGTCGATCCCAAGACCGGCACGGTGGTCCCGACCCCGGCCGGGGAGCTGGAGATCGGCTCCATCGTCCTGGTCGAGGCCGGCGACGTCATCCCCTCGGACGGCGAGATCATCGAAGGCGTCGCCTCGGTCAACGAGGCCGCCATCACCGGCGAAAGCGCGCCTGTCATCCGTGAAAGCGGCGGCGACCGCTCGGCCGTCACCGGCGGCACCACGGTCGTCTCCGACTGGATCAAGGTGCGCATCACCTCGGCCCCCGGCGCCACCTTCCTCGACCGCATGATCGCCATGGTCGAGGGCGCGGACCGTCGCAAGACGCCGAACGAACTGGCGCTTTCGGTGCTGCTGGCCGGGCTGACCCTGGTCTTCCTGATCGCGGTGGCCAGCCTGCTGGGTCTGGGCGCCTATTCCGGGATCAAGCTGGACCCCATCGTCCTGGGCGCCCTTTTCATCACCCTGATCCCGACGACGATCGGGGGACTGCTGTCCGCGGTCGGCATCGCCGGCATGGACAGGTTGCTGAAGGTGAACGTGCTGGCGACCTCCGGCCGTGCGGTGGAGGCGGCAGGCGACGTCGACACCCTGCTGCTCGACAAGACCGGCACCATAACCCTCGGCAACCGCATGGCCTCCGAGGTCATCACCGTGCCGGGCGTGCGTCCCGACGCAGCGATGCGGGCAGCGGTGATGGCTTCGCTGGCGGACGAGACGCCGGAAGGCCGCTCGATCGTCGAGCTGGGCCGCAACGCCGGCGTGATGGGCGACCTGCCTACCGGCGCCAGGACCATCCCGTTCAGCGCCGTGACCCGCCAGTCGGGTCTGGAAGCGGACGGCCAGTCGTGGCGCAAGGGCGCGGTCGACGCCGTGCTGAAATCTCTGGGCATGGCCGAAGGCGCCGCGCCCGCCGAGTTCCGCGCCGCTGTGGACCGCATCGCCCGCTCGGGCGGCACGCCTCTGGCCGTGACCGAGAACGACGCCCTGGTCGGGGTCATTCACCTGAAGGACGTGGTCAAACCGGGCGTGAAGGCGCGCTTCGCCGATCTGCGCCGCATGGGTCTGCGCACCGTCATGATCACCGGCGACAACCCGGTGACGGCGGCGGCCATCGCGTCCGAGGCCGGGGTCGACGACTTCCTGGCCGAGGCGACGCCCGAGGACAAGATGCGCCTGATCAAGGCCGAACAGGCCAAGGGACGCATGGTCGCCATGTGCGGCGACGGGGCCAACGACGCCCCGGCTCTGGCTCAGGCTGACGTCGGCGTGGCCATGCAGACCGGGGCCCAGGCCGCCCGCGAGGCCGGCAACATGGTCGACCTCGACAGCGACCCCACCAAGGTCATCGAGATCGTCGAGGTCGGCAAGCAACTGCTGATCACGCGCGGCGCCCTGACCACCTTCTCCATCGCCAACGACGTGGCCAAGTATTTCGCCATCATCCCGGCGATGTTCGTGGTCGGCCTGCCGTCGCTGGCGGCGCTGAACGTGATGAAGCTGTCCAGCCCGGAGAGCGCCATCCTGTCGGCGGTCATCTTCAACGCCCTGGTCATCGTCGCCCTGATCCCGCTGGCGCTGCGCGGGGTGAAATACCGCGCCGTGGGGGCGGGCAAGCTGCTGGGCCGCAACCTGCTGATCTACGGCCTGGGCGGTCTGATCGCGCCCTTCGTCGGCATCAAGCTCATCGACATCGTCATCTCCGCCCTCGGCCTGGCCTGAAGCCCGCCCTGAGCGATCAAGGAAACCACCATGCGTAAACGCAAGAAACTCGACGGCTCGGACCTGAACAACGCCCTGGTGGGCGGGGCCTGCCTGGTCGCCGTCATCACCCTGGGCCTGTGCACGGCGCCCACGGACGCCAAGGCCCAGGACTTTGCGAAGGGCGCCCGTCCCGAGGTCGCCTTCAACGCCGCCATTGGATCTGACTACGTCTTCCGGGGCGTCAGCCAGAATGAAGGCGATCCGGCGATCTCGGCCGGGGTCGATGTGACGCAAGGCGTCTTCTACGCCGGGGCCTGGGCCGGGAACGTCTCCTTCGCCGGGGACGCCGACACCGACGCCGAGATCGACCTCTACGCCGGCGTCCGGCCCGAGTTCGGCGGCTTCAACTGGGACTTCGGCGTGGTCGGCTATGTCTACGCCGGCCAGCCGGACGGGGCCGACTACGACTATGTCGAGCTGAAGGCCGCGACCTCGCGCGCGGTCGGCCCGGCCACCCTGGGGGCGGCGATCTACTACTCGCCGGACTTCTTCGGCGCGTCCGAGGACGAGGCGACCTATGCCGAGATCAACGGCGCGATCAGCCCGGCCGACAAGTGGACGATCTCGGCGGCGGTGGGGCGCCAGTGGGTGTCGTCTGACTTTGACTACACAACCTGGAACCTGGGCGCGGCCTACCAGCTGACCGACAATCTGGCGCTGGACGTCCGCTATTTCGACACCGACGAACACGACTTCGGCGCCGCCTATGACGGTCGCGTCGCAGCCAGCCTGAAGGCGACCTTCTGATGCTGAACCACATCCGTCCGGCGGTCGTGATGATCGCCCTGTTCACCGGCGTTCTGGGCGTCGCCTATCCGTTCGCGGTGACGGGCGTGGCCCAGACGGTCTTCTCGGAGCAGGCCGACGGCAGCCTGGTCCGAGACAAGGCCGGCAAGGTCGTGGGCTCGGCCCTGGTCGGCCAGACCTTTGCGGAGCCGGTCTATCTGCATCCGCGCCCTTCGGCGGCGGGCAACGGCTATGACGCCTCGTCGTCTTCGGGCGCCAACCTCGGCCCTCTGAACCCGGACCTGATCGCCCAGGTCAAGACGGACGCCGATGCCTTGCGCGCCGCAACGGGTGCGGCGGTTATCCCCGCCGACGCCGTGACGGCCTCGGCTTCGGGCCTCGACCCGCATATCTCCCCGGCCTACGCTAGGCTTCAGGCCGCCCGCATCGCCCAGGCGCGGGGCGTGGCGGTGCAAGAGGTGAGCAAGGTGATCGAACAGCATGTCGAAGGCCGAACATTCGGTGTGCTGGGCCAGCCGCGCGTCAATGTGCTGCTGACCAATATGGCGCTGGACGCGCGCTTCCCTCGTCCCGCCGCGGAGGGCTGATGGCGCCGCCCATCCTCCCGACGACCAAGACCCCGGCCGCCCCGCGAAAGCGTGGGCGGCTGAAGGTTTTTCTGGGCATGTCGCCTGGCGTCGGCAAGACCTACGAGATGCTGCGCGCCGCGCGCCGCCGCAAAGCCGAGGGCGATGATGTCGTCGTCGGCGTGGTCGAGACCCACGGCCGCAAGGAGACCATGAGCCTGCTGCGCGGGCTGGAGGTCATGGCCCGCAGCCCCATCGCCTATCGCGACCGAACCCTGCTGGAGTTCGACCTGGACGGCGCCGTGGCGCGCCGCCCCGGCCTGTTGCTGGTCGACGAATACGCCCACTCCAACGCTCCCGGCTCGCGTCATCCCAAGCGGTGGCAGGACGTGGAGGAGATCCTGGACGCCGGGATCGACGTCTGGACCACGCTGAACGTCCAGCACCTGGAAAGCCTGTCGGACGTGGTGCTGCGCATCACCAGCGTCAGGCAACGTGAAAGCGTGCCGGACAGCGCCCTGTCGCGCGCCGATGACATCGAACTGGTGGACATCACCCCGGAGGAGCTGCGCAAGCGGCTGGCCGAGGGCAAGGTCTATGTGCCGGAGACGGCGCGGCTGGCCTCGGACAACTTCTTCAAGGTCGAGAACCTGACGGCCCTGCGCGAACTGGCCCTGCGCCGGGCGGCCCAGACGGTGGATGATCAGCTGGTGGCCCGACTGCGCGAGCAGGGGGTGCCGGGGCCGTGGGCGGCGGGCGAGCGGATTCTGGTGCTGATCGCGGGCGACGCCATGGCCGCGCCCCTGGTCCGCGCCGGTCGACGGTTGTCGGACATGATGATGGACGCGCCCTGGACCGTGACCCACGTCGACCGGCCCTCGGGCGCGCGGCACGGCGTGGGCTCGGCGGGCAAGCTGTCCGACGCGCTGAAGCTGGCCGAGCAACTGGGCGGGCGGACGGTGGTCCTGAGCGGCGACGACGTGGTGCGCGCCGTCATGGATCACGCCCATCAGAACAACGTCACCCAGATCGTCCTGGCCAAGGGGCGCGACAGCCGCCTGTCCGAATGGCTGGGGCGGTCGCTGGCGGCGGAACTGCTGCGTCAGGCCCGGGGCGTCGCCATCCACGTCATCACCGACGGGGTCGATCTGGAGGAGAAGACGCTGCGGGAGCCGCGTCTGCGTCTGACCGGCGGCTGGCGCGGCTATGCGGTCGGCGCCGCCTGCGTCGTGGCGGCGACGGGCCTGGCCCTGCTGCTGGATCGCACGTTCGAGCGTGTCGATCTGGGCGTCATCTACCTATCGGCGGTGCTGGCGGCGGGGGTGCTTTACGGCCTGAAACCGGCCCTGGCGGCGGCGACGGTCGCCTTCCTGACCTACAACTTCCTGTTTCTTCAGCCGAAATATAGTTTCGCCATCGGGTCGCCGACCGATGTCCTGACCCTGATCGTTTTCTGGGCCGTGGCCCTGACGACAGGCTTCCTGGCGGGTCGGGTGCGCGAGCAGGCGAAGACGGCGCAGCGCCGGGCCTCGGCGGTCTCCGCTCTGCTGGCCGCCAGTCAGAGGCTGACTGGCGTCGGCGATCGGACCACCGCCGCGCGCATCCTGGCCGAGCAGACGGCGGCGGCGGCGGGGGCGGGGGCCGTCGTCCTTCTGCCCGTCAACGACGAACTGACCCTGGTCGCCGGCGCGCCGACCAAGACCCCGCTAGACGCCGAGGCCATGGCCGCCGCGCGCTGGGCCTGGGAGAAGGGGGAACCGGCGGGTCACGGTACCGGCACCCTGCCGCAGGCGCGCTGGACCTTCCGCCCCCTGCAAGGCGTGCGCGACCGCGCGGGCGTGGCCGGGATCGAGGCCGCCGCCCTGTCGCCCGGCTCGGACGAGGAGAAACTGGCCCTGGCCCTGCTGGATCAGGGGGCGGTCGCGGTCGAGCGCGCCGATCTGGCCGGTCAGGCGGTCGAGACCGAGACCCTGCGCCGCACCGACCGTTTCCGGGGCGCGCTGATGAACTCGGTCAGCCATGACCTGAGGACGCCCCTGTCCACAGTGCTGGGCGCCTCGACCACGCTGATTGATCTCGGCGACAAGCTGAAGCCCGAGGTCCGCGCCGACTTGCTGTTGTCGATCCGCGAGGAGGCCGAGCGACTCAGCCGCTATGTCGGCGACCTCTTGGACATGACCCGGCTGGAGGGCGGGGGGCTGAACATCCGCGCCGACTGGGTCGATGTGCGCGACGTGCTGAATGCGGCGGGCAAGCGGGTGGCGCGGCGTCTGGGCGCGCGCAAGATGACCCGCGACTTCCCGGCCCAGCTCAGCCTGGTCATGGTCGATCAGGGGCTGCTGGAACAGGCCCTGGTGAACATTCTGGAAAACGCCATCGTCTACAGCCCCGACGGCTCGACCGTCGAGCTCGCCGCCTATGAAGACCGGGGCTCCGTAGTCATCTCCATCGAGGACGAGGGCAAGGGCATCCCGACCGCCGAACTGGAACGGGTTTTCGATAAATTCCGCCGCATGGAGGAGCCGTCGGACCGCACCAAGGGCGCCGGCCTGGGTCTGGCCATCGCCAAGGGCTTCGTCGAGGCCATGAACGGCCGCATCGCCGCCGCCAGCCCGATCATGGACGGAAAAGGGACCCGTATCCTGATCAGTCTGCCCAAGGCCGTCGTCACCCACCCGAGCCTGCTCTAAGGTCCGCCGATGGCCGCCGTTCGTCCCCAGATTCTCGTCATCGACGACGAGCCCCAGATCCACCGCTTCCTGTCCCCGGCGCTGGACGCCGCCGGCTATGAGCCGCGCCGCGCCGACAGCGGGCAGGAGGGTCTGCGCGGCATCGCCTTATGGAGCCCCGACGCCGTTGTGCTGGACCTCGGCCTGCCCGACATGGACGGCAAGGACGTTCTGGCGCGGGCGCGAGAGTTCTACGCCGGCCCCATCATCATCCTGTCGGCGCGCGACAGGGAGGCGGAGAAGATCGCGGCGCTGGATCTGGGCGCCAACGACTATGTCGAAAAGCCTTTTGGCGTCGGCGAACTGCTGGCCCGGGTCCGCGCCAACCTGCGGCAAGCTGCGTCGCGCGTCGAGATGCAGGGGCCGCTGACGGCGGGCGAGGTGATCATCGATCTGGAGCGCCGCCTGATTACCCGCGCCGACGTCGCCGTGCGCGTCACGCCCAAGGAATACGACGTCCTGGCCCATCTGGCGCGCAACGTCGGCAAGGTGGTCAGCCATCGCGACCTGCTGACCGCCGTCTGGGGCAAGGCTCACGCGGACGACACCCAGTACCTCCGCGTGGTCATCGGCCAATTGCGCCAGAAGCTAGAGATCGACCCCGCACAGCCCCGGTTGATCGTCACCGAACCAGGGGTCGGTTATCGCCTGGTGGATTGATCAACGCCTCAAGGCGCGACTTTGGGAGTACGGCTAAGCGCGTCTAGAGGTCAGCTTCGAAGGCGGGGCGCCATTGTCTGCATGGGGAGCCAGCCAGTCTTCCCCTGGCGCTTATCCGTGGGCGGCCTAATCGCAAAGCTATCTTCATCCAAACTTGGCGCGAATGTAGCTGAAGCGTGAGCGAGCGATCATGAACCCGCCCTAGACCCCCAGGCTGTCGCAGGGGGCAAGGATGAAGTTCAGTATTGCGCCGCTGAAGCGGGCGGGCGTGGCGTTTGTGACGGCGGCGCTAGTCGCGTGGCAGCCGCATCAGGCTACGGCCTCGACCGCCGAGCGACAGTCTCTGCTGCGGCTGCCTTTGAGCCAGAATGGCGGGACGTGGGACGCCGGCCATGTGCAGGGCGTCGCCGTCGATCTCGAAGGCGGCTTCATCTATTATTCCTTCACCAACCTGCTCGCCAAATACGACCTCGAGGGTCGGTTGGTGGGGACGCTGGTCGGGTGGACCGGGCACCTGGGCGACCTAGCCTTCAATCCAGCCGACGGAAAGCTCTACGGCTCGCTGGAATACAAGGCGGATCAGGCGTTCTACATCGCGGTGATCGATGTCAGCGGACTGGATCGGGTCGGGGTCAAGGCCGGCCGCAGCGACCTGTTCAAGACCGTTCATCTGGCCGAGGTCGCGCGGGACTACGTCGCCGACATGGACGGGGACGGACGCTTCGACGGCGATACGGCCAAGACGCGCGACCATCGCTACGGCGCCTCGGGCATCGACGGGGTGGCCTTTGGGCCGCGCTTCGGGCGCAGGGACGGACCCTCGCTGCTGACGGTGGCCTACGGCGTCTATGGCGATGTGACGCGGGCCGACAACGACCACCAGGTCCTGCTGCAATACGACATCGCCGACTGGGAGCGTCACGCCCGTCCGCTGTCCGAGGCCGCGCCGCATCGCGAGGGCCCCGCCGCCGTTGACGGCAAGTATTTTGTCCGTACCGGCAATACGACCTATGGGGTGCAGACCCTCGCCTACGACGCCGAACTCGGGCGCTGGTTCCTGGGGGTCTATCAGGGCCGCAAGGCGGAGTTTCCCAACTATCTGCTGTTCGCCGTCGAGGCCGGGAGCCGGCCCGTGCGCGGCGACCTGATCGGCGTGCCTGCGTCGTCCGGCCCAGGATGGGAGCAGGGGATGCTTCTGCCCCTGGCGGCCGATGGCCTGGAAGATCCAGCCACTGGCTTGCGCGGCTGGCGCTGGAAGGCGGATGTCGGCCTGGAGTCCTTGGGACGCGGCCTCTTCTATCTGGCGATGAATTCCGGCGGGAAGGGGAGCCAGACGGCCGACCTGACCCTGATGCGCTGGACCGGCGATCCGCAGACGCCGTTCGCGCCCGTCGACGCCGAAGAGCGCCGGCGACGAAGCTCCACGCCCTGAGCTGCGCCCGCCCTCTCGGCGCGCCGCTCGCTGTGAGCGGCATCCCCCTCGCTTTTTCTCTTCCCTCCTAGTTGTTCGAGTAAACTCCCATGAAGGCCCGTTCTCGCCACCTCGCCAGCGCCAGCCCGCGAGCCCTCTTGCTGTATCCGCTGATGGCGGCCGCCTTTGCGTCCGTGACGCCTCAGGCGGCGGTGGCGCAAACGACCAGCCAGCCCGCGGCCCAGGCGCCCGCCGCCGCCGGCGCCCTGCGCGGCCGGGTGCTCGACACCGTCAGCGGCGAGTATCTGCGCAATGCCGAGGTTCGCGTCGAAGGCACGGGCATCGTCGCCTATTCCGAGGACGGCGGCGCCTTCCGTCTCAGCGGCGTGCCGACGGGCGAGGTCACGCTTGTGGTCCGCTACGCCGGCCTGCAGGACGCGCGGGCCACAGCCAGCGTCGTCGCAGGCCAGACCACGGTTGTCGACATCGCGCTGAAGGCCCCGCTCTATGCTGGCTCCGATGAGGCGTCTGCCGTGGAGGACATCGTGGTCACTGCCGCACGCGGAGGCCAGGCCAAGGCGCTGATGGAGCGCCGCGTGGCGATGAACGCCAAGAACGTGGTCCCGGCCGACAACTTCGGCGCCCTGACCATGGGCGACGTGGGCGAGTTCATGAAGTCGATGCCGGGCCTGTCGATCGACTACACCGAGGTCGACGCCACCGCCGTGCGCATCGGCGGCCTGCCGCCCAAATATTCCACCTTCACCATGGACGGGGCCAGGATGGCCACGGCCACCTCGAACAACAACTCGGGCCGTCAGAACTCGTTCGAGCAGATGTCGATCACCGGCATCGAGACGATCGAGCTGAACCACACCCTGCTGGCCAGCATGGACGCGGACTCGCCGGGCGGCAGCATCAACCTGCGCAGCAAGTACGCCTTCCAGCTGCCCGGGCGGCAGCTGCGCTTCCAGGTGGGCGGGGTGGCGACCTCGGACTCGGCCCTGTCGCGTCACTACATGCCCGACGACAAGAAGCACGCCAGCCTCTATCCCTCGGCCCAGTTCTCCTACGCCGACGTGTTCCTGGACGGCCGCCTGGGCGTCGCGGTCAGCGCCAGCCATAACGCCAACTATGTGCAGCAGGATCGCATCCAGACCGACTGGTCCTATCTGGCTGACGGCCGGGTGATCCCCTACCAGGTCATGTGGCGCCCGGGGCCGAAGCTGACCAGCCGATCCGCCGCCAACTTGGCGGTGGACTACAAGTTCACCGAAGACCTGATCTTCTCGCTGCGCAGCAACTACTCGTTCTATGACGTCGAGTATTTCAACCAGTACACCTATCTGACGTTCGGCACGACGACGAAGTCCTACGCCACGCCTGAATCGACGGGCACGCATATCGTGGTCAATCCGGATGGCCGGAACACCCGTCTGCACACCGGCTATTCGCACCGCTACGCCGGAACGCCGACCTATCTGATCGCGCCGAAGCTGGAATATAAGGGCGAGACGTGGGAAGCGGCGCTGCGCGCCAGCTACTCGTCGGCGGAGTTCAACTTCCGCGACACCAGCAAGGGCTTCTTCCAGCGAACCGACAACCACCTGACGGGGATCGGCTTCGAGATGGAGCGCGAGTCCACGGACTCCAACGCCTGGTATCTGCGCCAGACGGCGGGTCGTTCGTGGAGCGATCCGATGAACTTCAATCGCGACATCGACATCGGCAACAACGTCCGCACGGCGGAATCGGACGCCGTCAACGACATGTATTCGCTGAACCTGGACGCGAAGAAGCGGCTCAGCCTGGGCGACGTCCACTTCACCCTGATGGGCGGCCTGGGCGCGCGCAGCAATGACTGGCGTACGGACGAGGGCTCCTATCAGCAGTTCCAGTATGTCGGCTCGACCGGCGATCTGACCCAGACCGCCGCCGAAGCCGTGGTGCCGTGGACGCAGAAATACCGCTTCGAGATGATCGGCTTCGATGCGGGCAACATGAACGCCCAGGGCTGGCGCGCCGACAGCCACTACGGAATGTACGACATCTACCGCGAACACCCTGAGTATTTCGTGGCGGACGAGGTCGGCAACCTGAAGCGCCGTCTCGACAACAACAAGCGGGTCAAAGAAGACATCACCTCGGCCTACGTCGAGGCCCAGGCCGACGCGGGCCGCGCGCGCTTCGACCTGGGGCTGCGCTATGAGAAGACCGAGACGGCGGCCCGTATCGCCGTCATCCGTCCGGCCAAGGAGGTCGCGGACGCCGGCCTGTCGGTCAACACGGTCGAGGGGCTGCTGTACCAGTACAACAACGGGACCTATCAGGATCGCAAGGGCGAGTACGACGACTGGTTCTGGAGCGGCGGGGTGAAGTACGACTTCACCGACAAGCTGGTCGGCCAGCTGTCCTTCAGCCAGGCGGTCCTACGCCCCGACTACGGCAACCTGGGCGGGGTGGTGTCGGTCAACGACGACACCATGATCGTGACCGTGCCGAACCCCGAGCTGAAGCCGGAGCATTCGACGAAGTATTACGCCAGCCTGCAGTATTATCTGGCGCCGGCGGGCATCATCGGTCTGTCGGCCTACCAGCTCGACATGCAGGACATGCAGGTCACCGGCATGACGGTGAACCCGGAGGACGTCGGCTTCGATCCGGCCGAGTACGCGGGCTACACCTTCCGCAGCGCCCAGAACCTGCCGGGGACCAGCACCAACCGGGGCTATGTCGCGGAATACAGCCAGCAGCTGACCTTCCTGCCGGGCGCCTGGCGCGGCCTGGGCCTGCATGGCTCGGTGACTTACCTGGATCCGGACGGCGAGCGTCAGGGCACGCCGAAACAGGCGGCCAACTGGGGCGTGCGCTACAACATCGGCCGCTTCGACTTCCAGCTGAACGGCAACTGGCAGTCGAAGTATCGCGTCAGCGGTCTGAACAACACGCCGACCACGGCCAACAACGGCGTCCTCTACCACTCGCCGCGCGAGCTGTGGAATGTCAGCGTCAACTACAAGATCAACGACCACTTCGACCTGATGCTGGCCGGTCGGAACATCTTCAACTCGCCGGACGTCATCTACTCCAACGAGCGTGATCGGGTGCAGCAGTACACCGTCTACGGCTCGATGTGGAACATCGGCGTCAAGGGCGTCTTCTGATCCGCCCGAACGTCTGAAGGCCCGGCGGCCGCGTCGTCTCGCGACGGCGCGGTCGTGCTGGGTCGAACCGGGCGGCCCTGTCGCTCGATTGCATTTCCAAAGGATATGGCATGCCTCTGATGCTTGATCGACGGCGGCTGGTGCTGGGCGGCGGCCTGGGGCTGGCGGCGCTGGGCCTGCCGGGCGGCGCGGCGCTGGCGCGCGAACTTCTCAGCGCCTCCGGCTTCACCCACGGCGTGGCCAGCGGCGAACCAGGGCCGGACTCCCTGCTGCTGTGGAGCCGCTACGTTCCCTCGGGCGGCGTCGACGAGGTCCGCCTGGACGCCGAGATCGCCCTGGACGCAAGCTTCCATCAGGTCGCGGCGCGCGGCGTGGTGCGGACCGGCGCCTATCGCGACTGGACGGTGAAGATCACCCTGGACGGTCTGCAACCGGGCACGACCTACTGGTATCGCTTCATCGGCCCAGACGGCTCGCGGTCGCAGACGGGGCGGGCGCGGACCCTGCCGGTCGGTCGGGCCGAGCGGTTCCGCATCGGCCTGTTCTCCTGCTCCAACCTGCCGATGGGCTGGTTCAACGCCTATGCCCATGCGGCGGCGCGCGACGACGTCGACCTGTGGCTGCACGTCGGCGACTATGTGTATGAGTACGGCCTGGGCTCCTACGCCGTGGACGACCGGATCGCCGAGCGCGCGGTCCTGCCCGCCCATGACCACGAGATGGTGGCTCTGGCCGACTATCGCCTCCGCTTCGCCTGCTATCGCGCCGACCCCGACCTGCAGGCCGTGCATGCGGCGGCGCCCATGGTCTGCGTCTGGGACGATCATGAATCGACCAACGACAGCTGGGAAGGCGGGGCGCAGAATCATCAGGCAGCCACCGAAGGCGACTGGAGCACGCGCCGCGCCGCCGCCGCTCAGGCCTATCTGGAATGGATGCCGATCTCGGAAGAGCCGTGGAAAGCCTATACGATCGGCGATCTGGCCACCCTCTATCGCACGGAATCGCGCCTGATCGGCCGCACGCGCCAGGCCGACATCGGCGCCGCCTATCGCGAGGGGACGGAAGCCGCCCTGACCGCCTTCCGCGACGGCGCCTGGCAGGACGCCTCGGCCTCCATGCTGGGCTCGACCCAGGAGGCCTGGTTGGCGCGCGAACTGCGGATCAACGCACCCAAGACAGCCTGGCAGGTGGTGGGTATGGGCACGATCATGGGGCGCACCGTCATGCCCCACGACGCCGTCAGCTGGCTGCGCTCGGACCTGAGCGAAGGCGCCGTCCGCTCCTTCACCAACGCCGCGCGGGCGGGGCGGGTCGGCCTGCCCATGTGGATGGACCGCTGGGACGGCTATCCGGCGGCGCGCTCGCGCTTCCTCAAGGCGGCGCAGGCGGCCGACGCGGATCTGGTCATGTTGGCCGGCGACAGCCACAACGCCTGGGCCTATTCACTGTCCGAGGACGGTCGCCCGGCCGGGGTGGAGTTCGCCGGTCAGGCCGTGACCTCCAACGGCATCGAAAAACAGTTGGGCGTGGCCCCCTCGGTCGCCGCCCGTTCCTTCGTCGCCGCCAACCCGGAGATGGCCTGGGCCCAGACCAGCGGGCGCGGCTATATGATGATCGACATCACGCCGGACCGCGTCGGCGGCGAGTGGATCTTCATGGAGACGATCAAGGCGCGCAGCACCGCCGTCGCAGGCGCGCACCGGATGACAGTCCAGAAGGGACGGCGACGTTTCGTCGCCTGAGGGTTTGCTGGTCTTCAGGCAGATCGACGCGCGGGCCCACCCGGACCGGCGTATCCGATCAGAAGCGGAACCGAGGTCCGGCCGTGAATTGGCGCTCAGCTACGCCATAGACTGCGGCTTCGGCCGTGGAGGTCACTTGGGCGTTGGCTCCGTCCATCACCCCACCCAGACCGGCGGCTTGCGCAGGTCCCATTGCAACTCGCGTTCAAGCTCGAAGGCTAGTTGAAGCAGGATGGCTTCGCCCCCGGGGCGGGTTGAGAACTGCAGGCCGAGAGGCAGGCCGTCACGACTCTGGCCCATCGGCAGGGTGATCGCGGGCGTGCCGGCGACGTTGTCGAGCCACGTCGGGGCGTAGCCGAACAGACGTTCCATCTGGGTTTCGACCGGCAGGGCCTGATCCAGATAGGACAGCGGGACCGGCGGCTTGTTCTGCGTCGGGGTGATGAAGACATCGATGCTGTCGAACTGGGCGAGGTAGCCCTCCATAGACCCGCCGAGGATTCCTAAGGCAGCGCTCATGGCTTCGGGGGCGAGCGTCGGCCGATCTCGGCCAGGGCGAGGGTCAGGGGCTCTAGGTCGTCGGGGCCTGCCTCGCGCCCCAGGTCGACCCTTGGGCTCGAGCTAGCGTCGCTCTTAGTGAACCATGAAGCTGACGGTCCCGGTCATGCGGTGGCCGTCCGGCGCCTCGGCGACCCATATCGCCCGATAGGTTCCGGGCGCGAGACGCGGCAGGGGCGCGCCGACGCTGAGCGCGGCAGGCGCTTCCGGCGCCGTGACCACGATCGGAGCATGGTCCTCCATCGTCAGGGTGACGGTCCTGAGCATCATCGGATGGGGGAAGGTCACGTTGAAGCGCTCCGGCGAGCCGTGCGTCATGGCGCCGTCGGCCGGGCTGGTGACGATGCCCGAGGCGGCCGATGCCTGCGGATGCATTCCAGCGTGGCCGGAATGGGGATCCTGCGCGAAGGCTGCGCCGGCGGTGAGAGCCAGCGCAGTGGTGAAAGCCAAGGTGCGCATCATTGTCAGCTATCCTTCAGTGTTAGAACCAGGCCTTCAGGCCGACCACGAAACGCATGTCCTCGGCGTCTTGGCCGCGGGCCTTGGCGTAATCGGCCGTGTCGCCCAGCGAGCGGCTCCACTCGACGCCGGCATAGGGCGCGAACTCCTTGCGGATTTCATAGCGCAGGCGCAGCCCCGCCGTGACCGAGGTCAGGCCCGAGCCCACCTCCAGTTCCGGGATGTCGCTCGCCGACATATGCAGTTCGACCGCCGGCTGCAGGATCCACTTCTGGGTGATGCGCTGGTCGTATTCGGCTTCGAAGCGGGCGGTCAGGTCGCCCTCGGTCGACAGGAAGGCGGCGGCGCCCATCTCGAACCAATAGGGGGCCACGCCTTGGACGCCGACGGTCAGATGGGTCGTGTCGTCGCCGTCGGGACGGATGTCCTGGCGCAGGCCTGCCTGCAGATCCCAGAAGGGGGCGACGGCACGGCTGTAGAGGGCCTGGAACTCGGCCTCGTGCAGGTTGCCGCCGAACTCGCCTTCGCCCTCGGTCTTCCACCAGAAGCGGTTGATGTCGCCGCCGGTCCAGCCCTGGGCCTCCCAACTGTAGCCGTCGGCGCCGTCGCCGAAGTTGGCTTCGAGGGAGTCGATGAATACGGCGGTCGAGCGGATGTCGCCGTTCTCGGCCAGCAACTGCTTGCGCGCCGCAGCCATGACGACCGGGTCGAACAGCAGGTCAGCGGCGTGGGCGGGGGCCGCGCGCGCGGCGGCGGGGGGAGGAGTCTCGACCATGCGGCCGCCGACGGCGTCCACGCTGGTCGGGATGTTCGGACCACCGCGTGTCGCGCCCATGTCATGACCGGCGTGCGGGTCGGCCTGAGCCGCTGGGGCGGAAGCCATGGCGTGGCTCGCGTGGGGATCGGCCGCAGCAGCGCCGTGTCCGGCGTGGCTGCTCATGTCATGACCGGCGTGCGGATCGGCTTGGGCCGCTGGGGCTGGAGCCGTGGCGTGGCCCCCGTGGGGATCGGCCGCAGCAGCGCCGTGTCCGGCATGGCTGCTCATGTCATGACCGGCGTGCGGGTCGGCCTGAGCGCCGGTGGCGGCTGCGCCGTGCGTGGGGCAGGGCTTGCCGTCACGCATCATCGGGCGGTCATGCGCGGGCTTGGCCGGCGGAGTCGCCGCTTGAGCAGCGGGAGCATGGCCGGCATGTCCGGCATGGCTCTGGGTCAGGGCGGGCCCGCCGGCGGCCACCATCAGCGGGGCGAGCGCGAGCGAAAGAGAAAGGGACTTCACGAGACGGTTCCATCCAGCGGGCGAACAGTGACGACGTTGAACATGCCCGCATGCATGTGCATCAGAAGGTGACAGTGGAAGGCCCAGTCGCCGGGTGCGTCGGCGGTTAGGTCGAAGGTGACCTTGCCGCCCGGGGCGACGTTGACCGTGTGCTTCAGCGGCTGATGTCCGTCGTGGCCGTTGACCAGTTCGAAGAAATGGCCGTGCAGGTGGATGGGGTGGGCCATCATGGTGTCGTTGACCAGGGTCACGCGCACCCGTTCGTTCAGCTCGAAGCGGATCGGCTCGACAACTTCAGAGAATTTCCGTCCGTCGAAGCCCCACATGAACCGCTCCATATTGCCGGTCAGGTGGATCTCCATGGAGCGCGAGGGCGCGCGATGGTCCTTGTTCGGCGTCAGCGAAACCAGATCGGCGTAGACCAGCACGCGGTGGTCGACGTTATCCAGACCCTGAGGCCTGTCGGCCAGACGGTTGGAAGGAGCGGGCGAAATCATGTCGACGCCGACGCCGACCGCCATGTCGGCCGGGGCGTTGTTCGGATCGCGCATGCTGTGGCTCATGCCGCCGTGGTCCATCGGCGCGGCGGTTGCGGCCGCGCCTGCGGCCGTACCGTGGCCTATGGCCGCGTGGTCGGCGCCGGCAGCGCCGTGGCCCATGGCGCTGTGGTCCATTCCGCCGTGATCCATGCCGCCCATGCCCATGTCCTTCATGGTCAGGTTCGGGACCTGGCGCAGCGGCGGGACCTCGGCCGTCATGCCCAGGCGCGGCGCCAGGGTGGCGCGGCCCATGCCCGAACGGTCGATGGCCTCGGAAACGATGGTGTAGGCGCGATCCTCAGTGGGACGGACGATGACGTCATAAGTCTCGGCGACCGAGATCTGGAACTCGTCCACCTCGACCGGGCGCACGTTCTCGCCGTCGGCGTTGACCACGGTCATGGCCAGCCCCGGAATGCGGACGTTGAAGATCGACATGGCCGAGGCGTTGATGATGCGTAGCCGCACGCGCTCGCCGGGCCGGACCAGGCCGGTCCAGTTCTCGTCCGGCCCGTGGCCGTTGACCAGATAGGTGTAGGTCGAGCCGTTGACGTCCAGGATGTCGCGCGGGTCCATCCGCATGGAGCCCCACATCCGCCGCTCGGCCAGGTTCATGCGATCAGATCCGTCGATCAGGCCCGCCAGCGTCGTCTTCTGCTGGTTGAAGTAGCCGGGGCTCTTCTTCAGTTTGTCGAGGATTTCGTGCGGATGCAGGAAGCTCCAGTCCGACAGGACCAGGACATGCTCGCGGTCATAGGCGACCGGGTCGGCGCCCGCCGGATCGATGACGATAGGGCCATAGTGGCCCATGGCTTCCTGAAGGCCGGAATGGCTGTGGTACCAATAGGTGCCCGACTGCTTGATCGGGAACTCATAGACGAAGGTCTCGCGCGGCTTGATGCCAGGGAAGCTGATGCCCGGCACGCCGTCCATTTGGAACGGCAGCAGCAGGCCGTGCCAATGGATCGAGGTGTCCTCGTCCAGGGTGTTCGTCACCGACAGGCGCACGTTCTGGCCCTCGCGCATCCGCAGCAGGGGGGCTGGCAAAAGGCCGTTCACCGTCACCGCATGGCCGGTGCGGCCGCCGACGGTGAAGTCGGAGCGCCCGACCCTCAAGTCGATGTTCGGCCCGGTCAGGGTCGGCAGGTCGGCGCGAAGGCCCGGCGATCCGGTCTGGGCCCAGGCGGGCAGTAGGCCCTGCAGGCCCAGGACGCCGCCGCCCAGGGCGGCGCCTCTCAATAGGGTTCGACGGTCCAGGGATGTTGTCGCCATGTCGTCCAGGTCTCAAGGAAGCCGTTCGCCAAGGGATGGCGGGCAGGGAAGAGGTTTGATCGGGATACGCGAAGAATGCGATGGCCCCTCGCCCCGCCGTTGCGGCAGGGCGCCGCAGGCTCGGCCAAGGTCCAGGTCTAGGGTGTCCGACGTGCGTCGGTCTCAACCCCTCAGGGCCAGGTTCAGTTTCTGTCGCGCGCGGGCGATGCGGGTTTCCACCGCCTTGGGGGTGACGCCGAGCACTTCGGCGATCTCTGCGTGAGAGCGGCCTTCCAGGGCTGCCAGCAGAAGCGGCGCCTTCAGCGCGTCGGGCAGGTCGGCCAGGACGCGATCAAGGTCGGCCATGCGGCGGCCGGCGTCCAGACGGGCCTCGGGCTCGGGCGCCTCCTCGCCCACGGCCATGGCTTCGGGACCGTCCAATCCCATGACGCCGCGCACGATGCGCCGCACCGTCCGCTTTCTGCCCCAGTCGCGGCACTTGTTGACGGCGATGCTGCGCAGCCACGTCGCAAAGGGCCGCGCCGGATCGTAGCGCCGGATGGCCATCCACGCGGAGGCGTAGGTTTCCTGCAGCAGGTCCTGAGCCTCGTCCGCATCGCCGACATACCGGCGGACGAAGCGGTACAGCTCGCCGCTGGTCGCCGCCATCAGGGCGGAGAAGGCGCGTCGATCGCCCTGCGCGGCCCGGATTTCGTCTGTGTCGTCGTCGGCCGCCACCCCGGGCTTACCTGGGCTCTTGCGTCAGGGCGCCGGCGATTTCCCTGTCGAAGACGCGAGCCTGTTCCGGCGTCAGCACCGCGCGCATCTCGAACACATGGGCGATGGTCGCTTTCTGCAGCGCGCCCATGGCGTCGTGGAAGTGATCGACCGCGGCGCGCACCTCGGGGCTGTCGCCCTGGCTGGCGGCGATGGCCTGGGCCAGTTCGCGGTTGGCGGCGCGAACGTCTGCCTCCAGAGCCTCGCGCCGAACGGCGAAGCGGGCTTCGATCTCGTCCAGGCGGACATCCTGTTCGGCAGTGAGGTCCAGCTTCTGATGCACGATCTCATGCAAGCCGGGCGTCTCATGCCGCTGCATCATCCAGCCGGCGCCAAGCCAGGCTCCGCCGGCGCTCGCCAGGGCCGCCATGACCACGGTCAGGGCGATCGACTTCCAGTTCGAGCTCATCCGCCAACCTCGACGCTCGTCATCGGCGACAGGCCGGCGGAGACGCTGAAGACCTGGATGTCGGACGGCCGGGGCTTGAAGGCCTGGCCCAGTACGCCGCCGTTGGTCACGCCGACCAGCAGCGCGAAGGCCAGGACGGCCAGGCGCACCTGACCCTGGCGGCGTTGCGCCTGCCGCTCCTCGATGCGGCGCCAGACGCGCCCTTCCAGCCCGGTCAGATGCGCGGTTTCGTCGCTTGAAAGCGGCGTCGCCAGCATGCGCTCGATGTCGTCGGTCATTGCAAATCCTCGCGGCCCCGACGGTGAATACGCAGCCCGTCGTTCCTTCCCTTGAAAGCGCATGAGGGGGCGCGCGTCGATAGGCGTATAGGGTTCATTCGGCCGTGGCGGCCGCGGCGCCTTGAGCTTGAGGGGAAGCTATGAAGGTCCTGCGTTATTCGACCCAGATTCACAAATGGGTCGGCCTGGTGGTGGGCTTGCAGGTGTTGTTCTGGGTCGGGGGCGGCCTGGTCATGACCGCAATCCCGATCGAAGCGGTGCGCAGCGAGCATCGGCTGAAGGCGGCGGCGCCGGTCGCCCTGGCCCTGGATCAGGCCTTGCCGCTGGCCGAGGCCGCGCGCCTGTCGGGCGTGGCGCCCGCGCGCGCCGAGTTGAAAACCACGCCGCGCGGACCTGCCTGGGTCCTGACCCCGCTTGAGGGCGCGCCTGTCACCGTGGCCGCCGCGACCGGCCGATCCTTCGCCGCCATGAGGGAGGACGAGGCCTCGGCCCTGGCAGCGGCCGCCTATCGGGGCGGGGCGGCGCCCAGGCAGGCGGTTCTGCTGGATCAGGCGCCGAAGGAGACGGGCCGCGAGGGGCCGATCTGGCGCGTGGAATTCAACGACGCCGAACGGACGGCTTTCTATCTGTCGCCGCAGACGGGCGATGTGGTGACGCGGCGCTCGGCGGTCTGGCGCTTCTACGACTTCTTCTGGCGGCTCCATATCCTGGACTTCAAGGACGGCGACAACTTCAACCATCCCTTGCTGATCGGCCTGACGGCACTGACGCTCAGCATCGTGATCACCGGCTTCATCCTGCTTTGGATACGCCTGGCGCGCGACCTGAAGACGGCGCGGGCGGTGCGGGCGGCCCGCCGCAAGGCCGCCCTCTAGGACTCGTCGCTACAGGGCTGCGGGTGGCGGCAGCGTTCCCATGACCGCGATCACGGCCAGAATCCCCAAGGCCGCAGCGAACTCGATCGTCAGGCTCTTCTTCAGATGGGGAAGCGCCTGGCCGGCGTCCCTGGCCATCAGAGGCGCGAGGCGAAAACGGTGGATCGCCGCCAAGCCGAGCATCAGGCCGAACAGGACCAGTTTGATCATCAGAAGGACGCCATACGGGCTGGTCCACAGTTCAAGCGCCTTCGACGGCCCGACCAGGAAGGCGCTGTTGATCAGGCCGGTGACGATCAACGTGCCGACCGCCGTCGCGCCGACCCCGGCGAACCCGGTCAAGCTGCGCGCCACGCTCGCCTCCCAGGCGGGATCCTCCGCAGGTCGCCGCACGACCAGGACCGCGAAGGCGGCCAGGGCGCCGATCCAGATGGAGGCGGCCAGGGCATGGAGGACGTCGGAGATCAGATGCGCCGCATGGCCTGCGCCTTCGGTCGCGGCGCCGTGGCCGGTCCAGGCGAAGCTGGCCGAGACGATGACGCCCAGCAGCGTCAGCACGCTCCACATCGGACGTCCGGGCCGCAGCAGCAGGGCCGCCCCCAACGCCAGGACGGCCGCCAGCGTCCGCACCATCAGCGCCTGGCCCAATCCCATGCCTGTGACCATAAACGCCAGGGTGGCGGGCTTGACGGCTTCGCTCAACGACCCGGCCATCATTGCGGTCTGGGTCACCAGGGCGGCGGGCGCGGCCACCGCCGCCGCCGCCGCCGCCCAGATCAGGACCTGACGCGGCCAGCGCAGACCCAGCGGCCCGACCGCCTGCTGACTGTAGAGCATGAAGGCGGGCAGCCCCAGCAGCAACGCCCCGGCGGCGTATTGCAGGCCGCGCAGGACGACGATCCAGACGTCGGCCATTTCAGCGGACGGTGAAGCCGTGGCGGCCGGTCATGCGGTGGCCGTCGCTGGAAGCGATGCGCCAATTGACGACATAGGCGCCGGCAGGCAGCGGCCGAGCCAGCGTTCCGGTCAGGGTCTTGCCGTCCTGTGACACAGCGACCCTGATCGCGATTTTCGCACCCGCGGCGTTTATCACGTCGAAGCTGGAAAAGGCCGCCATGGTCCGCTCGCTGAAGGTCAGGCTGATGGACCGGGGCGCCGACACGGCGGAACCGGGCGCCGGCGTCGCGCTGACGAGACGGGCGTGCGCCGCCGCCGGGCCGGCCGCGATCGTCACGGCCGCGACGGCGACGAAGGGGACGATATTTGAGTAACCCACGCGCGGTCTCCACGGTATTGGCCGATATTGGCCGCGTGATCATCTACGCGTCGGGCGGGCGCTTCCCTCATCGGATCGGTGTTGGCTGGCCGAAAGTGAAGACACAGTAGTCGAGCGTGACTCATTCAGGCCGTCCAGGAGGCGCCGGTATTGCTTCCGAAAGAGCCGAGGTCGCTGACATAAAAGTGGACTTTGACGCGGTCCTTCCAAGTTTTTCGGAGGGGCTCGCCTGATCGCCCAGGCCCGCGAAAAGCCTATCGACGTTCGTGGTGAACGTCCCGCTCCCGAGCGGAGGCGCGGCGGCGGCTCGGCCTCAGCCTGAGCTTCTTTTGCGCAGGATGTTGGACGCAAGCTTCGCGAGAAAGTCTTCGACGCGGCGGAACGGTTTGAATCCGGGCGGCTTCCTTCAACACCTCATCAAAGGAGAAAGTCCATGACAAGAGCCCTCATCGGCCTGGCGGGAGCCGCCCTTCTGCTCGGAGCGTGCGGCAATGGTCGCGACGCCGAGGCGCCTGTTGAAGGGCCTGTGGTGTCCGAGTCCGAAACGCCCAGGAACCCCGCCGTCGACACGACGCAGAACGCTGCAGACGGGACGCTCACGCCGGGCGCGAACTCCTTCACCGAGGGCCAGGCGCGAAGCGCCATTGAAAAACAGGGCTACGCCCAGATCGGCGCCCTGAGCCAAGGCCAAGACGGCGTCTGGACGGCGACCGCCGTCAAGGACGGCGTCCAGTCCAAGGTTTCCGTCGACTACAAGGGCGTTGTCAGCGCCTCGCCCGCTTCCTGATGCTTAAGGAGATTTCCATGTCCACGATCACGCGCCTTTACGATACTCACACCGAAGCGATGGATGCCGTGTCCGCCCTTGAAGCTGCAGGTTTTGCAGAGGGCGACATCAGCATCATCTCCAACAACTCCGATAACTGGCATGAGGGCCACCGCCATCACGGGCGCTCGCCGGGCGATATGAACGGCGATGGCGAGAACGACGTCGCAGAAGGCGCTGGCAAGGGCGCGGCGACGGGCGGCGCGCTCGGCGTGGGCGCCGGCGTTCTGGCAGGCTTGGGCATGCTGGCGGTGCCGGGCTTGGGCCCCGTGGTGGCTGCCGGCTGGCTCGCGTCGGCGGCGGCTGCGGGCGTCGCGGGCGCCGCTGCAGGCGGCGCGGTCGGCGGCATCCTCGGCGCGCTCAAGGAGGCGGGCCATGATGACAATGACGCCCACGTCTACGCCGAGGGCGTGCGTCGGGGCGGGACCTTGGTCAGCGTCCGCGTCGATGAAGCGGAGCGGTCCAGGGCGCAGGCGATCCTGGACGAAAGCCGGGGCTGGGACGCCGGCGCTCGAGGCGCAGCCTACCGCGAAGCCGGCTGGACGAACTTCGACCCTGCCGCCGCGCCCTATACCACCGAAGAAATCGCTGCCGAGCGCGCGCGATATCGATAAGGCGAAGAGGGGAGGCGGCGCGAACGCAATCGCGCCGCCTTCACGCCTAAGGCGGATCGCAGGACGGGGCGATGACGCGCAGATAAGGCTTCGTTCTGGCGCCCTGCCGCCGCGTGGCATGATCACGAGGGGGGCTCTCGAAGCTTCACCTAGGCGCAACGGCCGTTGCGCAGCTTAAGGGCGGCTTTGTGGTTTCGCGCTGGCCGCGGGGGCGGCCGATGTCTTCTTAAACGTGTCGCCAACCTCGCGGGCGTCAGGTCCGTCAGGCCCGGCGCGACGGCTGGATTCTCGTCCCACCCGACGCACGGCTTCATCGGACGTGGCCGCATCGGGCTTGCCGCCCGGAATGGCGGCGTTCTCCTCTCGACCTTTCGACTGCTTCGGTTGTCCCATCGGACTCTCCCGTCATGGCTTTGCCTCTGATGAGGGGACGGCGCCCGAAATGGTTCCCGCCCGGCAACAGGCGACTGGTGTCTATCGCTCGACGGTCGAACGGCTTGGGCGCTCCCCGTAGTCGCCGAACTGACCGCATTATGGGAGGTGCATCAAAAGCCGCGTGACTTCCAACGACGAGCGGAGTGCTTGGGCTAGTGATCCGCCCCACAGGCGGTCCACGTAACCGCGACGATCACTAGCTGGAGCCCCGCTTGAGGTCAGGCCTTGGAGTTCAGGGGGACGAAACTCTGGCCCAGCAGGCGTCCGAAGGTCAGGGCGGGCGTCGCCATCATGCCTCCGCAGACGGCGCGTCCCATGGTCTGGCTTGCGCCCAGCAGTTCGCCGGCGGCCCACAGCCCCGGTATGGCCGAGCCGTCGGGGCGGATCACCTGAAGCTGGTCGTTGACGGCCAGGCCGACCGCGCTGCTGACCGCCGCGCCCTGCACCCGGATGGCGTAGAAAGGGCCTTGCGCGATCGGGAGAGGCAGATGGCGGCGGCCCAGGAAATCGTTGCCGGAATGGACGCCGTAATTATAGCCGCGCACGGCGCGCATCAGGCCATGCGCGTCGACGCCCGCTTTCTGAGCCAGCGTCTCCAGATCATTCGCCTTGTAGAAGAAGGGGCGATCGTCCGCGAACAGAGCGCGTATTTCGCCGGCGTCGAAGCCGGCGATGAACGGCGGCGCCTCCGTCAGGATCCGCTCGTCGAACACGACCCAGTAACGTTGCACGGGCTGCTCCAGCAGCGCGTTTTCGCGGGCATCGACGGACTCCATGTCTTCGCGCACGAAGCGGTCGCCGTGGGCGTTGACGTAGATCTCCCACGGCGGACGACGCTGGGGATAGGTGTTCAACCGGCCGACCATGCCGGGGCGCGGTCCTTCGCCGTCCAGCAGGAAGCCGAAGTTGATGAAGAAGTTCTCCTGACCTCGCAGCCATCCGCCGACGCTGCAGCCCAGCCTGTGCCCGACCCCCTGCGAATAAGCATAGGGCAGATTGGTGTAGAGAGGGACGCCGTTCAGGGCCTGATAGACGTCGGGCGAGGCGGAATAGCCGCCCGTCGCCAGCACGGTCTGGGCGGCCTCGAAATGATGTTCGGCGCCTTGGGCGTCGCGGGTCGTAACCCCCGTCACGGCGCCGCCGGGGTTGGTCGTCAGGCTCAGTGCTTCATGGCCGAGCCGCAGGCTGATCCGGCCGTCCGCGACGGCTTGCTCGATGCGCGGGATCAGGACATCGCGCAGCGAGGCGCCGCCGTTTCGGCCCCAGTAGTAGCGGGCGCGCGAATAGGGCTCGTGGCCGACGCCGTCGACCGGACAGGCGGGGTCGATGTCGAACCCCTGTTCCATCAGCCAGTCGAACGTCTCGGCGGCGTTCCACACCGCCAGCCGTACCAGGGCCTCGTTCGCCGTGCCCCGGCTTAGGCGCATGATGTCGTCGAAATGCGCCTGGGCGTCGTCTTCGATCCCCTTGTCGCGCTGTAGGCGCGTGCCAGCCGCGCTCAACTGGCCGTTGGCGACCCAGAGGGTTCCGCCCAGCACATCGGCGTGGTCGATCAACAGGACGCGAGACGTGCGCTCCGCCGCGAAGATGGCGGCGGCCATACCGGCGGCCCCTCCGCCGACGATAACGAGGTCCCAGGGAGCGGCGCCTGAGGCCCTGTTCAACGCAGGGTCATTTCTTCATAGACCGGCACGCGGTGGCGGATTTTCACGTGGCCCACCCTGGGCGTATAGGCGAACAGGTCCTGGTGCTCGATCAGGAACAGCGAAGGCGCCGCCTCCCGGTACAGTCGACCCAGCGCCTGATAGGCCTTCAGCCGCTCGTCATCGTCCATGATCTCGCGCGCGGTCTTCAGCTTGTCGGTGATTTCCGCGTTGCAGAAGAAGGGCGTCGGCCGCATGCAGGAGAAGTCCTCCATGGCGCGGGTGACGTCGTAGTACTGGAAGCTGTTCCACGACAGGGCCAGCGCCTCGCCCGACCAGCTGTTGGTCTGATACTTCACCAGGAAGTCCGGCATGGTCATGACCTTGAGGCGGGTATCGACCCCGACGGCGCGCCAGTATTCGGCCACCGCCTGGGACATCATGTCGTCGCCCGGCGCCGCGTCGGTCAGGACCTCCATCGTCAGATTGAAGCCGTTCGGGTAACCGGCCTGCGCCAACAGGCGGCGCGCCTTGGCGGGGTCATAGGGGTAGGGCGCGATGGTCGGGTCGTAGCCGAACACTCCCTTGGCGGCAGGCTGGCCCGACGGCTTGGCGTTCTGCGGCAGCAGGGAGGCGATCGCCTCCTTGTCGACGGCGTAGTTGAGCGCCTGACGCACGCGAACGTCGCGCAAGGGCGAGGACGGATCGCCGCCCACGTTGCGGAAGGAGTAGGCCTTCACCTGCATGGAGGGTCTGTAAAGAACGTGGAAGCCGTTGCGCTCCAGCCGCTCCGTCTCCTCCAGGTCGACCAGAGACAGATCCACATCGCCCGACAGCAGGGCCTGAGTCCGCCCCGCCGCGCTCGGCAGTTCGTAGAAGACCACGCCGTCGATCGTCGACGACCGCCATGATTTCGGGTTTCGGGCCAGGGTCAGGCGGCGGGTGCGCTGGTCCCAGCCGGTCATGACGAAGGCCCCGGTGCCGACCGGCTTCTGGGCGTAGGCGTCCATGCCCACCTCGGCCAGGGCTTTCGGCTCGATCATCATGATGGCGGCCAGGCGGCGCGGCAGGACCGGGTCGGGACGCTCGGTGCGGATCTCCAGTTCCAGCGGTCCGACGGCGCGCGCTTCGACGATGCCGCGCGCTTCGGAGCCGATCAGGGTGCGCTTGCCCTGATCCGAGCGCAGGAAGGCGAATACCTCGGCCGCGACCTCGGCGTCGAACGGGCGATCGTTGGAATAACGCACGCCTTCGCGCAGCTTGAAGCGCCAGACCGTCGGTTCGATCAGCGTCCATTCGGTCGCCAGGCCCGGCCCCAACTGGTCGTCGTCGTTGATGGCGGTCAGGCCGTCGTAAATGGCCAGCCACAGCAGGGAGCCGGGACGGCTGTTGCCCCGGAACGGATTGCCGAGGCTGGAAGGCAGGCTGGCGGCGGCGACGCGCAGCACCTGGCTGCCGGTCGCAGGCGTCGGCTTGTTCGCGGCGCCCTGGCTGCAGGCGGCGACCAGGGCGGCGCCGAGACAGGCGGCGATGAAGCGGCGAAGGCGGTTCGGCGTCATGAGGGGGACTGCTCCTGCATGAGGGCGTTCGCGCCGATGATGTCCATCACGCCGGCCAGCGCCTCGTCCGTGATCGGGCCGCCGGCTTCCAGGGCGGCGCTCAGGCGCGGGTCGGCCAGGGCGGCGGCCGGATTGAGGGCGGCGGCCAGCAGCAACTGCGTATAGGCGCTCTTGGGGTGATAGAGGACCTCTGCGACCGGCCCCTGTTCGACCACCTGACCGCCTTCGATGACGCACACGTGGTCGGCCATGCGGCGAACGCTGCGCATGTCGTGCGAGACGAACAGCATGGCCAGATTCAGCCGATCCTTCAGCTCCAGCAGCAGGGCGGAGACCTTGTCCTGATTGGCGAAGTCCAGGGCCGACAACGCCTCGTCGGCGATCAGCAGGCGCGGCTCCATCGACAGGGCGCGGGCGATGGCGACGCGCTGTTTCTGCCCGCCGGACAGGGCGGAGGGCCGCAGGTCCAGCAGGCGACGGTCCAGATGAACGAGGTCCATCAGTTCTTCGACCCGCCGCCGTCGCGCCGCGCCGTCCAGCCTGCCCACCACGATCAGCGGCTCTTCCAGCACGGTGCGGATCGACTGGCGCGGATTCAGGCTGGCGCCGGGGTCCTGAAAGACCATCTGGATGCCGTGCAGCATGGCCTTGGAGCGCTTGCCCAGGGGCGGCAGGGCGACGCCTTCGAACATGATCCTGCCTTCAGCGGGCGTCGCCAGGCCGGCGACGGCGCGCACCAGGGTCGACTTGCCCGATCCCGACTCGCCGACGATGGCCATGACCTGACCGGGCGCCAGGTCGAAACCGGCGCCGCGCAGAACGAAGCGGCGGTCACGTCCGCTGCCGTAAGCGACCCCCAGGTTCTGAATCGACAGAAGCGGCGCGGTCATGCCCGTCTCCCCAGGTGAGCGGCGTCCCGCAGGCTGCGGGTGAAGGGATGCCGGGGCTCGTACAGCACCTGCGTCGTGGGACCTTCCTCGACGATCTCGCCTTCCAGCATGACGGCGATACGGTCGCAGACAGCGCCGGCGGCTGCGATGTCGTGGGTGATCATCAGGGCGGCGGCCTGCTGGGCCTGACGCCGCAGCAGGGCCAGAATCTGTAACTGGACCGTCGGGTCCAGCGCCGTGGTCGGCTCGTCGGCCAGGATCAGCGCGGGCTGATTGATTAGCGCCAGGCCGATCATGGCGCGCTGGCGTTGCCCGCCCGACAACTGGTGCGGGAAGGCGTCGACGCAGGCGTCGGCTCCCGGCAGGCGCATCGCTCGCAGGGTTTCGACGGCCAGGGCGCGGGCGGCCGCCTTGTCGAGGCCGCGATGGCGACGCGCCGATTCGATCAGAATGGAGCCGACCGTCTTCACCGGGTTGAACGAGGACAGGGGGTCCTGGAACACCATGCCGATGCGGCCGCCGCGCACGGCGCGCCAGTCCGCCTCGGCCAGATTGTCGATGCGGCGGCCTTCCAGATGAATCTCGCCGCCCGCAACGCGCACGCCCGGCGGAACCAGGCCGCCGACGGCGAAGCAGGTCAAGGTCTTGCCCGACCCCGACTGGCCGACCAGGCCGACGATCTCGCCGCGGCGGATCGTCAGGTCGAGGTTGGGGATCAACACGCGGCGGTCGGCGACGGTCTCCAACCTCAGCTTGCGGATATCCAGCACCATTTCGTGCGCCGTATTCAGCTCAGCAACGCTCATCGGGTCAGGTTCCGCAGGTGCTGGCCCACGCTGTGGGCGGCCACGATGATGATGACCATGGCGAAGGCCGGGCCCAGCGTCAGCCACGGAGCCTGAAGCATGAAGGCGCGCCCTTCGCTCAGCATGGCGCCCCAGGTCGCGGCCCCCAGCGGTGCGCCGATGCCCAGGAAGGACAGGGCGCTTTCAGCCACAATCATCTCGGCGAAGTGGAAGACCACCAGCACCGACAGCGTCGGGACGAGGGCCGGCAGAACGTGGTGGGCGTAAAGACGCGCGACGCCCATGCCGGTCATTTCGGCGGCCTGGACGTATTCACGCTGAAACAGGCTGCTGGCCTCGGCGTAGACGACGCGGGAGAAGACCGGCCAGGTCACCAGGCCGAGCGTCAGCGTGACCGCCCAGAAGCCGCTGTCGCCCAGCAGGGCGATCACCGTCACCGCCATGACGAAGGACGGAAAGGACTGGGTGAAGGTGGTCAGCAGCTTCAGGGCGCCGCCCAGCCAGGCGCCCTTGTGCGCCGCCGCCAGGCCGAAGGTCGTGCCGATGCTGAAGGCGATCAGGGTAGCGCACAGGGCCGATCCTACCGACCAGCGCATTCCGTTCAGCAGACGCGCCAGCACGTCGCGCCCCAGTTCGTCCGTTCCCAACAGATGGCCCGGCGCCAGCGGGGCGGCCAGACGTATCGACAGGTCGATGGCGCGGTGGTCATGGCCGGACAGGGCGTCGCCGAAGATCATGACGGCGAGGCAGAACAGGCCCACCACGCCGGCGCCGACAATGGCGGGGGACAGGCTGCGGCTCATGATGCAGCCCTCGCGCGGCTGCGGATGCGCGGGTCCAGCAGGGCCTGCACCGCCTCGGTGACGGCGTTGCTGAGGAAGACGCTGACCACCATGACGAAGACCACGGCCTGCACCACGGGGAAGTCCAGGTTCAGCGTGGACTGCACCAGCAGCCAGCCGATGCCGGGCCAGGCGAAGATGGTCTCGATGACCACCAGCCCCGTCAGCATGAAGGCCAGTTCAGCCCCGATCAGGGCGACGGCGCCCAGCAGGGCGTTGGGCAGGACATGGCGCCACAGGATCTGGTTCTCGGACGCCCCGGTCGAGCGCGCGGTGCGCACGAAGTCGGCGGCCAGGGCGGCATGAGTGTTGGCCTCGACCACGCGGATCAGCTTGGGGGCCAGGAAGGAGACGACCGAGATCACCGGCAGCACCCAGGTCGCCGGTCCGCCGTAACCGATCGAGGGCAGCCATTCGAGCCCGGCGGCGAACAGGTTGATCAACAGCAGGGCGATGACGAAACCGGGAAATCCCTGCATCACCGTCAGCACGCCGCGCACCGCACGACGCGCCGCCCCGGTGCGCTTCTGCCCCAGCCAGGCGCCCAGCGGCAGCGAGATCAGCAGGTTCAGACTCAGCGCCATGGCGGCCAGGAACAGGGTGGCGGGCAGGGAGGCCAGGACCTTGCCCAGAGCCGGGCTTCCATCGGTCAGCGACTTGCCGAAGTCGCCCTGGAGCAGACGCAGCATGGTCTGGCCGTACTGGACGATCAGGCTCCTGTCGAAGCCGTATTCGACGCGGATCGCCTCGATCTGAGCCGGAGAGGCGCCTTCGCCCGCAATGACCAGGGCCGGGTCGCCGGTCAGCCGCAGCAGGAAGAACAGCACTGTCATTGCGGCGATCAGGACAAAGGCGAAGTCCCTCAAGCCGCCAAGCATACGAGAAGAGGAAAACATCAGGGGCGGCGGCTCGCTTTGCTGCGGGCCGAAACGCTCGGTAGAGGCTTGGGCATGTCCTGAACGGTCTCCGCCGCAGAGTCGTATCTAAGTTAAGACATCATCCTTAGGGTAAGCGAAGCGCCTGTCAACGGCGCTCAATCGCCGGACATGAGATCGCTCAGCACATCTTCCGTATCCTGCCCCAGCTTCGGCGGCGGGGCGTCGTATCGCACCGGCGTCTTCGACAGGCGGATGGGCGAGGCGACGGTGCGGATCGGACCGGCCAGGTCGGCCCGGGTCTGTTCGACCATGAGGCCGCGATGGATCGCCTGAGGCTCGGCGAACACCTGATCGATGGTGTTGACGGGCCCGCAGGGCACGCCCGCCGCCTCCAGCGCCTGCATCAGCCCCTGCATGGTGAAGCCCGCCGTCTTCGCCGCGATCAGCGGCCCCAGCGCCTCGCGCTCGGCGACCCGCAGGGCGTTGGTGGCGAACCGATCTTCGACCTCCAGCCCCAGGGCGCCGCACAGGGCGCGGAACTGGCCGTCGTTGCCCACGGCGATGATCACCATCCCGTCAGAGCAGGCGAAGGGCTGATAGGGGGCCAGATTGGGGTGGGCGTTGCCCATCCGCGTCGGCGCGGCGCCGGACACGAAGTAGTTGGTCGCCTGATTGGCCAGCATGGCGGCCTGAACGTCGAACAGGGCGATGTCGACGTGTTGCCCCTCGCCGGTCGCGCGGGCGTGCCACAGGGCGGCAAGGATAGCGTTGGAGGCGTAAAGGCCGGTGAACAGGTCCACGACCGCCACCCCGACCTTCATCGGCTCGGCGCCCGGCGCGCCGTCGGGCTGGCCGGTGATGGACATCAGCCCGCCCATGGCCTGGATCATGTAGTCGTAGCCCGCCCGAGGCGCGTCCGGCCCGTCCTGTCCGAAGCCGGTGATCGAGCAGTAGACCAGCCTCGGATTGATCGCCGCCAGCGAGGCGTAGTCGAGGCCGTATTTCTTCAGCCCGCCGGTCTTGAAGTTCTCGACCACCACGTCGCAGGTCGCGGCCAGACGGCGCACGGCCTCGGCGCCCTCCGGACGGGCGATGTCCAGCGCGACCGACTTCTTGCCCCGGTTGGCGCACAGGAAATAGGCGGCGTCGCCGGGCGCGCCGTCGGCCGTGGTGGTGAAGGGCGGGCCCCAGTGGCGGGTATCGTCGCCGGCGCCCGGCCGCTCGATCTTGATGACCTCGGCCCCCAGATCGGCCAGGGTCTGCGTCGCCCACGGCCCCGCCAGCACCCGCGACAGGTCCAGAACCCGCACGCCGTGAAGCGGGCCGCAGGCTGTCTCGTAAATCGCGGGGCTGGGGGTCATGACAGTCTCCTGATCAGAAAGCGGCTTCGCCGGTGATGGCGCGGCCCAGGATGAGGGCGTGGACGTCGTGGGCGCCCTCATAGGTGTTGACGGTTTCCAGGTTCATGGCGTGGCGCATGACGTGCAGTTCGCCGGTGATCCCGGCGCCGCCGTGCATGTCGCGGGCCTCGCGCGCCACGGCCAGGGCCTTGCCGCAGTTGTTGCGCTTCATCAGGCTGATGGCCTCCGGAACCCAGGCGCCCGTGTCCAGCAGGCGGCCCAAGGCATAAGCGCCCTCGAAGCCGAGGAAGATCTCGGTCTGCATGTCGGCCAGCTTCTTCTGCACCAGCTGCCGCGCCGACAGCGGGCGACCGAACAGGGTGCGCTCGGCCACATAGTCGCGGCTGGCGTGGAAGCAGAACTCGGCGGCGCCCATCGCGCCCCAGGCGATGCCGAAACGCGCCTTGTTCAGGCAGGAGAACGGCCCGCGCAGACCCTGCACGCCCGGCAGGATATTGGCTTCCGGCACGAAGACGTCGTTCAGGCCGATGTCGCCGGTGATCGAGGCGCGCAAGGACAGCTTGTCGCCGATCTTGCCCGTGGTGAAGCCGTCGAAATCGCGCTCGACGATGAAGCCCCTGATGGTCCCATCCAGCTTGGCCCAGACGATGGCCAGGTCGCTGATGGGCGAGTTGGTGATCCAGTATTTGCCGCCGTTCAGGCGATAGCCGCCGTCGACCGCGACCGCCGTGGTCTTCATTGAGGCCGGGTCCGACCCGCCGTCGGCCTCGGTCAGGCCGAAGCAGCCGACCAGTTCGCCCGCCGCCATCTTGGGCAGGAACTTGGCCTTCTGCTCGTCCGAGCCGAAGGCGTAGATCGGATACATGGCCAGCGACGACTGCACGCTCATGGCCGAGCGGTAGCCGCTGTCGATCGCCTCGACCTCGCGCGCGATCAGACCATAGGCGACGTGCGACGCTTCGGAGCCGCCGTATTGCTCGGGCAGCATGGCGCCCAGGAAGCCCATCTCGCCCATCTCGGTCATGATGGCGCGATCGAAGACCTCGTCGCGGAAGGCGGCGACGACGCGCGGCAGCAGGGCCTCGCGCGCATAGGACCGGGCGGCGTCCTGCACCATCCGCTCTTCGTCGGTCAGACGCCCCGTCAGGTCGAAGGGATCATCCCAGCGGAACGTCTGGCCCGAGGGTTGTGGGGCGGAAGAAGCGGCGGGGTTCGACATGATGAGCGTTCCTGACGGACTGGAAGGTGCGGGAAGGCGCTTGCCAAGGCTGCGCGTTTAGATGATATAAAACTATATCATTTGATCCAGCAATGCCCTTGTGCGGCGCATCATCGGGAGAAGGCATGGGTCGGGGCTCCACGCTCGTTGAAAAGATCATCGCCCGGGCGGCCGGCGTGGACCGGGTTGCGCCCGGCCAACTGGTGACGGCTCAGGTCGATCTGGCCTTTGCGCACGACAGTTCGGGGCCGCGTCGCTGGGCGCCGATGCTGCGCGAACTGGGCGTGGGGCTGTGGGATCCGCACAAGGTCGCCATCGTCTCTGACCATTATGTCCCGGCGGTGGACGCTGAATCCGCGCGCATCCTGAAGCTGGCGCGAGAGTTTGCGGCCGAACATCAGGTCGGCGCCTTCTTCGACATGGTGGGAATCTGCCATCTGGTCCTGCCCGAGCACGGGCTGATCCGGCCGGGCGCCTTCGTGGCGGGGGGCGACAGTCACTCGCCGACGGCGGGGGCCTTCGGCGCCTATGCAGCAGGCTATGGCGCCACCGACATGGCCGCCATCGTCGCCACCGGCGAAACCTGGCTGGCGGTGCCCGAGACGATCCGCGTCGAGTGGTCGGGCCGGTTCGGCGCAGGCGTTGCGGCCAAGGACATCATGCTGTTCCTGTGCCGCGAACTGGGCATGGACAACGCCTTCAAGGCCATTGAATACGGCGGCGACACGGTCGAGGGCCTGTCGATGGCCGAGCGCATGGTCCTGTGCAACATGGCCGCCGAACTGGGCTGCGAAGCCGGGGTCGTGGCGCCGGACCGGACCACCTTCGACTATCTGCGCGCGGCCGGGCGTCCGGTCGAGGATGAGGCGGCGGCTCTGGCGCTGGCGTCGGACCGCGATGCCGCCTACGCCGCCGTTCATCGCTTCAATGCGGCGACGCTGCAGCCCCAGATTGCCGCGCCGCATGATCCGTCGCGCACTCAGGACGTGACCGAACACGCCGGGATCAAGGTGGATCAGTGCTATATCGGCGCCTGCGTCGGGGCCAAGATCGAAGACCTTCGCATGGCCGCCGCCGTGTTGAAGGGCCGCAAGGTGTCGCCGGATACTCGCCTGCTGATCGCTCCGGCGTCTCAGAAAACCACGACGACAGCGACGCAGGACGGCACCTTGCAGACGCTGATGGAGGCGGGCGCGGTCCTGCTGCCCTCCGGCTGCGGCGCCTGTGCTGGCTATGGCGCCGGGGTGCTGGCGGACGGCGAGGTCTGCATCTCTTCGACCAACCGCAACTTCAAGGGGCGCATGGGGTCCAAGGAGGCGCAGGTCTATCTCGGCTCGCCCTATTCCGTGGCCGCCGCTGCCGTTGCAGGCCGCATCGCCGATCCGCGTCAGTTCCTGGGAGAGGCGGCATGAGCGGTCGGGCCTTCGTCTTCGGCGACAATATCGACACCGACGTCATGGCGCCGGGGACGCTGATGAAGCTGCCGCCCGAGGAACTGGCGCAGCATTGTCTGGCCGCAGTCGATCCTGACTTCGCCCGCACGGTTGCCAAGGGCGACTTCGTCGTCGGCGGTCGCAGCTTCGGCATCGGCTCGTCGCGCGAGCAGGCGGCGGTGTCGTTGGGCCTGCTGGGCGTGCGCGCCGTGATCGCGCGCTCTTTCGCCCGCATCTTCTGGCGCAATGCGATCAATCTGGGGGTGCCCTGCATCACCCTTGAGCAGGCGGGCGAGATTTCCGCAGGCGACCGGCTGGAGGTCGATCTGGCGGCCGGGCGTCTGACGAATCTGACGACGGGGCAGGGTTATGATTTCACGCCCCTGCCGCCGCACCTTATGGCCATGATGGATGACGGGGGGCTGATGCCGCACCTGAAGAAGAAGCTGGCGGGCGCCGCATGAGCGAGCGTCTGAACCTGCGTCGCCGGCTCAAGCAGTCCCCCGCCCTTCTGGCACCGGGATGCTATGACGCCCTGTCCGGCCTGCTGATCCAGCAGGCGGGATTCGAGGCGGCCTATCTGTCGGGCGCCTCGGTCGCCTATACCCAGCTGGGGCGGCCGGATATCGGCCTGGTCAGTCTGGATCACGTCGTTGACGTGGCGGCGCGCATCACCGAGCGGATCGACATTCCCCTGATCGTCGACGCGGATACCGGCTTCGGCAACGCCCTGAACATGGGCCGCACGGTGCGGCTGTTCGAGCGAGCGGGCGCCCGCGCGATCCAGATCGAGGACCAGACCTTTCCCAAGCGGTGCGGCCATCTGCGCGGCAAGGGCGTGATTTCAGCGCAGGAGATGGCGGGCAAGGTCCGCGCCGCCGTCGATGCGCGCCACGACGACGACACCCTGATCATCGCCCGCACCGACGCCATCGCGGTCGAAGGCTTTGAAGCGGCGATGGATCGCGCCGAACTGTTCCTGGAGGCCGGGGCCGACGTCCTGTTCGTCGAGGCGCCGCGCGATCTGGAGCAGATGCGGGCGGTGGCCGAACGCTTCGCCGCCCGCGTTCCCCTGCTGGCCAATATGGTCGAGGGCGGAGACACGCCGCTAAGCTCGGCGGACAGCCTGTCCGAGTTGGGCTATCGCCTTGTCATTGCGCCGGGCGCGATTGTGCGGGCCGTCATTCCGGCTGTCGAAGCCTTCCTGTCGGTGCTGAAGCGCGACGGCGGCACGGCGGCGCACCGCGCGCACATGACCGACCTGATGGGGGTCAACGCCCGCATCGGTCTGGATGAGATGATGGCTCTGGGACAGCGATACGAAGCGCAGGAAGAGGAGAAGGCATGACCGTCGCGGACCCCAACCTCTACGACTACTGGCCCTATCGAGACCGGCCGAAGATCGTCTGGCCGGGCGGCAAGAAACTGGCCTTCTGGGTCGCTCCGAACATCGAGTTCTATGAGTTCGATCCCGCGAAGAATGCCGGCCGCGCCGGCTGGCCCAAGCCTGCGCCCGATGTCGTCGCCTATTCCCAGCGCGATTGGGGCAACCGGGTCGGCCACTGGCGGCTGATGGAATTGCTGGACAAATACGGCCTGCGCGGCTCGGTGTCGCTGAACGTCGCCCTTTGCGACCACCATCCCGAGATCATCGAGGCCTGCGTCGAGCGGAACTGGGAGTTCTTTTCGCACGGCGTCTACAACACCCGCTATTCCTACGGCATGGACGAGGCGCAGGAGCGCGCCATCATCGAGGACGCCATCCGCACGGTCGAAAAGGCCAGCGGCCAGCGTATTCGCGGCTATCTGGCTCCGGCTCTGACGCACACCGAACGGACGCTGGACCTGATCGCCGAGAACGCCTTCTGGTACACCTGCGACCTGTTCCAGGACGACCAGCCGCAGCCGGTGAAGACGGCGTCGGGCAAGCTGATCTCGCTGCCCTATTCGCTGGAGGTGAACGACGTCATCACCTACGGCGCCCTGGGGATGAGCCCGGCGCGCTACACCGACATCCTGAAGCGGCACTTCGACCAGTTGCTGGAAGAGGGCGAGCAGAGCGGCACGGTCATGTGCATTCCTTTGCACGCCTATCTGGTCAGCCAGCCGCACCGCATCGGCCCGTTCGAAGAGGCGCTGAAACACGTGATGGGCCACGCCGACGACGTGTGGTTCGCCACCGGCGCCGAGATCGCGGGCTACTATCGCGACCACTGCTGGGACCAGACGCAGGCCGATATTGCGGCCAAGGGCTGCGCGACCGGAGGAAAGGGGTTCGGCCATGGCGCTGCCTGAGGACTATCTGACCTATCCGCACCGCTCCTACGGCATGGATCAGACGCTGTATCCGTGGCGTCCGGCGACCGAGCGGCCGAAGATCGCCTGGCCGGACGGCAATACTGCCGCCGCCATGATCGTGGTCCCGCTGGAGTTCCATCGCCTGAACCCGCAAGGCAAGCCGTTCAAGCACCCCGGCGCCATGCAGACGACCTATCCGGATCTGCGCCACTTCACGACCCGGGACTACGGCAATCGGGTCGGGGTGTTCCGCATTCTGGACGCGCTGAAAGCGAGAGGGTTGAAGGCGGTGTTTCCGATCAATGCGGTCCTGCTGGAGCGTGCTCGACCGCTGGTCGAGGCCATCCTCGCCGACGGGCATGAGATCGCCGCCTATGGCTGGGAAGCGGACTGCATCCACTGGAGCGGGCTTGAGCCGGGCGTCGAGGCGGAATGGATCGGCCGTACGCGCGACGCCTTCGACAGGGCGGGGCTGAAGCCGCGCGCGTGGATGAGCCCGGCGCGGCAGCAGTCGTTCCAGACGCTGGAGCTGATCGCCGAGGCGGGCTTCGACATTTGTCTGGACTGGGAGCAGGACACGGTTCCCGTGCCGATGCAGACTGACAAGGGCGTGGTCTGGGCGGCGCCTTTGTCGAATGAACTGGATGACCGCACCCTGCTGACCGTGCGCCTTCAGACCGAAGACGAATGGGCCGATCAGGTGCTGGAGGCGATCCGCCTGCACAAGGCCGAGGCCGACCGCTTCGGCGGCCAGGTCGTCGGCTTCATCCTGACCCCCTACGTCAGCGGCCTGCCGTTCCGGATGAAAACTGTCCGTCGCGTGCTGGACGGTCTGGCGCAGGACGACGCCGTATGGACCGCCGGCGTCTCGGAGATTGTCGAGGCGGCGCGCGGCTGAGGCCGCCGTCGTCCCGGCTCCTGGCTCGGCCGTCGCCCCCAACCTTCGGCCGGGAAGCGTAAAAGCGTAAAAAGAAGGGCGGCGGATTTCGGTCCGCCGCCCTTCGATTCTTCAGGCTGCCGTCAGCTCAGCGCGCGGCCAGCCAGTCCAGCACTTCCCGTGCCGACACCACGTCGGCGTACTTCAGCTGAAGGTCGGTCAGATTGGCGTAGTGGTAGCTCTCGTGCTTGTCCGCCACGCACTCTTCGGCGACGATGGTGCGGAAGCCATAGGACAGGCTGTCCACCGCCGTGGCGCGCACGCAGCCCGAGGTCGAGCCCCCCGTCACCAGCACCGTGTCCACCTTGTGCCACCGCAGGTAGGAGTTCAGCGGCGTCTCGAAGAAGGCCGAGGGCATCCGCTTGGTGTAGATCAGGTCGGCGGCCTCATCGATCTGACAGCGCGGATCGAGGGCGTGGCGTTCGGAACCGTATTTGATGTTCTGCAGGCTGTCGGGCGTATCGGTGCGCGTGCCCCAGACGCCTGCGTCCCCGGCGTCGGCCTTATAGCCGACATGGCTCCAGATCACCGGCATCCCCTTGGCGCGCGCGGCGGCCGAGATGCGGTTGGTGAAGCCGATCTGGTCAGGGTGGGTCACATAGGCCGTCTTCGGAAACAGATCGGGGCGGGTGTAGGACTGCTGGAAGTCGACGTTCACGACGGCCAGTTTCTCGCCGAAGCCGAAACGGGCGCGGGCGGGATTGGCCTTGACCGCCTCGAACAGTTCGCGCGCCGTCTTGTTCTCGCAGATCATGGTCGGTTCGAAGACAAGGTCGCTCACGGTCGGTCTGTCCTTAATGGTATAAAGATATGCCAACTATAGACCGTCCTGCGGCGGGCGCCAGCCGGTCCTGAGGCGGTGCAGCGGAAATCAGGCGCCGTCCTGCCAGTTTCCGTCTTCGCGACGGCTGAGCAGGTGATAGCGGAAGCGGTCGGCGTGATAATGGGCGTGAATATACTGGACCGGTTCGCCGTCGGCCCGGCGCATGATCCGCTCGACCCTGAGCAGGGGCGACCCGATCGCCACCTGGAGCGCCGAGGCCGCAGCAGTGTCTGCGCCGACTGACGAGATCCACAGTTCAGCCTCATGCGGCGTCGCCCCGGCTCGCTCCAGCAGGTCCAGCATGGACTGTTCAGCGAAGGCGGCGTCGTCACATCCGCTGGCGACGAACTCCGGCAGCCACGACACCAGATAGGAAAAAGGCGTCTCGCCCAGCCGACGCAGGCGGATGATGCGCCGCACGGGCGCGCCGGGGCTGACCGCCAGCGCGTGCGCGACGTCGCTATCAGCCGCGACGGACCGGCTTTCCAGCAACTCGACCTGGGTTTCGTGCCCCATGGTCTTGAGCGAATCCATCAGGGTGGAGAAGGATCCTGTCACCACAGGCAGTTCGACCTGCGGCGCCACCACCGTGCCGCGGCCCCGATGGCGCGTGACCAGGCCCGCATCGGCCAGTTCATTCATGGCGCGCTTGATCGTGATTCGCGACGCGCCCAGCAGTTCTGCGATCTGATGCTCACCGGGCAACAGGCAGCCGGGCGGAAACACGCCGCGCCGGATCCGCTCGGCGAGCAGCAGCCGAACCTGATGATACAGGGGGATCGGCAGCCGGTCGTCCAGAAGCTCGGGACGCAGGTCCAAGGCGTCGTCTGTCGGCGGGGATGAGGTCATGCCGCCTTGTGTGGCGTGCGGCGGCGATGGAGACAAGCCGGAGTGGCCAACCCGCTAAGGTCTGATAATAAGCACAAGTTCGCTAATTGACGACGCAGGCCCTGACGCCGGCGTGTGGAGGATGAGCTTGGCCAGACAGGGCGCTGGGGCAGGGACCGATATCGGTCGACGCAGCCTCAAGGCGGACGGCGGTTCCAGCAGCCTGCCGATCTACCACCAGCTGACCACCATTCTGCGTCAGCAGATCAAGGACAGCGCCTTTGCGCCGGAGCAGCCGCTGCCGTCCGAAATGCAGCTGGCGGCGGCCTATGACGTGTCGCGCGTGACGGTGCGGCGCGCGCTGGATCTGCTGGAACGCGAAGGCTGGATTCGACGCAAGCATGGCGTCGGCACCTTCGTCGCCCCCCGTGCTGATGAGGCGCAGCGAGAGGAAAGCCGGGTGTCGGGCCTGGTCGAGAACCTCATCACCCTGGGGCTTGAGACGACGGCGCGGCTTTTGGCCTATGAACCCGAGGCGCCCACGCCGGCCGCCGTGCTTCAGGCGCTGGGCCTTCCCGCCGACGAGCGGGCGCTGCGGATCGAGCGCCTGCGTTTCTTCAAGGACAAGCCCCTGTCGGTGACGACGGTGTGGCTGCCTCGTTCCGTCGCCTCCCTGACGCCCCGCAGCGTCATCGATGACCGGCCGATCATGCGCATTCTGGAAAGCGGCGGAATACGCGCCCAGCGCGCCGAACAGACCATCAGCGCCATTCTCGCCGACGACGCGGCGGCCAATAAGCTGAATGTGGCCATCGGGGCGCCGCTGCTGCGCCTGCGCCGCACCGTGTTTGACGGCGACGGCCGCCCGTTCGAGCATCAGGTCGGCCTCTATAATCCCGATCAGTATGAGTACCACATGCTGCTGACGCGCGATAACAGCTCGGCCCGTCCGCAGTGGCGCCACATCGGCTGACGCGAAGCGCGGCGGGACAGGCCCGCCGCGACCCAGTCGGGATCAGACGCCGAACTTGCGCAGCGGCACGTCGGCCAGAGGAATGGTCGTCGTCTTCTCTTCGGTGAAGAAGGCCATGGAGGCGGCGGCGCCGTCGCGGCCCAGGCCTGAATCCTTCACCCCGCCGAACGGCGCGCGCAGTTCACGCACCATCGGGGTGTTGACCCACATCAGACCGGTACGAACAGCCTGACTGACCCTCAGGGCCTTGTCCACGTTCTGCGTCCAGCAATAGCCGACCAGGCCGAACTGGCTTTCATTGGCCATGCGGACGGCGTCCTCCATGTCGCTGAACTTCACGAAGGCGGCGAAGGGGCCAAAGATTTCCTCCTGACAGACGCGGTCGCTGTTGTTGGGCGCCAGGACGGCGGTCGGCTCGATGAAATAGCCCGGTCGGTCCAGCGCCTTGCCGCCGGTCAACAGGGTCGCGCCCTGACTTTTGGCGATGTCGACATAGGACAGGATGTGCTGACGGTGGCGGGCGGAGGCGATGGGGCCGATCTCGGTGGCGTCGTCCAGCGGGTCGCCGACGCGGATCTTTCGCGCCCGCTCGACGAAGCGATCAACGAACTCGTCGAAGATGGAATCCTGGACCAGGATGCGCGACCCGGCCAGGCACTGTTGCCCGTTGTTCGAGAAGATGGAGATCAAGGCGCCGTCCAGGGCCCGCTCCTGATCGGCGTCGGCGAAGATGATGTTGGCCGACTTGCCGCCCAGCTCCATCGCCGCCGGTTTCAGCCGCCGTCCGGCCGCCTGCATGATGTGGCGGCCCGTCTCGGTCCCGCCGGTGAAGGAGATCAGATCGACCTCGGGGTGATCCACTAGGGCGGCGCCCGTCACCGCCCCGCGGCCGTTCACCAGGTTGACCACGCCCGGCGGGGTGATGGTGTTGATGATCTCGACCATGCGGGCCAGGGACAGCGGAGTCTGCTCCGACGGCTTCAGCACGCAGGTGTTGCCGAAGGCGATGGCCGACGCGACCTTCATCGACGCCAGCGCCAGCGGCGAGTTCCACGGCGCGATCAGGGCAGCCACGCCGACGGGATGGCGCGTGACGAAGGTCAGGTGATCCTTGATCTGCTGCCAGACCTGGCCGGGCTGCTGGCTGATCGCCTCGGCGAAGAAGCGGAAATTATAGCCTGCACGCACGACCTGGCGGCTGAGAACGTCGCGCAGGACGATGCCGGCGTTCAGCGTTTCCAGCGTCGCCAATTCCACGGCGTGGGCGTCGATGGCGTCAGCGATCCGGTAAAGGATCGCCTGTCGGGCCTCTACCGACATCTCGCGCCAGGCGGGATCGTTGAAGGCCCGGCGGGCCGACCGGACCGCACGATCGACTTCCTCGGCGTCGGCTTCCTGCAGTTCGGAGATGACTTCTCCGTTGCCCGGATAATAGGCGGGCAGACGATGGCCGCCGCGCTCTGCGACATAGGCGCCGTCAATCAGGCTGGTGACCGTTTTGGGAGCCCAGTCGAACGGGGAAGCGGGGAGGGACATGAGCGGTCATCCTGATACTGTGGCGACTTGTGTTGTGTTTAAGCTAATACGTGATCGATGCGGATCGCAAGGCGAGAGGGTGCGGTGAGGCAAAAGCTGCTTCATTGGCTCTTTGAGGCGTCGAAGTTTCCTTAAATGCGCGAGGCTGCAGGGAAGTCTGCGACTCTTCCCTTGCTGGAATGCTGAACAAATGTATTAAGTCAGATACAAGTAGGCATGAGGTCGCCAATATGCAGCAATGGGACGCCCAAGTGGTCATCGTCGGCGCCGGCCCGGTCGGGTTGAGCGCGGCCTTGAGGCTGGAAGCTTTCGGGATTTCAGCCATCGTGCTTGAGGCCGAAACGGAGTTGCCTGAAGACCTGCGGGCGTCGACGTTTCATCCCCCGACGCTGGACATGCTGGCGCAGTACGGACTGGCCGAGCCGCTGATCGCTCAGGGGCTGAAGTGCGAACAGTGGCAGATCCGTCATCATGAAACCGGGGAACGCGCCGTATTCGACCTGTCCTATCTGCAGGGCGAGACGCTGCATCCCTTCCGGCTGCAGTGCGAACAGTTTCGTCTGTGCCGCATCCTGGCCGACCACCTGTCAGATGCGCGTCATGTCGAAATCCGTATGGGCGCAACGGTGTGCGCCGTGGATCAGGATGCAGACGGCGTCAACGTCACCTATGAGCAGGGCGGTCAGGAGCAGACTCTGCGCTGTCGCTATCTGATCGGGGCGGACGGCGCCCGTAGCGCGGTGCGGACCCTGCTGGGGTGGGAGCTTGACGGCAAGACCTATCCTGAGACGACCATCCTCGCGATCACGGACTTCCCCTTTGAAGACCATCTGGAGGGGCTGTCGAACGTCAACTACTGCTGGACGGACGGCGGCACCTTCTCCCTGCTCAAGCTGAAGGATTTCTGGCGCTGCAGCCTCTATCCGCGCGGCGAAGAGTCCATCGAGGACGCGCTGGACCCCACCAGCATCGAGCGCAAGCTTCAGGCCATCGTCGCCAGGGACGAGCCCTATAAGGTGCTGGAGATCCGTCCCTATCGCGTGCACATGAGGATCGCGCCTGATTACCGCAGCGGACGGGTCGTGCTGGCGGGCGACGCCGCCCACATCAACAGCCCGTCCGGCGGGATGGGCATGAACGGCGGCGTCCATGACGCCTTCAACCTGACCGAAAAGCTGAAGGCCGTTCTGGACGGCGCCGACGAGAGGCTGCTGGATCTCTACACCCGCCAGCGCCGCCCTATCGCCGAGCAGGAGATCCTGGCCCAGGCGGATCGCAACCGTGGCCGGATGCAGGAGCGCGACCCGGAGCGCCGCAAGGTCATGATGGCCGAGATGCAGGCCATGCTGGCCGATCCTGTGCGGCACAAGGATTATGTGATGCGGTCATCCATGATCGACGGCCTGCGCAAGGCGGCGACGCTGACCTGAGGCGAGCTCCTCCGTGCGTCGCTGCTTGAGGGAGCATCGGCGAAAGCGGAAGGGGGGGCGCGGGCGACGGGCCGGGATGCGAAGGCGTCCCGGCCCGTTTTCGCATCAGGCGCCTAACTGTCCCTTGAGGGCGTCGACCTCTTCCTGAAGTACGTAGAACACACGGTCGGTTAGCGCCGCGTGGCGCGCGCGGCGCGCGGCCTGTTCCTGCTCGGTCAGGACATGATGATCGACCGCGTCTGGCGACAGAACGCCCTGGGCGGCCAGCAGGTTTTCCAGCGTCGCCACCCGGTCGCTCAACCCGGCCACCTCAGTCACCAGGGCGGTGATGATGGCGGTCAGCCGGTCATTGGCGGTGTCTTCGAAGAAGGTCGGGCGGGGCGGCTTGGGCGTGGACATCGGGAAACTCCTCGAAACGAAATCAGAATAGGGCGTCAGGCGCTCTTCAGCCGGGCGTGAACGGCGGGGAAACGGCTCCATAACCGTTCGCGCCAGGGGGCGTCGGGCGCGAGCCAGTCCGTGATCAGCGGCCGCTCTTCCAGTCCCAAATGACGCGCGACCGACCAGGCTGTGGCCAGGTTGGAGGACAGGATCGGGATATCCGTTTCCTCGCTGGCGACGGCCAGGGCGGCCAGGCTTGGCGCGCCCGTTCCCATGACGATCACGGCGTCGGCGACGCCCGCCTTCAGGCCTTGGCGCAGCCCTGTCAGCAGGGTGGCGGCCGTCTGGCCGTAGATCGGGTGGGTCGCGCCATGCGCGAGGGGCGACTGGATGACAGCGGCCACATCATATCCCGCCGCGCGCCAGTGGTCCTGAGCGGCCTCGGTCAAGGCAGAAGGGTAAGGGCTGACCAGGGTGATGCGCTGCGCCCTCAGCGATTGCAGGCCATCCTTCAGCGCATCGGCGGCGCAGACGACGGGGCAGGGCCCGTGGCGACGCTCCAGCGCTTCCGGCCGACGCCGCGAAGGGCCCAGCAGATAGGTCGAGCCGGTGCAGGCGAACGCAACGGCGTCCAGCGGCGCGTCCCCGAAAGGGGCCAGCCATTCCTCAAGCCGCGTCTCATAGGCCCTCAGCCTGGCGCTCATCTCGGAAGCGGGCGCATACATGCGCGCTGTCAGCAGGTTCACGTCCGGCGGCAACAGCAGCGACAGCTCGGGCTCGGCGGTCGGGTTTTCGGCCGGGGTCAGCAGGGCGACCACGCCGCGCGCGCCCAGATCGGGCCGATCGTGCTCCACACCGGATGCAGCGTGAACAGGGGGCGGCGAGATTGAAGGCATGGTCCGATCCGACGAAGAGACTTCCGCATAAGAGGTATTTGAGATAATACATCATGAAAGGCTGAACGCCAGTCGAACATGGAGGAGAGCGCATGATCATCGACCGTACGGCCACCCATGAGCTTCTGGCGCGGCCGCTTCACGACGAGGCGGCGCGCACCCAGTACATCGTGCAGTTGAAAAACCGGCTGCGCCGCTATGAGGACGCCAACAAGGTCGCCCTGGACGCCCGCGCTGGGCCCGCCTTCAAGGCCGCCTCGGGCAGGGCGCCCGAAACCGTCGAGGACATCACGGCGGCCATGGTCCGTGATCCTTTCTATCAGATCTGGAGCGCCTTCAGCCGCAGCGCTCAGGACGTCATGTGGAACTCGGTGGGAGAGACCATTCATCGCGAACTGCCGCGCATGAAGGAGGTCGCCGTCAGTCTGGCCCAGGCGCCGGCGGGCGGCAGCTGCGAAACCAGCCCCGACTTTGCGGCTCCGGCCGACGCCTATGCCGGCCACATCCACGGCCAGCCCGGCGGCTATATGCTGGGCGAGGGTTCAGCCGACGACTTCACGGCCGGGGCCTTCTATGAAAGCGGGGGCAACGCCTATTCTCTGGGCGTCGGCATCGGCACGCGCGACTCCAAGTCTGCGGCCGTCATTGAATTCCTGGCTGAGCGTTATCCCGGCTTCAAGCCGCGTCGCATTCTGGATCTGGCCTGTTCTTCGGGCGGCGCCACGGTCGGCTATGCGGCGGCCTTTCCCGAGGCCGAGGTCTACGGCGTCGACGTGGCGCCGGGCCTGCTGCGCTACGCCCATATCCGGGCCGAGGCGATGGGATTGAAGGCGCACTTCCGTCAGATGGATGCGGGCGCCATGCCGTTCGAGGACGAAAGCTTTGATCTGGTCGTGTCGCACAACATGATGCACGAGGTCTCGCGCGCTTCGCTCGGCCGCATTTTCAGCGAGGCGCGCCGCGTCCTGCGCCCCGGCGGCGTGGTCGTGCATCAGGACGTGCCGATGAAGGGCGCCGATTTCAGCGCCTTCGAGAAGTTCATCTTCGCCTGGCAGACCAAGAACAACGACGAACCCTTCTGGGACGAGTTCCTGGCGACACAGGCGCCGGACGTCATGCTCGAAGCGGGTTTCGCGGCTGACGAAGTGCTGGAGACGACGGTGCGGATGCGGGACGGCCCGCGCGCCTGGTATATCGTGCTGGGCGAGAAGCCCGACGCTGAGGGACGTCGCGGCACGGCTCTCACCCGCTGATCGACCCGGCGATCAAATGATGAAAAAGGCCCCGGACGCATCGCCGTCCGGGGCCTTTTTGCATCACCGGCCAGAAGCTGCCCGAGGCCGGGGCCTCAAAGAAAAAGGGCCCGCAGCGTGAACTGCGGGCCCAACCAACTTCCGGAAGGCAGGTCAGAAGTTGGCTTCGTAGGTCAGGCCGATCTGACGACCGCGCGGCAGGGAGCCCACAAAGCCGCGACGGTTGGTGGTGAAGTCCGAATAGCGGACGATGCCGACAGGATCGATGTTGTCGAAGATGTTGCGGCCGAACAGGATCACCCGGTGCGGGCCGCGCTCCCACCCCAGCTGCACGTTGGCGGTGTCGCGGCCGTCCACCCAGGCGAGGTTGGCGACCTGATCATACTTCTTGGAGCGGAAGGAATAGGTGCCGTCGACGAAGAAGCGGTTCTCGCCGACGTACCAGGCGTAGTTGCTGCCCAGGGAGTACTGGATCTTGGGCGCGTTGGGGATCGCCTTGCCGCTGACGTCGCCGTCGCCCCCGGTCAGGGTGGCGAAGTCCGGGTCGAACGCATTGGTGTATTCGGAATCCGCATAGGCGAAGGTGCCGCGCACGGACCAGTCGGAAGTGATCTTGGCCTGGGCCTCGACCTCGACGCCCTTGACCTCGACCTCGCCGACATTGCGGATGAAGGAGACGGTTTCGGTCGAGGACAGGTTGGCCACCTGGGTCATCTGCTGGTTCGACCAGTCGATATAGTAGCCGGCGACGTTCAGGCGGACACGGCGATCGAACAGATCGCTCTTGAAGCCCAGTTCATAGTTCCAGGCGGTCTCTTCGCCGTAGGAGCGATCCGCGGGGCTCAGGCGCACGTCGGTGTTGAAGCCGCCCGGCTTGTTGCCGCGCGCCACCAGGCCATAAAACATCAGGTCGTCAGTGGCCTTATACGACATGGTGAAGCGCGGGTTGGTCGAGCGATAGGTCGCTTCGTAATCGAAGTTGGAATCGCCGCCGGTCAGGTGGAGCTTTTCTTCGGCGACCCGCACTTCGGCCGTGCCCGACAGCTTGTCGGTGAAGTCGAAGCCGACCAGGCCGAAGGCGGCCAGGTTTTCCGTTTCGATCGTGCCGTTGTCCTGCAGGGCGCGTGAGACATAGCGATAACGCCCGTCCCAGCGGTCGCTGTTGAAATAATAGGCCCCGGCCATCCAGTGCAGGCGTTCGCCGCGCGGCGAGGCGATGCGGAACTCCTGGCTGAAGCCCTTGATGTTCACCCGGTCGTCGACATGCAGCGAGCCGCCCAGCAGGCGCTGGGGCAGGTAATCAAGGTCGGCCTTTCGGTGCTCTTCGGAGTCGTTATAGGCGCTGATCGAGGTCAGGGTGTAGCCGCCGTGATCGTATTCGGCGGTCAGGCTCAGACGGCCGGTCTTGCGTTCAACGCCGCCGCCGCCGATTTCATCCAGATTCAGGCCGATCATGTCGGGCGTGACGTTGATGGCGCCGCAATAATACTGGGTGCGCGTGTTCAGATAGCAGTTGTTGGCGCTCGAGCGTTGGATCGCCATCGGCTCGTGGCCGTCGTTGTTATGGGCGTACGAGCCGCGCAGGATGAAGCTCAGTTCCGACGTCGGCGTGTACATCAGCGCCAGGGTGCCGCCGACGGTCTTTTCCTGACCGGTGGTCTTGCCGTCGCTGGGCGTGCCGGGCGCGTTGTTCCGGTACTCGCCGCCATAGGTGTAGTAGTTGACGGACGCCTGGGCCGACAGCACGTCCTTCACCAGCGGCCCGCTGAGGCCCATCAGGAAGTTGTATTCGTCATGCTCGGCCGCGGTGGCGCGGATCAGGGCCTCGACGTCCTGCGACGGCTTGCGTGTCGTGTAGCTGATCGCGCCCGAGAAGGTCTGGCGGCCGTACAGGGCCGACTGCGGTCCCTTGATCACCTCGACCTGATCGACGAAGGCCATTTCGGTGGCGAACAGGCTGTCCGGGATATAGACGCCGTCGATGAAGGAGGCGGCGTTGGGCGCGCCGAAGACGTTGGCCTGGCCGCGAATGACCGGGCGCTCGAAGCGGCGGCCCTGGTCTTTCTCGATGTTCAGACCCGGCGCGATCGAGGACAGATCCGTAACGTCTCGAATGCCGCGACGCTGCATTTCCTCGGCATTCAGGGCGGTAATGGCCAGCGGGACCTCTTGCAGACGCTCGCTGGTCTTGCGTGCGGTGACTATGATGTCATCGACCTGGGCGGTTTCTTGGGCTGCGGCGACGCTGGCCAGGACGCTGAAGCCGGCCGCGACGGCAGTCATGGCTAAGGCGTGGGTACAATGTTTCACGGTGGCTCCCCTGTCATGCCCTCTTGGCCGAGCATGTATCTTTATGAATACGTGCGATGTCGACATAACCTGAGCTTTCTGTCAATCAGTCCGCGTGAAAACCTGACAAACGCACGCGACGAGCCGTGCCGTTCGGTCGTCCCAGGGCTGGCCTAGAATTTAGAGGTATTCAAATGCACTCGTCATGGCTGGGCCGTGCGCGCAAGGCGCTGTCGTGCGGGCCCGCCCCCCGATAGCGCACGGTGGTCCGCTCGACGCCCAGAGCATGACCCTCCCGACTTTCGCCTAACTCCTAGGCGGACTGCAGGTGACCGGTCGCCTCGCGCCAACCGGCGGGCCTGACCGCCTTTCTCTCCAGCAGGTCCTTTCGAGGTTCAGCGTGTGACGCCAGCGCGGCTGATCCAGAGGTCGGGATGGGGCGTATTGTGCGCGGGTGCGGTTTGGAGTTCCGACGGTCGTGAAGCGCTTACCTCATCAGGCAGAGCCGGCGGATTCCGGGATGATCGTCTACTACGACGGCGGGTGCCCGCTCTGCTCTCGGGAAATCAGGGTGATGCGGCGGCTGGACCGTCACAGGCGTTTGTCCTTCCTCGACGTGACGCGGCACGATGTGGGGGATATGGACCGCGACGCGCTGCTCCGTCAGTTTCATGTGCGCGGGACCGACGGTCAGACCGTTAGCGGAGCCGCAGCCTTCGCCGCCGTCTGGCGCGAGCTTCCGGCCTTGAACTGGCTTGGCCGACTGGCGACAATCCGACCTGTCGCCGCAGTTCTGGAGTGGGCCTACCGAGGCTTCCTGCGCCTTCGTCCTCGCCTGCAGAGGGTCGTTCGCCGCCTGGAACGCGAAGGCGAGGGGGTATGATGCAGGCCCCGCGCTCAGCGATGATCCTGGGCTGGTCCGGCATTATACCCTTCGCCGGCCTTGTGGGGGCTCTGGCGTTTGGGCTGGGCGATTCTGATCAGGTCGCGGGCGCCCTTCGGCTGTACGGCGCGATTATTCTGTCCTTCATGGGCGGCGTCCACTGGGGCGTCGCGACGTTGAGAAATGAAGATAAGGCGCCGCCTTATGCCGTCAGCGTCCTGCCCGCGCTGTGGGCCTTTGCCATGGGGTTCGCCCCGACGACGATCGGTCTGGTCGGGCTCGCCGCCGGTTTCTGCCTCCTGCTGGCCTATGATCTGAGATGCGTCCGGCGTGGCGACCTTCCGCAATGGTATGGTCGGATCCGTGTATGGCTCACCTTGGCAGTCTGCGTTTGCCTGATCGCGGCGTCCGCCGTGCTCCTGACCGCTAGACTTTGACGCCGAGATCGCGGGTCTTCCCCAGGATCTGAGCCGCATCGTCGCCGAGCGCCGCGCTGACCTTCACCGGCCTAAGCCTTCGTCCGCGCCGCTGATCGGCGCAGCGCCGAGAGCCAGCCGCGCGGCTTCCGCCTCTGCCAGCAAGGCGGCGCGTTTCGCCTCTCCGAAGCCGTCCAGCGTGCGATAGGGCATGGCCAGGCGGGCGTTGTGGCGAAGGCGCGGGCGATTGCGTTCCAGGAAGCCCCAGTAGAGACGGTTGAACGGACAGGCGCCATCGCCGCTCTTGCCCTTCACGTCATAGCGACAGCCGCCGCAGTAGTCGCTCATGCGCTGGATATAGGCGCCGGACGCCGCGTAGGGCTTGGAGCCGACGATCCCCCCGTCCGCAAAGGTCGCCATGCCCCGCGTGTTCGGCATCTCGACCCACTCATAGGCGTCGGCATAGACGGTCATGTACCAGTCATCGACGGCGTCGGGATGAACCCCCAGCATCATGGCCAGATTGCCGGTGATCATCAGGCGCTGGATATGGTGGGCGTAGGCGTTGGCGCGGGTGGCGGACACCACGTCGGCGACGCAGGCCATGTCCGTCTCGCCTGACCAGAAGAACCAGGGCAGGGTGCGGTCCGCGTCCAGAAAGTTCATGCGCCCGTACTCGGGCGTTTTCAGCCAATAAACGCCGCGCACGAACTCTCGCCACCCCAGAATCTGGCGGATGAAGCCCTCGACCGCGTTCAGGGGCGCGGCGCCGGCCCGATAGACGGCTTCGGCTCGTCGGCAGACGTCCAGCGGGTCCAGCAGGCCCATGTTGATCGCCGTCGAGACCAGGCCGTGCCACATCCAGGGCTCGCCGTGGGCCATGGCGTCCTGCCAGTCGCCGAAGGCGGGCAGGATGCGCGCCAGAAAGGTCTCCAGCGCGGCCTCGGCCTCCTCGACCGTGGTCGGCCATCCGAAATCGTCCAGATCGCCGAAATGGTCGGGAAACAGGCGCGCGACGTCAGCGATCGCGCCTTGGGTCGTCGCCGAAGGGGCGGTGCGCAGCCGGGTCGGCGGGCGCAGTCCCCGGGTCAGCTTCTTGCGGTTCTCGGCGTCGAAGTTCCAGCGACCGCCCGCAGGCTCGGCGCCGTCCATCAGCAGGCCCGTTTCGCGGCGCATCTCGCGATAGAAATACTCCATTCTGAGTTCGCGCTTGTCGGCGGCCCAGCGTCGAAAACGGGCATGGGAACAGATGAAGCGCCGGTCCTCGCGGATCTCGACCGGCAGGCCGGCGGTCGCGGCGAATGCCGCGAAGGCTTCGGCCAGCCTGACCTCGCCGGGCTCGGTGATCACGACGCGGGCATAGGCGCCGTTCGTCAGCGCGCGGTGCAGCTCGCCTATGATGGAATGCGTGTTGTCGGGGTCGTCGATGCGGACATAGCGAACCGTCACGCCTTGCGCCGCCAGCCGGTTCGCGTGCGCGCGCATGGCGCCGAAGGTCAGCGCGATCTTCTGCTTGTGATGGCGCACATAGGTCGCCTCGTCCCGCACCTCCGCCATCAGCACGACGTCGCGCGTCGCCTCCAGATCAGTCAGGCCGGCAAGGCTGTCTGAAAGCTGATCGCCGAGTACCAGCCGCAGGACCCTCGCGTCATCCACCCGCGTCATGACGGCATCGACGAAGAACGGACAGGCTTGCCCGCCTCTTCGACGGGCGTCTTTCGGGAGGCGCAACGCGCGCTGCAGTAGATCACGTTCGGCCAGTCTCTTTGCCATTTCTTGCGCCACGCGAAGGGCCGGGCGCAGACGGGGCAGGTCTTGGAAGGCAGGTCCTTCTTCTGAACTCGCCGCATCCAAGTCACCTACCGCCCTGCAAGAGGGGTCCCGCCTCAGTCCGGCTTTATTACGCTCCAGCCCTTGGTTGGATCAGGTCTAGCCGCCTCCATTGAGCGGACCGTCGAGGAAGGGGCGGCTTTGGGGCCTGTCGAGGGGCCCTTTCTCTTCACGAGGAGGAGGCCTCAGAGGACCGGCCCCGCGTCTTCCAGAGCGACCACAACACCCCGGCGGCTAGGATGAAGGCTGTGATGGCCAGCGACCATTCCGCAGGAAACTTCTCCCAGCCCAAGAGGTCGGCCACAAAAACCTTGCCGCCGATGAACACCAGCAGCACGGCCAGCGCCTGCTTGAGATAGGCGAAGCGGTGGATGATGGCGGCGAGCGCGAAATAGAGCGCCCGGAGCCCCAGGATGGCGAAGATGTTTGAGGTGTAGACGATGTAGGGGTCAGTGGTGATGGCGAAAATCGCCGGCACCGAGTCCACAGCGAAGATCACGTCCGCGATCTCGATCATCACCAGCGCCAGGAAAAGCGGCGTGGCCCAGAGGGCCGGGCGTCCGGTCTTCGGGTGGGGCTCCCGCACGAAGAACCTCTGGCCGTGCAGCTGGTCGGTGATTCTGAGATGCCCGCGCATCCACTTCACCAGCGGATTGGCGCCCACGTCGGCATGTCCGTCGCCGGCGAAAAACATCTTGATGCCGGTGAAAATCAGGAAGGCGGCGAAGATGTAGAGCACCCAGCCGTACTGGCTGACCAGGGCCGCGCCCGCGCCGATCATGATGGCTCTGAGCACGATCACGCCCAGGATGCCCCAGAAAAGCACCCGGTGCTGCAGCGCCCTGGGGATGGCGAAGTAGCCGAAGATCATGGCGATGACGAAGACGTTGTCCATCGCCAGCGACTTCTCGATCGCGAAGCCTGTCAGGTATTCCATGCCCGACTGGCTGCCCAGCTCCCGCCAGACCCAGCCGCCGAAAAGGAGCGCGACGGCGATGTACATGCTGGAGAGCAAGAGGCTCTCACGCACGCCGATCTCGTGCTGGTCGCGGTGCAGGACGCCCAGGTCCAGCACCAGCAGCGCCACGACCACGCCCATGAACGCCAGCCACATCCCGGCCGGCTTGCCCAGCCATTCGGTCAGGAAGAAAGTCATCAGGTCCATAAGGACACCCCTTGTTCAAGGAGCGACCCCGGCGCGCAATTTGGGGGATCGACCAGAAGGGGGGTAGTCGCGCACCGAGATCACTCGATGCGGTCCGACATCACGTCTGCCATCAGACGTCAGAGGGGCCCGGTCCGCTGATCCATAATTTACCGGGCCCGAACTTTCCCGGCAAGCCGAAACCGATGCGGGGCGGCGGCGCCCTCGACCGAGAGCGGTCAGGCGCTGGTCTGGCCTGTTCCGCGCCGGGCGTCCTATCAGCCAAGCGAGGCGCCTGGGACCGCCTTTGCGCCGTCCCAGGCGGAAACCCCTCAGTAGGTGTAGGTCAGGTCGACGCCCCACATTCTGGGTTCGGTGATGTTCACGAACGGGGTGCCCAAGGTGGTGGCGGTGATGTTGTTCACGCCGGTCACATACTGGTTGTCGAACAGGTTGTTGACGTAGAAACCGACCTGATAGCGCTCGTCCGCATTGCGCCAGTAGAGACGAACGTCCGTTCGGTTCTGCGCCTCGGAGGGATCGAACCAGGGGGTCTGAAGGCAAGAACCCTGACCCGTGGACGTCTTGTTGCAGCGACCTTCGCCACGATAGGCGTGGATCAGCTGCATGTCGAGCGAGCCGGCGCCGCCGAGGTCGCGCCGATAGGAGGCGCCCGCCGCTGCGGACCACAGGGGCTCGCCGGTCGGCTGGCCGGCCAGATCGCCGTCGTCGGTCATTTTTCGCTTGTAGGTGGCGTCGATGTACTGGGCGTTGGCGAACAGGTTCAGGCCGTCCAGAGGCTGCACGTCCAGTTGCATGTCGAGGCCCCAGGCGGTGTCGTCGCTGGTCTCGACCAGATACTGCGGCACATTGGACCCCGCCGGCGTGACCAGCCGGATCGATTGCTTGCCGTCGTAGTCATACTGGAAGGCCGAGATGTTGACGCGGGCGTTGGGGCCCAGGCTGCTCTTCAGCCCGATCTCGAAATTCTGCACGTCTTCATTGTCGAAGCGCGAGGCGACCTCGACGCTGTTGAAGCCCCCGGCCTTATAACCCTTGGCGTAGGAGAAGAAGACCATGGCGTTGTCGGTCAGGTGATAGTCCGCGACGAAGCGCGGGCTGAGGTCGGACCAGGAGTCGGACAGCTTGCAGGCCACGCCTTCCTGGACCGTGACGCCGTTGTCGCACTGGACCCCCGCCAGGCCAGACAGGTCGAAGACGAAGTCGGAATACAGATAGCCCAGCGCCGGCCCCATGTAGGTATCCAGCACGAAGTTCACCGTGGGGTCGTTGAGCACGGCGTCCAGTCCGGGCGCGACGCGCGGGCCGTTCAGCCACTGGAACGTCTTCTTGTCGCGGGTATAGCGCAGGCCGAACGTCAGGTTCAGGCGGTCGTTGGCGGCCCAGATGACGTCGGCGAACACGGCGGTCGCATCGAAATCGCCCTCGTTGATCATGTCCTCCTGCCAGCTGTGGCCCAGCGTGCTGGCGGGGATTCCGGCCATGCCCAGGATCATGTCGGCCAGCGAGAACAACGGCTGTCCGGCCGCATTGGTCAGGATGGTGTTGATGCTGTCGGTGGTGGCGTAGGTGTCGCTGCGCTGTTCGGCGTGTTCGCTGTAGTAGCTGGCGCCGGCGATCCAGTTGAACGCGCCGTGTTCGCCGGCGAAACGGAATTCCTGGTACCAGGACCGGTTCTTTTCGCGGTTGTTGGTGTCGAAATACAGATCCGGCCGGTTGGTGCCGTCCTCGTCCTCGCGGTTCTCGGTGCTGAAGCGGCGAGCCGAGGTCAGGGAGGTGAAGTCGATGTCGCCGAAGGCGTGGGTGATCGTCAGCGTGCCCTCGTCCAGGCGACGCGTCTCGTGGTTGTCGATGACGTCGTTGCGGATTCCGGCCTTGAACGGGTTCAGATAGTTTGCCGGGTTCGACGGAAAGGTCGGCAAACCCGGTGCGGCGGGCAGGGGGGCGACGCCGATCGCCGGGCGGGCGTCCTGATCGATCTCGTCATGGGTCCAGCTGAGGATCATCTGCGTCTGGGGACCGACATCCCAGCGCAGGGCTGCACGCGCCGCCCAGTTGTCTTCGCGGTCATAGTCCTGGCCGGTGGCCTGATCGATGAGCCAGCCGTCGCGGCGGTTCACCAGGGCGTTGACCCGCAGGGCCAGGGCGTCGTTGATCGGCAGATTGACCAGACCCTCGAAGCGGCGCTTGTCGTATTCGCCCAGCCGGACGCCGAGGCGGGCTTCGAATTCGTCGCTGGGCTTGTTGGTGGTGATGGACACGGCGCCGGCGGCGCTGTTGCGGCCGAACAGGGTGCCTTGCGGCCCTTTCAGCACCTCGATCCGGGCCACGTCGCTGAACGCCAGCAGGCCGGCGCCCGAGCGCGCCGCATAGACGCCGTCGACATAGACGCCCACCGCCGGGTCGGTGCCGACGCCGAAGTCCGACGTCGAGACCCCGCGAATGCTGTACGTGGCCTGGGTCGGACTGGTGTTCGACACTGAGAGGCCCGGCACGAAGGCGGAGACGTCGCCCATGTCGTCCGCCGCCAGCGATTCCAGGGTCTTGGCCGTGACGACGCTGACCGTGATCGGGACTTCCTGCAGGCTCTGTTCGCGCCGTTGCGCGGTGACGACGACGTCATCGAGGGTCGTGGCCTCCTGCGCCGTCGCCAGACCCGGCGCGGCCAGGGCGGCCAGCGCCACGCTCCCCGCCAGCGTCGCCTTGCGACAGTGTTCCATCTTGATCATCGCAGCCCCTCCCAAAGCCCCGTTTCTCAAACTTCAAGAAACAGAATATTATTCCGTTTGACAAGGGGCTGTGGCTCGATGCGGCGTATGGAAAGGCGTCAAGTCATGTTAGACGGCCTGCAGACTGGAATGGAGGGCGGCAGTGACCTCGCGCGCGTCGCAAGAAATCATCACCACGCTGGAACGCCGCGCCGCGCCGATGCAGCAACGTGCGCGCGATAGAATCACCCGGGTGCTGGCGGCGACCGAGAAGCTCCTGGCCTCGACTTCCGTCGATACGATCACCACCAGCGCCATCGCGGCTGAAGCCAATGTGCCGGTCAGCTCGATCTATCGCTACTTCCCGAACGTCTTCGCCATCTACAAGGAGCTGTTCGAGACCCTGGTGGCGCAACTGCACGCCCGCATCGCCGAGATCATGGAGAACCCTGAGTTCACATCATGGCGCGAGCGCCATCTGCAGGTGATGCGGACCCTGCGCAAGATGCTGGACGAGGACCCCGCCTATCGCCCCCTGTTCCATCTGATGCTGACGACGCGCGAACTGCGGATCGTCAAGGAACAGGCCAACGCCCAGATCGCGGCCTATCTGGCGGCGCGGTGGGAACAGGGGCTGGACGGCTTCCATGGCGACGCGCCCCTGGCCGTCGCCCGCATGGCCACTGAGATTTTCACCTCGTTTGAAACCCTGACCAGCGGCGAGGCCCAGTCGGAATGGACCGACCGTCTGTTCGCGGAGGCGACCGTGGCGCTGGAGCGTTATCTGTCAGCCTATCTGCAGGACTGATCCGGCCCAGACGGCTCAGGCCATGCGTCGGAAAAGCGCCAGCTTGCCCGGGGTGAAGGGCGGATAGCGGATGCTGGCGTCCAGTGCGAAGCCGCGTTTCAGCACGGCGCGCCGATGGCTGAAGGCCTCGAAACTGTAGCGTCCGTGGTAGGCGCCCATGCCGCTGGCCCCCACGCCCCCGAACGGCAGGTTCGGATTGGCCATGAAGATTACAGCATCGTTGATGGTGGCCGAGCCGGATCGCGTGGCGGCGATGATCCGGTCAGCCGTCGCCTTGTTCCGGGTGAAGGCGTAGAGCGCCAGGGCGGGGGCGCGGGCGTTGATCGCCGCCAGGGGTTCGTCCAGCGTCTGATAGGGCAGCACCGGCAGGATCGGACCGAAGATCTCCTCGGCCAGAACCGGCGCATCGGCCGCGACATCCGTCAGGATGGTGGGCGCGACATAGCAGGCGTCGACATCGGCCTGGCCGCCCGTGACGGCGCGGCCGTCGGCCAGCAGGCTCTGCAGGCGCGCGGCGTGACGCGCGTTGATGATGCGGCCGTAGTCCGCGCTTTGCCGTGGATCGGGGCCGAACATGGCCGTGACCGCGCGCTTCAGCTCCTCCAGCAAACGGGCCTCGACCGAGGCGGCGACATAGACGTGATCCGGCGCCACGCAGATCTGGCCGGCGTTCAGGAACCGGCCCCAGACGATGCGCCGGGCGGCCACCGTCAGATCAGCGGTTTCATCGACGATGCAGGGGTTCTGCCCGCCCAGCTCCAGCACGACCGGGGTCAGATGGCGGGCGGCGGCCGCCATGACGATCCGACCGACCCGTTCGCCGCCGGTATAGAAGATCAGGTCGAAACGCTGGTCCAACAGGGCTGTCGAGACTGCGGCGTCACCCTCGACCACGGCGAAGGCGCGCGGGTCCAGATAGCGCTCCACCAGACGCTTCAGCAGGGCGGAGGACTGGACCGCCATCTCCGAGGGCTTGATGACCGCGCAGTTGCCCGCCGCGATGGCCCCGACCAGAGGGGCCAGCACCAGCTGGAAGGGATAATTCCACGCCCCGATGATCAGGGTCACGCCGTATGGCGCCGACTCGATAAAGCTCTTGCCGGGTTGGATCGCCAGGGGGGTGCGGGTCCGCTGGGGGCGGCTCCAGCGGCCCAGATGCTTGCGCGCGAGGGCCGCCTCGCTGGAGACGAGGTCGATCTCGGCCGTACAGGCCTCGGCGAACGGCTTGCCCAGATCCGCCTTCAGCGCAGAAGCGATCTCCGCTTCGTTCTCGACCATCATCCGTTTGAGGGCGGCGAGCTGGGCGCGGCGCCAGGCCAGGTCGCGCGTCAGGCCGCTGTCGAAGGCGGCCCGGAGGCGATCCAGGATCGCGGGGATCTGAGGGTCAGGGGGCTGAGGGGCAGGGGTCTGGTGCACAGGGGTCTGGGCCGCGTCTAACGACATGATCCCTCCAGTGAATCGATCCAGGACCGGATCAGGGCGACGCCTTCGTCATGGCGGGTCGAGCGGCCGATCTCGGGCATCATGACGGCCGGATGGGTCGAGTCCATGCGGTAGGCCATGATGGATTCATCCGCCTTGCCCGGCACGATGTCGAACCGCAGGTTCCCCGTGCCCGCGCCCGCCGCGACGGGCGGTTTGCACAGGCCTGCGGACCCGGACAGCGGCGAGGGCGCATCCAGATAGAGCCCCGAGGTGGCGGCGGCTCCCTTGGGGTTGTGGCAATGGCCGCAGTTGACGTCGAGATAGGCCCTGGTGCGGGCCTCGGTCGATGCGGCGGCGTCTGTCCAGGACACCTGAAGCGGCGCCTGGCCCGGATCGGCGACGCCCTTCAGATAGCCCATGGCGGTCAGGCGGCTCAGCTGGTTCTCCGTCCTGTCCGAATAGGCGAAGTCGCGGTTGAGCAGACGGGCCTTGGGGCCGATGGGCTGGATTTCGCGGGTGGCGACATTGGTCGCATGGCAGGCCGAGCACTGGGTCGCATTGGGGACGATGTAGGAGAAGGTTTCGTCCTTGCCGTCCGAGCCCGTCATCGTCAGCGGGACCGCGGCGCCGACGCGGTGCAGGACGGCGTCGGTCTGGGCCTCGTTCCACAGATAGGTCAGGGCGGTCCAGCCCTCGGGCCGGCGGATTAGCAGGCGGGTTTCGATCATGCGAACCTGCTTGAGCTTCAGGCCGTCGCCATCATGGAATTGCCTGGGGTCCCCCTGCCGCAGCACGCGGCCCTTGGCGCCGGTCGGGTAGAAGAAGGTCTTGGTGATGACCGTGCCGACCGGGAAGGACAGCGCGTCGTCCGGCGTGTAATCGGCCGAAACGCCCGGCGGCATCCAGATGGTCCGCAGCTTCTGCGCATAGTCGGTGAACAGCGGCGTGGTCAGGTCATAGGGCGTGACCCGGGCGCCGAGGACCAGAGCCCCGTCCGACGTCTGAACCATGCCCCATTCCCGAAGGGATTTGGGATTGGCGGCCTCGAAATAGGTCGGCTCCGCCAGAGGCTGGGCCGGGGCCGGAGGCTTGGAGCAGCCTGCTGCTCCGATCAGGAGCAGCAGGCCCAGCGAGAGCAGGCGAAGCGGTTTCATGGGCCGTGTCAGGCTTGCGGCAGGACGACCGGCTTGAGCCGGGGCAGGGTGCAGCGATGCGGCGTGATGTCGGTGTTGGGCTTGGCGTATTTGTTGGGCCCGTCGACGTTCAGGATTCCGGCGTCGCCGTTGTCGATGCAGATCCGCAGTTCAGCGGGCAACTGGCCGTTCACCAGCTTCTTCGGATTGACATAGCCGTCCCACAGGATGTCGGGGAAGCGGCCGGTGGGGCCGAATTTGGCGATGCGCAGAGCCTGGAAATCCATGCCGTCCGGCGCATTGCCGCCGCCGCTGAAGCGGTTGTCCTTGATCAGGATGGCCTCGGGATAGGGGTCGAAGTCCGCGCTCATGGCGCTGTCGGAATAGCCGGCGGAGAACAGGGCCGAGATGATGATGTTGGCCGTCTTGTTGTCGGCGATCTCATTGTCGAAGATCTCGACCTGATCGTTGGAGTTGACGATCACGCCCGTGCCTGCGGGCACGCTGGCGACCGGGGTGCCGGCGTGGCCGAAGTTGCGCGTGTTGTTGGCGATGGCGCGGTTGTTGTAGACGCGCGTCCGATAGCCGGCCTGCTGAAGCTGGGGCATGTTGAAGACCAGAATGCCGCCGGTGTTGTTGGTCGCCAGGTTTTCATAGACGTCGGCGTCGATGCAGTTCTCGATCTCGATGCCGGCCACGTTGAACTCGGCGCGGTTGCGGCGGACCACCACATTCTGCGACTGGCCGACATAGATTCCGGCGTCGGAGGCGCCGATCGCCACGCTGTCTTCGATCAGGACATTCTTGGTCTGAACCGGATAGATGCCGTAGGCGCCGTTTTCCGTCTTGGGGCCCTGAGTCCATTCCGTGCGGATCTTGCGCACGATGATGTTCTCGCCCTTGTTGATCTTGATGGCGTCGCCCTTGGTGTCCTCGATCGCCAGGTTTTCGATGGTGAAGTTGCTGGCGGTGACCAGCAGCCCCTGGGCGCCGGCCGCCTGGTTGCGGAAGTTCAGGATGGTCTTGTCCATGCCCTGGCCTCGGATGGTCACGCCGTCGACCACGAGGCTCAGCTCGGTATCGATGGCGAAGACGCCGGCGGGGATCTCGATCACCGCGCCCGGCTTGGCGTCCATCAACAGCTCCATCAGTTCGTTCTGATAGGTGGTGTTCGCCTTGCTGAGGTCCGTGCCCTTCTCGGCCGGTTTCGACCCGCAGGCGCTCAGAAACAATATCGCCGCGACCGGCAGCCAGATGCGCATTTTCATGATGTCCCCTCCAGAACGCTCGTGAGTGTTCGCCCAGCCCAAGGCTTTCACAAGCTTCATTACGCCGCAAGAAGAAAATGAAACTGTTTCTGTTTTTGGCTACGCTCGACGAATCGTCGGGGTTGTCTCGAGGGCCTTGGTCGCCAAGACCTTCGCTCCCGCGCCGCAGTTTCGGCTCGGAAAGGCGTTGCTTTACGTAGGAGCAGGCGGCCACGAATGTGATTTTTCCGCGCGCGCCGCCATTGGGTCGCGCATCCATATGCAGGGTCGCCTGACCCTTTCATCCAGGGATGAAGCCCTATGCTGACCGCATCCGCACCGCCACGGTTCGCCATGATCGGCGGCGTTCGTATCCCCTTTTGTCGGTCCAGCGCCGCCTGGGCCGTTGGGGCGAACCGGGCCAGGCTGACCGCCGCCCTGCGCGTCCATTGTCGCGAGGCGGCCGCAGGGCGCCGGTCGGCGTGGGCGGTCGAGAAATGAGCGCCGTGACTGATTCCGCTGACGACCTGGACCAACTGTGGGCCGAGCGTTTCTGGACGAAATTCTATCACAAGGGCGTGCCCCGCTGCATTGAGGACGAGCTGGCGCGCTGGACGTCGGTCCCTCAGTTGTTCGAGGCGGATGCGCTGAAGTTCGCCGACCGGCCCGGCTTCGTCAGCCTGGGTTCGGCAGTGACCTACGGCGATATGCTGAAGGCGGCCAAGAGCTTCGGCGCGTGGTTGCAGTCGATCGGCGTGCAGCCGGGCGAGCGGGTGGCGCTGATGATGCCGAACTGCCTGCAGTATCCGGCGGCCCTGTTCGGCGCGCTGTTCGCCGGCGCCATCGTGGTCAACGTCAATCCGCTCTACACCCCGCGCGAGTTGAACCATCAGCTCAAGGACAGCGGGGCGGTCGTCCTGGTGGTCATGGACATGTTCGCCGCCACGGTGGAGCAGGCGCGCGAAGGGACCCATCTTCGGGATGTCGTCGTCACCGCCATGGGCGACATGATGGGCGGCCTGAAGGGCGTCGCCGTCAGCGCCATGATGCGTCATGTTCAGAAGATGGTTCCGACCTATCGCCTGCCGGGCGCGCATCGGTGGACGCGCCTGATGGCCAAGGCGCGGCGAATGAGCTTGCAGCCGGCGCCGATCAGTCCCGAGGACATCGCCTTCCTGCAATATACGGGAGGCACGTCAGGCGTGGCGAAGGGGGCGATGCTGACCCATCGCAACATCCTGGCCAACACGATTCAGGGGCGGGTCTGGCTGCTGGATCAGATTGATCAGACACGGCCTTTAGGCAATGTCACCATGCTGCCGCTGTACCATATCTTCTCGCTGACCGCGAACCTGATGATGTTCACGGGGGCGGGCGGGCGCAACATCCTGATCGCCAATCCGCGCGACGCCAAGCGGGTGGAATGGATCCTGCGCAAGGAGCGCTTCGTGGCCATGACCGGGCTGAACACCCTGTTCGTCAGCCTGATGAAAAGCCAGGCGTTTCGAGACCGCGATTTCTCGGATCTGAAGCTGACCATCGCCGGCGGCATGGCGACCCAGAGCGTTGTGGCCCAGGAGTGGCAGGCGGTGACGGGCGCGCCGCTGATCGACGGCTATGGCCTGACGGAGACATCGCCGGTGGTCTGCATCGGGCGCGTCGATCTGGAGCATCCGGAAGGGATGGGCTTCGACGGAACGGTCGGCCTGCCGGTGCCCTCGACCGAGGTTCGCATGCGTCGCGAGGACGGCAGCTGGGCCGGGATCGGCGAAGAGGGAGAGCTGCATGTGCGCGGCCCCCAGGTGATGCTGGGCTATTGGAAACGGCCCGACGAGACAGCCAGGGTGCTGTCGGACGACGGCTGGCTGGCGACGGGGGACGTCGGGGTGATGCAGGCGGACGGGCGCGTGCGTCTGGTGGACCGGATCAAGGACATGATCCTGGTGTCCGGCTTCAACGTCTATCCGGGCGAGATCGAGGATGTGGTCGCCAGCCATCCTCTGGTCGAGGAGGTCGCCGCCGTCGGCGTGCCGGATGCGGCGCAGGGCGAGCGGATCAAGATCGTCGTCGTGCCGCGATCGCCTGAGCTGACGAAGGAGATGCTGATCGCCCACTGCCGCGCGCAACTGACCGGCTACAAGGTGCCGCGCATCGTCGAGTTCCGCAGCGAACCCCTGCCCAAGACGGCGGTGGGCAAGGTGCTGCGCCGCGAGCTGCGCGGCTGATCGCCTTCAGCCTGCGACGGCTGTTGCGCGCTTGCGGGTGATCAGCAGGCCGAACGCCGCCGCCAGGGGGAACATCAGCACGCCATAGACGGCGCCCGGCAGGGTCATCTCCGGGCTGCGCAGCACCGATTGGGCGATGACGATGGCGAGGGTGGCGTTGTGCAGCCCGACCTCGAAGGCGCTGGCGATGGCCTGCGGGCGTTCGATCTTCAGCAGGCGCGGCACGGCGAAACCTATGCCCAGGCTGAACAGGCAGAACAGGATGACGATCCCCGCCAGGGCCTGGAAGTTGGCTAGCAGCACATCCAGGCTGGACGCCGCCGCGCCCAGGATCACCAGGGTCAGGATCAGTATGGAGGCGATCCGCACCGGCCTGTCCATCGCCTGGGCGAAGCCGGGTTTCAGGCCGCGCACCAGCATCCCCAGCGCCACGGGAACCAGCACGATCATGAAGACCTCGAGGGTCTTGGTCAGCTGCAGGCCGACCTTCATGTCGCCGGGCTGGAAATAGGCCACGGCCAGGTTGACGATGACCGGCAGGGTCACGACGGCGATGACGGAGTTGATCGCTGTCAGGCTGATGTTGAGGGCCACATCGCCGCGGAACAGGTGGCTATAAAGGTTGGCCGTTGTCCCGCCCGGCGAGGCGGCCAGCAGCATCATGCCGACCGCCAGAAGCGGCGGCAGCTGGAACGCCAGCACCAGGGCGAAGCAGATCGCCGGCAGCAGAAGCAGCTGACAGGCCAGGGCCACCGCCGCCGCCTTCGGCTGTCGGCACACCCGGACGAAATCGGATGGCGTCAAACTCAGGCCCAGGCCGAACATGATGATGCCCAGCGCGATCGGCAGCCCGATCAGGGTCAACGGCGAGCCCATAGGTCATTCCCCCTGTCGTCAGGTCCGCCCTGACAGCGCCCCTTCCGCCGCCGAGCCCGGAAGCTTCGCCAGCGGTATGGAGACCTTCCAGCACAGGGTCGTCGCGCGTCAAGACGGTTCGGAACAGGGCTGGAATCCGGCTAGAACGCCTTTCCTCAAGGCGAGCGGGCGCGGCCCGTGCTTGCTTGACGCAACGGCGGCGCGTCAGGATCGTTGGGGCCGGACGTGATACGGGGTGAAGCGATGGTGATCAGTGGTGTCGGGCTGTGCGTCGCGCTGGCTGCGGGGCCGATGGCGAGCAGCCAGGAGGCGGAGCCGCAGGCGCAACTGACCGCATCTGCGCCTCGAAACGCCGAAACGTCCCGCACCCCGCTGAGCTATGCAGAGGCCGAGGCGCGGCTGCGTTCGACCTCCAGCCTGAACCGGGCGGCGGGTTATGCGGTGGAGGCGGCGGAAGCTCAGGCGCGCGCCGCAGACGGCCTGAACCGACCGACGGTGTCGCTGGACGCTCAGTTGATCCGCTATCGCAAGACGTTCGACCTGTCTCTGGGCGAGCCGCTGGACCGGGCGCAGTCCGACATCAGCGCGGCCATTCCGGGTCTGATTTCAGGTCTGCCCGGCGTGCCGGGCGATGTTCTGGGCGTCGTGGAGCAGAGGCTGCAGGCGGCTCTGCCAGAGATTTTCGCCGCCCTGCCGCACGATATCCGGCTGCAGGTGGACGACACGACGTTTCGCCCGACGGTGACGGCGCTTCAGCCGATCTATACCGGCGGCGCCATTCCGGCCCTGCGTCGGGCGGCGGAGGCCAATCTGGATATGGCCGAAGCCAAGCGTCGCGAAGCCGTCGATCTGGAAGGCGTCGGGCTGGCCCAGGCCTATTTCGGCCAGGTGCTGGCGGCGGAGGCGCTGAAGATCGCCATCGAAACGCGCGACGGCTTTGATCTGCATCTGAACAACGCGCGCCGCATGGAGAGCGAGGGTTTCCTCAGCCGCGCCCAGACGCTTCAGGTCGAGGTGGCGCGCGACGCCGCCCAGCGTCAGGTCAACCGCGCCGAACTGGAGCATGAAAACGCCGTCGCCTCGCTGGCGCGCGTGACGGACCTTGAGGACGGGGCGACGCCGACCACGCCGCTGTTCGTCAACCGCGGCCCGGTGGGACCGGCCGACCTGTTTGTGGACAGCGCGGGGCAGTCGAACGCGCGGGTCATTCAGGCGCAGGCCGGGCGCGATCTGGCCGAGGCGGGGGCGGATCTGGCGGCCTCGCGGCTGAAGCCGTCGGTGTTCGCCTTCGGGACCTACAACCTGAACCCCGATGATTCCCTGCCGACCGAGCCGGACTGGGCCTTTGGTCTGGGCGCGCGCTACACCCTGATGTCTTCGGTGGACCGGCGACGGCTGCTCGGCGCCGCGCGCGCCCAGGCCTCGGCGGCGTCCCAGATGGAGCGCAATGCCCGCGACGACGCCCGGCTGATGGTCACGCGCGCCTATAATCAGGTCGATCTGGCGCGGCGGCAGTTCCTGAGCATGGACAGCAGTCTGGAGGCCGCGCGCGAAAACCTGCGCGTGCAGGAGGTCGGCTTCCGCGAGGGCGAGGCGACGGCCGCCTCGGTGATCGACGCCCGCAACCTGTTGGGAACCGCGCGCCTGCAACGGGCGGCGGCGGCCTATGAATACGACCTGAGCCTGGCGGCGCTGTTGGCGGCGTCGGGCAATGGTCAGACCCTGAACGATTATCTGCAACGCGACGACCGGATCAGCGCCCCATGACTCAGCGCCCCATGAGCGAGACGCCTTCTTCGGCCTATACGCCGTCCAAACCCGCCGAGGCGCCGCCGCCGAAACCGCGCCGTCCGCTTCTGCCGTTGATCGTCGCGGCGGGGGTGGCGCTGCTGCTGGTCTTCATCGTCGTGGGTCTGTTCCTGGCCGCCCGTCCAGCGCCGGATCAGGTTCAGGGCATGGTCGAGGCCGAGACCTTCACTGTCGCCACCAAGGTGCCCAGCCGCGTCGAACGCTTCATGGCCGCCGAGGGCGATCGGGTGACGGCCGGGCAGGAACTGGCGCTGATGAGCAGCCCCGAGGTCGAGGCCAAGGACGCCCAGGCCCGCGCCCTGCTGCAGTCGACGCAGGCCATCCAGTCCATGAGCCGCGAGGGCGCCCGCGTCGAGGACGTGCAGACGGTCGAGTCCATCTGGCGCGCGTCTCAGGCGACGGCCCGTCTGGCCGATCAAACCGCGCGCCGGGCCGAAAACCTGTTCGCCGAGGGCGTCATTTCCGCCCAGCGCCGGGATGAGGCGGTGGCCGCCCGCGCCGCTACGGCGTCTCAGTCCGAGGCCGCGCGCCAGCAGTATCTGAAGGCGCAGGCCGGAACCCGTCCGCAGGAGAAGTCGGTCGCCGACGCCAATGTCAGCGGCGCCCGCGCCGCCGTCGCCGAGGTCGAAAGCCTGCAGGGCGAGACCCGCCTGACCGCTCCGCATGGGGGCGAGGTGTCGGAACGCTTCGCCAATGTCGGCGAGCTGGTGCTGACGGGGGTGCCGGTGTTCACCATCGTCGATACGGCCGAGCCGTGGGTCGCCTTCAGCGTGCGCGAGGATCAGTTCCGCGATCTGAAGATCGGCGCGACCGTGCGCGGGGACGTGCCGGCGCTGGGCGTGAAGGGCGCCGCCTTCCGCGTCACCGCCATCAGCCCGCAGGGCGAGTTCGCCACCTGGCGCTCGACCCGGCAGTCCAGCGGCTATGATGTCCGCAGCTTCCAGGTGAAGGCCAAGCCTGTCCGGCCGATCGAGGGCCTGCGGCCGGGCATGAGCGTCCTGTTCGACTGGTCGGCGCGATGAAGGGCGGGGCGGCCGTCTTTCTTGCGGCCGTTCAGGACGAGTCGCGGCGGCTGGCGACCCGCCCGTGGGACGCCTTCGTCGCTTTCGGCCTGCCGCTGATCCTGCTGGCGGTGATCGCGGCCATGCTGGCGCCCGGCGTGATCCGTCAGGCGCCGGTCGCCGTGGTGGATCAGGACAACTCAGCTTTCAGCCGGGCGGCCATCCGCAACATGGAGGCCAGCCCCGGCGTGCGGGTGGCCCACGCCCCGGCGACGGTGGATGAGGCCGTCGCCCTGATGCGGCGCGGCGAGGTCTACAGCATCGCGCACTTTCCCTCGGGCTTCAGCGAAGGCGCCTTCCGTCGTCCGGAGCAGGTGACGGTGTCGTTCAACGGCGCCTTCCAGACCGTCGGCGCCCTGTCGGCCTTGGGGCAGTCGGCGGCCATCGCCTCGGCCGCCGCGCCGCGACTGGAGGAGCGCGCGCGCCAGATGGGCCTGCCCGCCACGGCGCTGGAGCCGCCGGCAGTCCAGGTGTCGATCATCGGCAATCCGCAGTTGAGTTTCGAGCTGTTCCTCGGCGGCCTGCTGGCGCCCGGCGTGCTGCATCTGCTGGCGGCCTGTTCAGCGGTGCTGGCGGTGGGGCGGCTGATGCAGGGCGGCTCCTTCCAGACGTTCAAGGCCCAGAACGACGGGCGGACGACGGCGGCCCTGATCGGGACGCTGATCCCGCATTTCGTCATCTTCACCCTGTGGGGGCTGGCGTGGATCGGCTGGCTGTGCGGGATCAGAGGCTGGGGCGTGGCGGGGTCGTTGCCACTGCTGATGCTGGGCGTGGTCGCCCTGATGGCGGTCAGCGTCGCCCTGTCGGCCCTGCTGGTCGCCCTGCTGGGCGATGTCGACATGGCCTTCTCGGGCACCGCCATCTATTCGGGCGCGGCCATCGCCTTCTCGAACGGCACCCTGCCGCTGGATCACGGGCCGCGCTTCGCCCGGATCTGGAGCGACATCCTGCCCTACACCCACTATCTGCGCCTTCAGACCGGCCAGATGGTGACCGGCGCAGCGCCCGGCGGGGCCTGGCGGGACCTGATGATCCTGAGCTTCGTCGCCGTCATCGCCCTGATCCTGGCCGCCGTACTGATCCGCCTGCGCGCCCGGCGCGCGCCCAAGGCCGAAGCGCTGGCCTTTCCCCTGCCCGAACAGGGCGTCGGCGCCGCCTTCATCGCGACCTTCCGCAATCTGCCGCGCGCCCGGCCTGTCAGCAGCCTGCTGATCCTGGCTGTGGTTCTGTACGCCTTCTACTATCCGGCGGCCTATGCCGGGCAGGCGGCGACGGGGCTGCCGGTCGCCGTGGTGACGCCGACGCAGAGCGCCCTGACCCGCGCCCTGGTCGAAGACCTCAACGCCTCTCACGCGATCGAGGTCGCCGCTGTGATCCCCTCGACCGCCGAGGCGTCCGACCTGATGCGGCGCGGCGTTGTGGACGGCGTCGTCATCTTGCCGGACCGGTTTGAGAGCGACCTGGCGCGCGGCGCGCCCAGCGGCGTCGCCGTCTGGCTAAACGGCGGCTATCTGGTTCGGGTCACCTCGGTCGGCAAGGCGGTCGCGGCCGCTGCGGCCCACGTCGCCGAGACGCGGCTGGAGGGCCTGCCTCAGGCCGCCCGCGCGGCAAAGCTGGCCCCGACGCTGAAGCAGGAATCCCTGTTCAATCCGACGGAAGGGTATGGCGATTATGCCGTGCCGGCGGTCAGCCTGATCATCCTGCAGCAGACCCTGCTGCTGGGCGCAGGCGTCATCGCCGCCCTGCGCCGCGAGACCGGCGCAGCCCCCATGCGGCGCAGCGCAAGACTGGGTTTATGGCTGGCGCTGACGGCGATCGGCACGGGGTCCTGCCTGTTCTATTTCGGCTTCGTGTTCTGGGTGCAGGACTATCCGCGCGGCGGCGATCTAGGCGGGGTCGTCCTGTTGTCGCCCGTGTTCGCAGCCGGGGTTTCGGCGCTGGGGCTGCTGCTGGGCGGATTGTTCGATCGTCACGAGCGGGTCTTGCAGGTGCTGGTCGGAACCTCGGCGCCTCTTTTCTTCCTGGCGGGGGCGGCGTGGCCGCATTTCATGATGCCCAAGCTGCTGGTCTGGCTGGCTTGCCTGTCGCCCTCGACCGCCGCCGTCCAGGCCTTTGTGCCGATGAACGCCATGGGCGCCAGTCTGGCGGAGGTCGCGCCTCAGGCGGCGGGGCTGGTGGCATTGGCGGCGATCTTCGGCGCCCTGTGGTTGCTGCTCGATCCGCCGCGTAGCAGCCTCGTCCGTCGCAGCGGTAAATGATTAGTTAAAATTGACTAGTCCAAGATGAGTATCAACCTTGGGGATGTTGGCCTCTGGGGGGAGGTTTAAATGGCGAGATTGTGGCGATTGGCCGCAAGTCCAGACATCGGAAGCGACAGTCTGGAGTCTCGTTTAACAACCCATTCCCGGAGGCGAAGATGCGTACTTTGATGATCACTGCGGCCGCCACCGCCGCAGCAGCCCTGCTGGCTCTGCCCGGCGTTTCCAGCGCGCAAACCAATGTGACGGTCAGCACCAGCGTGACCAACTTCTGCGGCATCGGCCTGGCCAACGTGGCTGGCGGCAATGTCGCGGTGGCCAACGGCCAGCGCCAGAAAGTCACCACGCTGCGGATGTCGTGTAACGCCCCGACGGGCGCCAAGCTGACCTCCAGCGCCGCCAACGGCGACTTCAAGTCGGTCGACGGCGTGCTGATCAACTACGACTGGGACCTGGTGGTTCAGCAAGTGCCGACCCTGGGCTTCCCGGCTCAGGACACCTGGCCCGGCAGCCCGGCGATCGTCACCAACTCGGGCGGCTATAGCCAAGCCCTGGCTGACGGCATCTTCGCCGATCTGTTCCTGAACCTTTGCTACAACGTTCCGGGCGGCACCGGCGTCGGCGGCACGCAAGGCGACAACACCAACCCCGGTTCGACGGGCTGCGCGGCTGCGCCGTCTGGTCCGGGCGCGGCTACGGCCCCGGCCGGCACCTATACGGAGACCTTCACCTTCACGCTGAACCCGGCTTGATCGAGCCAGAACGGGGAGCCCGCAAGGCTCCCCGTTTTTCTTTCGCATTACTGCAGGGGAGATGCAGTTATGAGAGTTCAAGTCATCGCAGCTTCGGTGCTCTGTCTGATGATGGCCATGACGGCGCCGTCAGACACGCGCGCCATGGACGTCTCGCCGATGGTGGCCAAGATCACGCCTTCAGGAAGCGGATCCAGCTACCGACTGACCGTGCGCAACACCGCCACGGCGCCGGCCACGGTGGAGATAGAAGTTTATCGGATGAGGGTCGACGAAAACGGCGTCCGCAGCCTGGTCCCTGAAGAAGACGACATCGGCGTCTTCCCGGTGCAATCCGTCATTCCGCCCAATCGCGAACAGGTGGTGCAGGTGCGCTATCTCGGCGACAGCGGGCCGGAAGGCAAGATGTACCTGGTGCGTGCGGCGCAACTGCCGATCAATATGCAATCGGTCACCGGCGAGGACGAGGCCGGCGCCGACGTCAAACTGGCTTTCACGATCAACACCTATGTCTTCGTGGCGCCGACCAGCGCCAGGGCGGCGGTCGAGGTGACCTCCGTTTCCCGCGCGCCGAACGGCGACATTCTTCTGACGGCGCGAAACACGGGCGACGGCTTCGCCCATCTGCGCGAGGCGCGTTTCACGCTCAAGACGGCGGACGGGAAGACGCATGAGGTTCCTGCTGCCAATATTGATGTCGGAGAGGTCAGCGTGATGGCGGGCGGCGCCACGCGCAACATGCGTATCCCGGCTGCGCTGGCGGCTGACGCCAGCGGCGACGTGACCGCCTCGATCGTGCTGCTGTGAGATGTCCGGCCGCAAACGGATCTGGCGGCGCCTGGGCGCCGCGGCCTGCCTGGGCGGCAGCGTCGCCTCGGCCAGCAACGCCGAAGCGCCCTTCGCGGGGGATGAAGTCATCCGCACGGCGCGCAACTATTCCGAAGTCACCTACGGCGCCGCCGCCGTAGTCCCGGTCGAGCGAGACGCCCCTGACGTCCTGCTCGCCGCCGGCGCCGCGTCGAGTGTTCCCCCGCGCTCGATGCGGCGGCCGGCGGACCCCAGGATCAGGCGCCCTCGGCCCGGCCGACGCCGGTGCTGAGCCCGATCCAGGGGCCGCTGACCCTCGATGGCCGCTATCTGGGCGACCTGGCGGGGGAGGTGGATCTGCAAGGCCAGGGGCTGGTCGACGCCGAGGGGCTGATGGACCTTCTGGGTCCCAGTCTGGCGCCCGCCCAGCGCGACCGGCTGAAGACGATCATCGCGTCGCAAAAGCGCGTCAACATGGCGGACCTGAGAGGCGAGGGCTTTTCCTTGAGCTTCGATCCACTGGCCCTGACCTTCGTGGCAGAACTGTCGGCCGGGGCGCGTGCGCGTCGGGACGTCAGCTTCAACCGCAACGAGTTGGTCGATCCGGCGGCCTTTGATCAGCCCGCCAATTTTTCGGCTGGAGCGAATATCACCATGGCTCAGCAGTATTCGCATTCGGAGAACAGCTTTGCGCCCCTGGCGGGCGGGGTGGACATGTTCGCCAACTTCGGCGGCTTCGACGGCGTGACGTTAACGGCAGGCGTCGACTACGACGGCTCATCCGATGAGCGCTGGCGCCGCCGCGAAATCCGCCTCACCAAGGATCTGTTCCAGTCGGCGGTGCGCCTGACGGCCGGCGAGTTCGCACCGCCGGTTGAGAGCTTCCAGGGTTCGCGACGATTTCTGGGCCTGTCGGCGGCGCGGGCCTATTCGACGATCCGACCGTTCCAGAACGTGCGGCCATCTGGGCGGCGCCAGTTCGTGCTGGATCGCCCCGCCCTGGTGGTGGTCGAGGTCAATGGCGTGATTATCGAGCGGCTGCGCCTGGACGCCGGGCCCTATTCACTGGGCGACTTTCCGTTCGGCCAGGGCGCCAACACCGTGCGCCTGCTGGTCGAGGACAATACGGGCCAGAGAGAGATCGCCGTGTTCGACCTGTTCGGCGGCGCAGGACTGCTGGACCCCGGCGTGCTGGATTTCGGCGTCTCGGCGGGCGTGCTGGAGGAGGGCGGATCGCTGGAATACGGCTCCGCCTTGGGCGCGTCGGGCTTTGTCCGCAAGGGGATAAGCGACGTGCTGACCGTGGGCGCCAACGCCCAGCTGGCCGAAGGACGCGGCCAGGCCGGCGGGCTGGCCGTATGGGGCAGCCGCCTGGGCCTGATCCAGGCGAGCGCCGCTGTCAGTCATAACGGCGACACCGGACGGCAGGGCTATATCGGCTCGATCGACTATCTGCGCGAGACGACGTTCGGCCGGGAAGCTGATCTTCGCCTTGTAGCGTCAGTCCAGGCGACCAGCCGCTATTTCCAGAGCGCCTTCGAAACCAATGGCTTCAACCGTGAGAGATGGCGCGCCGCCGGCCAGGCGTTGTTGCGGTTCCGCGCCTATACGATGGGCTTTGGCGCGGCCTATGTGAAGGGGCGGGGCGAGCGGGATCGGACCGACCTCAATCTGAACTTCGGCCGCAGTTTCCGCCGTTTCGGCGTCAATATGACCGTGCAGCGCACGACCGCCCTGGACGGGCGGGAGGACACGCGGTTCGGCATCAACCTGACCACTCGTTTCGGCGGGCGGTGGAGCGGCGTGGCCCGCTACGACAGCCAGAACGACCTACGCGAGGTCGGTCTTTCGCGCGCCTCGTCAGGCCGCCTGAACGATCTGAGCGGGGATCTGCGCTTCTCCGAAGACGGGACGCAGCAGACCATCGCCGGCGACCTGCGCTACATCAACAACCGCTTCGATGCGGAGATCATCTCAAACCGCCTGGTTTCGAACCTGAACGACGGCGAGACGCGGCAGGAGTCGCTGTGGCGGCTCTCGACCATGGTCGGTTATGCGAACGGCGCTTTCGGCATTGGCCGATCGGCGCGCGAAGGCTTCGTCATCGCCACCGGCCACCCGACATTGAAGGGCGCGCAGGTCAGCTTGACGGACTCCAGCGGCTATCCGGTCGCCAAAAGCGGCTGGTTCGGCCCGGCGCTGGCGGGCATTGATCGCGGCTATGGCGTCCGGCGCTATGAGTTGGAGGTCGATCCCTTGCCGGAGGGGTATGATCTCGGCGCCGGCGTGATCCAGGCCTTTCCTGGTTTCGGCAATGGGTATCGTTTTGTCGTCGGCAGCGACGCCTCGCGTACGGCGCGGGGCTATCTGATTTCGCCCGAGGGGCCGGTGGCCTTGATGGGCGGCCTGATCGTCCCGGCCGGTGCAAAGGACGACGCACAGGGCAAGCCCTTCTTCACCAATCGCAACGGGCGTTTCATCGCCGACGGCCTGGCCCCCGGACAATACCGACTGGTGATCAAGGGGCGAACGGTGGGCGAATTTGTCATTCCGGACAACGCGGAAGGAGTAAGCGATGTGGGAGAAATCAAAACCCCTGGCCCGGTGTCATAGGGCGCAAGGGCGGCTGATGATCGGGACAGCGGGCCTGCTTGCGGCTGCAGCCCTGGCGTCCAGCGTCTCGGCCCAGACATGCGAGCTGGCGGCGCGGGACGGGCCGCAGACGGTGCGGATCGAGTACAACCCCTTCGCCATCGGACCGTCGTCCGGCGCGCTGGACATCGACCTGGAGAACCGGGGCGACGCCGCCTGCGATGTGCGGATGTCGTTCACCGACGACGTCGGCGTTGAAGTCACCAGCGTGATCCTGGGTAATGTGGGCGTGCAATTCCGGCCGCGTGAGGCGTCGGGCGTGCAGATGGCCGATGTGCAGACAGCCGTGTTCCAATATCAGCTCGCTCCGGGCGCCAAGGGGCAGGCCCAGTTCGACGCCGCTGTGGTGCAGGGAGCGGTGGCCGACGCCGGCGAATACGGCGTGAATCTGCGTCTGGTCGTGAAGACGGCGGACGGCGAACCGATCGGAGCGCCGATCCCGGTGCGGCTGATCCTTCAGGCGACGCCCAGAGCGCAACTGAATCTGGCGGGCGCAGCGGGAGCCTTCGGCACGGGCTCCAGCGTTGAGGTCGTGGATTTCGGCGAGGCGATCGCCGGCGTCACCCGGCGGATATTCCTTCAGGTCCGCGCCAATACGATGGCGACGGTGTCGGTTTCGTCTCAGCACGGCGGCGTCATGCGCCGGGTGGAGGAGGCGCCCGACGCCCCGGCCTTGCCCTACACAGTGGATTTGGACGGTGATGGTGTTGATCTGTCGACCCTGTGGACAAAACAGATTGATCCGCCGCGGACCCTGGCCGGTATTTCCATTCCGATGACCTTCATTTTGGGGTCTGTCGCCGGCGCCATGGAAGGTCGTTATGCGGACGTTCTGACGATAGACATCTCCCCCAAATGAACTGACCCATTTTGGGACTTTATAGCGGCGTGTTAAATTTCGTGCCAGAACGAATTTGTTTACAGCGCCAAGTATGCTGTTTGTCAGATCTGTGAAGTCATCGAAGTTTTTTATTTAGTGTTGATCAAACGTACCCACTAGGGAGAATCTTTAAAGCGCAGCTTATTAAAATCCCGATTTCTCATTTTGAACCTTGAAAAGCCACCGATATGCGACCAACAATGTGGAATTAGAGGATGCGCTGTTCAGCTTTCAGGAGCTGATGGTCCTTAGGGCCTGGCGTGCGGGAGGTTAGGGCGATGATCGGAGAGCAGACCACGACGACGCTTGGATCGGATACGGGGAGCCCCGTTGACGGGTTGTGGATAAGCCGATCTGAAGCGGCCTTCGGCGATATCCGCTCGTTCCATCCCCCTTCCGCGCCTAGCGATCTACCGGAAGCGGACGCTTGGTTTGAGGCCGATGATACGGCCCGCTTTATTCTGGATTCAGACGGTCGGGTTCTACGCACCAACGCCAAGGCGCGCGCCCTGGCTGACTGCGGCATGGTGGGGTCGCGCGGTCTGTTTATCTGCGCGGCGCATCGCAGCCGGGCGGAGCTGGACGCGCTGTTGCGGGACCTGGCCGATGGAAATCGGTCGAGCGGACGCATTCTGTTCCGCACCGGCGACGACGAGTGGTGCATCCTGGATCTGATGACGACGCCCGAGGCGCCGTGCCGAGTGTTCGCCACGGCCCAGCCGGTCAAACCGCTGGACGTGGCCAAGATCACGGCTCTCGGGGCGGTCTTCGGTCTGACCCGCGCTGAGACGGCGGTGCTGCTGCACCTGACCGCCGGCGCCACGCCCAAGGACATCGGCCGCAAGCTGGATATGTCGATCCATACCGTGCGGGCGCACCTGCGCTCGATCTGCATGCGGATGGGCGTCAAGGGCATCAACGGCGCCCTGCGGCTCAGTTTCCAGATGAGCTGACGCGCGGATCAGACGTCCAGGTCGGCGACGGCGAAGCGGGCGTTTTCCTGGATGAACTGATAGCGGGCCTCGGCTTTGCGGCCCATCAGGCGCTCGACCAGATCCTCGATCTCTTCCTCGCTGTCGGGCAGGGAGACGCGGGCCAGGGTCCGCTTCTTCGGGTCCATGGTGGTCTCTTTCAGCTGAGAGGCCATCATCTCGCCCAGGCCCTTGAACCGGCCGATCTCGGTCTTCTTGCCCTTGAAAACGGTGGCCAGAAGCTCGTCGCGGTGGGCGTCGTCGCGGGCGTACTCCGACAGCGGACCCGCCGAAATCCGATAGAGCGGCGGCAGGGCCATATAGAGCCGTCCCTGACGGATCAGGTCCGGCATGGAGCGGTAGAAGAAGGTGATCAGCAGGGCCGCGATGTGGGCGCCGTCGACGTCGGCGTCGGTCATGATGACCACGCGCTCGTAGCGCAGGTCGTCGACGCTGAAGCGGCTGCCCGCCTGCACGCCGAGCGCCAGCATCAGGTCGGTCAGTTCGATGTTCTGGCGCAGCTTGTCCGCCGTGGCCGAGGCGACGTTCAGGATCTTGCCGCGCAGGGGCAGGATGGCCTGGGTCGTGCGGTCGCGCGCCTGCTTGGCCGAGCCGCCGGCCGAGTCGCCCTCGACGATGAAGAGTTCGGTGCCCTCGGCGGCTTGTCGTGAGCAGTCCGACAGCTTGCCCGGCAGGCGCAGCTTGCGCGTGGCGGCGGCGCGCTGGACTTCCTTGTCCTTGCGGCGGCGCAAGCGGTCCTCGGCGCGGTCGACGACGAAGCCGAGCAGGGCGTTGGCCTGTTTCGGGCTTTCCGTCAGCCAGTGATCGAAGGGGTCGCGCAGCAGTTGTTCGGCCAGGCGCGCGCCCTCGGGCGATGACAGGCGGTCCTTGGTCTGACCCTGGAACTCGGGATTGCGGATGAAGATGGAGATCAGGGCGCCCGCATTGGCGATGACGTCTTCCGCCGTGATCTGGGCGGCGCGCTTCTCGTTGATCAGCTCGCCATAGGCCTTCAGCCCCTTGACCAGGGCGGCGCGGAAACCGGCCTCGTGGGTGCCGCCGTCGGGGGTCGAGACGGTGTTGCAGTAGGAGGCGACGAAGCTGTCCGCGTCGCCGAAGCCGATCGGCGACCAGGTGACGGCCCATTCCAGCGCGCCCGCCTCGCCCTTGCGCTCGACGCGCCCGGCGAAGACGGGGGTGACGGTTTCCAGTTCGCCCACGCGCTCGGCCAGGGCGTCGGCCAGGCCGCCGGGGAAGTGCAGGGTCGCCTGGGCGGGCGTCTGGTCGGTGATGCGCTCAGGGGCGCAGCTCCAGCGGATCTCGACGCCGCGGAACAGATAGGCCTTGGCCCGGGTCATGCGGAACAGGCGGGCGGGCTTGAAGGTCGCGCCGACGCCGAAGATCTGCTCGTCCGGCTTGAACCGGATCAGGGTGCCCTTCTTCTTCGACGGGCCGACCTGCTGGATCGGGCCTTGCGACAGGCCGCGGCTGAAGGATTGGCGCCATTCGAAGCCGTCGCGCCACACCGTGACGTCCAGGCTTTCCGACAGGGCGTTGACGACCGAGACGCCGACGCCGTGCAGGCCGCCCGAGGTCTCATAGGCCTTGCCCGAGAATTTGCCGCCCGAGTGCAGCACCGTCATGACGACTTCCAGCGCCGACTTGCCCGGATGGCGCGGGTGCGGATCGACCGGGATGCCGCGCCCGTCGTCGCGCACCGACAGATAGCCTTCGGCGTCCAGATCGACGGTGATCAGCTTGGCGTGCTTGGCGACGGCTTCGTCCATCGCATTGTCCAGCACTTCGGCGAACAGGTGGTGCAGGGCGCGCTCGTCGGTGCCGCCGATATACATGCCGGGGCGTTTGCGGACGGGCTCAAGCCCTTCCAGCACCTCGATCGAGGAGGCCGAATAGCCGGTGGCGGCCGCCGTCGCCGTGCTGGCGTGGGACGTCAGCTCGACCTTCGGCTCATGCACCGGCGCAGGCGCCGCCTGAAGGGCCGCAGGGGGCGTCGCCGCAGGAGCGGGCGCCGCAGCGGGAGCGGCGGGCTTGGTCGGTTCGGCGTCGTCGAGCTTGGAAAACAGATCGTCCATCAGGGCATTTTGCGGCGATTCGGGGCAGGGTCTGGTAGGCTTCGCAGAGAGCGGGGGCAAGCGTCGCTTCATTCAGGCCTGTTGACCATCAGGTTGCGGGTCATCAGGGCGACGAACAGGGTCCAGGGCAGGTCCTGGTGCCGCATCAGCACGCTCTCCGACAGGCTGAGCAGCAGGAAGGCGGCCAGATAGGCCAGGCTCCAGTAGCCCTCCTGTCGCCCCAGGCCGGTAAGGCGGATCAGGACGGCGGTCGAGGTCACGGCGACGACGGCGCCGACCAGGCCGACGCCCGTCCAGCCCAGTTCGGCGCGCAGGTCCAGCCAACCCTGGTGAGCGGACGGCACGCGCCAGCCCGTCTCATGGCGGATCCATTCCATCGGCTCGGCGTGCGGCAGCCAGAAGGCGCTGTAGCCATAGCCGAGCCAGGGTTTGCGCTCAGTCATGCGGCCGATGGCGTCCCAGATTTCGGTTCGGCCGGTGAGGCTGGGGTCCTTGCCGAACAGGGCCAGAATCTCCACGGAGAACTCGCTCCAGATCCACAGGCCGCCGAACAGGGCGACGCCCAGACACCAGACGGCGATGACGCCGAACACCGGACCCATCCGCCGGATCGCCAGACACAGGACCACCAGCCCGGCGCCCAGCATGGCCATGATGAGGGCGGTCTTGGATTGCGACCCCAACAGCGCCAGGGCGCAGACGCCCAGCGCGATCAGCGCCAGGTTCCGGTCGGCCTTCTGCTCCTGAGCGGCCACCAGGGCGGCGGCGGAGATCAGGCCCACGGCCATGACCATGCCCAGCTGGTTCTTTTCATACCACAGGCCGCGCCACATCCCGGCGTTGACGTCGGCGTGCACGCCAAAGCCGGGAAAGGCGAAGACGGAGATCAGGCTGCCGACGCCAAGGGCCAGGAAGGCGGCGGTCAGCATTCGGGGCAGGGCGATCCCGCGGAAAACCGCGCCCAGATAGATCGCGAAGACGCCGGTCAGAACCAGGGCCAGCACGCGGCGCTCGGTCACCTCCGGCGCCTGGGACCACAGGCTGGACGCCAACGCCAGCACCGCCATCAGCAGCAGGGGAATGAAGGCGGGCCAGGCCGCCGCCATGCGCCGCGCGCGAAAGGCGGCCAGCCCCAGGATCACCAGATAGATCGGCGGCCAGATCAGCCGAAGCACTGGCGTTTCCTGCTGCTGTGGTGCGAAGATCGGGCCGAGCAGGGCGCCGGACAACAGAGCCAGAATCAGAGCCGCCGCCGCCTGTTCCCACAGCGTGGGGGTGTCGGAGACCGGATGTCGAAGGGCGTCGGCCCCCGTCACGCCTTCTCCACGAAGGTGTCGATGACCTTCTTCTCGCCGGCCTTGTCGAAGGTGACGACCAGCTTGTTGCCCTCCACCGCGCGGACGTGGCCGTAGCCGAACTTCTGGTGGAAGACGCGATCGCCGCGGGACCAGCCGGACGCTGCCTTGGGATCGGCGGTGGCGATCAGGCGGCCTTCGCCCTCGATCACGGCGCGGCGGGCGTAGGCGGGCTTGGGCGTCTGGGCGGCGGTGTAGGTCTGGGCGCGCTTCCAGCCGGGGCTGGAATAGCCGCCGCCGAACGAGGGAGCCTCGTCCCAGCGGCTCTTGGCCTCCTTCATCCCGCTCGAGGCGCCGTAGTAGCCGGTGTCCGACTGCGGCTCGACGTGGGCCAGGGGCAGTTCATCGACGAAGCGGCTGGGCAGTTGCGAGGTCCAGCGGCCGTAGACCATGCGGTTGGCGGCGAAGCTGATGCGCGCGTCCTGCTTGGCGCGGGTAACGCCGACGTAGGCCAGGCGGCGTTCCTCCTCCAGCCCCTTCACGCCCTTCTCGTCGATGCTGCGTTGGCTGGGGAAGACGCCTTCCTCCCAGCCTGGCAGGAAGACCAGCGGGAACTCCAGCCCCTTGGCGCCGTGCAGGGTCATGATCTGCACCGAGCCTGAGCCGTCGGCGTTCTCGTCGCGGCGCTCCAGGTCCATGACCAGGGAGACATGCTCCAGATAGGCCTGCAGCGTCTCGAACGACTGCATCGACTGGGTCAGTTCCTTCAGGTTGTCGAGCCGCGTCTGGCCGCTGGTGCGGTCGGCCTTCTGCATGGCGGTATAGCCGCTCTCGTCCAGCAGGGTCTCCGTCACTTGCCAGTGCGGCGTGCCCATGGCCATCAGGTCGCGCCAGCGGTCCAGATCGCGCACAAAGTTGGCCAGCGGCGTGCGCGTGCGCGCCTGAAGCTCGTCCGTCGTGATCAGATGGCGCACCGCCCGCATGGCCGAGACGCCGTTCTCGCGCGCGATGTGCAGGATTTTCTGGACGCTGGTGTCGCCGATGCCGCGCTTGGGCGTGTTGACGATGCGCTCGAAGGCCAGATCGTCGTCCTCGGACTGGATCAGCCGCAGATAGGCGTGGGCGTCGCGGATTTCCGCTCGCTCGAAGAAGCGCGGGCCGCCGATGACGACATAGGGAATGGCCAGCATCAGAAAGCGTTCTTCAAACGCCCGCATCTGAAACGACGCGCGAACAAGGACGGCCATGTCCTTGTAATTCATGCCCTGCTTGCGCGCGGTCTCGATCTCGTCGGCGATCAGGCGGGCCTCGGCCTCGCCGTCCCAGACGCCGCGCACGCGGACCTTGTCGCCGCTGTCGTCCTCGGTCCACAGGGTCTTGCCCAGTCGGTCCTGATTGGCCGCGATCAGGGCCGAGGCCGCGCCCAGGATGTGCTTGGTCGAGCGGTAGTTGCGCTCCAGTCGGATGACCTTGGCGCCGGGGAAGTCGCGCTCGAAGCGCAGGATATTGTCCACCTCGGCCCCGCGCCAGCCATAGATAGACTGATCGTCATCGCCGACGCAGCAGACGTTGCCGGTCGAAGAGGTCAGCAGCCGCAGCCACAGATACTGGGCGACGTTGGTGTCCTGATATTCGTCCACCAGGATGTAGCGGAACCGGCGGCGATATTCCTCCGCCAGATCAGCGTGTTTCGACAGGATGGTGATGTTGTGCAGCAGCAGGTCGCCGAAGTCGCAGGCGTTCAGCGTCGCCAGCCGCGCCTGATAGGCGGCGTAGAGCGCCGGGCCCTTCCCGTTGGCGAAGTCTTCGCCGGGCGGCAGCTTGTCGGGCGTCCAGCCGCGGTTCTTCCAGTGGTCGATCATATGGGCCAGCGACTTGGGCGTGAACCGCTTGGTGTCGATGTTGGCCGCTTCCAGCAGCTGCTTCAGCAGCCGCTCCTGATCGTCGGTGTCCAAGATGGTGAAGCTGGACTTCAGCCCGACCAGTTCCGCATGACGACGCAGGATCTGTGCGGCCACCGAGTGGAAGGTGCCCAGCCAGCGCAACCCCTCGGCCGACGGGCCGATCAGGTGGCCGATCCGTTCGCGCATCTCGCGCGCAGCCTTGTTGGTGAAGGTGACGACCAGCAGCTCCCACGGCTTGGCCCGGCCGGTCGCCAGAATGTGCGCCAGACGGGTGGTCAGGACGCGCGTCTTGCCCGTGCCGGCTCCGGCCAGCACCAGAACCGGCCCCTCGGTCGTCTCCACCGCCTCGCGCTGTTCGGGGTTGAGCCCGGCCAGATAGTCGGACGTCGCGCCTTGCGGAGCACCTTGCGGACTCTGGGCGCGGGCGAGGTCGGAAATGCGGGGAGCGGGCAGGTCGGTCACAGGGGCGGGTACTCGGGACAGCGTCTGGGCGTCTGGGGCGGGCGGGGCGCCCATGCGGAATCTGGAAGAGGAGAACATAAGCAGCACAGCGGCCAAAGTCAGTCCCCTTCAGCCAGGGAATGAACGGAACCGTGAAGCCAGAGCGTCGTTGTCCCAAATGACAGGGACTACATAGGAAGGGATGCCTGATGGCGGAGAACTCAAGCAGCGGCGGCAACGCCGGTCTCGCCTTTATCGTAGGCGGTTTGGTGGTGGTGGTGGCCATACTGGCCTGGTTCCTGCTGGGCCGAGGCGCCGCGCCGGAGACCAAGAACGTCGATGTCGACGTCAAACTGCCTGAAGTTTCGGCGCCGGCCGTCCCGGGCGGCAACTGAGGTCGCGCGATGACGGACCCTAACCTCCCGCCCGAGCGCGTCGTTCATCAGACGACCATCAACACCGCCCCGCCGCCACGCAAAGGCGGGGGAGCGGGCCTGGCCTTCCTGGTGGGCGGGCTGCTGGTCGCCGTGGCGGTGATCGCCTGGTTCGTCTTCGCCGGGGGACGCGCGCCTGCGCCGGAGGCGCCGAACCTCGATGTGGACATAAGCGTACCCGCGCCGCGCATGCCCGACGTTCCAGATCGCCCCGCGCCGCCGGAACTCCCCCGCCCCAGCGAGACCCCTCAGGTGACGACGCCGGAACCCAAGGCCTGACGCCGTGACGGTCGGCCTGAAGCGCGTCTATGAGCCTCCGTCTCAGGCGGACGGGACGCGCATTCTGGTCGACCGCCTGTGGCCCCGCGGGCTGAGCAAGGACAAGGCGCAAGTCGACCTCTGGCTGAAAGAGGTCGCGCCCAGCACTGAGTTGCGCCAGTGGTTCAACCACGATCCCGAAAAATGGCCCGAGTTCCAGCGTCGGTACCGCGCCGAGCTGCGGGCGAACGGGGAGGCGGTCTCGAAGCTGAAGGCCGCGCTGGCGAGCGGTCGAGCGACTCTGCTCTATGGTGCGAAAGATGAAGCGCACAACGACGCCGTCGTGCTCGCGGCCTTTCTAGGCGGCGCCTGAGCCGGGCGGCTCACGCCAGCCCGGCAGGCGGGCCCGACTATTTCAAGCGGTAGCTGATCGTCGTGACCACGCGCACCTTCTTGTTGGGGGAACTGGCCTCGTCGCCCGTTCCGTCGCGCGAGAGGATCTCGAAAGACCCCTGGCCAGCGGTCTTGATGGGGCCGAGCGGCGCGCCGGAATCCTTGGCGAACTGTTCAGCGCCGCTGCGCGCGGCGGCGGTGGCCTCGGCGATCATCGCCGGTCGCACGTCGTTGAGCTTGGTGAACATGTAGGACGGGCCGTTGAAGTCCTGCAGCACCACGCCCTGACGCACCAGATCGTTCAGATTGCGCGTGGTCGTCTGCACCCGGTCCACGTCGGTGGTGCGCACGATCACGGTCTGGGTCAGGATGAAGCGCGGCCCGCCGGTCTGGCTCATGTATTCGCGCGAACGGGTGTCGGCGACGCCCAGCTGGCCCAGGTCGACCGCATCGTCAGGATAGCCCTGCGCCTTCAGGAACTGGCGCACGATGGCCAGGTCGCCGTCGATGCGGCTCTGGACCTCGGAAAGCACGTCGCCCGAGGTGGTGAAGCGGATCGGCAGGACGGCCAGGTCGGCCTTCACGTCCTTTTCCGCCAGGCCGCGCACCGTGACCGAGCGGTCGCCGGCGCGGGCGTTGACCACGCCCTGTCCGATCAAGGCGCCGCCGCCGATCAGGCCGATAGCCATCAGCCCGCCGAAGACAGCCGCCGGGATCAGGCGTCCGGTGTCGATGCGATTATCGCTCATGGGGTCTTCTCTTCTGCAAAGCTGCGGTCGCCGCCCGCCCATTGCAGGGCGAGGACGCGGCAGGATGACGCCAGGGGGCGGCGGCCCCGCCAGTCGTCGATACGGATCATCAGTCCGGCGCGGCTCAAGGAAAGCTCCGCCCCGATGGCGTCCAGAATGGCCCAGAACTCAGGCTCCAGCGCCACCGATGTGGCGTGGCCTGACAGCAGGACGGATCGTTTAATGAGACCGCTCAAGGCTTACCGCACGCCCACCATGACGATGTCGGCGCTGTTCGACGCGCCGCGGGTCAGCACCGAATGGCGTGTGTCGGTCGTGAAGCGCAGGGCGCCGGCGGCATCGCGAATTTCTGCGCGGGCGGCGTATTCAAAGCGGCTGTCGATCTCGTCGTTCGGAACGGACAGGGTGACGGCGTAAGGGGGCGCGCGGCCATCCAAAGGCTGCCGCGTCTCGGCGAGCACGCGCGATGGAGCGTCGGCGCGACTGACGTCCTCGATCCTGACCGTCAGGGTATGGCCGGGCGGAAGCATGATGCGCTCACGATAGGTCGCGGTGACCCGGACTTCGGTCGTGTCGCTCGAAGGTTCGGGCGAGGTGGTGCAGGCGGCCGCCATCAGGGCAGGGATCATGACGAGCGGGGCGAGAAAAGAGCGCATCAGCGCCTCCATTGCATAAGTTCAGCTTAGCAGAACGCATCAGCGCGCCATATGGCTGCAACGCTTGAGAGACGGGACGCCCGAGCGGTGGTATCGCCATGTTTCGTTTAGTCCTGTCGAGTGCGCCTGAGTGCCCCAGTCTGATGCTCCATCGCCAGAAGGCGGATCGTCGTTTCTCCGGTCGCCGGCCATGCTGGCCTTCGGCGGCGTGGGCGTCTGCGCCCTGATCTGGGGCACGACCTGGTACGCCATCACGTTCCAGTTGGGCGCCGTGGACCCGGTGGTGTCGGTGGTGCTGCGGTTCGGGATCGCCTCGGCCCTGCTGGCGCTGGTCGTCAAGGCGACGGGCGGGCGGCTGGCCCTGACGCGCACTCAGCATCTGGCGGCGCTGGGGCAGGGGCTGTTCTCGTTCGCCATCAGCTACGCCTTCGTCTACGCCTCGGAGGAGAAGATCGCCTCGGCGGTGGTGGCGGTGATTTTCGCCGCCCTGGCCTTCCTGAATCTGATCCTGTTCCGCGTCGCCTCGGGCCAGAAGGCGGCGCCGTCCGCCTGGCTGGGCGCGGGGATGGGCGTGGCCGGCGTCGGCGTTCTGTCTGCGGGCGAGGTGATGGGCGCGGGGCTGGGCGTCCATGCCGTGGCGGGCGTCAGCTTCGCCGTGATCGCCGTCGTCGCCTCGGCCTTCGGCAACTGGTTCGCCTGGCGCGGCCAGCAGGCGGGCTCGCAGGTTCTGCCTTCGACCGCCTGGGCGATGGCCTATGGCACGGGGACGCTGGCGCTGTACGCCTTGATCACCGGGGTGTCGTGGTCGGTAGCGTGGAGCCCGGCCTATATCGTTTCCCTGCTGTATCTGGCGGTGTTCGGCTCGGTCATCGCCTTCGGCCTGTACTTCACCATCGCCAGGGCGAGGGGCTATGCGCTGGCCAGCTACATCTCGGCCCTGACGCCGCCGATCGCCATGCTGGTGTCGGTGATGTTCGAGGGCGCCCGCTTCGGCGTCCTGGCCTTGGCGGGCCTGGCCCTTGTGCTGGCCGGGCAGCTGTTCCTGATCCGCGCGCCGAAGCGATCTGCGGCCTAGGCGTCGTCAGGCTTTTCCAACTTGTGACCGTCCAGCCGGGCGGCGTCGCGCTCGCGCTCCGTCTGGGTGGTCAGTCGTTCGGCCTTGGTGCGGCCGAAGGTCAGGCGGTTGGCCTCGGCCGTGCGTTTGGCGTCGACCTTGGCGCGCGCCTTGCGCGCCCGGTTCAAGTTGACGATCTCGGCCATCAGGCGCGTCCCGGCATCGGGCGGGGCATCGACATTGTGAACTCCCACGATAGGCTTGGCGGTGAACCCATGGCGGGCGGGCTCGTTGTCTCAGCGTCCCTCACAGCCATTGGAGTCAATCATGATAAACGCCTCGATGATCAAGGAACATCAGGAAGTCGTCGGTTCCGACGGCGGCCACGTCGGCCGGGTGGACCACGTAAAGGGCGATCAGATCGAGCTGGCCAAACTGGATCTGGGTTCAGGCCTGAAGCACCATATGATCCCGGTCAGCTGGGTGTCCCGCGTCGACGAGCACGTTCATCTCAACCTCAGCAAGGACGAGGCCAAGGCGCGCTGGACCGAGAAGCACTAGCAACGCCTTGCCGTGATTTCATCGAAGGCCCCGCTGCAATCAGCGGGGCCTTTCGCCATATGAGGGAGGTGGTCACGCGAAAGGGCCGATGATTTGATCCGATTGATCCTCAATCTGCTGTGGTTCTTCCTGGGCGGCTTCGCCTCGGGTCTGGCTTGGTTGTTCGGCGGACTGCTGCTGGCGTTGACCATCGTGGGCCTGCCGTGGGCGTTCTCGGCGTGGCGGATCGCCAGCTATTCCTTCTGGCCGTTCGGGCGCGAGATCGTCTGGCGCGATCCGAACCCGGCCGATCTGGGCGCAGGCTGTCTGGGCGTGGGGCTGAACGTGATCTGGCTGGTGCTGGCGGGCTGGTACATCGCCCTGGCGCATATCCTGATCGCCGTGCCGCAGTTCGTCAGCCTGATCGGCATTCCGTTCGCGCTGAAGAATGTCGAACTGGCGCGGCTGTCGCTGGCGCCTGTCGGGCGGACCATCCGCGACAAGGGCTGAACATGAAAAACGCCGGCCGGGGCGAACCCGACCGGCGTCTTCATATCTGGCGATGAGCGCGGCTTACTGCGGCGCGATCATCTTCTCGGGGCGGACGTATTCGTCGAACTCGGCGTCGGTCAGATAGCCGCCGCCGACGGCTTCCTGGCGCAGGGTGGTGCCGTTCTTGTGCGCCGTCTTAGCGATCTTGGCGCAGGTGTCGTAGCCCAGCTTGGCGTTCAAAGCGGTGACCAGCATCAGGCTGTTTTCCAGGCCATCCTTGATGTTGTCCTCGCGCGGCTCGATGCCGACGACGCAGTTGTCGGTGAAGCTGACGGCCGCATCGGCGACCAGACGCACCGACTGCAGGAAGTTGTAGGCCATCACCGGGTTGTAGACGTTCAGCTCGAAGTGGCCTTGCGAACCCGCGAACGAGATGGCGGCGTTGTTGCCGAACACCTGGGCGCAGACCTGGGTCAGGGCTTCGCTCTGGGTCGGGTTGACCTTGCCCGGCATGATGGACGAGCCCGGCTCGTTTTCGGGTAGCGACAGCTCGCCCAGACCGGCGCGCGGGCCCGAGCCCAGGAAGCGGATGTCGTTGGCGATCTTGAACAGCGAGGCGGCGACCGTGTTGATGGCGCCGTGGGTGAAGACCATCGCGTCGTGGGCGGCCAGGGCCTCGAACTTGTTCGGCGCCGTGGTGAAGGGCAGGCCGGTGATCTTGCCGATGTTCTCGGCGACCTTCTCGGCAAAGCCGATCGGCGCGTTCAGGCCAGTGCCGACGGCGGTGCCGCCCTGGGCCAGCTCCATCAGGCGCGGCAGGGTCAGTTCGATGCGCTCGATGCCCATGGCGACCTGGTGGGCGTAGCCGCCGAACTCTTGGCCCAGCGTCAGGGGCGTGGCGTCCTGGGTGTGGGTGCGGCCGATCTTGATGATGTGGGCCCAGGCCTTGGCCTTGGCGTCCAGCGCAGCGTGCAGGTGCTTCAGCGCAGGCAGCAGGTCGTTGACCACCTGCTCGGCGCAGGCGACGTGCATGGCCGTCGGATAGGTGTCGTTCGACGACTGGCTCATGTTGACGTGGTCGTTGGGGTGGACCGGCTTCTTGGAGCCCATCTCGCCGCCCAGCATCTCGATGGCGCGGTTCGAGATCACCTCATTGGCGTTCATGTTCGACTGGGTGCCCGAACCGGTCTGCCAGACGACCAGCGGGAAGTGGTCGTTCAGCTTGCCCTCGATCACTTCATTGGCTGCGGCGATGATGGCGTCGGCCAGCTTGGCGTCCAGCTTGCCCAGGTCGCGGTTGGTCTCGGCGGCGGCGCGCTTGACGACGCCGAGCGCACGCACGATCGGCAGCGGCATCTTCTCCCAGCCGATCTTGAAGTTGCCGAGCGAGCGCTGGGCTTGCGCGCCCCAATAGCGATCAGCGGCGACCTCGATGGGGCCGAAGGTGTCGGTTTCGATACGAACGTTGCTCATGTGCGCGGGACTCGTCTCTCAGGCGTGGCGGGAAGATGCCGGGCGGTGTAGCACGCAGGCGCGGCGGAGCAAGGCGAGCCGCTGATCACGAAAGGCGGACGGCGCGTGCACGGCTGGATCGGAACCGGAAAGGTCAGGGCGCGGGAGCAGGGCGAGGCGGTCGAGATCACCATCGACGGCCTGACCACCCAGGCCAAATACTACAAGCCGCTGGTCTATGAGTTCATGCGCAAGGAGTGGGCGTCGCGTCCCTCCTGGGGCGACTACGTCGTCGAAATCGTGATGGAGCACGTCGGCGACCCGCCGTGGATGGACCTGGACAACCTGGCCAAGGCCCTGCTGGACGCCATTAAGGGCTATCTGTTCCACGACGACAGCCAGGTCGCCCGCCTGCTGGTCGAACGCCGCGAAGGCGAGCGCGAGCGGATCAGCATCAGGGTGTTTCCGAGGGGGTAAAGGCAGGGGCGCTCGGTCCGTCTGGACAGGGGCCGGTTTCGGGACGGGGCCTAAGTCAAAAAGCGCCCGGTTGCGAACATTCGATATCTGCGCATATCGTCAGCGAATGCGGGCACCCGAGACTTTTGAAACCGAGCGATTGCGCCTGCGTCCAGTCCAGAGAATGGATGCTGCGGACATTTTTCAATATGCGGGCGAGATCCCTCCGACCCGTTTCATGCCGTTCCAACGCCATCAAGATATTGCTGACAGTCTGGCGTTCGCGCAGCGTTGTGAAGGCTGCTGGATCGAGGGCTCGGCTTTCCCTTGGGCTGTTACCGAGAAGATGTCTGAGCGCTTTTTAGGGGTGCTGGAACTGCGATTATCACCGCCCAAGGCTGACTTCGGCTACATCTTCGCTGAACCCTTCTGGGGAAAGGGCTTCGCCACCGAAGCCGCATCCGCCGTGGTCGCCTGGGCAATTGCTCAGCCCTCAATCCTTCGCGTCTGGGCAACATGCCATCCTAGCAACGTGGCGTCGGCTGCGGTCCTCCGTAGGGCGGGGCTAAGCTACGAAGCGACGCTGGCGAGTTGGGAAGCGCGCCCTCAAATTGGAGAAGTCGCCGGCCCGAGCGATTGCTACGCTCTCACGAGGTCCGCGACAGGATGATCGCCTTCACCCGTAGGCGAACCTCGCTTCACGACCCTGTGTGGATGTTTATGGAGCCTGAGTAACCTGGGGGTACCGGCGCTCGGGCGCTGAGGCCAAGGCGACGCTTGAAGCCTATTTCTTCCGGAACTGGTCCAGAGAGACGACCTTGGGACCGTCGTCGCCGGACGGCGGCGGGGCGGCCGCATCAGGGTCGCGCGCGGGCGGCGACAGGGGGGCGATCTCGGCCTCGACGATTTCCGGCTCGTCGAACTGCAGCAGGAACTGCACGCTGGGATCGTAGAAACGAACCACGGCGCTGTAGGGCACGGTCAGTACCTTGGGCGCGCCGCCGAACTTCAGCATCACCGAGAATAGGTCAGGCTCGACCGCCAGATCCCAATACTGGTGCTGCAGCACCACCGTCATCTCGTCCGGATATTTGGCCAGGACGTCGGGCGGGACGCTGACGCCCGCCGCGCGGGTCTTGAAGGTGATGTAGAAATGGTGGGCGCCGGGGATGCCCTCGGGCATGGCCGCGCGCTCCAGCGCCAGGCGGATCACGCCGCGCAGGGCGTCCTGGGCGAGCTGCTCATAGTGCATCTCGTCGACAGGGGGAGTTTGATCCGTCATCAGGGCCTCAAAACAGGGGAACGCGTGACTGTTACCCGCCAAGCGCAGGCGACGGAAGACGCAGAGTCGCCGCCGGATCAGGAATTTCGATTTTTGCGAGAAGCGCCGGGATTCTGTTGCCAGGCTCCCGACAGGCCCCGCCTAAGGATCTGAACCCCTAGGACTTAAGTGTTCGAAATCAACCGAACCGCATTACGCGGCGAGGCGGACTTCTCCAGCGAAGTTATCGTTCGCAGTTAGATAAAGGCCCGATACGGTGGGCCAGGACGAGCGAAAGCAATCCTCTTTACACGTCCGTCGATGCTAGTCGGCCCCATGCTGCCTCCGCCGATAACGCGGGGAAGAAGTTGGTGGAGCCGCCGGGATTCGCACCCGGGTCCGGTCCGCTTATTACAGGCGCGTTTATCGCCATAGCCCGGGCGAACCCGAGCAGGATCAATATAGTATGCGCGACGCCGCGTTCCAAGGGGCTGGCGCAGAAGTTCAGGCGAAACCGGGATGGCGGGGCCAGTCTCGCTGCTGGTTGCGGAACCAGGTCAACTGGCGCTTGGCGTAGTTGCGGGTGGATTGCTTCACGGCGGCGACGGCGTCGTCCAGCGACAGGTCGCCCGCCAGATGCGCCGCCAGCTCCCGCACGCCGACGGCCTTCATGGCGGGCAGATCGGGGGGCAGGTCCCGGGCGACAAGGGCGCGCACCTCGTCCAGAGCGCCGTGGGCCATCATTACATCGACGCGGGCGTCGCAGGCGGCGTAAAGGCGTTCGCGCGGGGGCTCCACGACAACGGCGTCATAGCTGCCGGGCGCCAGCAGGGAGCGGGTGTCGGCCTTCCAGTCGCTGAGGGCGCGGCCGCTCGCGCGATGCACGCTGAAGGCGCGGACCAGCCGCTGGCGGTCTGCGGGAAAGATGGCGGCCTCGGCGGCGGGGTCGACCAGCGCCAGGCGGCGGCGGAAGACGGCCTCGCCCTCGGCGTCGAACTCGGTCTGAACGGCGTCGCGGACGGCGGCTGGGACAGGCGGGATTTCGGCCAGCCCCTTGGTCAGGGCGTTGAAGTAGAGGCCCGTCCCCCCGACCAGCAGGCCCGGGCGGCCCTCGGCGGCCAGTTCGGCGAGCAGATCCATCACCGCACGGCTCCAGCGCCCGACGGACCAGGCGTCGGCGGCGTCGGCGACGCCGTAGAGGCGGTGCGGAATCTTGGCCTCGTCCTCGGCGGACGGCCGGGCGCTGAGCACGCGCAGGTCGGCGTACAACTGCTGGCTGTCGGCGTTGATGATGACGGCGCCCGTTTCGCGCGCGCGCTGCATCGCCAGCCGCGACTTGCCCGAGGCGGTGGGGCCGGCGATCAGGGTGAGGAGGGGTTGGGACAAAGGATCAACTCGCGAACGGACGCTTAGGGCGATAGAACGCCTGTCATCGGCCCGGCAAGTCCGTCGGGTCTTCAAGGAGTCTTCATCGTGACTGACCGCGCCGCCGTCCTCGCTGTCCTCGACGCCGTGACCGACCCCAGGTCGGGGCAGGGGTTGGCGACCGCCGGGCTGGTGCAGGGACTGGTGGTGGCCGAGGGGCGCGCGGGCTTCGTCATGGAGGTTCCCGCCAGGGAGACGGCGCTTTACGCCCCGGTGCGCGATGCGGCCGAGGCGGCGCTGAAGGCCATGCCGGGCATGGAGCGGGTGTCGGTCGTGCTGACGGCCGAGGCGGTGGCCGCGCCGGCGCGCCGCACGGCCGGACTGTCGAAGGCGGCGACGGATCAGGGGCGGCCCAAGGCGCCGGTTCCGACCGAGCGCCCGGCCCATGTGAAGCGCGTGCTGGCCGTGGCGAGCGGCAAGGGCGGGGTCGGCAAGTCGACGGTCTCGGTCAATCTGGCGGCGGCGCTGGCGGCGCGCGGCCTGTCGGTCGGGGTGCTGGACGCGGATGTTTATGGCCCGTCGCTGCCGACCATGCTGGGGATCTCGGGCCAGCCCGCCTATGAGGACGGGGCGATGGTTCCGCACGTGGCGCATGGGCTGAAGGCCATGTCGGTCGGCCTGCTGACCAAGGCCGAGGACGCCATGATCTGGCGCGGGCCGATGGCGTCGCAGGCCATCAATCAGATGCTGACCCAGACGCGCTGGGGAACGCAAGAGCAGCCGCTGGATGTTCTGGTCATCGACCTGCCGCCCGGCACCGGCGATGTGCAACTAACCCTGATCCAGAAGACGCCGCTGGACGGGGCGGTCATCGTCTCGACGCCGCAGGAGGTGGCCCTGGCCGATGCGCGCCGGGCGCATACCCTTTTCGACAAGGTCGGCGTCCCCACGCTAGGCTTGGTCGAGAACATGAGCGGCGAGGTGTTCGGAACCGGCGGCGCCGAGGCCGAGGCGGCGCGTCTGGGCGCGCCCTATCTGGGCGATCTGCCGCTGGACGGGGCGCTGCGGCGAGCCGGCGACGCGGGGCGGCCATTGGTCGCCGTTGACCCGCAGCATCCAGCGTCCGAGCGTTTCAGGCAGATCGCCGCGAAGGTCGCCCAGTCCTTGGGTCTTTAGGTCGCGGGCTCTTAGAGGGAGGCCATGATGGCTGAGCAGGAACAAGCCGTGGTCGTCTGCGGCATCGACGGCAGCGCGCACGCTGAAAGCGCCGTGCGCATCGCGGCGCAGTTCGCCAGGGTGAAAGGCGCCAGACTGGCGCTGGTGGCGGTCAATCCGCTCAGCTCGGCCAGCGGACACCCGGACATTCGCGCCTGGAAGGCCGAGGAGCAGGACGCCATTCTGATGCGGTCGATGACCGAGGCGCGGCGTTATTGCCCGTCGGTTGAAGCGGTCACGACCGAAGGGCACGACGTGGCTGACGCCCTGATCGCGGCCGCCGCCGCCCTGGGCGCGGATCACATCGTGGTGGGCACAGGCGACCGCAAAGGGCTGGTCAACTGGCTGATGGGCTCCACCGCCGAGGCTGTCGCCGCCCGCGCCCCGGTCAGCGTGACGATCGCGCGCTAGGGTCTCGGCTCAGGTGGGCTCGAATATCCCGCCGGGCATGATCTCATTGGCGTGTTCCCGAGGACCTCCTGAGGTTCAGCGGCGGTCCAGAACGGTGAAGGCGAAGGCGTGCTCGTCCTTTTCGCCCGCCTCATGCGGTTCAAACGCGGTGCGGACGAAGGCGGTTTCGTCAAAGGCGGGGAAGACGGCGTCGCCCTCCGGCTCGGCCTCGACTTCGGTGATGTACAGGCGTTTGGCGCGCGGCAGGGCGGCGGCGAAGACGGCCGTGCCGCCGATGACGCAGACCTCGTCCACGCCGTCGTCGGCGGCCTGTTCGCGCGCGATCGACAGGGCTTCGTCCAGCGTCGAACAGACAACAGCGCCCTTGGCCAGGCCCGCCTCGGCGTAGGATTCGTCCTTGGTCAGGACGATGTTCAGCCGATCAGGCAGGGGACGCAGGGGCAGGCTCTCCCAGGTCTTGCGGCCCATGATGCAGGGCTTGCCCATGGTCACCGCCTTGAAGCGCTGCAGGTCCGAGCGCAGCCGCCAGGGCAGGTCGCCGTCCCGGCCGATGACGCCATTACGGCCGCGGGCGACGACGAGGGCGATGCGGGGCAGGGCCAAGGCGGTTCTCCGAAGCGAATCGGGAGCCGCGCGACGCCGCTCCCGTCCGCAGGAGTTAGGCGTCCGGCTGGAGCAGTTTCAAGCCTCGGTGTTCAGCCAGCTCAGCCATTTGCGCTGCATCGCGGCGTTCAGGTCGACGCCGGCGCGGTCGCAGTAGATCAGCAGCATGCCCAACACGTCCGCCGCTTCATCGGCCAGCGCCTGAGCATCGGCGGCGCCGCGCGCCCTTTGGGTCAGGCGCAAGTGCTCGGCGGTCAGCTCGCCCAGCTCTTCCTGCAACTTCAGCAGGGCCCAGTCGCGGTCGCGGTTGATGGCGTGTTCGCGCGCGTAGATGTCGGAGATGCGCAGCACATCCGCCTGCAGGTCGGTCAGCTTCATGCGGGGATCAGACGGCGACGGCGGCCTTGATGTGCGGCCAGGATTGGTAGTCGTTCAGCACGAAGTCCGACAGCTCAAAGCCGAACAGGTCGGTCTTGTCCGCCACGCTCAGGGTCGGCAGGGGCAGGGGGGCGCGGCTGAGTTGAAGCTCGGCCTGCTCCAGATGGTTCAGATACAGGTGGGCGTCGCCGAAGGTGTGGACGAAGTCGCCCGGCTCCAGCCCCACGACCTTGGCCAGCATGTGCGTCAGCAACGCGTAGGAGGCGATGTTGAAGGGCACGCCCAGGAAGACGTCGGCCGAGCGTTGATACAGCTGGCAGCTCAGCTTTCCATCGGCGACGAAGAACTGGAACAGGCAGTGGCAGGGGGGCAGGGCCATGTCGTCCACGTCGGCCGGGTTCCAGGCGCTGACGATGTGGCGGCGGCTGTTGGGGTTGGTCTTCAGGCCGTGAACCAGCTTGCTGATCTGGTCGATGCTTTGGCCGTTCGGGGCGGCCCAGGAGCGCCACTGCTTGCCATAGACGGGGCCGAGGTCGCCCTCGGCGTCGGCCCATTCGTCCCAGATGCTGACGCCGTTGTCCTTTAGCCAGGCGATGTTGGTCTCGCCGCGCAGGAACCACAGCAGTTCGATAAAGATCGACCGCGTGTGCAGCTTCTTCGTCGTCAGCAGGGGGAAGCCCTTGGACAGGTCGAAGCGCATCTGACGGCCGAAGACGCCCAGCGTCCCCGTGCCGGTGCGGTCGTCACGCCGCACGCCGTTGTCGAGGATGTCCCGTAGCAGGTTCAGATACTGCCATTCGGGATGGTCGGCGGGCGCGGCCGCCGTGCGGGCTTGCAGGTCTGCGATCTGGACGGCGGCGTTCATGCCATGAGGATGCCGCTGATTCTCTCCGGAGGGCAGGGGCCTGATTCTCTTGCTCACAGAAAAGAGAAAACGCCCGCTGACGGATCAGCGGGCGCCCTCGGTTTTTAAGCGTTCGGCCGTTACTTGCCGGGCGCGAGGCGTTCGTTCTGGACCCAGCCGACGTTGTCGTTGTCGTCCATGACCTCCCACCAGGCGCCGTCGCGCTGGCCGGTCGGATAGAGGCGCAGGCCGGCGGGCAGGGCGCGCACGACTGAGCCGCCGTTCGGGGCCGAACGCAGCGTCGACGCCGTCTGGACCGTATAGCTCTGGATCGGGGCGGACTGGGCCGCCGAGCCGCCTTCCAGGCCGCCCATCTGGGTCACCATGTCGGTGTAGGCCTGTATGAAGGACTGGGCCACGATGCGGCCGATCTCGGTGTTTTCATAGCTGCCGCCGCCCAGGGCGCCTGCGCCGAAGCCTGCGGCGCCGACGCCCCAGCTCAGGTCGCGTTTGGAGGCGTAACCTTCGGTCACCAGCTCGGTTTCCGAAGTGCGGACGTTGGTCAGCGACAGGACGGTGTTGGCTTCCATGCTGCGCGTGCGCAGGCCGCCGACGAGGGCGCCGGCGCGCCCGCCCAGCGCCGCGCCGGCCAGACCGGCCAGGGCGTTGCCGCCGCTGTTGGCGTTCTGGCTGGCGATTTCGCCGACCAGCACATAGTCGGCCGCGCGCACCTGGCCGCCGCCGACGTTGGAGCCGCGCTGCAGGTCGCCGCCTGCGGCCATCTCGCGTTCGCGCTGGGCGACGCTCATGCCGGCGCCGCGATCGACCAGGGTGAAGCAGCCCGAACGCTGGATCACGACGCGCAGCAGGCTCTGCGGCGGCGACAGCTGCAGCTCGCGCCAATAGTCGGACTGGCCGTCAGTGATGGTGATGGAGCCGAGGCTGGACCGGCAGCGCGGGATCTGCGCCATCTGCGCGTCCTGGGCGCGCTGCGCGCCGCTGCGCGCCTGGGCCAAGGATGCGCTCGGCAGGGCCAAGGCGGCGATCGAGACGGCGAGGGCCGGGGCGATAAGATAGGTCTTCAAAACGTGATCTCCTGGTTTCGCTATCAAGCTTCACGGCCCTTGGCGCCGACACGCGGCGGGCGCGAACGCCGTAGCAATACGGTGAAGCTAAGGGAACCTTGTTTATTGAGCGTCGACCAATCGGTCCTGCGGCAGCCAGCCGATGTTGTCGTCAGCGTCCAGAACCTCGACCCATTGGTCATCAGACTTTCCAGTCGGGAACACCGCCGCCCCCGCCGCCAGGGGGCGAATGGCCTCGCCGTCTGGAGCCTTGCGCAGCACCGTCGGCAGGGCCAGTTGACGGCTGGCCAGGCTCTGCGCTGCGTCGGTGCGGCGACGGAGTTCGTCTTCCCGCCGGATTTCTTCGCGCAGGCGGCGTCGTTCTTCTTCGCGCGCGCGATCGAGACGCTCCTGCTCGCGGCGTTCCGCCTCGGCCTTGCGAGCGGCTTCGGCCTCGCGCTCGGCGGCGGCGGCGCGCACAGCCTCATGGTTGGCGAGCGTGACGTCCGGCGTCTGCGCGCCCGTGCCTCCAAGGCTGGTCACCAGATCGGCGTAACCGCGCACCAGGGCCAGGGCGATCACCTTCCCCTCATCCTGGCTTTCATAGCCGGCGCCGACGCGGCCGCCGAAATGGTTGTCGCGGATACGAAGGCGACGCAACTCGTCCTTGTTAGCCACGGCGCGCGTAGTGCCGACGGTTTCAGCCAGAGGCACGCTGGCCAGCGAAAACACGATCTGGGCGTCTTCCTTGCCGCGACCGATGTCCTTTTTCAGGTCGCGAATCCGCTCAACCGTATTGGCGTTCAGCGCCTGGGCCGGGGCGGCCTGAGCGCCCTTCGGGCCGCCGAGGGCGTTGCCGGCCATGTTCATGGCCGCATTCATGGCCTGCATCTGCAAGGGATTAAGCCCGGCCTCGGCGCCTAGACCGCCCAGACCACCGAGACCTCCGCCCAGATCGCCGCCCGTGGCTGCGGCCAGGCCGGCCGTGAGCAGGGCGCGCCCGCCGACCGCCGCCAGCGAGCCAAGTAGACCCGACCTGCGGTCGCTGTCGGTCGATTCGATGGGGTTCGCCAGTTCGGCGACCAGGACGAAGTCGGCCGTGCGGACGCGCGCGGCGCCGCCCAGGCTGCGCTCGCGCTCGACCAGATCCATCCCGGGGCCGCGCTCGATCAGGGTGAAGCAGCCGGAATCGCGAATCACGGTGCGCAGCAGTTCCGTCGGCTCGCCCAGCCCCATCTGCTCGAACAGGACGCCCTGGGTTTCGGCGATCGCCACGGTTCCCAGATTCTGGGTGCAGCGCGGCGCTTCGTTCACGACCTGAGCCGCTTCCGCGTTGGATCGGCGGTTGAAAATCTGCGCTTCAGCCGGGGACGCCGAGACGGCGAACAGGGCCGAGGTTGCCGTCAGGGCGAGCGCGAAACGATACATGATGAACAGGCCGATTGTGAAAAACCGGCCCGCCCTTAGCTTTGCCGTTGCTGCAAAGCAATCGACGTCTAGCCGGAAAAGCCGCCTGCGCTGAGGAAGGCCGCCTCCTCTGCGGATGTCACGCGGCCCAGACAGGCGTTCCTGTGCGGGAAGCGGCCGAAACGGGCGATGATGTCCCGATGAATCACGGCGAACTTGTACGTCTGCGCTTCGGTCGCTTCATCCAGCAGAGCCAGAAGGTGGTCCTGATCCTCCAACGACTCGGAGTGCATCAGAGGCATCAGCATGAAGGGGCGCAGTTCCGCCGCGACCTGGCGATCATGTCCGCGCTCAATCGCTTTCTTGGCGAAGGCGACGGCCAGGGGGTCGGTTGCGAACATGTGGGCGGTGTCGCGAAAGGCGTTTCGCGGCAACTGGTCCAGCAGGATGATCAGGGCCAGGGCGGCGTCGGGCGTCTCCAGCCAATCATCCAACTGGCGCGCGGCGGCGGCGAATTGGCTGTCGCGGCACAACTCAGTGAACGCGCGGTCGAAGGCGGCGTCCTTGGCGAACCATTTTTCGGGGCCGGCCTCGGTCCAGAAGGCGACGACTTCGGCGGGGGTCAGAACTTGGGTCATGCCGCCAGCCTAGCAGCCGCGCGCCAGCGGGCGCGACCTTGCGACGGCTCTGACTTCGCAATTAGAGAAAGAAATGGTCGGAGTGGCAGGATTCGAACCTGCGACCCCCGCGTCCCGAACGCGGTGCTCTACCAGACTGAGCCACACTCCGACTTTACGCAATCAGACGAGCCGTGGCCGCCGCTTGCGTCGAGGAGGGGGCTTATAGCCATGCCGACCGGCCCTCGCAAGCGGGTAAATGAGCCTCCGGAAAAAACTCTTGGGCCGATGAAAATTCTTTCCTTTTCAGGTGTTGCATCCCCCGAAACCTTGGCGTATCTGACCGCTCCTCGCCGGGACGCACTGCGCCGGCGGGAACACCGGACCGCTGGGGAATGGTGTAATGGTAACACTACGGTTTTTGGTACCGTCATTCTAGGTTCGAGTCCTAGTTCCCCAGCCACCGTCCGATAAGGGTAGAGCGCATCACGCGCCCCCTTCGGGGCTCAGGTTTTACATCGGGTTTTACAGTTGATCTTCTGTTCCGGGTCTCCTGGAGCCGCGCGATCGTGCTCAGGCCGATGGCCTCTCCCGTTACATAAGGCCGCGCGATCTCCTTCACGCGGTTGAACTCTCAGCCCAGGATCGTGGCGACATCATCCAGCGGCAGGCCTGCACGGACGAGTTGGTGGCGGCCGTGCCGCGCAGATCGTGGAAGCGCAGACCCTCAAGGCCGGCGCTGGACCTGCCAGACCGTTTCGCCGCCTCATCCGCCTCAAGGCGGGCGCGCCTCACGCCGCTATCCAGGCCGTTGCCGGGCGGCGTCCAGGGCAGACCATCCGACGTCTGCAGGACGGTCGGGCATTCGCCGCGATCCAGATCATCCAGCACGGCCCTGACATGCGTTGAAACCCACACGGTGGCCTCGTCTTGCGCCCTGGCTGCGCGCGGCGTCGGCGTGGCTATCGTCAACGAACGACTGGCGCAGGCCTATGTGCGGGATCAAACCGTGCTGGGTCGGTTCAATCCAGACATTCTGCATGAACACGCCTTCGTGGTGTCCAGCAGCGTCAAGCCGTCGCGTCTGGCCGAGGAGTTTCTTAGAATGCTGTCACCGGCTCAAGAACCGGCTGGGGACTCGCTTGGGGGCGATTTCGGTCCGTAGGTTTCATGCCGAAATCAGCCTAGTTAATCACAATCAGACTGGTGAATCCGCGATTGCCTATAAGGGCTGGGAAAGCAGGGGGGGCCGTCGGGTCATGGCCCCCCGCCCGATCTTGGGCCCCCGCTCGTGTCCGGGACGGACTTGATTTATGCGCTGCAGAGCTAGGCGACCCAAATCAGACGCTGCTTCACCCGGACCGGCACGATACGCGGAAGAGGTGCTTAACGCCGGGTTGCGTCGGCGATCAGGGCGCGTCCGCGCTCTACAGCAGCTTGGGCAGTCAATGTCCCTGCATTGATCTGGTCCGCCAGATCCATCAGAGGGGCGCTGGTGACGGCGCCGGTTTCGGCGACCTCCTGAACATGGACGCCTCCCTCACGTGCGATCACGGCGTCCCATGCGGCGCGGACCTCAGCCCAGTAGTCTTTGGTCGCGGCCCAATAGTCGTCGCCGGGCTTGGGCTCGAAGGCCGTCGAGGCGTCATAGGTGTTGACCACGTCTTCCTGAACCACGGCCTGAGGACCACCGCCGTTACGCCCAGTCATCTTGACGTTGTCTTGAATGTGGACCCAGCCGCCCGGACGGATAACGTGGCGATTGGTCCCAAGATAACGGTCATAGACCGGGTTGCGCACGGCGTCGCGACGGGCCAGCGGACGCCAGGTCGGGCCGGACGTCCACACGGTCATGCCATTGTCGTAGCTCCAACGTCCGACGCCGCCATAGCGAGGCGAATCGTCCGTTTGCCAGACAGTCTGGGACCAGGCGCCGCGACGCTCTTCGGCCGACACAGGAGTCAGGGTCCACTGGTTCGGTCCGGCGTAGGTCAGCACGGTCTCTGGCTGATAGGCCCAGTCCTGACGCCAGTGTTTGACCAGTATGGTCTGGCCCTGGTGATACATGACCAGGATGTGCTGAAGGCTGATGCGATCGCCGGTGTCGTAGACGATACGCACGATCTCGGTGCCGCCAGACCGCTTGGGCTCGAGCGGCTGATAGTCCGCCTGCAGGCCAACCGTCTCGCGCATGTCGAAACGCACGCGATAATCGCCGACCTGGGCCAGGATGGCCTGACGGTCCTGTTCAAAGGCGCTGGCGGGCGGCTGGGTCTGGCCTGTCGCCGGCGAGGCGGGCAACGCCTGGACAGCCGGGGCGCCGGTCAGAAGGGCGGCCGCGATCAAGATTGCGCGCATGGGGGGTCCATTGGTTTGCGAAGGACGGGGTTTCAACTGACGCTTCCGGGGCATGGTCGAGCTCACAGGCGCACGCTCAGAGACACGCCGAAGTTGCGGCCGGGCTGGGTAAAGGCGTCCAGCGTCGCCGGTCGGGCGCCGACGGCCGGGCTGTTCAGGCCGCGCACGTCGCTCCACCAGGCGTATTTCTCGTCAAAGACGTTGAAGGCGCCGGCGCGCAGAGTGGCCCGTTCGGTCACGTTCCAAAAGGCGGTGACGTCCAGCAGGGTGAAGCGCTCGCCCGGCCAGCACAGACCGCCGCCGCATTCGTGGTTCGACTTGCGGTCCGACCAGGTGACCGTGGCGCTTCCGCCCCAGACGCCCGAGGGGGCGGCGTAGTTCAGCCCGCCGACCAGCTTGATCGGATCGACGCTGGTCAGGGCGCCGCGTTCGCCTTCCGTCTCCTGTTCGCCGTTGGCGAAGGAGGCGGCGACGATGGTCGAAAAGCCGTTGTCCCAGTGAATGTCGCCGCGCGCTTCCAGGCCCCAGATCTCGACCTTGGTCAGGTTGACGTACTGATAGATCAGCGGATCGACGCCCGGCACGCCGGTCCCGCTCACCACGACCTGATTGATGAAGTCGTCGTATTCCGTGCGGAAGGCCGTGGCCTGCAGCGAAAGGGCGCCGCCGAAGGCCTCCAGATTGCGGAAGCGGAAACCGCCCTCGATGCTCTCGCTGGTTTCGGGCTTCAGGTCGGGGTTCGGAATGGACTCATAGCCGAACACCGGGTTGGCGAAGAAGTTGTTCACCTGCATCGGGGAGGGCGCCTTGAAGCCCTGGGCGTAGTTGGCGAAGACGCCGAAATGATCGTCGGCCCAGTAGATGGCGCCGATCTTGGGCGACAGATGGCTGTCGCTCTGCCCCTCGGCCGGGGCCGGGAACAGGGCGTCGGCCTGCGGCGTCAGCTCGTACCAATCATAGCGCAGGGCCGGGATGATGCTGAGGCGGCCGCCCAGCAGATCGATCTCGTCCTGGATGAACAGGCCCGCCAGGTCGAACTCGGTCTTGGGGAAAGGCCGGGCGGGGAAAGGCTCGCCCATGGGCGGGACCGTGCCATCGCGGATGCCTTCCTGGGTGGTGCGCGACCAGTCGGCGCCGAAGGTGACCCGGTGACGAACGGCCTCGCCGCCGAAGCTTCTGGAGCCCTGCGCCGCCAAGCCCCAGACGGCGTTGTCGAACGTCACGTCGCGCGTGCGATCGACCGCAGGCGTACGGTCCTCATAGGTGAACTGGCGCGTGGTCGAATCCTGCCAGAACGCGGCCACAGAGCCCGAATCCAGACCCAAAACATCATCGAAACGCCAGTCGAGGCTGACGCGATCGCGCCGGGTCTCGTCATGAGCCGTCAAGCCGACGACCGTGGCCGAATAACTGCTCAGCGCCTCGCCATCCATGTCCTGATCGAAGTGATCGTAGGTCAGGCGCAAGGTGTGATGGTCATTCACATCCCAGACCAGCTTGGCCAACACGGCGTTGGAGGCGAAGTCCTGGGGATTGGGCTGGGTTCGGGCCGCGCCGACGCCGCCGGTCTCAGCCCTGTTCTCGGTCTCTTGAGCGTCGCGGCGGGTGTAGGCCAGCAGACCCGACAGGGCGCCGCTGCGCCCGGCCAGGGCCAGGCCTTCGGTCCAGCCCTCATCAGCCGAACTGTAGCCGACCCGCGCACGGGCGCCGAAGCTGCGGCCCGCCTCGATGAAGTCGGTCGGGTCCTTCGAGGTGAAGCTGACCGCCCCGGCGATGCCATCCGAGCCATACAGAGCCGAAGCCGGACCGCGCAGAATCTCGACCGACTTGACCAGATCCAAGTCATTATAGCCGCCGCGTCCGACCGCCTGGGCGCCGAAGGCGAAGCCGTCCGGCACCCTCACGCCGTCCTGGACGATCAGGACGCGGTTGCCGCCCATGCCGCGGATGGTGAAACCCGAATTGCCGTCCCGCCCGGCGCCCGACAGGGCTGCCGAGAAGCGGGCCGGACTGGTCGGAACGCTAACGCCCGGCTCGAACCGGATCAGGTCCTTGATGTCCGTGACGAGGTTGGTCTCGATGTCTTTTGCGGTGATGACGCTGACGCTGGCGGGCACCTCGTCGACGCGTCGTTCGGTGCGAGTGCCGACGACGGTGACCGGAGCCACCCGCACCGGTTGATTCAGGTCGATCTCAAACCCGTCCTCCGCGCTGGCCGGCAAGGCGGCCCCAAGAGCCGCGGCCCCGGCGGAAATCATCAATAGCGAACGCATAGGCGGCACCCCGTTTGAAAGAGGCCTCGCCTTTAATGCGAACGATTATCAGAATCAATAGCACTATTTCTATTTGGCTAAGCACTCTTAGGCGATGGCATGTGGCAGCGTGTTCCGCATTCGCTCATGTCGACCGGACAGCGCTACCTTCGCACCGAAACAACAATCCCGCCGACGAAGTCATTGATTTTAGGGGAACCGGAAGTTGCCCGTTTTCCTGCCTAACGATTGATTCGGCATCACTCAGTCTCGGACTTCCAAATGGAAGGCCGAGCTTGGCGGACTCGACGTGTCGAGGCTCGGCGGCTGTATCGAGTTGTTGAACCGGCTTGGGTGATCGTTGGGTCGACGCCCGGCCTTGGACGGTTCTGTCGATCTCATCAGGTCGCCGACGTAGCGCGGGTTCCCTGACGAAGGTTCGTCAGGACATGAACCAGTCAACCCTCGAGACATCAGCTCACGACGGGGGCATGAAGCGGGATGGGCGCGATCCTCCGGTTCTGAAGGCCACTGGATCGCTAGACGGGCCTGGAGGTCTCCAGGAGTTTGACGGCGCGTCTGAGCTCGGCATCGTCGAGGCTGGCGAAGCCGAGCCGGAAGGCGTTCATTTGGCCATCCTCTTCCAGGCAAAGCTGGCCGCCATGTGTCAGCAAGAGACCCGAGCCCTCCGCGGCGGCGGCCCAGGCCGAGGCGTTGATCGACGGATGAACTTTCACCCAGAGAGCCAGTCCCCCTGCGGGACGATCGAAGGCGACGGCGTCGCCGAGCCGTGCAGTGAGTTCATCCGCCAGGTGGTCGCGGCGCTGTTCGTAGACCTTTCTCGCCTTGCGGGCGTGACGGCCGAGATCGCCTTCGTCGATCAGCTTGGCGAGAGCGGTTTCCAGGAGGACATCGCCTTGACGATCAATCGCTTCGCGCAGATCTTTCATTCTTTCCAACAAGGCGGAGGTTCCGGTGGCGTAGCCTATCCTCAAGGCAGGAGCGAGCAGTTTTGACACCGAACCGATGTGTATTATCCGGTCTTCAGCCTGCGCACGCGCCGCCATGGGCAGAACCGGCCGGCCTTCGAAACGGTATTCGTGGTCATAGTCGTCTTCGATCAGCGTCAGTCGGCGCCGGCGCGCAATGTCGAAGAGCCGCAGGCGGCGCCCTGCGCCAAGAGTCACGGTGGTGGGATACTGGTGATGCGGCGTCAGATAGATCGCGCGGATCCCCGGGTCCTGGTCGAGCAGGCTCTCCAGGCGGTCGATATCCAGACCCAGGCCGTCCACAGGAGCGCCCACGACGCGGGCGCCCGCGGCGCGAAATGACTTCCAGGCCATGGGATAGCCCGGGTCTTCGACGGCGACCGCTTCACCTGGCCTGAGAGCGGCGCCCGCCACGAGGAAGAGCGCCATCTGACTCCCACGCGTGACCAGGATGTCGTCGGCGCCGACAATCAGGCCGCGTTCCGAAGACAGATAGCGGGCGAGGGCCGATCGCAGGGGCGCTGCGCCGCGAGGATCGCCATATCCCGTCAGCATTCTCAGCCCTGAGGCGGACACGGCGCGGCGGAAGGCGCGCGCCAGTTCTGCGCCAGGCATCAGCCGGGCGTCAGGCGCGCCGTCGGAGAATTTCAGGGGAGGCAGAGCGGTTCGCGCTTTGATCGGTGCAGCCCGGGCTTTGGCATGCCCTGCCCAGCTTCGGGCGCCCAGGTCCGGCAGGTCCCTTGCGACAAATGTGCCGCGGGACGCCTCGGAAACCAGCCAGGCCTGAAGCACCAGCTCCTGATAGGCGGCGTCGACCGTATTCCGGTGCACGCCGAGCGTCCCAGCGAGAGCCCTCGTCCCCGGGAGGCGATCTCCAGGCTTGAGCCGGCCACGTTCAATCTCGCGGATGATCGATTCCGCCAGGTTGATGAAGATGGGCCTGGAGGCGTCTTCTATCAGTTCAATGACGACGGTGCTGCGCGCCATAATCCGGCCTATCAGGTTTCGAAATAGCGGCACTTATCACGGGGCCGTTTCGCCGGTTATCCCAGCCGCTCTCCCATTCAGCAACACCGCTGCGGGACCAGAAACACGAGAAAGCGTCATGTCCGGGAAAGCTGTTTTCTATCACGCAGGATGCACCGTCTGCCTTGATGCCGAGAGGGGCTTCGCGGGCGCCCTGGACCCGGCCGCCTACGCCGTTGAAGTGGTGCATCTTGGAGAGACGTCCGAGCGCCTGGCGGAGGCCGAGGCCGCCGGCGTCAAGTCGGTGCCCGCCTTCGTCATCGACGGCGCCGTGTACCACATCAATCACGGCGCGGATCTCTCGGCCCTGCGCGGGTGATCTGTTCGGCTACGCTTCTTCCCCCGAAGCGCGGCCGCTGGGCGGGCGGCCTCCCTCTCGTCAAGCCGCCCGCCTCTTTTTGTCAGACGGAGACGGCATGACTTCCGACCTTGCGACGTGGGCTCTGGACCCGCAACTGGCCCAAGCCCTGATGCAGGAGCGCCAGCGCCAGCAGGACAGCATCGAATTAATCGCGTCCGAGAACATCGTCAGCGCCGCCGTGCGTCAGGCGCAGGGCTCGGTCCTGACCAACAAATACGCTGAGGGTTATCCGGGCCGCCGCTACTACGGCGGGTGCGAGGCGGTCGACATCGCCGAGAAGCTTGCCATCGAGCGCGCCTGCACCCTGTTCGACACGGCCTACGCCAACGTCCAGCCGCACTCGGGCGTCAACGCCAATCTGGCCGTGCTGTTCGCCCTGATCAAGCCGGGCGACCGCATCATGGGGCTGGACCTGGCCTGCGGCGGTCACCTGACGCACGGCTCGCCGGTCAGCCTGTCGGGCCAGTGGTTCGAGGTCAGCGCCTATCGGGTGCGCGAGGACGACGACCTGATCGACTATGACGACATGGAACGGCGCGTCCTTCAGGATCGGCCGCGCCTGATCTATGCAGGCGGCTCGGCCTATCCGCGCCGCATCGACTTCGCCCGGATGCGCCAGATCGCGGACAGGGTCGGCGCCTGGCTGGTGGCCGATGTGGCCCACTACGCCGGGCTGATCGCGGCGGGCCTCTATCCCAATCCGACGCCGCACGCTCATGTCACCACCTCGACCACGCACAAGACTCTGCGCGGCCCGCGCGGCGGCCTGATCCTGTGCAACGACGCGGAACTGGCGCGGCGCATCGACAAGGCGGTCTTCCCCGGCACGCAAGGGGGGCCGCTGATGCACGTCATCGCCGGCAAGGCGGCGGCCTTCCACGAGGCGCTTCAGCCCGATTTCGTTGAATACTCCAGGGCGGTGATCGAGAACGCCCGCGTGCTAGGCCAGACGCTGGCGGACGGAGGCCTGCGCCTCGTGTCGGGCGGAACGGACTGCCATCTGGTGCTGGTCGACCTGCGCCCCTTCGGCCTGACCGGCAAGGCGGCGGTCGAGGCGCTGGAGGATCACGGCCTGATCGCCAACAAGAACTCGGTCCCCTATGACACGGCCTCGCCCATGGTGACGTCGGGGCTGCGGCTGGGTTCGCCGTCCTCGACCTCGCGCGGGTTCGACGCCGAGGCGTTCCGCACGGTCGGCGGCATGATCCTGACCATCCTCAAAGGCCTGCGAGACGGCGATCTCGACAGCGCGGCGGTGAAGGCGCAGGCAAGAGAACTGACGCGGGCCTGGCCGATCGCCGGACCGGCGCTGACGCCCGCCTAAGGAGGTTCTGAAGGCGCGTGCGGGTCATCTCGATTCAGAGCCAGGTCGTCTACGGCCATGTCGGCAACAGCGCGGCGGTCCAGCCGATGCAGGCCATGGGGCTGGAGGTGGCGGGGGTGCCGACCACCCTGCTGTCCAATCACCCGCACTATCCCACCATGCGCGGCCGGATTCTGGAGACGGAGCTGGTCGCCGACCTGCTGCTGGGGGTCGAGGAGCGCGACCTGCCGATGACGGCCGGGGCGGTGGTCACGGGCTATATGGGCTCAGCCGCCAATGCGGCGGCGACGGCGGGCTTCCTGCGGCGCTGGAAGGCGGAGAATCCGGCCCTGCTGCACATCTGCGACCCGGTGATCGGCGACGATGATCTGGGCGTCTTCGTCGCCGAGGGCCTGATCGAACAGTTCCGCGACGCGCTGACGCCGATGGCCGACATCATCACCCCCAACCAGTTCGAACTGGGCCGACTGGTCGGCGAACGGCCTGATACGGTCGCGGGGGTGATCGAGGCGACGCGCATCCTGAGCGCGCGCGGCACGGGGCGGACAGTGGTGACGGGCTGCGTCCTGACCGACACCGCGCCAGGCGAGGTCGAGACGGTGGCCGTCGAGGGCGGCGTCGCCCATCGCACCTCCATCCCCCGCATCCCGATCCGGCCCAGCGGCACGGGCGACCTGTTCACCGCCTATCTGACCGGCTGGCTGATGCGCGGCGAGGGGCTGGCCGAGGCCGCCGCCCGCGCCACCGCCGGGGTCCAGACCGTTCTGCTGCGGACCCAGGCGGCGGGCGCCTTCGAGATGCGCCTGACCGAGGGCTAAAAGCCCTCAGTCGAAGCTGGCGACGGCGGCGATCACCCGATCCTGCACGGCCTCGTCCAGATAGGCGCTCATCGGCAGGCTGATGACCCGTTCCGCCTTGGCCTCGGTCACGGCCAGACCGCCGGGGCCGACCGGGTGTTGGCGATAGGCGGGCTGGCGGTGCAGGGGGATCGGGTAATAGACGGCGGTGGGCACGCCTTCAGCCTTCAGATGGGCGGCCAGGGCGTCGCGATCGTCATGCTCGACGGTGAACTGGGCCCAGACCGACCGGCCGCCGGGAATGACCACCGGCGTCGCCGCCACATGACCGGCAAGCCCCTGCACATAGTGCTCGGCGATGCGGTTGCGGCGCTCGATCTCGTCCGGGAAGATCTTCAGCTTCTCCAGCAGGACGGCGGCCTGCAGCGTGTCCAGCCGTCCGTTCATACCCAGACGCGGGTTCAGGTATTTCGGGTCGTGGGCGAAGCCCTGCGCCGCTGGATCCGCCGCCGTCGCCTGACCGTGGACGCGTAAGGAGACGAGGTGATCCATCAGGGCCGCCTCCTTCATCAGCACGGCCCCGCCGTCGCCATAGGCGCCCAGCGGCTTGGCCGGAAAGAAGCTCAACGTCGTGGCGTCGGCCCAGTGGATGGGGTGCTGGCCGTTCAGGGTGCAGCCGAACCCCTGAGCCGAATCCGCGATCAGCTTAATGCCGTATTGCTGCGTGATTGCCGACAGGGCGGGATAGTCTGCGGGCTGGCCGAACAGGTCCACGGCGATGACGGCGCGGGGTTTCAGCACGCCCTCGCGCTCGACCGCCTCGACGGCGGCGCGCAGGTGGTCGGGGTCGATCGTCCAGGTGTCGGGACGGATGTCGATGAAGACGGGCGTGGCGCCCGCCAGCGCCACCACCTCGGCCGTAGCCGCAAAGGTGAAGGCGGGGCAGAAGACGGCGTCTCCCGGCCCCACGTCCCACGCCATCATCAGCAGCACCAGTGCATCCGTCCCGTTGGAGCAGGAAAGGGTGTGCGGCGCCTGTCCGAAGTCGCACAGGGCGTGTTCGAAGGCGCCGACCGCCGGACCCATGATGTACTGGCCGCTGGCGGCGACCTCCAGCAGGGCGGCGTCGATGGTCGCGCCGATGCGGCGGCGCTGGCTGAGAAGATCGATGAAGGGAATGGTCACGCGGTTACTCCGGGGAGTGGAGGAAAGTCAGGCCCAGTCGGCTCAGGCCCAGTCGGCTCAGGGCAAGTCAGCTCAGGCCAGACCTGGCCAGTAGTGCCCGTTCGGCGTCGGGCGCGGGCCGAAGATGGCCTGGCCGACGCGGACCACGGTCGCGCCTTCGCGCACGGCCAGTTCGTAGTCGCCGGTCATGCCCATCGACAGGCCGGTGATCCGCGCATCGATGCGCTCGGCCATGTCGCGCAGGGACCGCAACAGGGTGAAGCAGGGCCGCACCCTGTCCGGGTCCTCGCTGAAAACCGCCAGCGTCATCAGCCCCTGCGGCTTTAGCCGGGGAAAGGCTTCCAGCCGTTCGATGAAGTCCAGGGCATCATCGGGATGCAGACCGAACTTGCTCTCCTCGCCCGAGGTGTTGACCTGGACATAGACCTTCATGTCGCGGCCGTCGGTCTCCAGCCGCTTGTTCAGCACCTCGGCCAGCTTGAGACTGTCCAGCGCATGAAACTCGTCGGCCAGACGGGTCAGGTATTTGACCTTGTTCGATTGCAGGTGGCCGACGACGTGCCAGCGCATCGACAGGTCGGCCATGGCCTCGGCCTTGTCGCGGGCCTCCTGTAGCTTGTTCTCGCCGAAGTCGGTGACGCCCGCGGCCCAGGCCAGACGCAGGATCTCGGCCGGAACCGTCTTGGTGATCGGCAACAGACGCACGCTGTCGATCGGCCGTCCGACCTGTTCGCAGGCGGCGGCGATGCGGCGATGGACCAGCGCCAGATTGGCGGCGAACCGCTCGCGCGGGTCAGCACCGAAGCGTTCGAGGTTTTCAGGCGAAAGGGTCACGAAACATACTCCCGACACAGGCGGCGGCCCAGCCGCGCGATGACTTCATAGTCGATGGTCGCGCCGTCCCGAGCCAGTTGTTCCGGCGTGCGATTGGGGCCCAGAAGTTCGAGCTGATCGCCCGCTTTCAACGCATCGGGCGGCAGGTCGCTGATGTCCACGACCAGACTGTCCATCGAGATGCGCCCGACGAAGGGCAGCAACCGCCCCTCGAATGCTGCGCCGCCGGTGGCCGACAACTGACGCGGCCAGCCGTCAGCATAGCCCACGCCGATGGTGGCCAGACGCATTCCCTTCGCCGCCGTGACGGCCCAGCCGTAGCCGACCCCCGCGCCCGCAGGCACGGCGCGTGTCTGGATGACGCGGCCCGTCACCTCGACCACCGGCTGCATGGCCTTGGCCGAGGGCGAGGCGTCCAGACCGAACAGGGCGGCCCCGACCCGGCACACGTCATAGTGATAGTCTTCGCCCAGCCAGCAACCGGCCGAGTTGGCCAGCGAACGCGGAACGCCCGGCCGCGCGTGGGCCAGAATGCGCTCGAAGGCCTGACGTTGCCGTGCATTGCCCGCATGGCCGGGCGTGTCGGCGACGGCCAGGTGGCTGAGGATCAGGCGCGGTTCGATCCAGCGGATCGGGCCCTCTGGGTCGAAGGCGAAGGCGGCGTCCCCGGCCGGCAGGCCCAGCCGCGACATGCCGGTGTCGAACTGGATCGCCGCCGCCAGCGGCCGCCCGACCGCCCGGCCCAGACGCGCCCAGTCCTCCATCTGTTCGCGGCTGTTCAGCACCGGGATCGCTCCGGCGGCGAGGGCGGCGTATTCGGCGCCCGGCGCCAGACCGTTCAGCACGAACAACTCGGCGTCGGCGGGCAGGACGCGGCGCAGATCCACCGCCTCGAACAGATGGGCGACGAAGAAGGCGCGGCATCCGGCGTCATAGAGGGCGGGCGCGATGCGGGCCGCGCCTAGACCATAGGCGTCGGCCTTGACCACGGCGGCACAGGCGGCGGGCGCGATCCTGTCCCGCATGGCGCGATAGTTGGCGGCGACGGCGCTCAGGGAGACGCGTATCCGGCCGCCGCCGTGGTCGGATCGGCGGCCCGGCTGGTCGGTCGGGAACAGGGCGAGGGCAGGCAAGGGACGGAAGCTTTCACGGCGTCGGCTCACCGCCGACCTCTGCACCCTAGCCAGCGCCGCCCCGGCCATTCCCCGCCACGTCGGCGCAGATCGTCAGACCGCTTTGTAAGCGTCGATCACGCGGGGAACAGCTTCGCCAGCCGACCGACGGCGGCGTCGATCTCGGCCGGGGTCGAGGCGGCGAAGCCCATCAGCCAGCCGGGACGGCCTGCGCCTGCGTCGTGCAGGGGCGTCAGGCCGGTCAGGTGGACGCCCACGCGCCGGGCCGCGCGCACCGTCTCGGCCTCGTTGAAACCGTCCTTGAGAAAACAGGGCATCTGCAGCCCTCCGGCGGGCCGGTCGGGCGTGACGACGTGGGACAGACGCGCCGTAACCGCCGCCTCCAGCGCATCCAGCCGTTCCTCATAGACGCCGCGCATGGTGCGGACATAGGCGCCGAACCGGCCGTCCTCGATGAAGCGCGCCAGCGTCAACTGGGACACCGAGGCGGTGAAGCCGTCCATCAGGCTGCGGGCCGCGACCATCGGCTCGACCAGCCGGCGCGGCAGGATCAGATAGGCCAGCCTCAGCCCCGGAAACAGCGATTTGGTGAAGGTGCCCAGATACAGGGTCCGGTCGTGCGGGTCCAAACCCTGCACACAGGCGGTCGGCCGCCCGGCGTAGTGAAACTCGCTGTCGTAATCGTCTTCCAGAATCCAGGCGTCATGATCCGCCGCCCACTGGATCAGGGCCAGACGCCGGTCCAGCGACAGGGTGCGGCCTGTTGGAAACTGATGCGAGGGGGTGACGAAGACCGCCCGCCCGTCCTCACGCCGGGCCAGCAGGTCGTCGGTGCGCAGCCCCTGCGCATCGACCGCCACGGGCAGGCGCTTCAGACCCGCCGCGTCTATCGCCTTGGCGGCGCCCTGATAGGCCGGGTCTTCGATGAAGACGCCGTCGCCGGGATCGGCCAGCACCCGCGCGCACAGGGACAGGGCCTGCTGCGAACTGGTCAGGACCAGTATCTGGTCGGGATCGGCGCGCGCCCCGCGCTCCAGATTGGCGTATTCGGCGATGGCGCGGCGAAGGCGCGGATGCCCCTGCGGATCGCCGTGATGCAGGGCGGCGGCGCCTTCCTCGCGTAGGGTCAGGCGGTGCAGCCGGTCCCACTGAGCAAAGGGAAACAGCCGCGTCTCCGGTACGCCGGGCGAGAAGGCCAGCGGGGCGTAGGGGTCGCGCAAACGGCCGCTGTCGGCCATCGCCTGTCCGCGCCTGCTCAGGGTCGGCGCCGTTGCGGGTTGCAGGGCGGGACGGCGACCCGCCGGGCGCAGCACCCCGCGCTTCAGGCCCAGTTCGGTCAGTTCGCAGACGAAGCTGCCGCTGCCGACGCGCCGCTCGATGAAACCCTCGGCGTGAAGCTGGGCATAGGCCGTCTCGACCGTATCGCGCGACACGCCCAGCGACCGGGCCAGAGTGCGCGACGAGGGCAGGGGCCGCCCCGCCGTCAGCGACCGCTCGACGATCAACTGGCGCACGGCGCGCTGGATGCGGGCGTGCAGGGGCAGGCCGGACTGGGCCGGGTGGTCCATGAAGGCCTGGACGGAGTCCAGCTGGGCGCGCTTCAGCAATGGTCTGGGGCTTCTTTCCAAAGTGGCCGGAATGGCCCAGCCAATGCAGCGCTAGGTGTCACGCCCCCGGCGGGATGGCAATGTCGCCGCCCGTCCTGTGATGGGATTTGATGTCATGGGCGCTTTCGATTTCGCCGACTTCTTCAGCCGCGATCTGGACGACCTGAAGCAGGAGGGCCGGTATCGCGTCTTCGCCGATCTGGAGCGGCTGTCGAAAGGCGCGCCCTACGCCTGGGATCATCGGCGCGGGCGGACCATCACCATCTGGTGCTCGAACGACTATCTGTCGATGGGCGTCCATCCCGAGGTGGTCGAGGCGGCGCAAAATGCGATCCGCACTTATGGCGCGGGCGCGGGCGGCACCCGCAACATCTCGGGCACCAGTCACGAGCACGTCCTGCTGGAACGCGATCTGGCCGATCTGCACGGCAAGGAGGCGGCGCTGCTATTCACTTCGGGCTATGCGGCCAATGACGCGGCCCTTTCGACGCTGGCCTCGCGCCTGCCGGGCGCGGTGATCTTTTCCGACGCCCTGAACCACGCCTCCATGATCGAGGGCATGCGCCGCTCGGGCGTGGAAAAGCACATCTTCGCCCACAACGACTGGCGCGACCTGGACCGGCTGATGAGCGGGGTCTGCCGCTATCGGCCCAAGCTGGTCTGCTTCGAGAGCTGCTATTCGATGGACGGCGACTTCGCTCCCATCGCTGCCATCTGCGACGTGGCCGAAAAACACGGCGCCTTCACCTATCTGGACGAGGTCCACGCCGTGGGCCTGTACGGCGCGCGCGGCGCCGGCGTGGCCGAACGCGACGGCCAGTCGCGCCGCATCAGCATGATCCAGGGCACCCTCAGCAAGGGGTTCGGCGCCATGGGCGGCTACGTGGCGGGCGATGCGGCGGCGGTCGATTTCGTGCGCAGTCACGCGCCGGGCTTCATCTTCAGCACCGCCCTGCCGCCCTCGGTTGTGGCCGGGGTGCGGGCGGCTTTGCGGCATTTGAAGGCCGACGGCGCGCCGCGCCGGGCTCTGGCCGCGCGCGCCGCCTCGATCAAGACGGGGATGCAGCGACTGGGCCTGCCGGTCCTACCCAGCCCCAGCCACATCCTGCCGGTGATGATCGGCGACGCGGCTACGGCGCGGGCGGTGACGGACGCCCTGATGGATGAGCACGGGGTCTATATCCAGCCAGTCAACTTCCCCACCGTGCCGCGCGGGACCGAGCGGCTGCGCATCACGCCCACACCCCTCCATGATCAGGAGGACGAAGAGCATCTGCTCGAGGCGTTGGCAAAGGTCTGGCGCGAGAATGCCGACTGGCGTCGTTTTTCTTCTCTGGCGTTGATGAACCATCAGTACAGGGAACAGGTCTGGCCGTAGGTTTCCGTCCACCGCATCGCCTGACCCGTCAGGTATGCGTGTCTTGGGTGTAAATACACCTTGAAGCCTGAGGTGTAACCCTTTGTCATTATTAGGTTCTCTGCCATGGAGAATGTCACTTGTTCTTCTGATTATGAGTTCTGAGCCTGAGTCGTTCATCTTCGGTGGTTAAGAGGCTTGCTTGAGAGCGATCCAATCGTTGACGACGGCTTCAAGCTGGTCGAGCGGCAGTTGACCCTGCTGAAGGATAAGGTCGTGGTAGGCGCGAATGTCGAACGCTTCGCCCAGGGCCGTTTCGGCGCGGCGTCTTAGGTCGATGATTTTCAACTCGCCGACTTTATAGGCTACCGCTCCGGCGGGAGCGCCGATGTAGCGAGCCAACTCGGTGTCGATGTTGATGTCCGCCAGAGCGGAGTTCTCAGTGAAACACGCTCGGGCCTGTTCATAGGTCCAGCCAAGGGCGTGAATTCCCGTATCGACCACCATCCGGCAGGCGCGCCACATCTCGGTCGACAGGCTGCCAAAGCGTTCGTAGGGGCTGCGATAGACGCCCATCTCGTGGCCGAGTCGCTCCGCGTACAAGGCCCAGCCTTCGCGATAGGCCAGCATGTCGCGCGCTTGGCGGAAGCTGGGCAGTTCCGGGTTTTCTTTCGCCAGCGCCATATGGGTGTGGTGGCCCGGGGCCGCTTCATGAAGGGCTAGAGCGGGCAATTCATACAGGGGGCGCTGGTCCAGATGGGAGGTGTTGACCAGAAAGCGGCCGGGCTGTCCCGCCGCGAAGTCCCCGCCGCCGTAGCGGGCCGTGGTGTAGTTCTCTTCTACATCCAGAGGCACGGCTTCCACAGCAAAGGGTTGGCGAGGGAGTTGAGAGAACCAGGCGGGCAGGACGCCATCGATGCGTTTGGCGATGATGGCGGCCTGGTCCAGCAGAGCCTGCCGTGATGTGGCGTAGAACTGAGGATCGGTTCTGAGAAATTCCAGCCAAGCCGCGAAATCGCCCTGGAAGCCCGTTTCGGCGATGACCGCGTCCATCTCCTTGCGGATCCGCGCGACTTCGGACAGGCCCAATGCGTGGGTCTGCTCAGCCGTCATGTCGGTGGTCGTGTAATAGCTGAGCAGGAAATCGTAATAGGCCCGGCCGTTTGGTACGGTGTTGATGCCAAGTGCTGGGCGGGCGGCTGCCCGATAGGGACCCTCGATGTAGGCCAGGGCCGAGAGTTGGGCGGGCCGAACATGATCACGCAGAGCCGCTATGGCTGCGAGGCGAAGGTCTCGGCGTCGTCGCTCCGGAATGGTCGAGGCCAGGTGCTCCAATGGAGCGAGCAGTGCGTCATCTTCGATAGCGCGCCGGGTCTGAGCGCCCAGAACATCCATGGCGACGCGAACGACGATATCGGGATGCGTCCAGCCCGTTGCGACCCCACGCTGAAGATTGGCCTGCTGCTGCTCGAAATAGGCGGGAATGGCTGTCAGTCGCTCAATCCAAGCCTGGGCTTCAGCTTCGGTGCGGGTTCGAAGGCCGCGCGCCGTATAGTAGGGCACATTGTAGAAGCCGTCGTGCGCCACGAAGGCGAAGCGATGTTCGTCCATCGCCAGGCCGTCGAGCCGCCAGTCGATCAGGCGAGCCATATAGTCGCGGTTGAGCGCGTCTTCCCCCGTCAGCGCTTTGATGTGCGGCGACCCAAGGCGTTCTTTCAGCGCCTTCAGCGCCTCCGTACGCGCCGCCAAGTCCTGCGGAGCTTCCATGGGCCAGTGCAGGCGCGCTGAAGGTTGATCGGACCGGCCCGTCTCGATGGGGTGGGTGGTGCTGAAGCGCTCGTAATCAGTGAACAAGGTCTGCAACTCGGGCGACGTCGCCGATGCTGCGCCAGTTGGCGATATAACGCCTACCACGATGAGAGGCAGCAAAAGCCGTCTGCCGAGTTGGATAGTGTTCGCCATCATGGTCTTTCCTCCCTTATCTAAAATTAATATAACCAAAATCACGCGATTGTAGAGATATTTTTTGGCATCGTCCTTGATTGCGGCTAATGAAATTATATAACCATATTCACGCGATTTTGGGTTCGGTTGGTCCGGTCTCGTTATGAGCTGGCCGATTTGATCGAGGGGAAAGTGATCATGAAATGGCCTGCGCAACGTCTGTCGAGCGGATCCAAGAAGAGCTTCGGCATGTATCAGGAGGCGTCAGAACTGGCGCGAAACGGCGCCGATCTGATCCGCCTGGAGGTCGGCCGTCCATGGGCCGACACGCCGCTGCATATCAAGGAGGCGGCGAAGGCCGCCCTTGATGCGGGCATTGTGCATTATGGAGATTTTCGCGGAACCCTCAGCCTTCGTCAGGCGCTGGCGGCCAAGCTCAAGAGCTTCAACAGGATTGACGTTGATGCCGACGAAATCCTGATCACCAATGGTCTGACTCATGCCTCTTATGCAGCCTTTATGGCTGCTATCGACCCCGGCGACGAGGTCATCCTGCTTGAGCCCTATTATCCGCAGCACATCGGCAAGGTGGAGATGGCGGGCGGCGTCGTGGTGTCTGCGCCTCTCGATGCCTCGGACAATTTTTCAATCAAGCGCGAACTTATTGAAAGCCGGATCACGCCGCGAACGCGCATGATCGTCCTGGTGAACCCGTCCAATCCGACCGGGCGGGTCTATACGCGCGCTGAACTGCAGATCATCGCCGATCTGGCCCTTCAGTACGATTTGCTGGTCCTGTCGGACGAGGTCTATGAGTTCATCACCTATGAGGGCCACCAACACCTGAGCATTGCGGCCCTGCCAGGAATGCGAGAGCGCACCATTTCCTGCTACGCCTTCACCAAGGCCTACTCGATGGATGGCTGGCGGATCGGCTATGTCGTGGCGGACAAGGCGTTGATGCCCGCCCTGCTGTCGGTGACGATGAACGATGTCACCCACGTCAACGTCTTCGTTCAGGAGGGCGCTCTGGCGGCGGTGACGGGCCCTCAGGAGCCTATGCTGGCCATGGTCGCGGCGGATCAACGCAAGCGCGACATGGTGGTCGAGGCATTGAACCGCATTCCCGGCATCACCTGCGAAGCGCCTCAGGGAGCCATTTATGCGTTCCCGGACATCAGTGCGACGGGGATGGCGTCCGCAGATCTGGCGCGTGCGATTTTGCGCGACGTGCATGTCGTGACCGAAGCCGGGGGCTTCTACGGTCCAGCGGGTGATCGCCATCTGCGCGTCTGCTTCGGGTCGGAATCGCAGGAGCGGCTGGTCGAAGGCATGGCGAGGCTGACCGCCTTCTTCAGCAAGCTCTGACAGTCCCATCCCTGCATCGCCCGGAGGGGGAAGGCGATGCAGGGGCGATCTATTTTGGCAGGAGAGGGGAAACCAGATGAAAAAGATGAGGGTAGGTCAGCTCGCCGGCGCTTTGGCGCTTGTGTTGGCGTGGGGAGGCGCAGGCGTCGCCGCCGCCAGTGACCATGCGGCCCTGATAGGTCTCTATGATGAGTTCCGCAGTCTGACGCAGCCAGCGATCAAGAGCGGCGTGCCGGATTATACGCCCCTCGCGATGGAGCGGCAGCTGGACGCGCTCGAAGCGCTTAAGGCGCGGCTGGAGGCTATCGACGATTCGCGCTGGCCGGTGTCGGAACGGGCGGATTACATGCTGGTGCTCGCCGAGATGCGTGGACTGGAGTTCCAGCATCGCGTTCTTCAGCCGTGGAAACGCGATCCCGCCTACTATAGCGTCACCAACCTGGGCTTTGGCCCCAAGCTCCATAACGCCTTTGATGTGCCGCAGCTTCCGATCGCCGCTCCGGCGGTCGTCCAGTTGAAGGCGAGCCTAGAAGCGGCGCCAGCCATTCTTGCTCAGGCGCGGCTCAATCTGACCGATCCGCATCGTGATCTGGCGATGTTGGCCATTATTCAGAAGGACGTGGAGATCAACGTCTTTTCGCGACTGGCGGAGCAGGCGCGCCTTCATCACCCGGAATTGGTTCAGCCTGCACTAGCGGCGGCTGAGGCGTCACGTGAGTTCCGGGATTGGTTGAAGGAAATCCAGGCGGACCTTCCCGTTTATGCTGGCGTCGGCGACGCCAACTACGACTGGTATCTGAAGTACGTCCTGCTGTTTCCTTATAGTGCAGATGAAATCCGCATCATCGGTCAGCGAGAGCATCAGCGGACGACCGGCTGGCTGGCTATGGAAGCGCACCGGAACCGCAACCTTGAGCGGGTTGAACCCGTCGGATCGCGTGAGGCGTTCGATCGGGAGCGGGAGGAAGCGGATAACGAACTGCTCGCCTTTCTGCGCGACAATCAGATCGTCACTGTACCGGATTACCTGAGGCACAATCCTGATGAGGGGCCTTACATCCTGCCGTCGGAACGCGATCCGGCCCGAAAGGGCCTGTTTGAGCCGCCGCTTGACCTGCACTTCTTTTTCCAGGCCGAGTTCCGTGATCCGCGACCGTTACGCGCTCATAACCTGCCAGGTCATGCGTTCGATCATCTGGAATGGATGCGGGACGAGCGTCCGATCCGCGGCAAGCCTCGGCTGTTCTTTGTCAGCGGGGTGCGATCCGAAGGATGGGCCTTCTATCTGGAGGAACTGATCCTGCAGATGGGCATGCTGGACGGCCGGCCTACGGGACGCGAAATCGATTATGTGCTGGCGGCCAAGCGCGCGGCCAGACTGGAACCCGAATTGAACATGCACGCCAACCGCTGGACCTATGCTCAGGCAAAGGATGCTTTGGTGAAGGGCACGCCGCGATGGATGGAGGCGGATGACGCCATCGCCGCCTTCGATATCGAGCTTTATCTGCGCCAGCCCGGCTACGGCATCGGCTACTACATGGGCAAGGTCGAGTTGGAAAAGCTGCTCTCTGAGCGGTTCATGGATCAGCGTGACGACTTTGTCCTGGGCCGTTTTCACGACGAATTTCGTGCTTCGGGCGCCTTGCCTATCTCGCTTATCCGTTGGGAGATGACCGGCCGAGATGACGAAGTGCGTGAAATGCGTCAGGCGCCGCCTATCCCGCAGCCGCGTCCTTAGGCGGGGCTGAAGCCTGCGCGGAAAAAAAACGGGCGGGTCTGTTGCAGACCCGCCCGTTTTTTCGGTCAATCCTGGCTCAGGTCGACCTCGGACAGCGGAGTGTGATCCCACAGCTTTGATATTTCGTCGTCGTAACCCGTCAGGTCGTAACGCAACAAAGACACGGGGAGGCGGCCTGCGCGCATCAGGTAGTCGTGGAAGTCTTTCAGCACGAATTGATCGCCAAGTTGTCGAGCGCGATCCACCAGCAGTTTCTGTAGCTGGAACATTCCGACCGTATAACTCATCCCATAGCCGGGTGGTCGGCGCAGATAGATGGCGGCATCGACCCGAGCCACGTTATCGTCGAGGAACGGCGTCCACGTCTTCCAGTATTCCATGGTTTGCTCGACGGTCATTTCGTTGCGCTGCATGCGCACATCGCCGATGGTGCGCGCGGCGCGAAACAGGCCGAAGACATAGATGAACTCCCGCGTCCGGGGGCGTTCATCGAACAGGCCCAGTTGCAACGGAACTTCTTCGACATAAAGGCCCCAGCCTTCGGTCCGGCCGCTGTCGCTGATGTGCGCGCGGATCGGATGGGTCACGCGCCGGGCCATGTGGCCGTCAAAACGGTGTCCGGGAATGGTCGCGTGCAGATGATCCGGGGAGACGTCTCGGTACATGATCTGTTCCCAGAACATCGGCCCATCGCGGCGAACGACCCAGGGCGCGTTGAAGCCCATCTCCTGCCAGGTCTGCGGCACGAAGTCGGGAATGGTGATGAACCCTTCCTCGACAAGCCACTTGCGGATCAGGGCGTCGCTACCGGCCAATTGCCCATGATACGCCTCTGCCGAGGTCGGCAGGTCGAGTTCCGGCAGATCGCGATTGCGATGACGCTCCAATACATAAAAGGCCCAGGTTCGATCCAGTTCTCGTTGGGCGAGATCAACGATCTGATCCGAGTCGTAGGGCATCAGTCGGACATTGGTCAGGAACCAGTCATAGGCCTTGCGCCCGACGCCAGCCTTACCCGTCATCGAAGGACGGTTCCTGATCAACCAGTCTTGGTAGTCAGCAATGGCCCTGCGCGAGGCCTGGATGGCGGGAAGCAGTTCCGGCTGGTCCGTTGCTGCCCTTTGCTCCATGTCAGCATACCATCCCATCAGCCCGGCGGGTTCGACCGCTCGATAGGGCATGCCGTGGCCGACGCCGTCGCCGTTCGACAGGTTGTGAATGGCTAGATCGGCGTAGTCGGCCGCGACTGAGTCCAGATTGATCCGAGCCTGAGCCAGAAAGGCCGGGATGACCTCCAGGCGTGCGTGGAAGGCGGCCTTTTCATCGTCTGCGACCGGCAGGCTCGTATAGGCGAGTTGTTGTAGTTGATCGATGTAATAGCCGGGATCGCGGGCCCAAGGTTTGGTGACCTGCAACAGAAAGTCTCGCTGGTCCATCTGGGCGCGTACGGCCAAATAGTCGACTTTTTCGGACCGTCGCCACGAACCGGGATCCAGGGACGCAAAGCGAGCCTGCAGGGCCTGGAGCTCTGAAAGGCGGCGCTGGCTGGCGGCGGGGCTGTGGTCAGGCCAGGGGCCGACGCCTTGGTCCGCCGTTACGGCGCGAAACTCGGTGAACAGGTTCACCAGGGCGCTGTACTGGGAATGGCTCGCTACAGCCTGAGCCTGCGCGTCGGGTGTAGTGATTCTGGCCGATGCTCCGGACGCAATGGATAACGCTCCGATGGCTGTCAGGCTGAGTGCTAATAGGCGCGCTCTGGTCATGAAATCTCCCTCCTCCATTTTGGAATAACCAAAATAATACGATTTCGGTGATGATTGCATAAAATTATTTTAGAGATAAAGTATTTTCGCATCACCAATATCGAGAGATTGATGCTCCAATTAGACATACTCTGATAAAAAATTGCTAGTTGGATGGTTCCTGAGGATGGCTGTCGAATTTTTCTGGCGAGCGCTGGTCGCTTGACGGTCGGCAATTTGTCCATATACAGAATGACAATATAACCAAAATCACACGCTTATGGGTATGGTGGGGCGCTGTGAGGGACGAGGGGCGGCATGGAGGGGCGGCGGCATGTCGGCATCCAGGCCGAGTGCGGATTCAGCGTTGCCGTCGCCGAAGGGTGCGGACGCAAAATGGAGGTGAAGCTAATGAATAATCGAGTGTTTGGATTCAGGGCGTCGCTGCTGTGTGGGGCGGCCATCTTGTCCGTGACGTCGTTTGCGTCGACGGCGGTCGCGCAATCGGAAGAACAAGCGTCCAGCGTCGCCGATATTGTCGTGACAGGGTCGCGCATCCCGCGTCCGGACGTCGTTTCGAACAGCCCCGTGTCTGTCGTGTCGTCGGAAGAGATCGCGCGCTCTCGGACCGGCGAGGTGGAGCAGGTGCTCAATACCTTGCCGCAGGTTGTGGCCGGCTTCGGCGCTCAGTCCAATAATCCCGGCAACGGCACGGCGACGGTCGATCTGCGTAATCTGGGCGCGGTTCGCACCTTGGTCCTGGTGAATGGCCGCCGCGTGGTCGGTTCAGGCAATGACGGGGTCGTGGACCTGAATATCATCCCGCCGTCTCTGGTCAGTCGCGTAGAGGTAGCAACGGGCGGCGCCTCGGCTGTTTATGGTTCGGACGCCATGGCCGGGGTTGTCAACTTCATCATGAAGGACGACTTTGAGGGCGCTGAGCTAGGCGTTCAATATGGCGTCACCCAGCATGGAGACTCCGCGCGGGTCAACGTTGACTTTACAGTTGGGACCAATTTCGCCGACGGTCGCGGCAATATTGTCGGATATTTAAACTACTTTGACCGAGAGCAGACGACCGGCGCAGCGCGGGACTATACGTCTGAGTATCTGGTTGACGCCTTGGACGCCAATGGCAATCCGATCCTCGTGCCCGGCGGCAATGCGGTTACGCCGCAAGGCACTCTTGTTGCGCCGGGCCTGGTGGGGCTGAAGGATCCGTTCGGCGCCACGATTACTGGCTCCGGTATTTTCTTTGCCCCGGAAGGCTGGCGCGCCTACCAGGCGTCAGATGGCTATAATGACCGTCCGGTCGGCAATATTCAGCTGCCGATGGAGCGGTTCCAGGCCAATACTCATTTCAAATATGATCTGACGGATGCTGTCCGCGCTTATGGAGAAGTGTCCTTCGCCCGCACGGCCGTAAATTCGACCCTGGGCGCCCTGCCGATGGGATCTTCAGGCTTCATCCCTGGCTTCCAGCTTGATCTTCGCAATCCCTACCTCCCCGGTGATCTGCGTAACTTTCTGAGCACAAATCTTGACCAGGATGGTAACGGCCTGGTTCCGGTGAATATCAATCGCCGCATCGTGGAGTCCGGACCGCGAACAAACGATCAGACGCGCAATTTTTACCGGACGGTCTTTGGCCTTGAAGGCACCCTGGCCAATGGCATGAGCTGGGACGTCTTCTATAACTACGGTCGGAATGAGCTGACGGAAGTTCAGGGCGGCGGCTTGCTGATCGATAACTTCGCCGCAATGTTCCTGACTAATCCGAACGATCCTTATAAGTGCGCTAACGGCGACCCCAAGTGCGTCACCATAAACCCGTTCGGCCTGAATTCTCTGACCCAGGAGATGCGCGACTATTACGGCGTGACGCTGACTAACCGTAATGAGGTCGAGCAGAAGCAGTTCGGCGCCAGCATTGCGGGGACCCTATTCACCCTGCCTGCCGGTGATCTCGGCATCGCTGTCGGCATCGAGCGTCGCGAAGAGAACGCCCAGTTCAATCCGGACGCCTTGTATATCCAGGGCAAGGCCATTTCGCGGTCGGCCGGGATGCAGCCCACGGGCGGTGGATATGATGTTTCGGAAATCTATGCAGAAGCCTATGTGCCGTTGATTGCTGATCGACGAGGCATTGAGATGCTGGCCTTTGAGGGCGGCATCCGTTTTTCAGACTATTCGACCGCCGGGGCCGTCACGTCCTACAAGTACGGTGGGGAATACTCTCCGATGCCGGGCCTGAAGTTCCGCGGTTTGGCGCAGCGAGCGGTTCGCGCTCCGAACGTGACTGAGCTGTATTCCGGTCAGACCAACACTGCGCCAGTGGCGACCGACTTCTGTAATGCCGGTCCGGGCCGCACTGCGGCGGAACGCGCCTTCTGCCTGCAACTGGGTGTTCCGACCCAGGTGATTGATGTTTTCCAGCAGGAGAACACTCAAATCCGCATCATCACGGGGGGGAACCCAAACCTGGGCGTCGAAACCTCGGATACCTGGTCCTTGGGTCTCGTCTATCAGCCGCATTTCCTCAACAATGCGACGCTGACCCTCGACTACTATGATATCCAAATTCAGGATGCGATCGCCAACTTTGGCGGCGGACTGCCGACGACTATTGCAGCCTGTCAGGCTGACATGCGGTTGGACAACCCGTTCTGTGTTCCGTTGCGTAACCGGAACCCGGACGGCCAGCTGCAAGATCTCCCGATGCTCAACCAAAACATCGCGGACATCGCGTCCAAGGGCGTCGACTTCCGCGTCGACTATCGCCATTCGCTGGATAGCTGGGGTGATCTGACCTACTTCATCGCTGGCAGTTACCTGCTTGAGAACACCATTCAGGGCAGCCCAGTCGTCGATCCCATCGATTGCGCGGGCTATGTGGCCAATGGCGGTTGCGCCAGCGCCAACCCGGAGTGGCGCTTTACCCAGCGTCTGACCTGGGAGCATGGCCCGGCCAGCGTGTCGCTGCGTCATCGCTACATTGGGGAGGTGACGGATGGTCGTTATGCCGCCGCCATCGCCGCCGGGACCGCTATGCCCAAGCTGGCCAAGCCTGTTGCGCCAGCCACTCACTATGTGGATCTGAGCGGCGACTGGGAAGTGAACGAACGTGTCACCCTGTATGGCGGCATCGACAATCTGTTGGATCAAGAACCACCGTATCTGCACGAACGTCAGACCTATGACGTCCTCGGGCGGCGCTTCAACATCGGCGTCCGCGCGCGGTTCTGATCGCCTAGTGTTGGAAAGGGGCGGCGGCGTCCGTCCCTTTTTCTCGAAATCCCGCAGCTTGGTCTCGGGAGAACTTTCGATTGAGTGAGGGGATGATGCGTATAAAGGGTTTGATGACCGCTGCAGCGATGGCGGTTGTAATGGCTGCGCCTGCGAGCGCGGCGTGGGCTGCTGAAGCGTCCCAGGTCGCCAGCACCGCCGCCCCTCACATGTCGATCGATAACCTTTATCGGACGCAGAGTCTGGTCGGTACGACGCCCGAAGGTTTTGCCTGGTCGCCGGACGGTTCTCGGGTCGCTTTCCTCTGGAACGAGGAAGGCTATCCGTTCCGCGACGTCTGGGTGTTCGATCCTGTGACGGGCGACAAGGCCCGCCTGACGCACCTGGGGAGTGCTGAAGCAGCGGGCGCTGGCGTCAGCCAGGTCGTCATGAACGACGATGGCTCGATCTTCTACGTTCTGCAGGGCGAGTTGCATCATCGTGACGCCTCAGGAGAGGGGCGCCGGATCGAATCCGACAAGGGCGCCATCCGCCAGCTTACGCTCTCTCCGGATGGCCGGAGCCTGGCCTATGTTTCCGGGGGCGCCATAGATTCCCGCGCGGATCGCTATCTGGCGGGAGGCGGTCTGTGGATCAGGCCGGTGTCGGCGCAGGCCGATATCTCCTCACGTCATCTGGTCGGCTACGAGGATCCCAAGGTCTATGTCGAGCAGTTCAGCTACTCGGGCGACGGTTCGCACATTGCGTTCGTTCGCGCCGACAATCGTCCTTTGCCGGTTCGTGACATTCATTACGACGCCAACGGAGGGCAGGCGCAGGTCAGTCGGGTGGCTCGGCCATTTCCCGGCGAGCCGACCACCTTGTTCACGGCGGGCGTCGTCGACCTGTCTGCGAGCCGGGTCCGTTATTTCGAACGTCCGGCCGACGATCACCATATCTGGGATATCGGGCTAAACACGGACGGAAGCCGGCTGTTCATCAACAGTTCGGACCAACTGGCCGATGACCACACCATCTACATGGCCGACACGGCGACGGGCGCTCTGGAGATCTTTTATCACGAATACGATTTTGGCCACACACGGCCGGACTGGCGCGCGGCCTGGGCTCCGGATGACGATGGTCTGATCATCCTGACGGACCGGGACGGATACCTGCACCTCTATCACCAGCGGGCAGCGGGAGAGCCGCTGAAACGCCTGACCGACGGCGAGTGGGAGATCGAACAATTCCAGGTCGACCGTGCCAACCGCCAAATCTACTTTACCTCGAACCAATCGCACCTGGCGGAGCGGCAATTGTATCGGGTCCCTGCGGCTGGCGGGCTTGTCGAGCGTGTCAGCCCGGATCGGCCGGGCGTGCATGCTCCAGTTTTCTCGCCGGATCATCGCCGCGTCGCGAGTTTCTTTTCCGACGACAATACGCCGCCGGAGCTCTTCGTGTTCGACACGCGAGGCGGGCAGGCCGTGCAGGTCACGCGATCACCTCGGCCGGATTTCGATCAGTTTGCCTGGGCGGACATCCGTTATGTGACGTTCAACAGCCATGTCGACGGCGCCCGACTTCTGGGCCGCCTGACCATGCCGCCGAATTATGATGCGTCCCGTCGTTATCCGCTGATTGTCGGATCGGTGTATTCTGACGCCGTGAAGAACCAGTGGGGAGGGCGCCGGGCCCACCCGACCTGGGGGCTTGATCAGCATCTTGCGGCTCAGGGCTACATTGTCCTGAACGTCAATATCGCCGGAAGCTGGGGGCAGGGGCGCGCGCACGCCAAGCGCATGCATCATTCTTACGGCACGATGGACATTGACGATCTGGAGAGCGGGGTCCGCCACCTGGTCGCGCAGGGCATGGTCGATCCGGCGCGCGTCGGCATATGGGGGTCCAGCTACGGCGGACTGATGACCCTGATGTCGCTGTCGAAGAAGCCGGATGTCTATGCCGTCGGCATAGCGGGCGCGCCGGCCACCAATGTCTGGCACGCCTATCCTTCGCAAATGTGGATCATGGGGCCGCCGGACGGAGAAGACATGCCGGCGCGTTACGAGGCTCAGTCCGCGCTCTATCAGGTCCAGGGCATTCAGGATCCGGTGATGATCATCCACGGCACCCGCGATCAGGTGGTGCTCTATGCTGACACGGTCGCGGTCGTGGAAAAGCTGATCGCCGCGGAGACCCCTCATGAGGTGTTGACGATTCCGGGGGGCAGCCACAGCTGGGCGACCGACAATCTCGCCCAGACCCGTTACGCCTTCAAAAAGATGGTGGAATTCTTCAACCGCGCGCTGCGGCCTGACGCAGATGGAGGCGTCAAATGAGGCGCGTTCTGGCGGGAATCTCTGCGGCGCTGATCCTGTGCGCAGGCTCGGCCGCATCGGCCGAAACGGTCGCCGAACTGGGAGCGGACTTTTGGGCCTGGCGGGCCCAGACGCAGCCGGCTTCGGGAGATGATATCCCTCGTATAGTTCGCCCTGCGGTCTGGGTGCCGGATTGGAGCGCAACGTCGATCGAGGAACGCTATCGCCGCCTTGGCGACTATGAGGCCCGCTGGCAGGCGCTGGCAGGCGAAGCAAATGGGGCGGAGGCGGCTACGGACCATAGGCTGGTCGGCTCTGCCCTTGCGCGTGTGCGTTGGGAACTCGATCACGTGGCGGCCTGGCGTCGCCAGCCGCATTTCTACATCGAGCAGGCCCTGATCCCGATCTTTGAGGCGCTGCTTCCGCCGCCGCCGGTTCAGGCGGACAGAATCGACACGGTGCTGCGCCTGCTGGAGGCGGCTCCGGCCGTGCTGGAGGCGGGCAAGGCCAATCTGGATGATATGCGTTCTCCCTTTGCGGCTGCGGCCCTTGGTCAGTTGGAAGACGTGCCGGCCAGCCTGCGCGGCATGGCTGAGGGTTTGAAGCCCTATGCTGATCGGCGTCGCGGGGCGCGGCTGGATGCTGCGGTCGATCGCGCATTGACGGCCTTCGAAGCCTATAGAGATTTCGTCGTCAGCCGTCAGGATGGGCTGCCGCAACAGACGGCGGTCGGCCGCGAAGGATATGAGTTCTTCCTGCGGGAAGTTGCGGTCTATCCCTATTCGCCCGAACAGCTTCAGCTCATGGGCCGTCAGGAGTGGGCGCGCATGGTTCAGTTCGAGGAACTGGAACGCAACCGCAATCGGGCGCTTGAGCCGCTGCCGATCCGGACGCCTATCGACGCGGTGACAAGTCGCCTGGATGTCGAAGAACTAGACGTTCGCGCCTTCCTGGAGGCGGAGGGCCTGCTGTCTGTCAACAACGGCGTGGGCCACTACAACGCTCAGCCCTTTCCAGATTATCTGCGCCCGATCGGCTGGCTGGGCCGAACCTTTGATCTGACAAATCAGCATCGTCTGGACGAAAGTGCGACGGTCTATCTGCCTGATCCGTCGCCAAATCTGGGCTATTTCAATCTGTCGATCACGCGCGATCCGAAGCCGATCATCGTGCATGAAGGCGTGCCGGGACATTATTTCCAGTTGGCGACTTCCTGGTCCCACCCCAACCCCTTGCGGCGTCACTATTATGATTCAGGCGCGAACGAGGGCACCGGCTTCTACGCCGAGGAAATGATGCTGCAGGCGGGCCTCTTCGACGGAACGCCTCAAAGTCGCGAGGTGATCTATAACTTCGGGCGTCTTCGCGCTTTGCGCGTCGAGGTGGACGTGAAACTGGCCCTGGGCGAGTTCACCGTCGCGCAGGCGGCCGATTATCTGGAAACCATGGTGCCGATGGATCGGCAGACCGCCGAGGAAGAAGCCGTCTTCTTCGCCGCAGCGCCGGGCCAGGCGATCAGTTATCAGATCGGCAAGCTGCAGACGCTGGAGTTTCTGGCTGAGGCGCGAGTGCGTGAGGGCGATGCGTTTGATCTGAAGGCGTTTCATGACTTCCTCTGGCTTAACGGCAATGTGCCGATCAGCCTGCTCAAGTCGGAATACTTCCAGCGGCGCTAGCCCGATCAGGGGCGCGCGGGCGCTCTGTACAATATAACCAAAATCATGCGAATAAGGTCATATAAGGAGTCGGCGCGAGCGTGAAGCGTTCCGCTGACGAAGGGAGATGAAATGCGTCGGATCCGATTTGTTGAAGAGCGCTCAGGGCTGTCCGCGTGTTGCGATCTTTTGGAGAACGAAGCGCCCGAGTCGGCGGCTTTCCTTTGGGAGTTGGCGCAGCGTGGTCAGAGCTTCGACGCGATCCACGCCATGTGGACCGGCCCGGAAATTTCCGTCCCCATGCCGGCGGCGACGCTGCCGGAGGATCTGTCGTGTCGAGTCATACCGGAAGAGAACGCAACGTCGTTTCCTGCGGTTGGCGAGATTGTCCTGGCCTATGCGGGGGCACGTACGTTGAGGGGTTTGCCGCCGGGCCCCTTCTTCGACATCGGACTCTTCTACGGGGAGGGCGGGCGACTGCTGATGCCGTTCGGCTGGCTGAGAGCCAATGTCTGCGCGCGTATCGTGCAGGAAGACCTGGCGAAGGCGCAGGCCGATATGAAGACTATTCGGCGTAATGGTGCATGCCGCCTCGTCATTCAGACGGCCTGATCGGGGCGCAGCTAGAATGAATGAGATCACTATCATGAGCCTGTTGGGAGACTGGGTCCTTCCCGGCTCCCTCATCTGCATCATGTTCGCCATGGGCCTGTCGTTGACGGTCCGTGACTTTCAGGCGGTCTTCGGCAATCGGAAGGCTCTCGCCGTAGGCGTTGCGGCGATGCTGATCATTCCCCCGGTTATCGGGGTGACCATGGCCGCGCTGTTTGCTCCCAGCGCAGCCTTGGCTGTTGGATTTGTGCTGCTGGCGACGTGTCCAGGCGGGATGCTGTCGAACCTCTTTACAGATATGGCCAAGGGCGATCTGGCGCTTTCGATGTCGCTGACAATTATCGTCAGTCTCATCTATATTTTGGTGGTGCCCTTCTATGCTCACCTTGCGCTGTCCCATTTCATGGGTGTTCAGGCCGAGGTTTCCGTCCCTCTCGGCTCTTTTGTCTGGCAGATTTTCTCCATAACCATCCTGCCCGCCGGCGCAGGCTTCATTCTTCGGCATTATAACCCGGCTATTGCTTTGAAGTTGAAGGGGCCCGTGAAGCTGATGGGGGCCATTGTTCTCTTCACCGCGTTCGGCTTTATATTGGTCGATCAGATCCCAATGATCCGAGATCATTTTGGACAGCTATTGTGGATAACGGTCGCCATCAACGTTCTGACCCTGGGCGCAGTGCTGATGCTATGCCGCTTCATGAACCTGTCTGGTCCCGAAAACACTGCGATCGGCGTCGAGCACCTTATCCGCCAGGAGGGAACCGCTATCTATATCGCCGTATCGATCATCGGGAGTAATGAGATGTCGCTGCCCATGATCATGAATACGCCTGTCGCCTTGCCGATAGCGTTTATTTTCATGACGCTGGCGCGGCGCTATTTCTCGAAGTCGTCTCCTCAGGTTGCTCGGGCCTAGGGGAATGAAATTGAAGCGCGAGAGAGAAGCGATGCTTCCAGATAAAAATGACCCCGCAAAAGACAGCTTCGATCTTTTTTCGTCGCCATTTTACTTAATTGCTCATGCCGAATTCAAGTATCATGAAGATCTTGATAAGGCGATTTTGAAATTTGACCTGGACCGAGCCACATACCGTATTCTTACGGTTCTGATGCAGAAGAGTCCGATCAACATCAAAGAGCTTGCCCATCTCTCCTTGCTGAAGAGATCGACAGTGAGTCGCGCCTTGACGCGGATGAGCCGTGAGGGATGGGTTGAGACCTTCCTGAACGCAGACGACAACCGGATCACGGATGTCTATCTGACGCCTGGCGGCAAGGCCTTGTCGGCTGAGGTGATGAAATTGGCCAGCCGTCAGTTGCAACGTGCGGTGGCCGGTCTGGAAGCCGCGGACCTGGATGAGCTGACTCGCATACTCAAGCGCCTGATCGGCAACCTGTCCAAGCTTTCTATCGAGTAGGCCGAAAGTTGGCGCCTGTAGCGGCGCCGACGCGGTCAAGTTTCTGGTGATCTACATGCAGTCTCAGCCATCAGGCGGAGGCGGGGTTTCCCTGCGCCGTTCCCTGTGGACCTATCTTGCCTCCGCGCCCGAACGTTATGCGCCCCTGACCGCGGATCGTTCTACGGATGTGGTGGTCGTCGGAGCAGGTGTGGCTGGCGCCTCGACTGCTCTTCATCTGGCTTCAGCCGGCGTGAAGGTGGCTGTTCTTGAGGCAGAGCAGCCCGGAGCGGGCGCCACAGGACAGAGCGGCGGCCTGGTGGCGCCGAACTTTATCGGAATGACCCCGGACGGAGCCGATAAGGCTTTCGGTCTGGAACGTGGGGCGCGCCTCACCCGACTGATCGGGGGATCCGCTGGACAGCTTTTCGATCTGATCCGCCATCTGGATATCGCCTGTGATGCGCGCCAGGAGGGCTTTTGGACACCCGCCCACACCGCAGCCTTGGCGCAAGAGCAACGGCATCAGGCGAAGCAGTGGCAGGCGCGGGGTTTCGCCGTCAACTTTGTCGATGCGGATCACACTCGCGATGCGCTCGGTTCTGATCGGTATCATGGCGGGTTATATTTTGCCGATGGCGGCCAGGTGAATCCGCTGGCCTTGGCCTGTGGTCTGATCGAGCGGGCGATTGAGCAAGGCGCGCATGTATTTGGCGATAGCCCTGTTCTAGGTATCGAGCATGATGGAACCAGTTGGACGGTCAGAACAGCGGGGGGGAGCATCAGGGCTGCGAAAGTCGTGTTGGCGGCGAACGGGGGCAATGCGCAACTGCATCCGCGCCTGAGGCGCACGACTTTGCCGCTCCATGTGATGGAGTTCGCCACCACGCCGTTGAGCGCGGCGCAGAGAGCAGAAATCCTGCCGCGAGGCGGCTCGTTTACCGATAAACAGTCCTATCTGTTCACCGCGCGGTACGACGAGGAGGGGCGATTGATCTCTGCCGTTCCCTTGTCAGCGGCCCTGCGAGGACGTCAGGCTTATGAGCGCGAAGCTCAGGGGCGATTGATGCGGCATTTCCCGTCTCTGGGTCGCGAAGGCATTGAACATCTGTGGGTCGGCACGGCCTGGCTGAACACGTCATTCCTGCCTAGCGTTTATGCAGTAGATGACGGTCTCTACGCCATTCAAGCCTGCAATGGTCGAGGTTTGCCGACGAATGTCGTGTTAGGAGAAGAAGTCGCGCGCAGCCTTTCATCCGGCAGCTTCCAAGCCTTGTCCGTTGCTTTGCAGGAGCCGGATTCTATTCGTTTTCATGCGCTGGCTCGCTTTGCACCCTATGCGATGATGACATTCGCGTATCTGCAAGGAAGGTTGTGAGACGCTGGCAAGGTCACCACCTGAACCGCCTCCATGAATAGCTTGGGGTCGCCTTAGCTGACGACGGATAGGCGGCGATCATGTTTCGGGATTGAAGACTGGCGTCCACGCCAGACGGAAACAGGTCATCGGGATGCTGCGGGAGCAGGAGGCTGGGGTAACGACGGCGGAGGTTTGTCGGCCCGGCGGGGTCAACTCGGCGACCATTACAAATGGAAGGCCAGTTCGGCGGGTTCGACGCGTAGGAGGCTCTGCGGCAGACGACGCTTCAAGACGAGAACGCGCGGCTCAAGCGGGTGCTGGCGGACGCGATGCTGGACAATGCGGCTCTGAGCACCTGCTGACAAAAAGTGTTGGCGCCCACCGGCTGGCGCGACCGGCTGAAACCCCTCGCCCAAGAGCATCGCCGGTGCGGCTATCGCCCCCGGCGAGTCCTGCTGCCGCGCGAGGGCTATGCTGTCACCAAGAAGCGCGTGGATTGATCTAAGCTATTGATTTTAAGTGAAACAGGTTGTGCCCGTTTTCCTGCCTAACGATTGATTTCGATCACTCAGTCTCGGATTTTGGTACCGTCATTCTAGGTTCGAGTCCTAGTTTCCCAGCCACCGTCCGATAGGTGTAGAGCGCATCAAGCGCCCCCTTTGCGGTTCAGCTTCTATATCGGGCAGCTACGCCGCGGCGCATCGGGCGACGAGTGATGTAGTGCGCGACCGGCCGCTCGGGGACTTGAATCCGGCTGAGGGCGCTGTTCAGGGGCGCTGGGCATCCGATCGCGTCACTCGGCCACGCCGGGCCAGTAATGGGCGTCCGGAGTAGGACGCGGGCCGAAAATGGCCTGGCCGACGCGGACCATGGTGGCGCCCTCGCGGATCGCCAATTCATAGTCGCCGGACATCCCCATCGACAGCTCCGTCATCTGGGGATGAAGCCGCTGCGCCTGATCGCGCAGGCGACGCAGCAGGGTGAAACAGGGGCGCACCCGGTCGGCGTCGTCGCTGAACACGGCCAGCGTCATCAGGCCCTGCGGCTTCAGGCGCGGAAAGGCCTCTAGCCGTTCGATGAAGTCCAGGGCGTCGTCGGGGTGAAGGCCGAACTTGCTCTGCTCGCCCGAGGTGTTGACCTGGACATAGACGTTCATGTCACGGCCGTCGGCTTCAAGGCGGCGGTTCACGGGTCGACGGGAATGGGCGGCGGCCTTAGTTCCGCCGTTTCAAACGCGCTGCGAGCGCCTGAGGGGCGCAGGCCCCGTCGCCGGGCGCAATCAGCATCTGGCTCGTGCTTCGGCCCCAGGCGCGCTGTCGTTAGGCCATCAAGGCCTGCGCGCTCTGATAGAGCATGTAGAGGGCCACGACGAAGATCAGGCCCGCGAAGACGGTGTTCAGCAGGCCCTTGCGGCTAGACATCGTCTTGGCCAGCCGCGCGCCGATCAAGCCGCCGAGCACGCCGCCGCCGATGAAGACCGCCGCCAGCGGCCAGTCCACCCATCCCGCCAGCGCATAGTTGAAGGCGGTGGTCAGGCCGAAGGCGGTGACGCCGACCAGAGACGAGCCGACGGCGTAATAGATGGGCATGCCGGTCGAGCCCATCAGGCTGGGCACGATCAGGAAGCCGCCGCCGATGCCGAAGAAGCCCGACAGCATCCCCGTCGCCGTCCCCGTGCCGATCAGCTTGGGCGCATTGCGCGCGGTCAGGATCACATGCGGGTCCCCCGCCGCCGAGCGGCCGCGCAGCATCAGGGCGCCGACGACCAGCATCAGCACGGCGAACAGGGCCAGCAGCTTTTGCCCGTCCACCGCCTTTCCGAGGCTGGAGCCCAGGGCCGCCCCGACCACGCCCGCCGCCGCGAACAGCAGGGCGATCTTCCACTTCACCGCCCCGTGGCGGGCGTGGTTCAGCAGGTTGGCGAAGGCGTTGGCGGCCACGGCGAAGGCGCTGGTGCCGATGGCCAGATGCGGATCCTTCACCCCCACCAGATAGACGATCAGCGGTACGGCCAGGATCGAGCCGCCCCCGCCCACCAGGCCCAAGGTGAAGCCGACCAGCGACCCCGCCCCGGCGCCCAGTCCGTATTGCAGCAGGCTGAGCGGCTCGCCCATCAGGCGGCGCTCTTGGCGCGGGGGGCGACGCCCGGCTCGACGCAGTCGGGGGCGCACAGCCACTCGCGGCCCTTCAGCATCCCCACCCAGTAGATTTCCGGCAGGGCCTGCGCCTTCAGGTGCCAGGCGCGGCGCGTCGGCTGGCGGCCGTCCAGCATCCAAGCCGGGAAGCTGGGCAGCAGCTTGCCGCCATAGCCGAACTCGGCCAGCACGATCTTGCCGCGCTCGACCGTCAGGGGGCAGGAGCCGTAACCGTCGTAAACGGCCTTCAGCGCCTTGCCGTCCAGCAGGGAGATGACGTTCTCGGCCACGACCGGCGCCTGTTTGCGGGCGGCGGCGGCCGTCTTGGCGTTGGGCGCCGAGCAGGCGTCGCCCAGGCCGAAGACGTTGTCGAGGCGGTTGTGATGCAAGGTGGCCTGATCGACGTCGATCCAGCCGCTGTCGGCCGCCAGCGGGCTGTTGCGGATGAAGTCGGGCGCGGTCTGCGGCGGGCAGACATGGAGCATGTCGAAGTCGCGGTCGACTTCGCTGACGGCCCCATCGGCGTCGGTGACGGCAAAGGTCGCCTTGCGCGCCTCGCCATCGATGGCGGTCAGGCGCGAGTTGAAGCGCAGGTCGACGCCGTAACGCTCTATGTATTTCATCAGGGCGGGGACGTAGTCCTTGACCCCGAACAGCACGGCCCCGGCGTTGTGGAACTCGATGTCCACGTTCTTGAGGGCGCCGGTGCGCTGCCAGTGGTCGGCCGACAGATAGAGGGCCTTCTGCGGGGCGCCCGCGCATTTGATCGGCATGGGCGGCTGGGTGAACAGGGCGCGGCCGTCCTTCAGTTCCTGCACCAGCTTCCACGTATAGGGCGCCAGATCGAAGCGGTAGTTGGAGGTCACGCCGTTGCGGCCCAGCGTCTCGCTCAGGCCGGGGATGGCGTCCCAGTCCAGCTTGATGCCCGGCGCGGCGACCAGGGCGCGATAGCCGATGCGGCGGCCGTCCGACAGGCGCACCTGATCGGCTTCCGGCGTGAAGTCGACGACGCTGTCCTTGATCCAGCGGGCGCCGGTGGGGATCAGGCGGCAGGTCTCGCGCATGGTGCGCTCGGGCGTGAAGACGCCTGCGCCGACCAGCGTCCAGCCGGGCTGGTAATAGTGGCGCTCGGACGGCTCGACGATCACCACGTCAAGGCCGGGGCGGCGGCGCAGCAGGCTGGCCGCTGTGGCGATGCCGGCGGCGCCCCCGCCGACGATCAGGACGTCGCAGGTCTCGGGGCAGGTCTCGGAAGCTTGCGGATGGGCCATGCCTCAGCCCTCCAGGCGCGGGCCGAGCGGCGAGACGTCGTAGCCGGCGGCGGCGGCCAGGGCGACGATCTCTTCGGCCGGGCGCTCGCCTGCCTGCGACAGGGCCCACAGGAAGGTGGTGCGGGTGCCCGAGCGGCAGTAGCCGAGGATGGGCTGGGGCAGTTCGGCCAGCGCCGCCTTGAAGCGGGCCACGTCGTCGGGGGTCATGGCCCCGCCGCGCACCGGGATGTGGACGAAGGGCAGGCCCGCGGCCTCGGCGGCGGCGCGGATGTCCTCAGTCATCGGCTGGCCCGGCTCTTCGGCGTCGGGGCGGTTGGAGATGATGGCGCGATAGCCCTGGGCGGCCGCCGTCGGGACCTCCTCAGGCAGGATCTGCGGCGAGACGTGCAGGCGGTCTTCCAGGGTGCGGATGTCCATGAGGCTTCTCTGGCTTGAGGAAAGGGGTGCTCGGGTTAGAGCGCGTTGATGGGCACTTTCAGATAGCGGACGCCGTTGTCTTCAGGCTCGGGCATCCGGCCGCCGTTCATATTGACCTGAACCGAAGGCAGGATCAGGCGCGGCATGGACAGAGTGGCGTCGCGAGCGGTGCGCATGGCGACGAACTCATCCTCGGTCACGCCGTCGCGGACGTGGATATTGCCCTCGCGCTGGGCGCTGATGGTCGTCTCCCACGCGAACTCGGTGCGGGCGGGCGGCGCCTTGTAGTCGTGGCACAGGAAGACGCGCGCCGCCGGGGGCAGGGACAGCAGCCGCTGGATCGAGCGATACAGCGTCCGCGCGTCGCCGCCGGGGAAGTCGCAGCGCGCCGTGCCGTAGTCGGGCATGAACAGGGTGTCGCCGGGGAAGACGGCGTCGCCGATCACATAGGCCAGACAGGCCGGGGTGTGGCCGGGCACGTGCAGCACCGTGGCCTGAAGCCCGCCGATGGCGAAGCGGTCGCCGTCGTCAAACAGCTGGTCGAACTGGCTGCCGTCGCGGCGGAACTCGGTCCCCTCGTTGAAGACTTTGCCGAAGACGTCCTGCACCTTGATGATGTCGCGGCCGATGGCCAGACGGCCGCCGAGGCGCTCCTGCAGATAGGGCGCGGCCGACAGGTGATCGGCGTGGGCGTGCGTCTCCAGCAGCCACTGAACCTCAAGGTCCTCGGCTTCGACATAGGCGATCAGGGCGTCGGCCGAGGCGGTCGAGGTGCGGCCCGCGGCCTGATCATAGTCCAGCACGCTGTCGATGATGGCGCAGGCGTTCGAGCCGGGGTCGCGCACCACATGGCTGACGGTGAAGGTGGCGGGGTCGAAGAAGGATTTGACCACGGGGCGCTGGGCCGGGTTCGTCAGGGCGGTCTCGATCACTTCCCTGGCGTGATCACGGGCATGATCGCGGGCGGGGTCGATGGGGGCGTCGGTCACGGCGTCTCTCCGCATTGATCTGCATCAAGCAATTAGATATTTACATAGTATATGCAAGTAAATGTTTTCAAGGTGCGTCAGACCTCGGCTGCGCGTAGCCCTATGACATGGAAACCGACTCGATGACGGACACGCCTTTGCTGCGGCCGCTGCGGATCAATGAGGCGGCGCCGGATTTCGCCGCACGCACGACGCGCGGCCAGCGCCGGCTGAGCGACTATCGCGGGCATTGGCTGGCCTTCTTCTCGCATCCGGCGGATTTCACCCCGGTCTGCACCAGCGAGTTCATCGCCCTGGCCCGGCGTCAGGCGGACTTCACGGCGATCGGCTGCGAGCTGCTGGGCCTGTCGGTCGACAGCCTCTATTCTCACCTGGCGTGGCTGAAGGACATCCGCGACCGTTTCGGCGTGACGGTGGAGTTTCCGATCATCGAAGACCCCTCAATGGTCATCGCTCAGGCCTATGGCATGATCGACCCGGCGGCGCCCGACAGCGCCTCGGTGCGCGCCACCTTCGTCATCGACCCGAACGGGGTGGTGCGGGCGATCAGCTGGTATCCGATGAACGTCGGCCGTTCGGTCGAGGAGTTGCTGCGGCTGATCACGGCCCTGCAGACGGCGGATCGGGAAGGGGCCTCTGCGCCCGAAGGCTGGACGCCGGGGGCGCCTTTGCTTCAGGCGGCGCCGACCGACTTTGGCGACGTGCTGGCGGGCGATGACGCCTGGTATTATCGGCCGGGGCCGAAATGACGCGTGGCGATGTCGATCTGGAGCGGTTGAAGGCCGCCGCGCCCGAGGCGGCCGAACTGTTGCGGCAACTGGCCAACGCCAACCGCCTGCTGATCCTGTGCCATATCGCGCAGGAAGAGCGTTCCGTCGGCCAGTTGGAACAGGAGCTGGGTCTGCGTCAGCCGGGCCTGTCGCAGCAGCTGGCCGAACTGCGCCAGTCGGGTCTGGTGAAGACCCGGCGGGAATCCCGCTCCATCTACTACTCCCTCGCCGACGAGCGGGCGCAAGGGGTGATGGCCATGCTGTTCGAGATCTTCTGCCAGGACCCGGCGGCCCTGGCCGAAAGACTGCATCAGGCGCCCGCGCCGGAACCCACGCGGCCTGCAGGCGACGCAGCCCGGTTCGCCCGGATCCTTCCTCCGCGCGCGTGATGCGGCCCTTGCTGCCCTAGCCTCAGCTCAGGCGGTCTTCGACGATGCGGGCGAAGATCGACGAGGCGACGGGCAGGACGGCGTCGTTGAAGTCATAGACCGTCTGGTGGACCATCGGTCCGCCCTGGCCGAAGAACATATAGGCCCCCGGCGCGTGCTGCAGCATATAGGCGAAGTCGTCGGTGAAGGGATAAGGCTTCAGATCGCGCAGCACCTTGTCCGCGCCCAGCACGGCGGCGCAGGCGTCGGCGGCGATGGCGGCCTGAGCCGGGGCGTTGATGCAGGGCGGCACGCCGGCGATTTCCGTCACGGTGAGGGTGCAACCGGTCATGCGGGCGACGCCGTCGCAGATGGCCTGAAGCTGGCTCCACATGGTTTCGATCACCTCGGGCGAGGTGGCGCGCAGGGTGCCGGCCAGGCTGGCTTCGTGCGGCACGACGTTGTGCGAGGCGCCCGCCTGCAGCTTGGTGACGGTGAACAGGGCCGGCTCCATCGGATCGACATGACGGCCGATGATGGACGAGATTTCCGAGGCGACGCGGACGGCCGCCTGCAGCGGGTCCTTGGTCTTGTGCGGGGCCGCGCCGTGGCCGCCGACGCCCTGAATGTCGATCTCCCAGATCTTGTAGCCGTTCAGGGTCGCGCCCGGACGCACCGCCGCCTCGCCGAACGGCAGCAGGGGCATGTTGTGATAGGCGTAGATTTCGTCGCACGGATAGCGGTCGAATAGGCCGTCGTCGATCATGGCCTTGGCGCCCAGGCCGTTCTCTTCGGCGGGCTGGAAGATCAGCACCACGCGGCCGCGCGCAGGCGGATTGGCGCTCAGGTAACGGGCGACGCCCAGCAGGGTCGCCGTGTGGCCGTCGTGGCCGCAGGCGTGCGAGACGCCGGGCTTGGTCGAGGCGTGCTCGGCGCCGCTGTCGTCGTTCATGGGCAGGGCATCCATGTCGGCGCGCAGGCCGATGGAGGGGCCGGGCTCGCGTCCCTGAACCACCGCCACGACGCCCGCGCCGCCGATGCCGCCTTCGGGCGACAGGCCCATGTCCTTAAGGGCGTCGAAGACGATCTTCGCCGTGCGGCTTTCCTCGCCCGAGAGCTCGGGGTGGGCGTGGAAATCCCGACGCCAGGCGGTCATGTCCGAGGCGAGGGCGGCGAGGGCGGGCAGGGGCTTCATAGGTCTCAGGCATCCGGCGAAAAAGACGACGCCCAGACCCTTAGCACCCCCGCGCCGTCGGGGACATGGCGGCCCCCGGTCACGGTTCAGGCGGCGTCGTCTCGTCCGATGGCGGCCGGATCGTAGTTCAGGATCGGCGCCAGCCAGCGCTCGGCGGTCTGCACGTCCCAGCCCTTGCGGGCGGCGTAGTCCTCGACCTGATCGCGGTCGATCTTGCCGACGCCGAAATAGTGGCTGCCCGGATGGCCGAAGTAGAGGCCGCTGACTGAGGCCGGGGGGGTCATGGCATAGGATTCTGTCAGGCTCATCCCGGCGTTGGCGCCTGCGTCCAGCAGACGGAACAGCGCAGCCTTTTCCGTGTGGTCGGGCTGGGCCGGATAGCCGGGGGCGGGGCGGATGCCCTGATACTTCTCCTCGATCAGGTCCTGCACCGAGGTCTGTTCGTCGGGAACGTAGCCCCACAGCTGGGTGCGGACTTCCTTGTGCAGCCGCTCGGCGAAGGCCTCGGCCAGACGGTCGGCCAGGGCCGTGGCCATGATGGCGGAATAGTCGTCGCCCGCCGCCTTGAACTCGGCGGCCTTTTCCAGCTCGCCGTGACCGGCGGTGACGGCGAAGGCGCCCAGATAGTCGGCGCCGTCTTCGGCGACGAAGTCGGACAGGCACAGGTTCGGCTTGCCGTTGGACTTCTTGATCTGCTGGCGCAGGCCGTGGAAGCGGGCGGCCTCGGTCGTGCGGCTCTCGTCGGTCCAGACGATCACGTCGTCGCCGCGGGCATTGGCGGGCCAGAAGCCGACGACGCCCTTGGCCGTGAACCACTTCTCCTCGACAATGCGCTTCAGCATGGCCTGGGCGTCGCGGAACAGGTCCTGCGCCGCCTCGCCGACGATCTCGTCCTCCAGGATCAGCGGATAGCGGCCGATCAGCTCCCAACTGGCGAAGAAGGGCGTCCAGTCGATGTGGTCGGCCAGATCCTGAAGGTCCCACGCCTCATAGGCGCGCACGCCGAGGAAGGACGGCGCCGGGGCAGGGCTTTGCGCCTCGTCGGGCCGCCAGCGGTTGTCGCGCGCCTGTTCGATGGTGGCGCGGGCCTTCACCTCTTGCCCACGGGCGTATTGCTCGCGGATGCGGATGTATTCGTCGCGAGTGGCCGCTTCGTTCTTCGCCCGGTCGGTTGGAGACAGCAGGCCCGAGACCACGCCGACGGCCCGGCTGGCGTCGATGACATAGGTGGTCGAGCCCTTGCGATAGGCCGGTTCGATCTTCACCGCCGTATGGGTCCGGCTGGTCGTGGCGCCCCCGATCAGCAGGGGAATGTCGAAGCCGCGCCGCTCCATCTCGGCGGCGACGAAGGTCATTTCGTCCAGCGACGGCGTGATCAGGCCCGACAGGCCGATGATGTCGACCTTGTGCTCAATGGCGGCGTCCAGAATGCGGTCGGCGGGAACCATGACCCCCAGATCGACGACCTCATAGTTGTTACATTGCAGCACGACGCCGACGATGTTCTTGCCGATGTCGTGAACGTCGCCCTTGACCGTGGCCATCAGGATCTTGCCCGCCGCCTGCCGCTCCTGACCGGCCTTCTCGGCCTCCATGAAGGGCTCGAGGTGGGCCACGGCTTGCTTCATCACCCGCGCCGACTTCACCACCTGGGGCAGGAACATCCGTCCCGAGCCGAACAGGTCGCCGACCACATTCATGCCGTCCATCAGCGGGCCTTCGATGACGTGCAGCGGGCGCTCGGACGCCTGTCGGGCCTCTTCGGTGTCCTCGACGATGTAGTCGGTGATGCCGTGGACGAGGGCGTGTTCGATGCGCTTGGCGACCGGGGCGTCGCGCCATCTCAGGTCCACGACCTTGGCCGCGCCCTTCTCGCCCTTGTAGCGGGGCGCCATGTCCACCAGCCGCTCGGTGTTGGACACATTGGTGCGCTGTGGCCGGTTGAGGATCACGTCCTCGACCGCCTCGCGCAGTTCGGCGTCGATGTCGTCATAGACGGGCAGGTCGCCGGCGTTGACGATGCCCATGTCCAGACCAGCGTTGATCGCGTGATACAGGAACACGCTGTGGATCGCCCGGCGCACCGGCTCATTGCCGCGGAAGCTGAACGAGACGTTCGACACCCCGCCTGAGACACGGGCGTGGGACAGGGTGGCCTTGATGACCCGCGTCGCCTCGATGAAGTCGACGGCGTAGTTGTCGTGCTCCTCGATCCCCGTCGCCACGGCGAAGATATTGGGGTCGAAGATGATGTCCTCGGGCGGGAAGCCGACCTCGTTGACCAGGATGTTGTAGGCGCGGGTGCAGATCTCGATCTTGCGCGCGGCGGTGTCGGCCTGGCCGACCTCGTCGAAGGCCATGACCACGACGGCGGCGCCGTAGCGCAGGCACTGGACGGCATGGTGTCGGAAGGCATCTTCGCCCTCCTTCATGCTGATCGAGTTGACGATCGGCTTGCCCTGCACGCACTTCAGGCCCGCCTCGATCACCTCCCATTTGGAAGAGTCGATCATGATCGGCACCCGCGCGATGTCGGGCTCGGCCGCGATCAGGTTCAGGAAGGTGCGCATGGCGGCGGGACCGTCCAGCAGGCCCTCGTCCATGTTGACGTCGATGATCTGGGCGCCCGCCTCAACCTGCTGACGCGCGACCGACAGGGCGGCGGGATAGTCGCCCGCGATGATCAGTTTCTTGAACTTGGCCGAGCCGGTGACGTTGGTCCGCTCGCCGACGTTGATGAAGACAGGACGCATCAGCACGCACCAAAGGCAGTCCTTCTCCCCTTGGGGGAGAAGGTGTCATGCAGCGCATGACGGATGAGGGGTAGGGTTCCGCAGGCTGAACGGCTGAGGGTGAGCGCGTTGTGGGCAGCCCCCTCATCCGACCGCTTCGCGGCCACCTTCTCCCCCGAGGGGAGAAGGAAGGGGCAGGTGGTCGTCACGACACGAGCTCGAACGGTTCTAGGCCCGACAGGCGCAGGGCGACCGGGCGCTCCGGCACAACGCGCGGGGGCACGTCCGCGACCTCTTCGGCGACGTGGCGGATATGGTCGGGGGTGGTGCCGCAGCAGCCGCCGACGATGTTGACCAGACCCGACTGCGCCCATTCCTCGAGGAAGTGAGCCGTTTCGTGCGGCTGTTCGTCATACTGGCCCATGGCGTTGGGCAGGCCCGCGTTCGGATAGGCGCTGACCAGGGTGTCGGCCACCCGGCTCAGTTCGGCGATGTGGGGCCGCATCAGCTCGGCGCCCAGGGCGCAGTTAAAGCCGACGGCGAACGGCCTGGCGTGGCGGATCGAGTTCCAGAAGGCTTCCGCCGTCTGGCCGCTCAGCGTGCGGCCCGAACGGTCGGTGATGGTGCCCGAGATCCACAGGGGCAGGGGCTCCAGCCCTTCGTCCTCCAGATCCTTGATCGCCTTGATCGCGGCCTTGCAGTTCAGGGTGTCGAACACCGTCTCGATCAGGAACAGGTCGACGCCGCCGTGGTGCAGGGCGCGGGCCTGCTGCTTATAGGCCTCATAGACCTCGTCATAGGTGACGGCGCGATAGCCGGGGTCGTTGACGTCGGGGCTCAGCGACAGGGTGCGGTTGGTCGGGCCGATGGCGCCGGCGACGAAGCGGGGCTTGTGCGGCTCCTTCTCGGTCCAGCGGTCGGCGACCTCGCGTGCGATGCGGGCGCCTTCATAGTTCAGGTCATAGACCGCGTCTTCCAGCCCGTAGTCGGCCTGGGCGATGGTGGTCGAGGAGAAGGTGTTCGTCTCCGAAATATCGGCCCCGGCGGCGTAATAGACGTCGTGCAGGTCGGCGATGATGTCCGGGCGCGTCAGGATCAACAGATCGTTGTTGCCCTTCTGCGGATGGCTGTGGTCGTGGAAGCGCTCGCCGCGGAAGTCCTCTTCCGTCAGCTCGCGGCGCTGGATCATCACGCCCCAGCTGCCGTCAAGCACCAGGATTCGCTCTTTCGCCGCCGCGTGCAGGGCGGCGATCCGGTCGGGGCGGGTCAGGGGAGACGTCATCTACGCAACAGCCTTGGTTTCGCGCACGCCCAGGACCCGGCAGATCGCATAGACCAGCTCGGCCCGGTTCAGGGTGTAGAAGTGGAAGTCCGAAAAGCCCTCTTCCTGAAGGCGGGCGCAGGTTTCGGCGGCGATGGAGGCGGCCAGCAGCTTGCGCGTCTCCGGGTCGTCGTCCAGCCCGTCGAAGTGGCCTGCCAGCCAATCGGGCAGGGCCGCGCCGCACGCCGCCGTCATCCGTTGCAGTCCCGCGAAGTTGGTCACCGGCATGACGCCGGGGATCAGAGGAATGGTCACGCCCGCCGCCCGCACCCGGTCGCGGAAGCGCAGGAAGGCCTCGATGTCGAAGAAGAACTGGGTCACCGCGCGCGTCGCGCCTGCGTCGACCTTGGCCTTCAGCACCTCGATGTCGTGGTCGATCGACGGGCTTTCCGGGTGCTTTTCCGGATAGGCGCCGACCGTGACCTCGAACCCGCCGATGCGACCGAGGGCGGCGGTCAGTTCGGTGGCGTTGGCGTAGCCGTCGGCGCGCGGCGTATAGGCGCCGCCGATGCCTGCGGAGCCAGGCGGGTCGCCGCGCAGGGCGACGATGTGATCGACGCCGATGGCCTTATAGCCTTCGATGACTTCATCGACCTCGGCGCGGCTCGCCTCGACGCAGGTCAGGTGGGCGGCGGGGCGCAGGGTCGTTTCGCTGATGATGCGCTGGACGGTGCGGTGCGTCCGCTCGCGCGTCGAGCCGCCCGCGCCGTAGGTGACCGAGACGAAGGCCGGGTTCAGCGGCTCCAGCCGCCGGATCGCCGACCACAGATTGGCCTCGGCCGCGTCGGTCTTGGGCGGGAAGAACTCGAACGAGACGTTGACGGCGTTGCGGTTCGATCCGGCGCGCGCGACTGGGCCTAGCGGCGACAGCAGTAGGGCGCGGGCTTCGGCGAGAGAGGAGGGGGCCATCAGGCGGTCTTTCTGACGGGGCTCGCGGCGCGTTCGCCGGTCCAGATGTGAACGGTTAGCCCTTCCGTGTCGGGCGGCAGGGCGATAGGCGCCGAGGGCGTCAGGCCCGCCTCGGTCAGCCATTCGCGGATTTCAGCGTCGGGGAAGCCCAGGCGACGGTGCTGATGCGCCTCGCGCAGGTGCTCGAAGGCGTGCGGGGCGAAATCGACGATCAGCAGCTTGCCGCCCGGCATGACCAGACGCGCGGCTTCGGCCACGGCGGCGGCGGGATCGGCCAGGTAGTGCAGCACCTGATGGACGATCACCAGGTCGGCGCTCTCGTGCGGCAGGCGGGTCGAGAAGATGTCGCCGTGGCGCAGCTCGACCTTGTCCAGCCCGGCTTTGGAGACGTTGGCGCGGGCGATGTTCAGCATGTTCTGCGACAGGTCCAGGCCCACCGACATTTTTGCCTTCTTGCCGAACAGGGTCAGCATCCGGCCCGAACCGGTGCCCAGGTCGACCACCCGATCGAACGGGCCGGGACCAGCGGCGCGTTCGACCGCCGCCTCGACCGCGCTTTCGCAGACATAGAGGCTGCGCATCTGGTCCCACTGAGGCGCGATCTGCTCGAAGTAGCGGGCGGCGTCGATGGCGCGCTCCTTGCGCACCTCCTCCAGGCGGCGATGGTCGGCCTCGCCCTCGCCGTCGTCCAGCAGGTCCAGCACGGTGTCGATTAGCCGCCGCGACAGGGCGTCGTGCGACAGACGGTAGAAGACGCGCGCGCCATCGGGAAACCGCTCGATCAGACCCGCGTCGGCCATCAGCTTCAGATGGCGCGAGACGCGCGGCTGGCTCTGGTCCAGAACCCGCGACAGCTCCATCACCGACAGCTCCTCCGCAGCCAGCAGGGACAGGACGCGCAGGCGGGTCGGTTCGCCGGCGGCGCGCAGGGCTTCTACGGTCTGGTCAGCAGTCAGTGTCATAGGTCGTATAAAGATATCCTTATACGCTTATGCAAGCAAAATCTGGTCGCGTGCGTCCGCCAACCACCGAACGCAGGCACGGATCGTTCTTCTTGTGTCTGAATTCAGGGTCGAGAGCGCCCCAAAGAGCAAATCTCAGTCTGCGACAGGCGTCTGCAGCGGCTCGTTCGCAAAGTGGGCGGACAGATTGTGCAGGAGCAGCATCAGCATGCCCTGCACCGCTTCGGTCGTGGCGCCGCCGGTATGGGGCGTCAGGACGGTGTTGGGCACGCCCGCCCAACGCGCCGCGTCGGTCGGCTCCTCAGCGAAGACGTCGAGTGCTGCGGCGCCCAGGCGGCCCTCTCTCAGGGCGGCGATGACGGCGTCTTCGTCCACCAGTTGCCCGCGCGCGACGTTGACCAGCAGACCTAAAGGCCCAAGCGCATCGATGACATCTTGAGAGATGAGCCCCCGGTTGCTCTCGTCCGCGCGGCAGGCGACGACAAGAATGTCCGAATCGCGCGCCAGGGCGATCAGGCTGTCGGCGCGGGGCCAGGCGGCCTCTTTGGCGCGGGGCCCCCACCAGCGGACGTCCATGCGCATGACCTCGGCGCGCCGCGCTACGGCCTCGCCGATGTGGCCCAGACCGACGATTCCCAGACGCTGACCGCTCAGAGATGTGGTGATGCTGCGGCTGGACAGGCTCCATTCGCCCGCACGGACGGCGCGGTCGCCCTCGGCGATCTGACGGCGTGAGGCGAGGATCAGGCCGATGGCGTGGTCGGCCACGTCCTCATGGTTTACGCCGGGCGCATGGGTGACGGGCAGGCCGCGCGCGCGGCACCACGCGACGTCGATGCCGTCATATCCAGCGGTGAAGCAGGCGACCAGCGACAGGTTCGGCAGGCGCTCGATCAGATCCTTGTCGAGCTCGAACTCGCCGGCGACGATCAGGGCGCGAATGTCGCCGGCGGCCTCGATCGGCGGGCCTTCCCAGAAGCAATAGACTTCGTAGGCGCCTTCCAGGAAGGCGCTCAGCGGGGCCAGATGCCGCTGCATGATCAGGACGGCGGGACGCTGGGTCATGCTCGAACCTCCACCAGACGTGTTTCCTCGAGTAGGAGGGCCAGGATGGACGGCCAGCGTGGTTCAAGCCAGGCCAGCAGAGAGTGGGTCGTGGCGTTGCCGAGACGCAGCCAGACGACCTGGGGCCCAGCCCGGCGGGCCGACGCCCAGACGGCGAAGTCTCGGTCCTTGGTGACGATGACGCGGTCTTCGCGCTTCGCAGCGTCCCAGACGGCGGAGTCCGGCGCATGAACGCCGACCGAGTTCATGGCGTGAACAGCGTCATGCCCCTGGCCCCCTAGCCATTCGGCCAGGGCGGGAGGCAGTTGCGCGTCCACGATGAACTTCACGCGGCGATGACGGCCGTGTCGCCGATCGCCGCGGCGGCGTAGGCGAGGCTGGCTCGGATATCGTCCGCTTCGAGATAGGGAAAATCGGCGAGGATTTCCTCCGCCGTGGCGCCCCCCGCCAGCATGTCGAGGACATCCTGAACGCGAATGCGCATGCCGCGAATGGACGGACGGCCGCCGTTCTGCTCGCGGTCGATAGTGATGCGGGACAGGAGATCGCTCATGCCCCGCATCCTATCACAGTTCGATCAGCGGCCGAACTTCTGGTGCTGGACGCGCTTGGGAATGATGCTGTCCGCGCCCAGGCGGCGCATCTTGTCCTGCTCGTAGGCTTCGAAGTTGCCCTCGAACCATTCCACATGGCCGTCGCCTTCGAAGGCGAGGATGTGGGTGGCCAGGCGGTCCAGGAACCAGCGGTCGTGGCTGATGACCACGGCGCAGCCGGCGAACTCTTCCAGAGCCTCTTCGAGGTTCTGCAGGGTTTCGATGTCCAGGTCGTTGGTCGGTTCGTCGAGCAGGATCAGGTTGCCGCCAGTGGCCAGGGTCTTGGCCAGGTGGACGCGATTGCGCTCACCGCCCGACAGCTGGCCGACCTTCTTCTGCTGGTCGCCGCCCTTGAAGTTGAAGCTGCCGACATAGGCGCGGGTGTTAATCTCGCGCTTGCCGACCATCATGATGTCGGTGCCGCCCGAAATGGCCTGCCAGATGGTGTCGTCCGGCTTCAGGTCGTCGCGCGACTGATCGACATAGGCCAGCTTGACGGTCTCGCCGACCTTGATCGTGCCGCCGTCGGGCTGTTCCTGGCCGGTGATCAGCTTGAACATGGTCGACTTGCCGGCGCCGTTGGGGCCGATGACGCCGACGATGCCGTTGGGCGGCAGCTTGAAGTTCAGGTTGTCGAACAGGACCTTGTCGCCATAGGACTTCTTCAGCCCCTCGACTTCCAGCACCACGTTGCCCAGGCGCGGGCCGGGCGGGATCTGAATGACGGCGAAGGACTGGGCCTGACGGCTGTTTTCCTGCTCGGCGACCATCTTCTCATAGGCGGCCAGACGGGCCTTGGACTTGGCCTGACGGGCCTTGGCGCCCGAGCGGACCCATTCCAGTTCGCGGGTGAGGGCGCGCTGGCGGGCTTCGGATTCCGACTGCTCCTGCACCACGCGCTTGGTCTTGGCTTCCAGCCACGAGGAGTAGTTGCCCTCGTGCGGGTGGCCCTTGCCGCGGTCCAACTCCAGCGTCCACTTGGTCACCAGGTCCAGGAAGTAGCGGTCGTGGGTCACCAGGATGACGCAGCCGGGGAAGTTCTCCAGGTGATGCTGCAACCAGGCCACCGACTCGGCGTCCAGGTGGTTGGTCGGTTCGTCGAGCAGCAGCATGTCGGGTTTCGACAGCAGCAGGCGAGCCAGCGCGACGCGGCGCTTTTCACCGCCCGACAGATTGGTGACTTCCCAGTCGTCCGGCGGGCAGCGCAGGGCGCCCATGGCCTGATCGATGCGGCTGTCGATGTCCCACACGTCGCCGGCGTCGATCTTCTCCTGGAGGGCGGTCATCTCCTCCATCAGCTCGTCGGTGTAGTTTTCGCCCAGTTCGTTGGCGACTTCGTTGAAGCGGTTGACCCACTGCTTCTCTTCACACCAGGCCTCGACGTTCTGGCGAACGTTCAGGTTCGGGTCGAGCTGCGGCTCCTGCTCCAGGTAGCCGCGCTTGACGCCGTCGGCGGCGCGGGCCTCGCCCTGGAACTCGTGGTCCAGGCCGGCCATGATCTTCAGCAGGGTCGACTTACCCGAGCCGTTGACCCCGACGACGCCGATCTTGGCGTCGTTGTAGAAGCTGAGCCAGATGTTCTCGAAGACCTTCTTGCCGCCGGGATAGGCCTTGGTCAGGCCCTGCATCTGGAAGATATATTGTTGCGCCATGCGTCGCGTCGCGCCTTTGATTCAGTGCGGATGGGAAGTTGCCGGGGGATGTAGCGATCCCGAAGGCTTTGGGCAAATCTTCGGACGCCGACGCGGCTTTTCAATGGCGGCGTGGGCGCCCCGCCTTAGGCGTAGTTGAAACTGATGGAGATGCGCTGTTCTTCGGCGCGGTTAGCGGGCACTTCGTGGCGCAGCCAGCTTTCCCACATCAGCACCGTGCCGGGCGCCGGCTTCAGATAGACGAAAGGCTGTTCCGCCTCGCCGGCTTCGGCGGTCAGGCCGGGGCGGGCCATCATCATGGCCAGGCGCGGGTCCTCGATCTTCAGCGAGGAGGCGCCGTCGGGCACATGGATATAGAGCGTGCCGGACAGCACGGCGTGGGGGTGGATGTGTCCGGTGTGGCCGCCGCCGGGCATCAGGACATTGACCCACAGATTGTCCAGCCGCAGCTTCTTCGCCAAGTCGAAATGCAGGCTCTGCGCGAAGAGCGCCGCATGCTTGTCCAGCAGCTTCTTCAGCTCGCCGAACTCGGGAAACCGCTGAGGCAGGTCGTTGATCGAGCCGTAGGAGGTATAGCCGGGATAGTGGTTGGCCCGGCACCATTCGATCCCGGCCTCGTCCTCTTCCGCCATGACCAGGCACAGGTCCAGCAACTCCTCGTGCAGTTCCGTCCACCCGCGCGCCGAGGCGAGGGAGGCGTCATACACCTGGGTCGGGAAGAGGGAGCGAGAGGGCATGGCCCGCGATACCGCGTCTGGATTTATGCGAGAAGACGAAAACGGTCGCGCAGGGCGGGCGACGCGGTGTTTTCCGGCCCCTCGGCGGCGCCTTTCCGGCGAAACAGGTCGGGTATTTTAGTACCAACTATAAATAGATGATATTTTTCAACGAATTGCCCTGTTTTGCGCATCAAGGTCGGCGTTGACCTGTGCGCGTGGACCCTCTATCAGCACGGCCTCCGCCCGATCCATCTGGTTCGGGCCGCGTTTTTCGTCTTCCAGGACCCTCATCATGCTGAAGAGCACTACGGCTTCGCTGAAGCCGGCCGAGGTCGAGAAGAAGTGGATCCACATCGACGCCGAAGGCGTCGTGGTGGGCCGCCTCGCGACCTTCATCGCCAACCGCCTGCGCGGCAAGCACCTGCCGACCTACACCCCGCACGTTGACTGCGGCGACTACGTCGTCGTCACCAACGTCGACAAGGTGGTGTTCACCGGCAAGAAGAACACCGATAAGGTCTACTATCGCCACACCGGCCACCCGGGCGGCATCAAGCAGACGACCCCGGAGAAAGTCCTGGGCGGCCGCTTCCCCGAGCGCGTGCTGGAAAAGGCCGTTGAGCGCATGCTGCCCAAGGAGTCGCCGCTGGCTCGCAAGCAGATGACCCACCTGCGCCTGTTCGCCGGCGCTGCGCACGACCACGAAGCCCAACAGCCCACGACCATCGACTTCAAGTCGATGTCGTCCAAGAACACCCGGAGCGCCTGAGCATGACCGACGTGACTCAAGACACCGCCGCCGGCTTTGACGCCCTTAAGGGCCTGGGCACCGCTGCTGCCGAGGAAATCGTCCGCGAGCCGAAGATCGACGCCCTGGGCCGTTCGTACTCGACCGGCAAGCGCAAGAACGCCATCGCCCGCGTGTGGGTGAAGCGCGGCACCGGCAAGATCACCGTCAACGGCAAGGACGTGGCTGCGTATTTCGCTCGCCCCGTGCTGCAGATGATGGTTGCACAGCCGCTGAACGTTTCGGACCGCGCCACCCAGTACGACGTGATCTGCACCGTCGAAGGCTCGGGCCTGTCGGGCCAGGCCGGCGCCATCCGCCACGGCCTGTCGCACGCCCTGACCCACTACGAGCCGGAACTGCGCAAGGTTCTGAAGCCGCACGGCTTCCTGACCCGCGACAGCCGCGTCGTCGAGCGTAAGAAGTACGGCCGCGCCAAGGCGCGCAAGTCCTTCCAGTTCTCGAAGCGCTAAGTCGCGAACCCGCGACTGGGAATACAAAGGGCGCTTCGGGGAAACCCGAGGCGCCTTTTTCTTTTTGCATGTCCGAGGGCCCCAGATGACCCACACCATCTTCATCGACGGCGAGGCCGGTACCACGGGGCTGGAGATCCGCGAGCGTCTGGAGGCGCGCGGCGATCTGGAGCTGATGCTGCTGGGCGACCGCCGACGCGATGTCGAGGCGCGGCGCGAGGCGCTGAACAGCGCCGATGCGGTCATTCTGTGCCTGCCGGATGATGCGGCCCGCGAGGCCGTGTCGATGATCGAGAATCCGTCGGTGCGGGTCATCGACGCCTCGACCGCCTATCGCGTGGCGGACGGCTGGACCTATGGCTTCGCCGAGATGGATGCGGCCCAGCGCGCGGCCATCGCCGCCTCGACGCGGGTGTCGAACCCCGGCTGCTATCCGACCGGCTTCATCGGCCTGATGCGGCCGCTGGTGAAGGCTGGGCTGGTCCCGGCGGACTGGCCGGTTACGATCAATGCGGTGTCCGGCTATTCCGGCGGGGGCAAGGCGATGATCGCCGAGTTTGAAGCTGAGGGCGCATCCACCGCCTTCCGCGCCTATGGCCTGACGCTGAAGCACAAGCATGTGCCGGAAATGACCAAGCACGCGGGGCTGTCGCGGCCGGTGCTGTTCTCGCCCGCTGTCGGGAATTACCGCCAGGGAATGCTGGTCGAGGTTCCGCTGCACCTGTCGGCCCTGCCGGAGACGCCCTCGGTCGAGCGGCTACACGGCGCGCTGGTCGAGGCCTATGACGGCCAGCGTTTCGTCGAGGTCGCCGAGATCGACGAGACCGAGGCCATGACCGGCATCGAGCCCGAGGGCCTGAACGGCACCAACCGGATGCGCCTGCACGTCTTCGGCGATCGCGGCGGGGAGCAGGCGCGTCTGGTCGCCCTGCTGGACAATCTGGGCAAGGGCGCCTCGGGCGCGGCGGTTCAGAACCTTAACATCATGCTGGGTCTGGACGAGGCGACCGGCCTCAAGTGAAGCCGGTCCGGGCGCGCGATCAGCGCGCCCGCGCCGCCTTGATCGCTGACTCTACTGTTCCGCCGAAGAAGATGGCGGCGATGATGATCAGCAGGCCGTAGTCGTGGCCGGGAAAAACCACCGGCACGCCCGCCGCCAGGATGATCAGCGCCGGAAACAGGCTGGCCCAGACGGCGGTCGAGGCGGCGTGAGGATGGATCATCGGCGGGCGCTGCATGCCCATCCGCCGGGCCATGATGCCGTTCAGCGGCACGAAGGCCGCCGGCACGATAATGGCGATCGCCAGATACTTCACCAGCTGGCCGGGCGCTCCGAACAGGGTCGCCGTTGCGATCAGCAGGATCAGCGGAATGGCCGTGGCGACGGCCAGCAGCAGGTTAGGCTCGATACGCTTCAAGACTTTACTTTCACATAGGCGCCGGGCGCCGGTTCGATGGGCTTCAGCGGCCCGGCCTTGGGATCGCGAGCGGCGATCTTCTCGCCGGACTTCGCGCCCAGCCAGTCGGCCCAGTGCGACCACCAACTGCCGGGATGCTGTTGCGCCTCCGCTTGCCATTCCTCGAGCGTTTCGGGAAGGGCGGCGTTGACCCAGTGCTGATACTTGTTGGCCGATGGCGGGTTGATGACCCCGGCGATATGGCCCGACCCGGCCAGCGTATAGGTCACCGGCCCGCCGAACAGCCGCGCCGAGCGATACACCGAGTTCATCGGCGCGATGTGGTCCTCGCGGCTGGCCTGGAAGTAGAGGGGGATGCGGACCTTCGACAGGTCGATGGCCTCGCCGTCGATCTTCAGTTCGCCCTTGGCCAGGGCGTTCTGGCCGTACATCAGACGCAGGTATTGCAGGTGCAGCCGCTTGGGCATCCGCGTCTGATCGGCGTTCCACGCCAGAAGGTCGAAGGCGGGCGGCGCTTTGCCCATCAGATAGTTGGACACGAAGAAGGACCAGATCAGGTCGTTGGCGCGAAGGGCGTTGAAGGTGTCGGCCATCGCCGTGCCGGGCAGGACGCCGCCCGCCTCGTCCATCATGCGCTCGATCTCGGCCAGCCAGTGCTCGTCGGTGAACAGCAGCAGGTCGCCCGCCTCGGCGAAATCATGCTGGGCGGCGAAGAAGGTGGCGGAGCCGACGCGGTCGTCCCCCTTGGCCGCCATGTGCGCCAGGGTGGCCCCTAGCATAGTGCCGCCGATGCAGTAGCCGACGGCGTTCAGATGCTTCTGGCCGGTCTGTTCCAGCGTCTTCTCGACGGCGCGATAGACGCCCTTCTTCATATAGTCGTCGAGGCCGAACTCGGCCTTGTCGCGGTCCGGATTGACCCATGAGCAGACGAAGACGGTGAAGCCCTGCGCGCTCAGCCAGCGGATGAGGGAGTTCGCCGGCTGCAGGTCCATGATGTAGAACTTATTGATCCACGGCGGGAAGATCAGCAGCGGAATGGCGTGCTGCTGCTCCGTCGCGGCGTCGTACTGGATCAGTTCGAACAACTCGTCGCGCCAGACGACCTGACCCGGGGCCGTGGCGACGTTCTCGCCCAGGACGAAGCGGCCGTAGTCGGCCTGGCTGATCTTCAGCGAGCCAGCCCCGCGCTCCAGATCGGCGGCGAAGTTCTGCATCCCGCGCACCAGAGACTCGCCGCTGGTTTCGGCCAGCGCCTTCAGCGCCACGGGGTTCGAGGCCAAGAAATTGGCAGGCGAGAAGGCGTCGGTCAGCAGGCGGGTGAAGAACTCAGCCCGGCGTTTCACGCGCGGGTCCACGTCCTCGACGCTGGAGACCAGATTATTCATCCAGTCCGAGGTGGCCAGATACGACTGGCGCATCATATCGAACATGGGGTTTTCGGACCAGGCCGGATCGCGGAACCGCTTGTCGAACGGGGCGGGGCTGTCGACCGTCTCGCCCATCGCCCGGCGCGTGGTGGTCGACCACAGCTCCATATAGCGGCCGAACAGATCGGCCTGGGCCTGAAACAGCTTTTCGGGTCGGGCGGCCAGACTGGTCATGACCGAGGACATGGCCGGGGCCACATTGAACGGGTCGGGCGACAGGGCGGCGGGGCGGTCGGCCTGCGACAGAGCCGCCTCGGCCACCGCTGTCTGGGCCATCATCGCCGCCTTGGCGAGGTTCAACGACAGGGTCTCCAACTGCTGACGCTGTTCGGCGCTGAAGGCCATGAAGTCCGGCGTAGAGGCGGGGGCTTCGTGCTGCGGCGTCGGTTCCGGGGCGGGCGCCGGTTGCGGCTGTTCAGGCGGTGCGGCGGCCTTCTTGGCGCGCGGCTTGGCCGAGGTCGGGCGGCCGGCCTTGCGCGGGGCGGGCGCCGTTGGCTGGGGCGGGGCCTTGGTCGGGCGCTTGGCCATGGCGAACCTCCGTTGGGGACGAGCGAATGCGCGCGCCTTCCTCCCGACGCGATGATGGCATATGTCAGTGACGGAAATGAACGCGCTTATGCTGAAAAAGACGGGATGGACGGCAGCCTGGGGGGCGACCCTCGGTTCGGCCCTGATTTTGGGCGGCTGCGTCGGGGCTTTCGAGCCGAAGACCGACCCGACCTCGCCGTTGGCGCCCCGCATCCAGCAACTGGTGGATGAGAATCGCCAGTATCCGCGCTGGGCCGATTTCCCGCGCAGCAGCACCCCTTTGCCGGCGCCGACCGAGATCGCCGCCGATGTGGGACGCATGCAAGGCCGCAGCGCTGCTCTGACGGCTGAGATGGCCCGTATCGACTGGACGCTGAACAGCGATCCGGCCGCCTTCCTCGCCGAGATCAACCGCCGTTTGGACGCCAGCCAGATGTCGCCCCAGACGCTGAAGACCGCTCAGGAAGTCGAAGCCTACGCCGAAGAGCTGCGCCGCCGCGCCACGGCGCCGCCGCCTATCGACCGTCCGCGCTTCTGAGACGCACGACCGTATCAGGCGCAGTCGCGATATAAGGGGCATGAGGCGCGCAGATCGCGTCCGGCCTCGAATCCCGCGATCCTGAACGCTTCGGCCGCAGGCCGACGCTCGAATCTGCTGCAAAGGTCCGCATGGCCCGTTCTGTCTTCATTGTCGCTATTTTCGTCGGACGGACCTTCTGATGGCGGACGGTTACGGCCTGCCCGCCTTTCTGGGGGTCAGCCGCTCTCTGTCGGGGCGGGCGTGGCGGCAGCGTCCGGCGGAGACGGCGACGACCCGCGCCCATATGCAGGCGCTGGGGCTGGACGAGGTGATGGCTCGCGCCCTGTCGGCGCGCGGCGTGGCGGCGGATCAGGGCGCCGACTTCCTCAAGCCGACGCTGAAGGCGCTGTTCCCCGATCCGTCCAGCTTCATGGACATGGACGCCGCCGCCGCTGCCATCGTCGACGCCTTGCAGAGCGGCGCCAGCATCCACGTCTTCGCCGACTACGATGTGGACGGGGCGTCCAGCGCGGCCTTGCTGGTACGCTGGTTCCGGGCGCTGGGCGCCGACCTGCCGATCTATGTGCCGGATCGCCTGACCGAGGGTTACGGCCCCAGCGCCAGGGCGTTCGACACGCTGAAGGCGCGCGGCGCCGATCTGGTCATCACCGTCGATTGCGGGGCGGCGGCTAACGAAGCGGTGGCCCATGCGGCGTCCATCGGCCTGAAGGTCGTGGTCATCGACCACCATATGATGCGCGAGGAGCCGCCTGCCTGCCTGGCCGTGGTCAATCCGAACCGGCCGGGCTGCGGCTCGGGGCAGGGCAATCTGGCGGCCGCGGGGGTGGTCTTCGTCCTGCTGGCCGCCCTGAACCGCGAGGCGCGCGGGCGCGGCCTGTTCGAGGGCAAGACTGAGCCCGATATCCGTCAGTGGCTGGACCTGGCCGCCATGGGCGCCATCTGCGACGTGACGGGCCTGACCGGCTTCAACCGCGCTTTGACCAGTCTGGGGCTGGGGGTCATGTCGCACTGGCGCAATCCGGGCCTGCGCGCCCTGCTGGCGGCGGCGGGGGCTGAGCCGGGACCAGCCAAGACCAACCATGCGGGCTTTATCCTGGGGCCGCGCATCAATGCGGGCGGTCGGATCGGCAAGTCGGATCTGGGCGCGCGCCTTCTGTCCACCGACGATCCTGACGAGGCGCAGATGCTGGCGCAGGAACTGGACGCCTTGAACCTCGCGCGCCGCGAGGTCGAGGCCGAGGTGACGGAACAGGCTGTCCGCCGCGTCGAGGCGACGGGCGCCCATGCCGACGACAGCGCCGCCGTGGTCGTCTCGGGCGAAGACTGGCACCCCGGCGTGGTCGGCATCGTCGCCGGGCGCCTGCGCGAACGCTGGAGGAAGCCGGTCATCGTCATCGGCATCGACGCCATCAACGGCGTGGGCAAGGGGTCGGGCCGATCGCAGCCGGGAATGAATCTGGGCCGAGCGGTGCAGGCGGCGTGGACCGACGGCCTGCTGATCGCCGGCGGCGGCCACGCCATGGCCGCGGGTCTGACGGTGGCGGCCGGCCGCATCGACGAACTGCGCGCCTTCCTCAATGAGCGACTGTCGGACGAACGCGTCGAGGCCGTGGCCCAGGACTGGGTCGAGGTCGACGCCCTGATCGACCCGCGCGCCGCCACCCGCGATCTGTTCGACGCCTTTGAGCAACTGGCCCCCTACGGCCCCGCCAACCCAGAGCCTCTGTTCGCGCTGGAAGGGGTTCAGGCCCGCGAACCGGTGGCCATGAACGGCGGCCATGTGCGGTGCCGTCTGGTCGGGCCGGACGGCGCCTCGGTGCGCGCCATCGCCTGGCGCTGCGCCGACCTGCCGACGGGCAAGGCGCTGCTGGCGGGGCAGGGCGGCCTCAACGTGGCGGGCCGCCTGAAAGCCGACGACTGGAACGGCCGACGCGGCGTTCAGTTCGAGATCGAGGACGTCGCCGATCCGCGCATGGTCTGAAAGCGTCAGCCTTGGCTGTGAAACGACGCAGGTCTTTGAAAAAGTCGCATAAATCGCCTCCACCGAGCTTGCCATAAGCGGAATCGGCGGCTATTTACACGGTCCTCCGCGCAGCGGTCCCTTCGTCTATCGGTTAGGACGCCAGGTTTTCAACCTGGAAAGAGGGGTTCGATTCCCCTAGGGACTGCCACGCGGAGTTTATCTCCCCCTGACATTTAGATCTGTCGTCGCTCGTGAATACGCACGTTTGCCGTGTCGATTTTGCGCGATCGATCCGGCGTCTGCGTGCGGCTTTGTCGTTTTTTTGAAAAAGCGCGAAGCAGCCTCTTGCGTCGCCGAAAAGGGACGGCTATCAGGCCGCTCCTCCGCGCAGCGGTCCCTTCGTCTATCGGTTAGGACGTCAGGTTTTCAACCTGAAAAGAGGGGTTCGATTCCCCTAGGGACTGCCACGCGGAGCAAACACTTCCCCAAAATCTCCAGCCCCAAGACCGCCTGTGCAACGCACGGTTGCGCGCGTTTGTCTTGCGCCCGTGACGATAATGTGGCGTAAAAGGGGCGGCAAGATTGCCAATCTTGACATACCCGTGGTATGTCGACTGTCCCGGAGTGCTCGGGCGGGGAGTAGGTGATGAGTTTCGAAGAGAGCGATACGCTTGAGACCGTCAAGGTCGCCGGTAAGGTCAAGTGGTTCGATGCTGGCAAGGGGTACGGCTTCATCGTCCCGGACGATCCGGCTCTGACGGAAGGTCGCGACGTCCTGCTTCATGTCACCAGCCTGCGCCAGGCGGGGCGCGAGCTGGCGGGCGAGGGGGCGGCCATCACCTGCGAATGCGCCAAGCGGACAAAGGGCTGGCAGGTCGTGACGGTCATTGATCTGGAAGCGGCTGAGGCGACGCCTGTGACGCGGCGGGAAAACGTCCGGCCCTCGTCTATTGGTCAGGCTTTCTCTGCTGACACCCCGCTGGAAGCCGCCGTGGTCAAATGGTTCAATCGCACCAAGGGCTATGGATTCGTGGTGCGTGACGGCCAGGACGGCGATATCTTCGTTCACGTCGAGACGCTGCGACGCTGCGGCCTGGACGACCTGCTGCCGGGCGATCCGGTCAGCGTTCGCTTCGCCGAAGGTCCCAAGGGCCTCGTGGTGGCTGATATCAGACCGGGCGGCTGAGTTCGTCCGTAGAGGACGATGATGATGAACCTCACTCGCCGTTTCGCCCTGGGGGCCGCCCTGGGGATCGCCGTGATGGCTTCGGCCTGCGCGCGCACAGGGCCGATGGATGGCGCGGGGCAACCGCTTGAAGTTCTGTCCATCGTCACGTCGACGGGCGAGCACAAATTCATGGTCGAGATCGCGGACGACGACACTGAGCGCGCGCGCGGCCTGATGTTCCGCCCGCCGCTGGAAGACGATCGCGGGATGTTGTTCCAGTTCCCGACGGCGTCCGAGCAGAGCTTCTGGATGAAGAACACGCCCAGTTCGCTGGACATCCTCTATATCGACCCGCGCGGCCGCATCGTCTCCATCGCCAGCCATACCACGCCCAACTCAGAGACGCCGATCCCCTCGAACGGCGCGGCTAATGGAGTGCTGGAACTGCGCGCAGGGCGGGCTGACGAGATCGGCGCCAAGCCGGGCGACACGGTGAAACATCCTTTCTTTCGCCCTTGACGACTAAGGCGCCGCTTAGGCCGTTGCGGCGCCGCCGCCGACGTGCCATGAGAGCGCTCCGTCGGTCCGGGGTGTGGCGCAGCCTGGTAGCGCATCTGGTTTGGGACCAGAGGGTCGGAGGTTCGAATCCTCTCGCCCCGACCACGGTTTAAGCCCGTTTGGGCTGGATGAGTTTTACACTCGTCCCTGCGGCGGACGCGCTGCCTCTCAATTAAGTTTTCTCGATCGGCGCGGGCTTTGGTTGCGCAGAGCAGGCCCTTTGAACTTCGGCTATGGGTGGGAAGCGGACTTAAGGTCCCTTATGGTTGCCCTCTCGCGTGAGGAACGATCACAATGGACTTCACCTATTATGTGGCGTTCGCCCTTTCATTGGTTATCGGGTTCGTGGGCGCGCTGATTTTCGTCATGTTGAAAGGGCGCTCCTACTGGCGGTTCGCATTGACGACCTTGCTCGTTGCCGTGTTTGCCGACTTCGCGCTTCTTATCGATTGGAGCTACGCGGACGAAATGACCGATGTGTTGCTACTGGACGCCGCTTTTTTCACGGCTTACGGATTGGTCGGCTGCGCCATAGGCGCGGTGCCTGTTTTGGGCGCGCGTGGGATATATCGACTGGTCCGAGCACGCCGGACAAGGTGAGCCGGATGTCCGCTACGGGTCGTGAAGCGAAGTTCGCTTCGGCCTGTAAGACGGGCTTCGCGATCCATATGGACGATGACGCGGCTTCACTTATCGCCGCATCGCCCCGACCCGCGTCAGGTCGAGGCGTAGCCGCCGTTGATGGCGTAGGAGAAGCCGATCGGCAGGGCGGCGCGGAACTGGGTGAAGAAGGCCGCCAGTTCGCCCAGCGTCGAGCGCGGAACGAAGAGGATGTCGCCGCGACGCAGGGGCAGAATCTCGCCGCGCGGCGCGCGCAAGTCCAGCACCTTCAGCATGCGCAGATCGCCCGGCCCGCGACGGATCAGGGCGCAGTTTCGAGTGTTGGACGTCGGCAGGGCGCCGCCCGCCATGATCAGGGCCTGATAGGCGTCGATCGGGCCTGGCATGTCGAAAACGCCAGGATTGCGCACCTCGCCGTCGACCCAGACCTTGAGCGGGCCGGCCTGGCGCAGCGTCACCTCGACTTCGGGGCGCAGCAGGTGAGGGGCATAACCGGCCGAGATATCGCCCTCAAGCTCAGACAGGCTGCGCTCGGCGGCGGTCACATGACCGACGAGGGGCAGGGAGACACGGCCGTCCGGGCCGATCTTCAGCTGACGGGTCAGTTCGGTCGCGGTGGGCAGGGCGACCTCGATCTCGTCTCCGGCGTAGAGACGGTATTCAGGCTCGATATCGGTCCACGGCGCGAAGGGCAGGTCACGCGGCAGGTCGGCCACTGTCTGAGGCCTGGGCAGGACAGCGGCGGACTCGTTGCGCCCGCTTGACGCGCAGCCGGTCAGGCCGGCGCCCAGCGCCAGAAGAAGCAGGCGGCGATCAACGTCCATGAGCGGCCGGGTCCGATCGATTGCGAAACTGAAGTTCCGCCAAGTTGACGCCTTATGGGTAACGGCCGGTTAACGCCAACGCTTCAAGCTGTCCCGGTCTGACACTGGTGGATGATCCGGCCCGTATGCGTTCGCACGTCACAGCAACCCGTCCCCGGTACGGCGTCATGGACGTCGTGGCCCTGCTGTTCCGGGAGCTGCTGTTGATGGTCATCATCTTCGCGGTGATCTTCGGCATCGGCGCCGCTGTCGTGATGACGATGAAGAAGACCTACACGGCAGGAGCCAGCCTGTTTGTCGGCGTCGGCCAGGAATATGTCTACCAGCCGCGCGTCGGCCTGGGCGAGCGGGCGATGCCGCCTTCGGCCGCCGAGGTGGCTCAGTCCGAGGCGGCCATCCTTAACAGCCTTGAGGTCAAGCGTCGCGTGGTGCGCGCCCTGGGCGTCGAGAGCTTCCAGAGCCCCGATGCGCCCCCGCCCGCCGATCCGGCCCGCCGCGAGGCCTCGGCTGTCCGCGCGGTCGCCAGCGGTCTGGGCGTCGAGGTGACGCCGCTGAGCCCGGTGATCGGCCTGAGCTACAAGAGCGATGATCCGGCCAAGTCGGCGCGGGTCTTGAACACGGTCATCGACCAGTATCTGACCTATCGCCGGGAAGTGTTTCAGGACCGCGCGACGGCGGCGATCCGCACTCAGCGCCAGACGTTCGAGGACGAGCTGGGCGACGCTGACCGCGCGTATGAAGACTTCCTGCGCACCAATAATATCGGCGATTTCGCCACGGCCAGGGCGACGGTCGCCAGCACCTATCAGTCGATCTTCGCCGAGCGGATGGGCGTTCAGGCCCAACTGCAGCAGGCGTCGCAGCGTCTGGCGACGCTGGTAAGCCAGCTGTCGCGGACCCCGGCCGAGGTGGCCCTGTATAAGGATCTGAACGTTTCGGCCCAGGATCTGATCCTGCAACTGCGCACCGAGCGTGAGAGCCTGCTGGCCCGCTATCAGGCCGACGCCCAGCCGGTGCGCGAGATCGACGCCAAGATCGCCCAACTCCAGACCTATGTCGGCACCGGCACGGCGGTCGGCGCCAAGGAGGTCCGCACGGGACCGAACCCGATCTGGGTCGAGCTGGAGACCACCCGCATCAACGCCCAGGCCGAGCGGGACGCGCTGGCGGCGCGGCTGGCCGTTCTGGATCGGCAACTGTCGGACCTGCGCGCGCGTCAGTCGCGCCTGACCGAACTGGAGTCGCGCAACTCGACCCTGGCGGGCAATCGCGAGGTGCTGACCGCCTCGATCCGCGAGTTCCAGCAGCGCGAGACCCAGAGCCGCGCCGACAACGAACTGGTCAAGGCGGGCGCCGACAACGTCACCGTCATCGAGCGCGCCCAGCCGCCGTCGAAGGGCAAGAGCCTGAAGGCGCCGCTGATGATCGCCGTTTTCCTGTTCGCCGGCTTCACCGCCCTGTGCGTCGGCCTGCTGCGGGTGCTGCTGCGGCCGGGATTCGCCATGCCCGCGACCCTGAGCCGCACCCTCAACGCGCCGGTGCTGGCCGTAGCGCCCGCCAAGAGCATCTGAGCGCGTATGACGCGGATACGCGGCGATGACCGGCGGACGGCCCGTGCTAGGTTTCGCCAAATGGCGCGCGCGTAACCGATTCGCATGGTCGATCTGACGACAGAAATGGCTGGCCTGTGGGCTGCGTTGGGGCCGGCCCCGGCGCATCGCGGTCGCGTGATCCTGTTCGCCGCCGCGACCTCGGGCGAGGGCGTCTCGACGGTGGCGCGCGAGTTCGCCCGTATGGCTGCCGTGCGCGGACGCCGTCCGGTCTGGCTGATCGACGGCGACCTGTCGCAGCAGGGCCAGATGGAGCAGATCGCCGTCGAGCCGGATCGGTTCGGGCGCCTGGGGGCGTCTGTGCGGGCGTCGCCGGACGGGTCGGCCTTCTACGCCGTGTCGCCGCCGTTGCGCGGCCGTGACGGCAAGCCCGCCGCGCCGGGGCGCATCCTGACGGCCAAGGCCTGCCTGGGAGGGCGGCTGTATGTCACGCGCTTCCATATGGAGCTGCTGCGCGCAGGCCAGCGGGTCGAGGCGGTGGATGATCCGCGCTATTGGACCCGGCTGCGGGCGCATGCCGACACTGTGGTGATCGACGCCCCGGCGGCGGACCGTAGCGACATGGCCCTGACGCTGGCGCCGCTGGCGGACTCAACGGTGATGGTGGTGGCGGCCGATAGCACCGGCGCAGCCGCGCCTGCCGCCCTGCGTGAAGAGATCGACGCTGCTGGGGGCCGTGTCGCGGGTCTGGTGATGAACCGTTCGACCTGGAGCCCGCCCAAACTGCTGAAGCGGTTCTTCAGCTAGGCGCGCGCTGGCGGTTCAGGCGGTCCAGTTCGCTCTGGCCGTAGAAGCGCGGCTCGAAGCCCTTCATCCACATGATCTTGCCCAGACCGCGCGCGGCGCGGTCGGCCATCTGGGCGCGGCTGGCGCGGCCCATAACGGTCATGGCGAGGGCTGCTGCGCCCCAGACCAGCGTCTGTACCGCGCCGATGGCCATCCAGCGGCCGACGCCGAGCCAGTCGCGCGCCTCGGCGGCTGTCTGGCTGGGGCCCTGGCCATAGGCGAAGGCGCGGGTCAGGGCGTAGCGCAGGGTCGCCCGATGCGGAGGGGCGAACTCGTCCACCCAGGCGTCGGCCGCCCAGCCGAACCGGCCGCCGCGCGCCTTCAGCGCGGCGAACAGGACATCGTCCTCGCCGCCGATCTGATCCGAACCGACGTGGAAGGGCGCCTCGCCGGGCAGGGCGGTCGCGCGCACCAGAAGCGAGTTGCCGCAGCCATAGGGCTCGTCGATCAACTGGTCGCCTTCAGGTCCTTCGCGGCCGAAAAAGCGCTCCAGATAGGCCGTCGCCCAGCCGGTTCCGTCCGGTACGCGACCCTGGATCGGGCCGAACACGGCGTCGGCGCCGGTCGTCGCCTGACCGCGCAGCAGGGCGGCCAACCAGCCGGGGCTGGCGGCCTCATCATCGTCGAGAAAGGCGATCAGCGGCGCCTGGGTGGCGGAAAGGCCTGTGTTGCGCGCGGTGGCTACGCCGGGGCGCGGCGCATGGGTCCAGATCAGGGGAACTGGCGATTCAGCCTTCAACGCCTCGACAGTCGCGCGGGCGCTGGCCTCGGGGTCGTTGTCGGCGACGATGATTTCGCGCAGGCGGCTGTCGACGTTCCGTTGAGCGAAGACCGAACGCAGGGCGCGGGTCAGTTCGTCCGGGCGACGCAGGGTCGGAATGACGACGGCGACGTCAGGGCTGCTCATATCGCCTCTGCATAGAGGGCGGCGCGATACAGCCGCAGGCTGAGGCCGCGAACGGCGGGGGGCAGCAGGCCGACGCGCGCCGCCTGCTTGAACAGGGGCCGGATCAGGCGCAGGCCGGGCACGGCCTTCAGCTTCTTCGCCACGCGATAGCTGGGATAGGCGGCGACGAAGTCAGGGTGCCGGGCGGCCACGCGTGCGAAGTTGGGCGCCGATTGCTCATATTTGGCGGCGAGGGCCTCGACCGTGTCCAGACCCATGTGGGTGGCCGGATTGTCGATGTGCGTGACCGTGAACCGGCGCGAGACGCGCATGGCCCATTCGACGTCCTCCCAGCCCCAGCCGCTGAAACCGGCGTCGAAGCTCTCGGTGTCGAAGACGTCCCGGCGCACCAGAAGGTTGGAGGTGAAGACGTATTTTTCCGGCTGTAGCGCCCTCTGATCGGCGGGGATGCAGTCGGAGCGCGCCGCCATCTGGCGATGGACGGCGAAGCGCGCGTCGCCCGGCGCCTGAAGCAGGGAAAATCCGCCGAACGCCACGGCCGGTTCATCCTTCATCGCCAGATCGACCCAGTCGCTAAGGAAGCGCGGATGGTCGGGGCGCATGTCGCTGTCCAGGAACAGCAGGAAGCGGCCGCGCGCGGCCTCGGCCAGGCGGTTGCGGCCTTTTGAGCGCCCCTCGTTGGCGTTCAGGGTGATCAGTCGGGCGGGCAGGGACAGGGCGTCGATCAGGGCGGTCAGTCGCGCGGTCAGGGCCGGGTCCGCTGTGCCGTCGTCGAGAATGATCAACTCGGCGCGCTCTGCGACGGCATGAGCCTCGCGGTCCAGCATCCGCAGCAGCACTGACGGATCGTCGCGCAGGAAGGGCATCAGCACCGACAGGACGGGCGTCGCCGCCGCCCATGCCGTGTTGTCGTGAACCGAGACGCTCATGCCGCCGCCTTTCGCGCCTGCAGGAAGCCGCGCAGGCGACGCAGCAGGTCGCGCACGCCCGCGGCGTTCAGGGCGTAGGCGACGACGCCGTACACGGCTACGCCTACGGCAGCGTCCATCATGAGTTCCGCGAAACCTCCAATCGGCGGCAGCAACAGTACGACCGCAGCCATGACGGCGGCCGCCAGGCCGCAGCGCGCCAGCGCGTTCCACGGCACGGGCAGCGGCAGGATGCGGCGGCCGATGGTCATGGAGGCGCTCAGGCCCAGTGCAAAGCTGATCGCCGTCGCCCAGGCCGCGCCCATGACGCCGAAGCGCGGGATCAGCAGGATGTTCAGGATGATGTTGCTGCCCGCCGGAATGCTCATGGCGAGCAACAGCCAGCCGGTGCGGCGGCCCAGCGTGAAAGCCTGTCCGAAATAATAGGTCGTCATGCCCGACAGGAAGGCGCCCAGCGCGACCCACGGCGTGACGGAGGCGGCGACCGTGCGCAGGTCTTCGCCGATCATGAACTCGGCCAGCGGCCGTGCGACCAGGGCTACGCCCACGGCGGCGGGCAGGCCGATCAGCACCAGGGTCGAGGCCTGTTCGCGCGCGGCGGCCTGAAGATTCTCGCGCCCGCCGCGCTCCAGCGCCATGACGAGGGCGGGAGCGCCCGCTGCGCCCAGCCAGACGAACATGACGTCCAGCGTCCGGTTGGCGATGCTGTAGGCGGCGTGATAGGCGCCGACCGCCGCCTCGTTCATGAACAGTGCCAGCAGAAAGCGGTCCGTCGAGGCCAGCACCACGGTCAGCCCCAGTCCGACGGCGATGGGATAGCCATAGGCGGCGTAGGCCTTCAGCCGCTGGCGATCCAGCCGTCCGCGCTTGGCCTCGCGCAGTTCGGCGGGAAGGATGAAGGGCAGGGCGGCCAGCGGCGCCAGCAGCATACCCGCCAGCGGGGCCTCAGCCCCCAGCCCCAGCAGGGCCAGGCCGACGCCGAAGATCAGTCCGGCGACCGCGCTCCAGATATCGATGGCGGCGGCGGGGCCGACATCCCCCGCCGCGCGGAACCGTTCCTGCGCCAGCTTCAGGAAACAGCGCACCGGCACGCCCGCCAAGGCCACCGCTAGCGGCAGGCGGAAGCTGTCCGGCATGGGCCACAGCCACACCATGAGGCCGACGACGGGCACGAAGACGGCGGTCATAATTAGGGCGGCGCGATACAGGCTGGCGAAATGCCCTGCCATCTGCGCCTCGTCGGACTGGGCGGCCCAGAACCGGGCCATGGACGCTTCCAGCCAGCTGAACGTCGCCACATGAGCCAGTGTCAGCACTGAATAGGCCAGGGCGTAGCGCCCGAAATCCTCGGGCGACAGCAGGCGCGTGAAGATGATGATGGTCAGAAACCCGACCACGCCCTGCACGATGTTGGCCGGCAGATAGCCGAACACCCCCCGCCAGAACATCAGCGCACGGCCATCCGGTCGCCCAACAACACGGGGACGGTCACGGCTATGATCCACAGGTCCAGCCAGAAGGACTGGCGCTCGATGTATTCGATATCGAGCTGCACGCGGCGGCGCACCTCATCGGCCGTGTGTAAAGGCCCGCGCGAGCCCTTGATGGCGGCCCAGCCGGTCATCCCGGGCTTGATGCGGTGGCGATGAGCGTATTCAGCGACCAGACGCGCCGACTCGGCGTCGCCGGTCTTCATGCCGATAGCGTGCGGACGCGGCCCGACAAGCGACATCTCGCCGCGCAGGACGTTCACCAGCTGCGGTAGTTCATCCAGGCTGGTGGCGCGCAGGAACTTGCCCAGACGGGTGACGCGGTCGTCGTCGGCTGTGACCTGACGGCTGGCGGTGGCGTCGGAGGCTTCCTGACGCATGGTGCGGAACTTCCACACCACGATCTCTTCCTGGTTGAAGCCGTGGCGGCGCTGGCGAAACAGGGCCGGGCCCTTGCTGTCCAGCCGCACGGCCAGGCCGATCAGGAACAGAACCGGGCCGAGCGTGACCAAGGCCAGCGCCGACAGGATGATGTCGAGGATGCGCTTGTTGAACGCGCGCCGCTCGCCGTCCATCGCGCCGCCCAGCAAGGGCAGGGAGGCTGAAGCCAGCTTCTCCAGCGCCTCATTGCGTTGAGCGGCGCCCTTGGGATCGACCAGAAGCGTCAGCGGGATGGGCAGGACTTCCAGCCGGCGCGTCAGGGCGCGCACCCGCGCCTCGGCCTTGGGGTCGATGGCCAGGATGACGCGGTCGATATAGGGCGTCAGTCGATGGTCCAGCAGGGCGTCGGCGCCGCCCAGAACCGGCACTCCAGCCAGGGCGTCAGGCGTACGGGCCAGGCGGTCGTCGAAAACGCCCAGAATGTTCAGGTCGCGGCGATCCAGCGCCTCGCGGATCAGAGATTCGGCATGGCGCGTGGCGCCGACCACGACGACGTTGGGCGTTAAGTCGCCGCGGCTTCTCCATTGCGCCACCAGCATCCGCCAGATGGTATGCAGGCCGGTCACCACCACCGTGGACGCAATCGCCCACCAGCCGTACTCGGCCACGGGCGTTTCGCCGGGTAGGACGAGCCCCAGCGCGCAAGCGATGGCTCCGCCCAGGGCGGCCACGACAGCGACCCCCGCCAGATGGCGCGCCGGCGCCCGGCTGCTGTCAAAACGATATAGGCCCAGCGAGCGCATCAGGCCCAGAGTGACCAGTGCGCCGAGCAGGATCGGCAGGGCTTGAAACAGCCCGACCTGCATCAGACCGCCTGGGGCCAGCCGCTCGATCGCTACGACGCACAAGAAGGACGAGGCGACGATGTCCACCCCACGGAAATAGAAGACCCGGCGTCGCGCCGCAGCCCGCTGTCGGGTATTCAGCCAAACCTCTGGACGCAACGGCCCGCGCCGCGTCCGCCCGGTCGACCCTGTCGGCGCCGCGGCGCGCGATTCGGTTGTCGCGGCGCGAGATGCGCGCGCGCCATCCGTCGCGGATGCCAGGGTGTCAGCAGGGGTGATGGCCAATTCTCTTTCCCAAAATCGAGCAAAATGGGGCGATACCCCCCTCACACATGCCACTCTTATGCCGGGTTAACACAAAGGGCGTCAGTTCCGCATTGCGAAGCGTCGCGCGACTCGCTATCCACGCGGCCTGCCGGAGACGTGGCCGAGTGGCTGAAGGCAACGGTTTGCTAAATCGTCGTACCCTGTAAGGGGTACCGAGGGTTCGAATCCCTCCGTCTCCGCCAGAACCTTTCATTTTCATAATGATGATGTAGCCTCAGCCTTCGTTGGACGGGGCGGCTTTGGCGTCGGTGGGGCGGCGTACAGGGACGCCGTGCTGGCGCAGGATGCGACGGGCGACTTCGGGCGCGCCGACCATCGGCAGCGGTTGCCCGAAACGCTCGCGCCACAGTTGATCCAGGCGAACTTCCTCTGGAGTGAGCAGGCGAGTCATTGACGAGTCCTTGTTACGCAGACGCCTTGCTTTTAGGCCGTCCCGCCGGGGGCGAACGCAAACTCATGTAACCTGAGCCATATGTGAGGGGAGCCGCAGGTTGGGCCTCTTCAGGGGCGAGCTTCCCTAAGGTGATCTTGGCGCCGCGCGGCGCGCGGGTTAGGCCTGTGGCTCAACTTCTCAAAGGGAGAAACGCACATGGCCGATCTGGCCCTCGCCACCGACAAGATCCGCGCCGCCGTCGGCGAAAACTCGGGTCTGGGCAAGACCGTGAAGCTGGACTTCGGCGATGACGGCAAGATCTTCATCGACGGCGCCTCGGCTCCGAACACCGTCAGCAACGACGACAAGCCCGCCGACGCCACGGTCTCGATCAAGTGGGACGACTTCGTCGCCCTGGCCGAGGGTCGCCTGGACCCGATGATGGCCTTCATGCAGGGCAAGCTGAAGATCGCCGGCGACATGATGATCGCCCAAAAGCTGGCTCCGCTGCTCAAGGGCTAACGACAGGCTTAGGCCTGATGATCAACGGCGCGGCTCCGATGGGGCCGCGCCGTTTTCGTTTGGGGGGATGGCTCGCGCCAGGTTGGGGGTGGCGCGGGTCGTTCTATCCTGCCTTATCAGGCGGATTCCTGTGGTGGTGATGGACAGAAGGCGAACTGAAATCGCCATCGACGATGTCGCCCAAATAAAGATTCGTGCTTGATTTTTTGGGCGGAGCTGGCGGCCGGCCGAACAGCCAGTCCATAAGGCCGCGCTTGGCCGGACGGGGGTTTTGAGGTGGCGAAGGGTGTTGCGGAGTCATCATGGCGGACTCTCCTAAGGCTGGGAATTAAACCCCTTCAGAGAGGCGCTGTTCCTGCGGCGCCGCTGTTGCGGCCAGTATTATTTTAGCGTCATCGCCGACCCGGTTGCGCCGCCGGCCGATCACCTTCTTTTCCGTACGCCACGTGGCGACGCTGAGCCTCCGCCAGGGTCCGATCACGACTTAAGGAACCCCCTGCGCGCCGGCTGCATTTCGAGAAGGTGGCGACCGTCGAAATCAAAATGGGGGCGAAGCGGCTTCATGGGCAGCATGCAGCATAGGGCGACCGCACCCGTCGATGACCTGGAACGTTATCGCCGGACCCGCAGCGTGTTGCCGATACTGGCGGCGTCGCTGACGGATGAAGACCTGCAGGCTCAGTCGATGGCGGAGGCCAGTCCGGGCAAATGGCACCTCGGCCATGTGAGCTGGTTTTTTGAAACCATGCTGCTCGAAGAGCCGGGCTATCAGCCGATCGACCCCAGGCTGGGGCGGGTTTTCAACTCCTATTATGAGGCTCTGGGCGAACGGATCGGGCGCGCCGAACGGGGTCTGATGACGCGGCCTTCGCGGGCTGAGGTCATGGCTTATCGGGCAGAGGTCGATCGGCGAATGGAAGCGCGCCTTGCCGACGCTGCAAGGCCGCTTGGCGCGTTAGAACAATATCTCTTTGAGCTGGGGCTGAACCACGAGCAGCAGCACCAGGAGCTGTTCCTGATGGACATTCTCCATCTGATGTCGCGCTCGCCCCTGGATCCGGCCGTCTATGACGAAGAGCCGCGGTCATCGCCGTTGGAGGCTCCGCACGGCGGCTGGCAAGCTTTCGAAGGCGGGCTGGTCGAAATCGGCGACGCCGGCCACAGCTTCGCCTTCGACAATGAGCGGCCCGCTCACCGCGTATGGATGGAGCCGTTCGACCTGGCTGCGGACATGGTCACCAACAGCGAGTGGCTGGTCTTCATCAGCGACGGTGGCTACGCGCGGCCCGATCTGTGGCTGAGCGACGGCTGGGCGACGGTCCAAGCGCAGGGCTGGACGGCGCCGCTCTATTGGAGACGTGAGGAAGACGGCGGCTGGACGGTGATGACGCTGGCGGGGCGGCGGCCGGTCGATCCGGCGGCGCCGGTGCGTCATGTCAGCTTCTATGAGGCCGACGCCTTCGCGCGGTGGTCGGGGGGGCGCCTGCCGACCGAGGCGGAGTGGGAACACGCGGCCCGCAGCCGACCCGAGGCCTTCTCCAATCTGGACACCGAGGCGTGGCAATGGACCGCCAGCGCCTATGCCCCTTACCCCGGCTTTCGCCCGACCGAAGGCACGGCGGCCGAGTACAACGGCAAGTTCATGGCCAATCAGATGGTGCTGCGCGGCGGCGCCTTCGCCACTGCGCCGGGCCACGCGCGGCCGACCTATCGCAACTTCTTCTATCCGGACCAGCGATGGGCCTTCACCGGCGTGCGGCTGGCGTCGGACGCTGACGAGGCGAGGCGACGGGGCGAGAGCGACGACGAACATGAGGCGTTTCGTCGCGATCTGGTCGCCGGCCTGGCGGCGCGGCCCAAGAGCCTGCCGCCCAAGTGGTTCTATGACGCGCGAGGCTCGGACCTGTTCGAGGCGATTACGCGGCTGCCGGAATACTATCCGACCCGACAGGAAGCGGCGCTGCTGCGGCGGGTCGCGCCGCAGTGGGCGGGGCGGTTCGGCCCTGACGCCGTGCTGGTCGAACTGGGCTCGGGCGCCAGCGAAAAGACCCGGATCGTGCTGGACGCCGCGCCTGATCTGGCGGCCTATGTGCCCATCGACATCAGCCCTACGGCCTTGGAGGACGCGGCGGCCCGGTTGCGACAGGCCTATCCCGCGCTAAGGGTCCTGCCGCTGGTCGGCGATTTCGAGCATATGGGGGTCTTGCCGGCCGAAGCGGGGCAGGGGCGTCGCGTCGGTTTCTTTCCCGGCTCGACCATCGGCAACCTGACGCCTGAGGCCGCCGAGACCTTGTTGCGCGACGCGCGCGAGATGCTGGGGCCGGACGCCTTGTTCATTCTGGGCGTCGATCTGATCAAGGAGCCGTCGGTCCTGGTCCCAGCCTATGACGACGCGCAAGGCGTGACCGCCCGCTTCAACCTGAACGTGCTGGCGCGGGCCAACCGCGATCTAGGGACGGACTTTGATCTGGACGCCTTCGCCCATCGGGCGGTCTGGAACGAGGCCGAGGCGCGCATGGAGATGCATCTGGAGGCCCTGCGCCCCATGACGGTGCGCCTTGGGAAGCTTGTCTTCCGCTTTGCGCAGGGCGAGACGATCCATACCGAAAGCTCGCGCAAGTTCGACGAGGCCCGCGTGCGCGCCCTGGCCGAGGCGGCAGGCTGGCGGGTGGAGGCGTTCGAGGTCAGCGACGCCCCGCGCGTGGCCCTGGCGTTGCTGGCCAGCTAATCCTCGGGTCATAACGGTCAAAGAAAAACGGCGAGGTTTCCCGCGCCGTCTGTAAAGTCTGAAACGGGGTCGCTGGGATCAGCGCTTCGGCGTCGCCGGATCCTGAGCGGCCTTGTTGCGCGCGCCGTGTGAAGCTTCGCCGCCCTTGCGGCCGGCCTGGGCTGCAAGAGAGCGATCCTGAGAGAAGCTGCGCTTCTCGCTGGGGACGCTGGCGCCGCCCTTGCGGGCGATTTCGCGCTGACGTTCCGGGTCCATCGAGGCGAAACCTCGCTTGGAAACACCGGAGCCGCGAGTGGGCTGACCTTCGGCCATTTCGGATGTTCCTTTCGTAGACGGTGGCGCTTGCGAAAGAGAACCCAGCCCCGGCGCGGAGGTTCCGAGAAAGGATTAAAACCCTGTTCGGCGGCGCGCCTCGACAAGACGGAACCGCGCGGACTTCGGCGGGTTCATCGAGGCTCGGAGTGCAGTATTCAGGAGCTCAGTTCATGTCGGCATCCAACGACCCCTTCGCCCATACGGACGGCGCGCCATCGCCCGAGGACATCATCGAGGATCGCTCCACCCTTGGCGATCGTCTTGAGGGCGCCGCCGACGAGATTCTGGCCGCCGGGGCGCGGCCACGCCCCTTACGTCAGGCCGTGCGACAAGATGCGGCCGAGGTGCGCGACTGGGCGCGCCATCGCAGCTCTGAGGCCCGCGACGCGATTCGCGATGAGCCGATCCGTATGTCGCTCTACGCCCTTGGCATCGGCGTCCTGATCGGCCTGCTGGCCGCGCGTTAGACGACTATCAGGGAGGTCAGGCCGGCCCGGAGGCGGGGCGCGGGATCGGCGTCGCCTGCATGGCCCGATCAGAGACGAAGGGGTTGCTGCGCCGCTCGGCCCCGAAGGTCGAATGCGGCCCGTGGCCGGGCACGAAGGTTACGTCGTCGCCTAGCGGCCACAGCTTGGTGGTGATCGCGCTCAGCAGGGCCTGATGATCGCTCCGCGGGAAGTCGGTGCGGCCTACCGAACCCTGAAACAGAACGTCGCCGACCTGGGCGAAGCGAGCCTCGCGGTTAAAGAAGATCACGTGGCCGGGCGTGTGGCCGGGACAGTGGAAGACCTCCCACGTCGTCTCGCCCAGGGTCAGCACGTCGCCATCGTCCAGCCAGCGCGTGGGGGTGAAGGTGCGGGCTTCCGGCAGGCCGTACTTCTGGCCCTGGGTGGGAATCAGGTCGATCCAGAACTGGTCCTCAAGATGCGGGCCGACGATGTCGAGACCGGTCTTCTCCTGCATTTCGGCGGCGGCGCCGGCATGGTCCAGGTGGCCGTGGGTGATCCAGATGGCGTCCAGAGTCAGTCCGCGCCGCGCGACCTCGCCCAGGATAGCGTCGACCGAGCCGCCGGGATCGATGACGGCGGCCTTGTTCGTCTTGGTGCACCACACGGTGGTGCAGTTCTGCTGAAGCGGGGTGACGGGCGTGACAAAGACGCCGATAGGGGCTGCGAAAGAGGCTGACGACTGGCTCATGGGCCATCAGATAGCGGCCCTCTGACCACAAAGGAACCGCGTTGCGTTGACGTTTCAGCCCCTTCTCGACATAAGGGCGGGCTCCGAGGCGCCGCTCCCGAAAGGGGCGGCCCTGTTGCTTTATCCACCGCGCGCCTTTGCGGCGTCGCCACAGAGCGTCAGATATCCGACCATGCAAGTCGTCGAAAAGTCGAACGAAGGCCTCAGCCGCGTGATTGCGGTGACCATTCCCGTCGCCGAGCTCAATGAAAAGCTCGAAGCCCGCATCAAGGAAGTGGCCCCCCAGATGAAGCTGAAAGGCTTCCGTCCGGGCAAGGTGCCGGCCTCGTACGTCAAGAAGACCTTCGGCCGTGACTTCATGGGCGAAATCATCAACGCCTCGCTGAACGAGACCAGCCAGGGCGCTCTGGAAGAGCTGAAGCTGCGTCCGGCCGCGCCGGCCGAGATGAACCTGACCTCCGACATGGACAAGGTCATCGCTGGTCAGGAAGACCTGGCCTATGAAATGTCGCTGGAAGTCATGCCGGAATTCACCCCGGTCGACCCTAAGACCCTGAAGCTGACCCGCCCGACCTATGAGGCCTCGGAAGAGGACCTAGACGAGGCGCTGAAGGAACTGGCCTCGCAGGCGAAGTCCTACGAGGACAAGAAGGGCAAGACGGTCAAGGCCGCTGACGGCGACCAGCTGACCATCGACTTCGTCGGCAAGATCGACGGCGAAGCCTTCGACGGCGGCGCCGCCACCGACGCGGACCTGGTGATCGGCTCGGGCCGCTTCATCCCCGGCTTCGAAGAGCAGCTGAAGGGCGCCAAGGTCGGTGAAGAAAAGACCATCGAAGTGACCTTCCCGGAAGAGTACCAGGCCAAGCACCTGGCCGGTAAGGCCGCGACCTTCGACGTCACCGTCAAGGCCATCAAGGCCGAGGTCGAATCCAAGATCGACGACGAGTTCGCCAAGCGCATCGGCCTGGAGTCGCTGGACCAGCTGAAGGAACTGCTGAAGTCCAACCTGAACCAGCAATACGCCGGCGCCACCCGATTCAAGCTGAAGCGCGCCCTGCTGGACATCCTGGACGAAGGCCACGACTTCGCCCTGCCGCCGAAGATGGTCGACGCCGAGTTCGAAGGCATCTGGGCTCAGGTTTCGGCCGACAAGGACGCGGGCCAGCTGCCGGAAGAAGACGCCAAGAAGTCGGAAGACGAACTGAAGGCCGAGTACCGCAAGATCGCCGAGCGCCGCGTGCGCCTGGGTCTGGTGCTGGCCGAGATCGGCCGCGCCAACAACGTCGGCGTGACGGATCAGGAACTGTCGAACGCCATCATGGCCGAGGCCCGCAACTATCCGGGTCAGGAAAAGATGGTGCTAGACTTCTACCGCCAGAACCCGAACGCCGCGGCCCAGCTGCGCGCGCCGATCTATGAGGAAAAGGTCGTCGACCTGATCGTCTCGGTCGCCGAGGTGAAGGACGAAGCCATCACCAAGGAAGAGCTGATGAAGGAAGAAGACGAGGCGTAAGCCTTTCTTCCTCAGGCCCTGAGCCTTGCGATCCCCGCTCCGGTTTTCCGGGGCGGGGATTTTGCTTTCCGGCGCCGCCTTGCGCCGAGGCCTCATGAACGCGATATCGTAGGAGACAGGCGCGCGCCGTATGAGTCGTGCGACCCTCCTGAATTCGAGAAGGCCTTCATGCGCGATCCGATCGACTACATCTCCAATAACCTGGTGCCGATGGTGGTGGAGCAATCCAGCCGCGGCGAGCGCTCCTTCGACATCTTCTCGCGCCTGCTGCGCGAGCGGATCATCTTCCTGACCGGCCCGTTCGAGGACGGCATGGCCTCGTTGATCTGCGCCCAGCTGCTGTTCCTGGAATCGGAAAATCCGAAGAAGGAAATCAGCATGTACATCAACAGCCCCGGCGGTCAGGTGACCTCGGCGCTCGCGATTTACGACACAATGCAATACATCAAGTCGCCGGTCTCGACCGTCGTCATGGGCATGGCCGCATCGGCTGGCTCGCTGATCCTGACGGCCGGCGAGGCGGGCCAGCGCGTCGCCCTGCCGAACGCGCGGGTGATGGTGCACCAGCCCTCGGGCGGCTTCCGCGGCACGGCCTCGGACATCGAGCGCCACGCCGAGGACATCATCGCCACCAAGCGCCGCCTGAACGAAATCTACGTCCAGCACACCGGCCGCACCTATGAAGAGGTCGAGCGCACCCTGGACCGCGACCACTTCATGACCGCCGAAGAAGCCAAGGCCTGGGGCATCGTTGACCACGTCTATGACAAGCGCACCCAGGCCGACGACGACGGCGTCAAGGCTCCCTAAGCCTTAACCGCTCCGGCTGCGACAATTGGCGAGGCGGGATTCGGCGACGGATCCCGCCTCGAATCGTGTTTGAGACTCCGTATCAGCGGGAGGGGGCCTCATGGCGACGCAGTGGAGAGATGACGGCTTCAGATACGGCGCCGTGACGCGCGCCCTGCACTGGGCGATGGCCCTGTTGCTGGCGTGGCAGTTTACGGGCATGGCGATCAAGCTGACCGTCGGCAAGGCGCCGATCACCGCCTTCTGGGTCGGCACGCACAAGGGGATCGGCGTCATTCTGCTGGCCCTGATCGTGCTGCGCGCGCTGTGGGGGCTGTACAACATGAAGACGCGTCCGGCGCATGGCGGCGGCTTCTGGGGGCTGGCCGCCAAGGTCGGTCATCTGGCGCTCTACGCCCTGATGCTGATCGTCCCGGGGCTGGCCCTGCTGCGGCAGTATGGATCGGGCAAGCCGCTCGACGTGTTTGGCGTGCGTCTGATCGACGGGGGCTGGGCCGAGGTTCCGTGGATGACAGCCCCGGCCAACGCCGCTCATGGCCTGCTGGCCTGGGTGCTGCTGGCCGCGATTGCGGGCCATATCCTGATGGTGCTGGTCCATCGCTTTATCTGGAAGGACGAGACGACCCAGCGGATGATCGGCTAGCGATTATGGGCGGCCGGTGAAGACGCGGTAGCCCTTTTCGGCGGCCGCCGCGATCATCTCGGCATCGCCCGAGGTGTCGCCGTAGGCGGCGGCCAGCGTCATGTCGTCGCCGTAGGCGGCGCGAAGACGGCTCATTTTCTCTTCGCCCCGGCAGTTGCCGCCGAGGAAGCTGCCGGCCACGCGATCCTGGGCGTCGAACGCCAAGCGTGTGCCGATCAGGTTCTCGGCGCCCAGCCTGCGGGCGAAGGGGGCGACGGTTGTCTCAGGCGAGGCGGTGACGATGACGCGATGGGCGCCGCGACGGCCCCAGTCCTCCCAGGTCGCCAGCGCGTCCGGGCGCATGAAGCGCGGCCAGATCTCTGCGGCGAAGCGTTCGGCGTCAGCCTCCAGCGCCTTGCGGTCGACGTTCATCAGGAACTCGCGCACCGAGGCGACCTTGATCCGGCCCCGGTCGCGGTCGCCCAGATAGGCCAAGACCGCCGGGATCATCTGCGCCAGACCGGTTAGCCAACGAAGCGGCCCGGCTCGCCACTTCAGGAAACTGGTGAAGCTGTCGCGAATCGTCAGGGTGCCGTCGAAATCGAAGGCGACGATGGGCTGTCCGGGGTCAGGGGACTGGTGAAAGGCTTTTTGGCTTCCCATGTCAGACATTAGCCGTGATCCCCATATTATCTGTCCTGTCCGTCCCTGAAGCGCGTTGCAGCGCCGCAACGGGGTTGTGGCGGAACGTGTGATGGGTGATTGTCATTTTTTGAAGACCTTCGATGATAGATTCCCTGGATCGATCGTGAAGGAAGCGCTTTTCGTCTCAATGTCGGGGCGGATTGCGGATAGTGAGAAGGGTCTATGACCAAAGCCGCCGGCACAGACGCCAAAAGCACGCTCTACTGCTCGTTCTGCGGCAAGAGCCAGCACGAAGTCCGCAAACTGATCGCCGGACCGACCGTTTTCATCTGCGATGAATGCGTCGAACTGTGCATGGACATCATCCGCGAAGAACACAAGATCGCCTTCAAGACCTCCAAGGACGGCGTGCCTACGCCCAAGGAGATCCGCGACGTCCTCGACGATTATGTGATCGGTCAGAGCCACGCCAAGAAGGTTCTGAGCGTCGCCGTTCATAACCACTACAAGCGCCTGAACCACGCGACGAAGAACAACGACGTCGAACTGGCCAAGTCGAACATCATGCTGATCGGGCCGACCGGCTCGGGCAAGACGCTGCTGGCTCAGACGCTGGCGCGCATCATCGACGTGCCGTTCACCATGGCCGACGCCACCACCCTGACCGAAGCTGGCTATGTGGGCGAGGATGTCGAGAACATCATCCTGAAGCTGCTTCAGGCGTCCGATTACAACGTCGAACGGGCTCAGCGCGGCATCGTCTACATCGACGAGATCGACAAGATTTCGCGCAAGTCGGACAACCCCTCGATCACCCGCGACGTGTCGGGCGAGGGCGTGCAGCAGGCCCTGCTGAAGATCATGGAAGGCACCGTAGCCTCCGTGCCGCCGCAGGGCGGGCGCAAGCATCCGCAGCAGGAGTTCCTGCAGGTCGACACCGCCAACATCCTGTTCATCGTCGGCGGCGCCTTCGCCGGCCTTGAAAAGGTGATCTCGGCGCGCGGGGCAGGGGCCTCGATCGGCTTCGGCGCCAAGGTCAAGGAGATCGACGAGCGTCGCACCGGCGAAATCCTGAAGGGCGTCGAGCCGGATGACCTGATGCGCTTCGGCCTGATCCCCGAGTTCATCGGCCGTCTGCCGGTTCTGGCGACGCTGGAAGACCTCGACGAGACGGCGCTGATCACCATCCTGACCGAGCCGAAGAACGCCCTGGTCAAGCAGTACAAGCGCCTGTTCGAGATGGAGAACGTCACCCTGACCTTCACCGACGACGCCCTGTCGGCGGTGGCGAAGAAGGCGATCACCCGCAAGACCGGCGCCCGCGGCCTGCGCTCCATCCTGGAGGGCGTGCTGCTGGAGACCATGTTCGAACTGCCCACCTTCGAGGGCGTCGAAGAGGTCGTGGTCAACGCCGAGGTGATCGACGGCAAGGCTCAGCCGCTGCTGATCTATTCGGAAACCAAGAAGAAGACGGCCGACGGCGCCGCCTGACGCTGACGTCCGATCCAAGCGAAAAGGGGCGGCTCGCCACGGGCCGCCCCTTCATCGTTTCAGCGATGGCCCAGGCGGCCGTCTGAAATCACACGCTTTTTCACGCTTCTGTGGGCTGCCGGCCCGCCACGCTTGAACCGCGTCCAGACAGAACCACATACTCACACGAAAGCCGCTGAAAACAGCGGGTCGAGTCGGGACGAAGAGGCAGTAACGCCAAATCAGACCGGTTCGGCGGGCCGGAGATTCACGATGGCCCCGGAAAGTACGCATCATGACCGAGAGCAAAATCCTCCCTGTCCTGCCGCTGAGAGACATCGTCGTCTTTCCGCACATGGTCGTGCCGCTGTTTGTCGGGCGCGAGAAGTCCGTGCGCGCCCTCGACGAGATCATGAAGGGCGAGAAGCAGATCCTGCTCGCCACCCAGATGAACTCGGTCGATGACGACCCGGCGACGGACGCCATCTATTCGACCGGCGTGCTGGCCACGGTGCTGCAACTGCTGAAGCTGCCGGACGGCACGGTGAAGGTGCTGGTCGAGGGCAAGTCGCGCGCGCGCCTGACTCGCTTCACCGACCGTGAGGACTACTACGAAGCCGAGGCCGTCGAGATCGAAGACGAAGCCGGCGATCCGTCGCAGAGCGAAGCCTTGCTGCGCGCCGTGATCGAGCAGTTCGAAAACTATGTGAAGCTGAACAAGAAGGTCCCGCCCGAGGCCCTGAGCGCCATTCCTCAGATCACCGACCCGTCCAAGCTGGCGGACTCGGTCGCCGCGCATCTGTCGGTCAAGATCGCCGACAAGCAGGCCCTGCTCGAAACCGTCGTCATCCCGGCGCGGCTTGAGAAGGTCTACGGCATGATGGAAGGCGAAATCAGCGTCCTTCAGGTCGAGAAGAAGATCCGCAGCCGCGTGAAGCGGCAGATGGAGAAGACCCAGCGCGAATATTATCTGAACGAGCAGATGAAGGCGATCCAGCGCGAGCTGGGCGAGACTGACGACGCGCGTGACGAACTGCTGGAGCTGGAAAAGCGCATCAAGAAGACGCGCCTGTCCAAGGAGGCCCGCACCAAGGCCGAGGCGGAGCTGAAGAAGCTGCGCAACATGTCGCCGATGTCGGCGGAATCGACCGTGGTGCGCAACTACCTCGACTGGCTGCTGTCGATCCCGTGGTCCAAGACCCGGCCCAAGCCCATCGACCTCCAGAAGGCCGAGGACATCCTCGAAGAGGATCACTATGGCCTGGAGAAGGTCAAGGAACGGATCATCGAGTATCTGGCCGTTCAGGCGCGCACCGGCAGCCTGAAGGGGCCGATCCTGTGCCTCGTCGGCCCTCCGGGCGTCGGCAAGACCTCGCTGGCCCAGTCCATCGCCAAGGCGACGGGGCGTGAATACGTCCGCATGTCGCTGGGCGGCGTGCGCGACGAGGCCGAAATCCGCGGCCACCGCCGGACCTATATCGGCTCCATGCCCGGCAAGATCATCCAGTCGATGAAGAAGGCGAAAACCACCAACGCCTTCGTCCTGCTGGACGAGATCGACAAGCTGGGCGCCGACTGGCGCGGCGACCCGTCCTCGGCGCTGCTGGAAGTGCTGGATCCGGCCCAGAACTCGACCTTCGGCGACCACTATCTGGAGGTCGACTACGACCTGTCGCCGGTGATGTTCGTCACCACGGCCAACAGCCTGAACATGCCCCAGCCCCTGCTGGACCGCATGGAGATCATCCGCGTCTCTGGCTACACCGAGGATGAGAAGGTTGAGATCGCCCGCCGCCACGTCCTGCCCAAACAGCTCAAGGACCACGGCCTGAAGGAGGGCGAGCTGATCGTCCCTGACGACACGATCCGCGAGCTGATCCGCTATTACACGCGCGAAGCCGGCGTGCGTTCGCTGGAACGCGCCCTGGGCGGTCTGGCCCGCAAGGCGGTGCGCGAGATGGCCAGGACCAACGCCGCCTCGATCACCGTGGATGCGGCCAAGCTGGCCGAATACGCGGGCGTGAAGAAGTTCCGCTACGGCGAGACGGATGCGGAAGACCAGGTCGGCATCGTCACCGGCCTGGCCTGGACCGAGTTCGGCGGAGACATTCTGACCATCGAGGCCCTGAAGATGCCGGGCCGCGGCCGCATGACCGTGACCGGCAACCTGAAGGACGTCATGAAGGAGTCGATCTCGGCGGCGGCGTCCTACGTCCGCAGCCGCGCCCTCAGCTTCGGCGTCAAGCCGCCGCTGTTCGAGAAGACCGACATCCACGTGCACGTGCCGGACGGCGCCACGCCCAAGGACGGCCCCTCGGCGGGGGTGGCCATGACGGTGGCCATGGTGTCGGTTCTGACCGGCATTCCCATCCGCAAGGACATCGCCATGACCGGCGAGATCACCCTGCGGGGGCGGGTCACGGCCATCGGCGGCCTCAAGGAGAAGCTGCTGGCGGCCCTGCGTTCGGGCGTGAAGACCGTCCTGATCCCGCAGGAGAACGAGAAGGACCTCGAAGAGGTGCCGGAGAACGTCAAGGCGGCCCTGGAGATCGTGCCGATCTCTAACGCCGACGAAGCGCTGAAGTGGGCCTTGACCGGCACGCCGACCCCCGTCGAATGGGACGAGGCGGCCGAACCCATGACCCCGACGCCGCCGGCGCCGCTGGCCGGCGAGGGGGCCAGCATCAGCCACTGATACGGGCCTTGGCCTGAGAGTGAAGAGAGGCGGCTCGGGGCAACCCGAGCCGCCTCTTTTTTGACCTGCGCCCCAATAGCCGCTTAAGTTCCGCCTTCGTTCGCGAGGGGGCTTTCGACGTGACCAAGACTGAACTGATCGGCCGCATGGCCCAGGCGGCGGGGATCAGCCGCGACCAGGCCAAACTGGCGCTGGAGGCTTTCACCGATCAGGTGACCGCCTCGCTTGTCGAGGGGCGGGTGGTTCGCCTGGTCGGCTTCGGCAGCTTCGTCGCCGCCGAGCGCAAGGCGGGCGTGGCGCGCAATCCTCAAACCGGCCAGGAGATCGCGCGGCCCGCCTCTCGCACCGCGCGCTTTCGCCCGGGCGAAGGCTTGAAAAGCGCCTTGAACGGCTGATCGCCACAGGGCATGAAGCCTGTCCTCGACCTTGAGTCGAATGATGCGGGCGGCTAGCTCAGCTGGTCAGAGCACCTCGTTTACACCGAGGGGGTCGGCGGTTCGAACCCGTCGCCGCCTACCATCACTTCCGTTCGGACGGGCAGGGCGCTCTATTCTTCGGCGCCGGCGAGGCGGGCTTCACGCCAGGCGGCAGTGGTGAGGGCAGGCAGCATGGCCACGGCGTCGGCGGCCTTTGCGCTAGAGGCGTTGCCCGACAGCATTCGCTTTTTCACGCCCTGGATGATGCCGATCAGGCGGAACAGGTTGAAGGCGAAGTGCCAGTGCAGGTCCGGCAGGGTATCGCGCCCGATGGCGGCGCAATATCGCCGGGCCATGTCGTCCAGCGAAGGAATGCCCGCGGCCTCAAGGTCCAAACCGTTTAGCCCGGCGCGGCCGTCGGCGGGCAGAATCCAGTTCATGGCCAGATAGGCGAAGTCGGCCAGAGGGTCGCCCAGCGTCGCCAACTCCCAGTCCAGCACGGCCCGGACCGTCATGGAATCGGGGGCGTAGATCAGGTTGTCGATGCGATAGTCGCCGTGGATGATGGCGGTGCGGGTCTGTTCCGGCGCCGTGCGCGGCAGGAAGTCGATCAGGCGTTCGACCTCGGGCAGGTCGTCGGTCTGGGCGGCGCGATATTGCTTGGTCCAGCGCGCGACCTGACGCTCGAAATAGTTTCCGGGGCGCCCGAAATCCTCCAGTCCCACGGCGACCGGATCGACGCTGTGCAACTGGGCCAACGTATCGACCATGGCCTCATAGGCGGCGCGGCGCTCGGACGGCGACAGGCCCGGCAGGGCGCCGTTCCAGAAGGTGCGTCCCTCGACCAACTCCATCACATAGAAGGCCGAGCCGATGACGGCGTCGTCCTGACACAGGGCGAGCGGCGCAGGCACGGCAAAGCCGGTCGGATGCAGGGCGCTGATCAGCCTGTATTCACGCTCGACCGCATGGGCCGAGGGCAGCAGGGGGCCGAACGGGCGGCGGCGCAGGACATAGTCCCGGCCGTCGACGGTCATCCGATATGTCGGGTTCGACTGGCCGCCGGGGAATTTCTCCAGATGGATATCGGCGGGCGCGGCGGGCAGGACGCCCGCCAGCCACTGTCCCAGACGCGCGACGTCCAGATCGCTCATCGCGCCGCCTCAGCGTGGCGGGCGAACTCGGACCGGGCGATGGCGCGGGCGTGCACCTCGTCGGGGCCGTCGGCGAGGCGCAGGGTGCGGATACCCGCCCAGGCCGCCGCCAGCTCGAAGTCCTGGGACACGCCGCCGCCGCCGTGGGCCTGGATGGCGTCGTCGATTATGCGCAGGGCCATCATCGGCGCCTGGACCTTGATCATGGCGATCTCGTCCTTGGCCGCCTTATTGCCCGCGCGGTCCATCATGTCGGCGGCCTTGAGGCACAGCAGGCGCGTCATCTCGATGTCGATGCGGGCGCGGGCGACGCGCTCTTCCCAGACCGAATGCTCGCCGATCCGCTTGCCGAAGGCGACGCGAGACATCAGGCGGCGCGTCATCGCCTCCAGCGCCTCTTCGGCCGCGCCGATGGTGCGCATGCAGTGGTGGATGCGGCCGGGGCCAAGGCGCCCCTGCGCGATCTCGAAGCCGCGCCCCTCGCCCAGCAGGATATTCTCGACCGGCACCCGCACGTCGGTGAGGCTGACCTCCATGTGGCCGTGCGGGGCGTGGTCATAGCCATAGACGCTCAGCGGCCGCTCGATCTTCACGCCCGGCGCATCCATCGGCACCAGGATCATCGACTGCTGGCGATAGGTCTTCTCGTCCGGGTCGGTCTTGCCCATGACGATGGCGACGCGGCAACGCGGATCGCCCGCGCCCGACGACCACCATTTGCGGCCGTTGATGACATAGCAGTCGCCGTCGCGACGGATTTGCGTCTGGATATTGGTGGCGTCAGACGAAGCGACGGCCGGTTCGGTCATCAGGAAGGCTGAGCGGATCTCGCCGTTCATCAACGGAATCAGCCACTGCGCCTTCTGAGCGGGTGAGCCGTAGCGGTGCAGCACCTCCATATTGCCCGTGTCGGGCGCCGAGCAGTTGAACACCTCGCTGGCCCATTCGATGCGGCCCATCTCTTCGGCGCACAGGGCGTATTCGAGGTTGGTCAGCCGTTCGCCCGTGAACTGGAAATCGTCCGGCTCGGCCATGCCTTCGGGGGCGGGGGGCATGAACAGGTTCCACAGGCCGGCGGCGCGCGCCTCGGCCTTCAACGCCTCGATCGAGGGCAGGGGCGCGGCCCAGCGGTCGCCTTCAGCGATCTCGGCGTGGACGGCGGCGACGCGCGGACGCACCTTGTCGGCCATGAAGGCCCGGACGCGCGCCTGAAACGAACGCTCGCGTTCCGTCAGGGTGAAATCCATCGCTTAACTCCCTTAGGCATGGCCACAACGCCGAGTCGGTCTTTCAACCGGTCGAAGATTCTCGACAGGCTTCACCATGCCAGACCGTTCGTCATCTGAAATCGGCTGAAGCGTCCAAGGCAGAGGGCGCGCTCCTCCGTCTGCATGGGGGAGCGCGCCGGTCGCCTGAGCCTATTCCGAGGTCTTGCCGTCGAAATGTTCTTCGGCTTCGTCGGCCTTGGTCGGGTGGACCACGTCGTGGCGATGCTCCGGCGGGCCATAGATGGTGTAGAGCTTCAGCGGCTGCGAGCCGGTGTTGATCAGGTTGTGACGGGCGCCGGCCGGAACGATGATGCCGGACTCAGCCTTGGCGGGGCGCGACTGCCCGTCGATGACGATCTGTCCTTCGCCCTGTTCGATGCGGAAGAACTGGTCGTGGCCTTCGTGGACCTCTTCGCCGATCTCTTCGCCCGGTTGAAGCGTCATCAGCACCAGTTGCAGGTGACGGCCGGTGTAGAGCACGCGGCGATAGTCGTCGTTGTCGAGCGTGGCCCGTTCGATGTCGTCCAGATAGCCTTGCATGGCGGATCCTCATGAAGAACTGGGAGAGTTCGACTCATAACGCGCCTGATGCGGCCGGGTCTTGATCTTTCGCAAAGCCAAGAAAAAACGCCGGAGCTTTCGCCCCGGCGTTTGTGCAGTTTTACGCTTTTGATCGCTTAGCCGCGCTGGGCCAGCGGGACGTAGTCGCGCTCGGTCGGCCCGGTGTACAGCTGACGCGGGCGGCCGATCTTCTGCGACGGATCGGCCATCATTTCCTGCCACTGAGCGATCCAGCCCACGGTGCGCGCCAGGGCGAACAGCACGGTGAACATGGTGGTCGGGAAGCCCATGGCCGACAGGGTGATGCCCGAGTAGAAGTCGACGTTCGGGAACAGCTTGCGCGAGGTGAAGTATTCGTCCTGCAGGGCGACGGCTTCCAGTTCCTTGGCGACCTGGAACAGCGGGTCGTTCTCGCGGCCCGTGGCGGCCAGCACTTCATAGGCCGACTGCTGCATGACCTTGGCGCGCGGATCGTAGTTCTTGTACACGCGGTGGCCGAAGCCCATCAGCTTGTACTTGCGCGCCTTCACGCCCTCGATGAACTCGGGGATGCGGTCCGGGGTGCCGATTTCCTTCAGCATGTTCAGCGCCTCTTCGTTGGCGCCCCCGTGCGACGGGCCCCACAGGCAGGCGATGCCGGCGGCGATACAGGCGAACGGGTTGGCGCCCGACGAACCGGCCAGGCGGACGGTCGAGGTCGAGGCGTTCTGCTCGTGGTCGGCGTGCAGGATGAAGATGCGGTCCATCGCGCGCACCAGCGCCGGATCGACGTGGTAGTCCTCGGCCGGCACGGCGAAGCACATGCGCAGGAAGTTCTCGGCGTACGACAGGTCGTTGCGCGGCGAGATGAAGGGCTGCCCGATGTGATACTTGTAAGCGCGGGCCGCGATCGTCGGCATCTTGGCGATCAGGCGGATGGCCGAGATGTTGCGCTGCACCGGATCATGGATGTCCAGGCTGTCGTGATAGAAGGCCGACAGGGCGCCGACGGTGCCGACCATGATCGCCATCGGGTGGGCGTCGCGGCGGAAGCCTTCGAAGAAGCGGTCGAACTGCGCGTGCAGCATGGTGTGGCGCGTGACGCACTGCTCGAACTCTTCGTATTCGGCGGCGTTCGGCAGCTCGCCATGCAGCAGCAGGTGGCAGACTTCCAGGAAGTTGGACTTCGAGGCCAACTGGTCGATCGGATAGCCGCGGTGCAGCAGCACGCCAGCGTCGCCGTCGATATAGGTCAGGGCCGATTCGCAGGCCGCCGTAGAGGTGAAGCCGGGGTCGAAGGTGAAGGCGCCGGTGCCGCCGTACAGCTTGCGGATATCGATGACGTCCGGGCCGGTCGAGCCGGAAAGGACGGGGAGCTCTACAGTCTTGTCCTGATAGGACAGGGTCGCCGAGCCGGCGGGTTTCGCTTGTTCAGTCATCTAGGCCCCTTGTTCTTCCTTGGACCGGCGCGGGGAGGCGGTCGGCCTGAGTTGGTTATGGGAGATCACTTAGTCTGTTGCAGCGCATCATCCAAGCGTCCGAGACTTTCGTCACGCCCGAGAGCGCAAAGAGTTCGTGCGATATCGGGCGAGGTCGAACCGCCCGTCAAGGCGGCGCGCATGGAAGGTCCTATTTTTCCGAAACCTACGCCTTCTTCCTCGGCAAAAACCTTAAGTTCGGCTTCAAGGGCGAAGACATCCCAGCTTTGGAAAAGAGCCAGACGTTCACGCAGTCGTGAAATTCTCTGCCCGCTTTCGCCTTGCAGCAAACCGGCCGATTTCTCGTTGAGCGCGAGTGGACGCGCCTGCAACACGAATGCCGTTTGATCCGCCAGCTCGGGGATGGTCTTGGCGCGATCCTTGACGAAAGGCATGGCCCGCAGCAGCCGTTCCTCGTCGTCCGGCTCCAGGGTGCGGCCGCGCGCCAAATGGGCGTCGAGCGTCAGTTTGGCGAGGCGGTCGTCGTCCGCCAGCCGCAGCCAGTGGGCGTTGACGTGGGCCAGTTTGTCGAAGTCCAGGCGGGCGGGCGCTTTGTTGACGCCCGCCAGGTCGAACCAGGCGAGGGCCTGTTCGTCGCTGAACAGTTCATCGTCGCCGTGCGCCCAGCCCAGACGGGCCAGATAGTTGCGCATGGCTTCGGGCAGATAACCCATGTCGGCGTATTCGTGCACGGCCTGGGCGCCGTGGCGCTTGGACAGCTTGGCGCCGTCGGGGCCGTGGATCAGGGGGATGTGGGCGAAGGTCGGTCGGGCCCAGCCGAGCGCGTCGTAGATCAGGCTCTGGCGGGCGGCGTTGTTCAGATGGTCGTCGCCGCGGATGACGTGGGTCACGCCCATGTCGTGGTCGTCCACCACCACGGCCAGATTATAGGTCGGCGCCCCGTCGGAACGCAGGATGACCAGGTCGTCCAGCGACGCCGATTCCCAGCGCACCGTCCCCTGCACGGCGTCCTCGACGACGACGGCCTGATCCAGCGGCCGACGGAAGCGCACAGTGTGCGGCTTGGCCAGGTCATCGACGCTGGGCTCGCGGTCGCGCCAGGGCGAGACGAAGTCGCGCCCCTCGGCCTTGGCCTGGTCGCGCAGGGCCGTGGTCTCGTCGGCCGTCAGGAAGTCGCGATAGGCGTGGCCTGTCGCCAGCAGCTCATTGATCACCTCGCGGTGGCGGTCGGCGCGGCCGAACTGGAAGACGGGCTCTTCGTCGCCGAACAGCTCAAGCCAGGACAGGCCGTCAAATATGGCCTTCACCGCCTCGTCCGTCGACCGCTCGCGGTCGGTGTCCTCGATGCGGATCAGGAATTTGCCGCCGCGTCCCTTGGCGTAAAGCCAGTTGAATAACGCGGTTCTCGCCCCGCCGATATGCAGGTAGCCTGTGGGCGAGGGGGCGAAGCGGGTGACGACGGTCGATGAAGGGGAGGTCATAGAGGCAGCATCCATAGGGCAGGGTCTTATACGCCCGCCTGTGGGGAAGCGAACCCTTATGGCCCGGTTATTTGCCAGCTTGCTCGCGGACGCGCGGGCGCAGGCCGAACGCTGGCCGCTATGGTCGTCCGTCTGCTTTGGCGCCGGGTGCGCGGCCTACTTCGCTCTGAAGGGCGAGCCGGCGACCTGGCCGCTGGCGCTGGGCGCCGTCGTCCTGCTCGGCGCCTGGATCATGGGGCGGGCCAGAGGCCTGCCGCGTTGGGCGATCCTGATCCTGCTGATGCTGGCCTGTTTCGCGGGCGGACTGGCGGTGGCCAAGCTGAGAACAGAGACTGTGGCGGCGCCGATCGCGCTCGCGGACATGGCGCCCACCCAGGTCGAGGGCTGGGTCATCGACGTGGACTCGTCCGGCCAGAACGGGGCGCGCGTCGTGGTGGCGCCGGCGCGCGTGCGGGGTCTGACGCCTGAGCAGACGCCCGAGCGGCTGCGCGTGACGGTGAAGGGGGCGCCGCCGCCGCCGGGCGCGCCGATCCGGGTGTTCGGCATCCTGAACCCGCCGCCGCCGCCCGCCAGCCCCGGCGCCTACGACTTCGGCCGCAACGCCTATTTCAAGGGGATGGGCGGAACCCTGTTCGCCCTGGGGCCGACCCGTCCGGCGGTGCTCGCCCCGCCCCCGTGGCGGGTGAGGGCGGCGATGAAGGTCAATGCCGTCCGCTATGCCCTGGCTGCGCGGATCGTGGCGCGTCTGGGCGAGCGGACCGGCGGAGTGGCGGCGGCCATGACGACCGGTCACGAAACATGGATTCAGGATCCGGATCTGGACGCAATGCGCGATTCCGGGCTGGCGCACATCCTGTCGATCTCGGGCCTGCATATGGCGGTCGTGGGCGGCTTTGTCTTCTTTGCGGCCCGCCTTCTGGTTGCGGCGTGGCCGTGGCTGGCGCTGCGCGTCTCGGGCAAGAAGGCGGCGGCGATCGCAGGGTTGATCGCGGTCGGGACCTATCTCGTCATCTCGGGCGCGCCGCCGCCGGCCGAGCGCGCCGCGATTACCGCGTCGATCGCCTTTCTGGCGATCCTGACGGATCGGCAGGCGGTGACCATGCGGGCGCTGTCGGCGGCGGCTTTTGTCGTGCTCTTGTTGCGGCCAGAGGCGGTCGTGACGCCCGGGTTCCAGATGTCGTTCGCGGCGACGGCGGCGCTGGTGGCGCTTGTCGAGGTCTGGCCGCGCCGTATCCGCGAATTCGCCGCGCCCTGGCCTATCGTCGCCGCGCAGCGGTTCGGCAGTTGGCTGATGGCCGCCTGCGCCGCCAGCCTGGTGGCGGGCATGGCGACCGGACCGTTCGCCATGCAGCACTTCAATCGCACGGCCGTCTACGGGCTGATCGCCAATATGGCGACGGCGCCGCTGGCGGATTTCGTCATGATGCCCGCCCTGGCGCTGGGCGCAGCGCTGGAGCCTTTGGGACTGGGCGCGCCCTTCCTGTGGGTGGCGGGTCAGTCAGTCGACGCCATGCTGATGATCGGACACTGGGCGGCCAGTCTGCCCGGCGCCGTGAAGGCGATCCCCAGCGCTCCTGCGGCCGCCCTGCCGGTCGCCTTTCTGGGCATATTGTTCATGTGCCTGTGGCGGGGGCCGTGGCGGTTTCTGGGCTTGCCGTTTGCGGCGGCTGTGCTGATCTGGCCGCGCCCGGCCCCGCCGGATATCTGGATCGGCGATGGTGGAGCGAATGCGGCCTATCGGCTCGAAAGCGACGCGGTCGTGGTGCGGCCGGCAGTGCGCCAATTCGCCAGCGACCTTTGGTCCCGGCGTCGAGGGCTGGAGCCGGTCGCACGGTCGCCCGAGGGCTGGACCTGCAAGCGTTCCTACTGCGCGCCGGACGGCGAACCGGGGCCGCTGGCGCTGTGGTGGGGCAAGGCGGCGCCGACGCCCGAGCAGCTGGATCAGATGTGCCGTAGCGCGCAGGTGATCAGCGTGCGCGCCGTGATCACAACCCTGCCGTCGTCGTGCCAAGGGCGGCTGGTGCTGGACGGCGCCGACTATGCGCGCGGCGGTTCGGTGGAGTTATGGCGCGACGGCGCCGGCGGCTGGCGCGCCCTGTGGGCGGCGGAAGTGCGGGGACGGCGACCGTGGAGCGGTGGAGGAGCAGAATAGGCGCCGTCTCTTAATCCCGCTCATCCCGGCGGACGCCGGGATCTAGTAAGAGATACGCGTGCTGTCGCTGGCCAGATGAGGCGAGGGGACAATCAAACGGCCCCGTTTGAAGCCAAAGCACTGGGTCCCGGCGTCGGCCGGGATGATCGGAGTTTATAGGGCTGCGCCTCAGTGATACCGGCGCAGCAGGCCGACCAGCTTGCCTTGAACCTCAACCTGATCAGGGCCGAAGATGCGGGTCTCATAGGCGCTGTTGGCGGGCTCCAGGGCGATGGACTGGCCCTTCTTTCGCAGGCGTTTGAGCGTGGCCTCTTCGCCCTCGACCAGGGCGACGACGATTTCGCCGGAAGAGGCGTTCTCCACCCGCTTGATGATGACCGTGTCCCCGTCGAGGATCCCGGCCTCGATCATGGAATCGCCCTCGATTTCCAACAGGTAGTGTTCGCCGGCGCCCAGCATGGACTCCGGGACCGGCAGGCGCTCGCGTTCGTGCTGGATGGCGGCGATCGGGGTGCCGGCGGCGATCTTGCCCAACAGGGGCAGGTCACGAACGTCGTTGGCGGCCTCGGCCGCGGCCGGGCGCGGGCCCAGGCCGCCGCCCTGGATCACGTCGGGCTTGAAGGGAGCGCGCCCCTTGGCCGGAGCAGCGGTCGTCGCCTGTTCCGGCAGCTTCACGACCTCCAGCGCGCGAGCGCGGTGGGCCAGGCGGCGGATAAAGCCGCGTTCCTCAAGTGCCGTGATCAGGCGGTGGATGCCCGACTTGGACGCCAGGTCCAGCGCCTCCTTCATCTCGTCGAAAGAAGGCGACACGCCCGTCTCGCGGATGCGCTCATGAATGAACATCAGGAGTTCGTGCTGTTTCTTCGTGAGCATGGCGGCGAATCCAGAACAAGGCGTGAACCGTTGGTGATGTTCTGTAAGTGTTCTGGTTAAAAGTCAACTAACGTCACGCTTGAGGCCCTCAAAGCAGAAACCCGCGCCTGCCGTTCGACGGCGGGCGCGGGCTTCAGGGCTGGCGGAACCTGACCTTAGCGGGCGGGCGTCGCCGGAGCGCCGTCCTTGTAGCGCTCGAACCACTCGATCATGGCGTTCATCCGGGCCGCGTTCTGGGACGGGCGCACGGCCAGGCTGTGGCCGACGCCGGGGATCTTCACCAGGGCCGTGGGGACGCCGCGCAGTTGCAGGGCGGTATAGTACTGCTCAGACTCGCTGACCGGGGTGCGGTAATCCTCGTCGCCGACGACGACCATGGTCGGGGTCTTGACGTTGCCGACCAGCGACAGCGGCGACCGGCGCCAATAGGCCTCCGGGTTCTCCCACGGGAACTCGCCGAACCAGTAGCGGGCGAAGAAGGCCGGGTTGTCGGCCGTGAGCACGAAGCTGGCCCAGTCGATGACGGGCTTCTGGACCACGGCGGCCTTGAAGCGGTCGGTCTTGCCGACGATCCAGCTGGTCAGCACCCCGCCGCCCGAGCCGCCGGTGACGAACAGGCGGTTGGGATCGGCGACGCCCTGGGCGATGACGGCGTCCACGCTGCTGATCAGGTCGTCATAGTCGTTCGACGGATAGTTGTGGTGGATCAGGTTGGCGAACTCGTCCCCATAGGAGGTCGACCCGCGCGGGTTGACCGACAGCACGGCGTAGCCGGCAGCCGCGAACAGCTGGTTGTCGGTGGCGAAGTGCGGGCCGTAGGCGGCGAACGGGCCGCCGTGGATTTCCAGCACCAGCGGATAGCGTTGCCCCTCGACATAGTCGGCTGGAAGGGTCAGCCAGCTTTCGACCGCGCGCTGATCGTGAGACGAGGCGACCTGGATGCGGCGCACCTCGCCCAGACGCCGGGCGCTGAGGAAGTCGGCGTTGAGGCGCGTCAGCTGGGTGCTGCGGCCGCCCTTTAGCACATGGACGTCGGCCGGGCGTGTGGGCGTGCCGCGCGTGAAGGCGATGGCGCCGTCGTCGGCCACGGTGAAGTCGCCGCCGGTGTAGGGACGGCCGAAATCGTCGCCCGTCAGGTCGTCGATGAGGGGGGTGACGGCGCCGTCCAGCGAGACGCGGGCGACCTTGGTGCGGCCCTGATCGTCATAGGCGACATAGACCGAGCGGCCGTCGCGGCTCCACACCGGTGATTTGACCGACCGGTCCAGGTTCGCCGTCAGCACCCGGCTGTTCGCGCCGTCGGCGTCCATCACATAGAGGCGGGTGTTGTGATAGCCCATCCGCTTGTCGTCATAGCCGAGATAGGCGATGCGGCGGCCGTCGGGCGAGGCGACGGGCTGGTTGTCGGGACCGGCGCGGCTGGTCAGGGCGGTCAGGCCGCCGGTCTGCACGTCCAGGGCGAAGACTTCGCTGTCGGCGGCTTCGCGCTGCCAGTCGGGGCGACGGTTGGCGCTGAGGTACAGGGTGCGAGAATCAGCCGACCAAGACAGGCCGCCGCCGTGATTGAAGTCGCCGTGAGTCAGTTGGCGCGCGCCGCCGCCCTGGGCGCCGACGACGAAGACGTGACGGAAACCGGGCTTGAGATAGCCCTGACCGTCCGAGCGATAGGATACGGTGTCGATGATCTCCAGCGGCGGGGCCCATTTGGCGCCTTCCGGTTTGGCCAGAGGCGAGCCGATCTTGGGCTTGTCGCCGGGCACCAGGACCGAATAGGCCAACTGCTCGCCGTTGGGCGACCAGCTGATGCTGGACGGGGTGTTCGGCAGGTTGGTGACGCGCACCGATTCACCCGACGCCATCCAGCGCACGAACAGCTGGGGCGCGCCGCCCTCGGCGTTCGAGATGTAGGACAGGCGCGTTCCGTCCGGCGACCAGCGCGGCTGACGGTGGGAACCGGCCGAGGCGACCAGCGGCGAGTGCTGGCCCGTCTTCACGTCAATCAGCCAGATGGTCGGACGCATCTGATCGGTCATGATGTCGGCCGTCTGGCGGACATAGGCGATCCGGCTGCCGTCGGGGCTGATCTGGGCGTCGGAGGCGACCTCCATGCCGAACAGGTCCTGGGCCGTGAACAGGCCTCGGTCGGCGGCGGGCAGGGCGGTCTGACCGGCCGGCGCCGTCTGGGCCGGCACCGTTTGGGCCAGCGCCGGGGCATGGGCGCTAAGGATCAGGGCGCAGGCGGCCCAGGCGAACTTGTTCATATGAATCCCCCTCTGAACTGACAGGGATCATAGGAAGACGCGAGGCGACGACAAGATACGGAAAAGGCCGCCGGAACGAATCCGACGGCCCGTTTTGATCCGAATCCCGAAGAAGAATCAGAACTTGAAGCTGGCCCGCAGCAGCAGGGTGTAGCGGACGTAGTCTTCCAGCAGTTCGGCGTCGCCGGTGATGGCCAGCATCCCCAGCTCGTTGCCCACATTCAGACGGAAGCCCAGGATCGGGCCGCCGCCTTCGATGCTGGCGGGCGTCAGAGTGAAGGCGTCGCCGCCCGAGGCGAAGCGGGCGATGGTGGTCCCGGCGTCGACCGAGAAGTTCTGACGCCAGCCCAGACGGACTTCCGGGCGGATCCAGCCGTCCTTGCCGAAGCCGTAGCCGATGTTGACGGCCGCCACGCCCGAGAACAGGTGGCCGTCGCGCTCATCGATATCCAAGTCGAAGCCGTCGCCGCCACCGCGTTCGGAGCGGGCGTCCTCGCTCAGCGAGAAGTATTCGACATAGGCTTCAGGGCGGACGTTCACACGACCGAAGTGACGTTCGTAAGAAGCCCCGCCCGCTGCGGCCAGGGTGAAGCCGTGCCAGTCGGATTCATTCTTCAGGTTGACGCCTTCGGCGACCAGTTTGCGCGTCGCGCTGAAGGAGGCGTAGCCGCCCGCCGCGCGCGCCCAGGTCGACCAATACTGCCCTTGGGCGCGCCAATAGAGGCCCAGTTCCAGCAGGTTGGCCGACAGCACTTCTTCAGCGGCCGATTCCGGGTCTTCCAGATCGGACGAGGTGAAGGCGGCGGTGAGGCCAAAGGCGCCCATCGAGGTGCCGCGCTCGACGCCGCCCGCCAGGCCGAAGCCCTCCGAACGGAAGCCGTAGGTGTCGGTCTTGTCCTTGTCGGCGTAGAAGTTGATCTCCTGAACCCAGGCGCTGGTCTCGCCCGGCGTCGCCGCGGCGTTGCGGCCGGTCAGGGCGCGGGTCACGGCGTCGACGCCGCTGGCCAGCGACAGCAGGGGGCCGCCCGAGTGCTCGGGCAGCAGTTGCTGATAGACGTTGAAGAAGCCTTCCCGATCCGTCTGGTTCAGCAGGGCCGCGCGGATGATCTCATTATCGGCCAGCCCGGCGTAGAGCACGTCGTAGGCGGCGGCTTCCGAGTTGATCATCTTGGCCTCTTCGGCCGTGATCCTGCGGGCGTCGATCGACAGTTCGTTGCCGGTCACGTCGCCGATCTCGACGACAAAGGCGTACGGAGAATTGGACTGCAACTGCTCGGACGTAAGGTCTCCGGCGTTCAGGTCGCCGGCCTTGATCACCTTGAAGCTGGTCGTGCCTTCGGCTGCGATCAGGGAGTTGAAGCGCACGCCCAGGCTGCTGGCGCCCGCCAGGTCGGCCGAGCCGGACACGTTGTAGCGGAACTCGTCGGCCGTCGCCTCGTCCAGGGTCACGATCAGCTTGCCGTCTTTGCCGACGTTCAGGCTGGAGATATCCAGGCTGGTGGTCTGCTGAGCGTCCAGGACCCCCTTGGAAATGTCGATGTCGAGCTGGCCGTCGTCGTTCGACAGCTTGCCCTTGACCACGGCGCCGCCGCTGATCGACAGGCGGTCGGCCCCGGTCCCGAACGAGATGTCGCCGTTCACCGTGCCGTTGCGCAGATCCAGCACGTCGGCACCTGAGCCGAAGCGGATGTCGCCGACGATCCCAGGTTCATTGGCGTCCGGCACCCCGTCGCCGTCAGCATCAGGCAACTTGTTGTCCGGGATGACCACGCCGTCCTGGACGAAGGTCACGCCGGTCGTATTGGCGCTGACGTCCACGGCGATGGCGGAACCGGTGCGCTCGACATCCTTTTCGGGCGTGACGACGGCGATGATGCGACCGGTGTTGTTGATCGTGGAAAGCGTGCCGGATTCGTCGCGGATCGCCACGGCGGAACCCTTGGACCCGTTCAACGCCACGGCGATGTTGCCCGAGTTCGAGATCGAGCCGACGTTGGCGCCGCTCTGGATCAGGACGCCGCTGGCCGTGTCGGCGTCTGAGGTGGCGATGGAGCCCTGGATGGCGCCGCTGTTGAAGATGGTAGGCAAGGAAGCGCCGCTGCCGACCAGGACGGTGCTGCTGTTCGCGGAAACGGCGGACGAGACGATGGTGCCTTCGTTGCGGAAGCCGCCGACGACCGTCACGTCCTGCCCCGTGCCGCCGATCTGAACGGCCTTGGCGTCGACGTCCTTGTAGACGCCGGCTGCTTCGATGGAGCCGCGGTTGATCAGGCCATAGGCCGAATCGCCCGTGCCGGCCGCGCCAAGTGTGATCGCGCTGTCGGATGAACCGACAAGCACGGCCGCCGACCCGCCGAACGAGCGGATGGTAGCGGTCGTTTCCTGGGCGTCGGGGATGCCGTCGCCGTCGCGATCGTCGTCTTCGCGGTTCTTCTTGCCGTCGCCGTCGTCGTCCTCGTCGCCATTCTTGACGCCATCGCCGTCGTCGTCGCCGTCGATGCCGCCCGAGCCGTAGGACGGGGCGGTGTCGAAAACGACGCCCTTGCCGACATCGCCGGCGATTCGCACAGCCGGGCCGCCCTGCAGCAGGTCGTCCGCATCCAGGTTTTCGAGATAGGTCTGGCCGGGCCACGGTTCGCCCGTCGTGGGCTTGGACGGCGGGGCCGTGGTGTAGCGATAGCCGGTGGCGGTCACGGCGCCTTGAATCTTGACCTGGCCGCCGACATCGCCGTCGATGGCCACGCCGGTCGAGTTCTCGCCGACCACGCCGATGCCGCCCAGCAGGGTGACGTCGCCGCTGACATCGCCGGTCGTGCGGACGCCATAGCCGTTGTCGCCGATGACGTTGATCTGGCCCAAGCTGACGATATTGCCGGTCAGGGGCGCTTCGACCGACAGACCGGCGGAATTGTTGCCCTCAACCCGGATCGAACCGGAGTTCTCGATCCGAATGTTGCCCGTCAGGGGCGAAGCGCCGGTGACGCGAACGCCATAGCGGTTATTGCCCTCGGCGAAGGGACCGTCCAGGTCGCCGTCCTTGTCGTCGTCCTTATATTCGTCGATCGCATCGGTGATGGTGATGGGCCCGCCGATGGTGATGTCGCCGGTGTTGCCGCCGTTGGCGAGTATGCCCGTGGCGCCGTCGGCGGCCTTCAGCATGTCGATCTTGGAGCCGGCGTCGAGTTTGACGCTGTTGCTGGAATCCAGCGTCACGGCTGCGCCGGAGGTGACCGCGATGGAGCCGCCGTTGGCGATCCGCACGTCGTCGCGGGCGCCGTTATTGGCGGTCGAGGTGCTGATCGGCGTGGTGCGGCCGTTCGAGATGACCTGTTCGGCTTGGGCGCCGGCCGCAACCATCAGGGGAGCGATCGCTACAGCGGTCGCGAGCAGAATACGCATCGGTAGGAAACCCCTCGTGGTCGCACGCGCAAGGACTGAGCCGACCCTCCTAACAGGGTCCGCACCCACATGCCCCAAATTTCTTGAATTTGAGGCGATTGCAAGGCCTGGCGTTAGGCGGCTGAAGCTGAACGGCAGATGAAAACCACAGCGAGGCCGGGATGCAAGCTCGGCCTTGTGCGCTTCCGCCTTGCAGCGTAGCCGGGGACGGATATAGGGCGGAAAATCTGCAGGATGCTGATTTGCACCGTCCCGCATCCAAAGTCGGAGCCTTGGCGTTAGCGTGAAGAAGTTCAGCGGAAAGGCCCCAGGCATGAGCGTTAGCCCGATCAACGTCCAGGAAAGCGAACTGCGCCTGTTTCCGGGCTTGGATGACGAGGTCGCTGCGACCCTTCGCGCGCTGAAGGCTTGCGCGGCCCAGGATCGCCCCCGGCTGGTGGACACCACCATGCTGTTTGCGCCGCGCTCGGGCGGGGTGAAGCGTTACCTGCTGTCCAAGAAGGCGTGGCTGGCGGACAACCGCCCCGACGTGGCGCACAGCCTTGTCGTGCCCGGCGCCGGCTATAAGGCGAGCGCCGACGGCGTGGTGCGGCTGCAGGCCCCCAAGCTGCCGTTCGGCGACGGTTATCGTTGGCCCGGTTCGGTGCGTCGTTGGGGCGCCTGGGTGTCGTCGCTGAATCCCGCGCTGATCGAAGCGGGCGATCCCTATACGCCGGGGCAGGGCGCGCTGGAGGCGGGCCAGAGGGTCGGCTGTCCGGTCGTGGGTTTCTGTCATTCGGACCCGGCGAGTCTCGCGGCCCTGCATTTCGGCGAGTGGGCCAAGAAGCCGGTCGAGAAACGCTGGGCCAAGCTGTTCTCTCAGTTCGATCGCGTCGTCTCGCCCAGCCGCTTCATTGCCCGGCGGCTGGAAGAGGCCGGCGTCGGCGGCATCGTCGTGCGCCCGCTGGGCGTGGAGGTCGATACCTTCCATCCGGATCGTCGCGATCGCGACTGGCTGCTGAAGAAGCTGGGTCTGGGCGCCGACGCCCGCCTGCTGTGCTTCGCCGGGCGTCCGGCCAAGGAGAAAAACGTCGGCGTGCTGATCGACGCGGTCCAGCGTCTGGGCGCGCCCTATCATCTGGTGCTCGTCGGCGCGGGCGCCGGGATGCCGCCGGAAGATCGGGTGATCTCCCTGCCGTATGAGAAGGACCCGCGCGCCGTGGCCCGCATCATCGCCAGTTGCGACGCCTTCGTGCACGCCAATGACAAGGAGCCGTTCGGCCTGATCGTGCTGGAGGCGATGGCCTGCGGCAGGGCCGTGGTCGGCGTCAACGCGGGCGGCGTGGCCGAGACGGTCGATGATAGCGTGGGGCAACTGGCCGCCTCGGCCGACCCGGTCGACTACGCCGCAGCCATTGAGGCGCTGTTCGCCCGCGACGTAGAGGCGCTGGGCGCGGCGGCGCGGGTCAAGGCGGTCGAGCAGTTCGCCTGGAACCGCGTGTTCGAGGACCTGACCATGCTGTACGGCGAACTGACCGGGCAGGCCGCCTTTGTCACGCCGCGAGAGCGACTGCCGCTCAACTAGGGCTTGGGATGGACTGAACTGCGGGCGTGCGAAAGCGGCGCTTGCGGTCGGTTTCGATTTTCAGGAGAAGAGGGAAGGGCGGTGCGCCACTCCCTCAAAGCCTTGAGAGGAGTGGCGCGAGTGACGGGGCTCGAACCCGCGACCTCCGGCGTGACAGGCCGGCACTCTAACCAACTGAGCTACACCCGCGTTCCCATCCGAAGCGACTGTGCGCCCCGGCGAGGGGCGTCGTTTAGGCGGGGCTGCGCCGAAGGTCAAGCGACCTGGCTGTGGATAAATCAAATCATCTTGTCGGAGCGGCTGCGGCGGCCTGAGGCGGGGCGGCGGGACCGGCGATTCCGCCGTCCGCCGGAAGCTGAGAGGCCGTGGCCGGCGGGGGCGGTTCGTAGTGCACGCCCACGCCCGGCCCTAGCGGCAGGTCCAGCGCCACCCAGGCCGCCACCATGATCAGGCCCGCAACCAGGAAGGCTCCGGCGTAGGGCAGCATGGTCGCCATCAGCGATCCCAGGCCGAATCTCGGATCCCAGCGCTGGGCGAAGGTCAGGATCAGCGGGAAGTAGCTCATCAGCGGCGTGGCGATGTTGGTGACGGAATCACCCATGCGGTAGGCGGCGGTCGTCATCTCCGGGCTGATGCCCAGAAGCATGAACATGGGCACCACGATGGGCGCCAGAGCCGACCACTTGGCCGAGGCCGAGCCGATGAACAGGTCGAAGATGCAGGACACCAGCACCACCATGATCAGCAGCAGCGGCGTCGGCAGGGCCAGTTCGCGCAAGGAGGCGGCTGCATTGACCGCCAGGATCGGTCCCAGGCCGGACCAGTTGAACATGGCGACGAAGTGGGCGGCGAAGAAGGCCAGGACGATATAGGGCGCCAGTTGGCTGATCCCCTCGCGCATCATCCGCACCAGGTCGTGGTGGCTCTTGATCGAACCGGAGCCCGCGCCGAAGGCCGCGCCCGCCATGAAGAAGGTCAGGGCGAAGAAGGCCACCAGCGAGCGATACAGGGGATTGAAGCGCTGCTCCGGCTCGGCGTCGGCGTCGACAAACGGGGAGCCGGGCAGGAAGGTCACCGCGGCCCAGACGGCGATCATCGCCAGGATGGTCAGGCCGGCCCAGGCCAGGCCGCGCTTCTCGGCGGCGGTCAGGGGCGTCTTCTCCTCGGCCGCGACCGGGGCGGCGTCGTGTGGGCTCCAGGCGCCCAGGCGCGGCTCGATGACGCGGTCGGTCAGGAACCAGACAATGGGGGTGAAGACAATCACCACCCCGACGATGAAGAACCAGTTGCCCGCGATGCTGACGGCGTAGGACGGGTCGATCAGATGGGCCGCCGGCTCGGTGATGCCCAGGATCAGGGCGTCGCTGGCGCCGGGGAAGAGGTTGCCCGCATAGCCGCCCGACACGGCGGCGAAACCAGCGGCCAGGCCCGCCAGCGGATGGCGGCCGGCAGCGGCGAAGATGACGGCCGCCAGTGGAATCACCACGACATAGGAGGCGTCCGACGCGTGGTGCGACACCATGCCGGTGATCACCACGATCGGCGTCAGGATGAAGCGCGGCGCATTCAGCAGCGCGCCTCGGATCGCTGTCGAGAACAGGCCGGTCCGCTCGGCCACCGAGGCGCCGTAGATGATGGTGATGACGATCCCCAGCGGCGGGAAGTCGGCCAGGGTGCGCGGCATGCCGATGAACAGCCGCTCCAGATTGGCGGGCGACAACAGGCTTTGCGCCTGCAGCACTTCGCCGGTCACCGGGTTGACGGCGGACCAGCCCAGGCCGGCCCCGACCAGGCTCAGCACGACCAGACCGAGGATCAACCATAGGAACAGGAAGACAGGATCTGGCAGCCGATTGCCGATACGCTCGACGGTGTTCAGCAGGCGGGCGGCCAGGTTCATGCGCAAGCTCTGGGTTCAGGATAGACGACAGCGCATTTCGCGGATCACCGGCATAGGAGGCAATCGAAAGGGCTGCGGCAAATCGCGCAAAGAACTGCGAACCGTTCGCAACAAAAAACCTTTGCCGACATGGGTTTGAACCCTGGCGAGGTTGGGTCTAAGAAGCCCCGAATCCGCCCCCTACCTCCCGGCGGGCGAGGCAGCTCGAATGAACGAATTTCTTCTAGAATATCTTCCGATCGTCGTTTTCCTGGGCATCGCCATCGTGCTCGGCGCCGGCTTCATGCTGGCGGCCTGGGTGCTGGCTCCCAAGAACCCCGATACCGAGAAGCTCTCGGCTTATGAGTGCGGCTTCAACGCCTTTGACGATGCGCGCATGAAGTTCGACGTGCGCTTCTATCTGGTGTCGATCCTCTTCATCATCTTCGACCTGGAAATCGCCTTCCTGTTCCCGTGGGCGGTGTCGATGTTCGACCTGTCGCACGGCGGCATGGTCTTCGCCTTCTGGTCGATGATGGTCTTCCTGGGCGTCCTGACGGTCGGCTTCATCTACGAATGGAAGAAGGGAGCCCTGGAATGGCAGTGATCGCCCCCTCCAGTCCTCTGGTCCCCGCAGGTTCGGCTGCGCGTTCGACCGTCGAGGGCTATGATCCCAAGATCCACGACAAGTTCTTCGAGTCGGTGAACACCGAGCTAGGCGAGCGCGGCTTTCTGACGACCTCGCTGGACGACGTCATCACCTGGGCCCGCACGGGTTCGCTGATGTGGATGTCGTTCGGCCTGGCCTGCTGCGCCGTGGAGATGATCCACCTGTCGATGCCGCGCTTCGACCTGGAGCGCTTCGGCACCGCGCCGCGCGGTTCGCCGCGCCAGTCGGACCTGATGATCGTCGCCGGGACGCTGACCAACAAGATGGCTCCGGCCCTGCGCAAGGTCTACGACCAGATGCCGGACCCGCGCTACGTCATCTCGATGGGCAGCTGCGCCAACGGCGGCGGCTACTATCACTACAGCTACAGCGTCGTGCGCGGCTGCGACCGCGTGGTGCCGGTGGACGTTTACGTTCCGGGTTGCCCGCCGACCGCCGAGGCCCTGCTGTACGGCATCCTGCAGCTGCAGAAGAAGATCCGCCGCACGGGGACCATCGAACGATGAGCGAACTGGTGCGCGTTGCGGAGCGCGAATCCGCCCTGACGCCCCTGGGCACGGAAATGGTCGCGGCGCTCGGCGTCGAGGCTGTGGTGGCCTATGGCGAACTGACCCTGATCGCCCCGCGCGAGAACATCGTCGAGATCATGACGGCCCTGCGCGATCAGTTCGGCTTCCAGCAGTGCATGGATGTCTGCGGCGCCGACTATCCTGACCGCGCCGAGCGGTTCGAGGTGGTTTACCACCTGCTGTCGCTGACCCGCGCCGCGCGGGTTCGCGTCAAGGTGTCGACCGATGAGGTCAAGCCGGTCCCCAGCGTGACGTCGGTCTATCCGTCGGCCGGCTGGTTCGAGCGTGAGGCCTTCGACATGTACGGCATGATCTTCTCGGATCACCCGGACATGCGCCGAATCCTGACCGACTACGGCTTCCAGGGGCATCCGCTGCGCAAGGACTTCCCCATGACGGGTTATGTCGAGGTCCGCTACGACGAAGAGCAGAAGCGCATCGTCTATGAGCCGGTGAAGCTGACGCAGGAATTCCGCAACTTCGACTTCCTGTCTCCGTGGGAAGGCGCCGACTATCCGACATCGGTCCTGCCGGGCGATGAAAAGGCGGGAGCGCAGTAATGGCCGACGTCAAGAACATGCCCGCGCCGCTCGGTTCGGCTATCGACCCGTTCGAGGACTATGAGGACGGCCTGACCCCGCACGCGCGGGCGATGGACGACCGCAAGTTCACCATCAACTTCGGCCCGCAACACCCGGCCGCGCACGGCGTGCTGCGTCTGGTGCTGGAGCTGGACGGCGAGCTGGTCACGCGCGTTGATCCGCACATCGGCCTGCTGCACCGCGGCACCGAGAAGCTGATGGAGGCGCGCACCTACCTCCAGAACATCCCCTACCTGGACCGGCTAGACTACGTCTCGCCGATGAACCAGGAGCACGCCTTCTGCCTGGCCATCGAGCGCCTGCTGGAGATCGACGTGCCGTATCGCGGCCAGCTGATCCGGGTCCTGTACTCGGAGATGGGCCGCATCCTGAACCACCTTCTGAACGCGACCATGCAGGCCATGGACGTGGGCGCCCTGACCCCGCCGCTGTGGGGCCACGAAGAGCGCGAGAAGCTGATGGTCTTCTATGAGCGGGCCTGCGGCGCGCGCCTGCACGCCAACTACTTCCGTCCGGGCGGCGTCCACCAGGACCTGACGCCCGAGCTGATCGACGACATCGGCCGCTGGTGCGCCGAGTTCCCGGCCGCGCTGAACGACATCGAAAGCCTGGTCACCGAGAACCGCATCTTCAAGCAGCGCAACGTCGACATCGGCGTGGTGTCCAAGGAGAACGCGCTCGCGTGGGGCTTCTCGGGCGTCATGCTGCGCGGCTCGGACATTGCCTGGGACCTGCGCAAGGCCCAGCCGTACGACTGCTACGCCGACATGGAGTTCGACATCGCCGTCGGCAAGAACGGCGACTGCTGGGACCGCTACCTGTGCCGCGTCGAAGAGATGCGCCAGTCGGTGCGCATCATGGAGCAGTGCATCCACAAGCTGCGCAACTGCCCTGGCGAGCCTGTCCTGACCGAGGACAACAAGATCGCCCCGCCGCGTCGCGGTGAGATGAAGCGTTCGATGGAAGCGCTGATCCACCACTTCAAGCTCTACACCGAGGGCTTCCGCACTCCGGAAGGCGAGGTCTATGCGGCCGTCGAGGCGCCGAAGGGCGAGTTCGGCGTCTATCTGGTGTCGGACGGCACCAACAAACCCTACCGCGTCAAGCTGTCGGCGCCCGGCTTCCGTCACCTGCAGGCGATGGACTGGATGAACCGCGGCCACATGCTGGCGGACGTGTCCGCCATCCTCGGCTCGCTCGACATGGTGTTCGGAGAAGTGGACCGATGAGCGTTCGTCGTCTCGCCAAGGAGCAACCGTCCTCTTTCGAGTTTTCGAAGGAGACGATGGAAAAGGCTCAGTGGTGGATCAAGAAGTATCCGGAATCGCGTCGCCAGTCGGCCGTGATCCCGATCCTGTGGCTGGTCCAGAAGCAGGAAGGCTGGGTCTCTGAACCCGCACTGCGCGCCATCGGCGACCTGCTGGGCATGGCCTATATCCGGGTGCTGGAGGTCGCGACCTTCTACACCATGTTCCAGCTGACGCCGGTCGGCACGACCGCGCTGATCCAGGTCTGCGGCACGACGCAGTGCATGCTGCGCGGCTCCAATGATCTGATGCGCGTGTGCCGCGAGAAGATCGGACCCAAGGACGAGCTATCCGCCGACGGCCGCTTCACCTGGCAGGAAGTCGAATGCATCGGCGCCTGCTCGAACGCGCCGGTGGCCCAGATCAACGACCTCTATTACGAAGACCTGACGCCTGAGAACATGGCCCAGATCATCGACGACTTCGCCGCGGGCAAGACGCCGAAGGCGGGCAGCTATGTCGGCCGTCATACGTCTGAGCCGGTGGGCGGCCCGCGCGTTCTGACGGACCCGGCGCTGTATGACGGCTCGGCCGCCCAGAAGATTACGAAGCTGCCGAACTCGGAGCCCGTCGCTGAAAAGGCGCCGGCCTGATGGCGCGGCCGGACCTCGAGACAGATGCGGGCAGGGCGGCCTATCGGGCTGAACTGCGTCGCGTGGGCTGGCGTCAGCGTTGGGCTGGCCTGGCTTGCATCGTGGTCGCGGCCGCATTGGTTTTGTTCGCGCGCGACGGCCGTTTCGGCCTGACTGACAACGCGGTGATGGCGGCCTATGGCCTGTTGGCTATCGGATGGGTGCTGGTGATCTACGCCGTCTTCCAGCGCACCCGCCACCATAAACGCCGCATGGCGGAAGGACTTTAAGGGATCATGGTCGGCATCCTCCAAGACAAGGATCGGATCTTCACCAACCTCTATGGCTTCCACGACTGGGGCCTTGAGGGTGCGAAGACGCGCGGCGCGTGGAACGCCACCAAGGACATGCTGGACCTTGGCGGCGACTGGATCATCAACAACGTCAAGAACTCGGGCCTGCGCGGACGCGGCGGCGCCGGTTTCTCGACTGGGCTGAAGTGGTCCTTCATGCCCAAGGAAGTGAAGGATCGCCCTCACTACCTGGTCATCAACGCCGATGAGTCCGAGCCCGCGACCTGCAAGGACCGCGAGATCATGCGTCATGATCCGCACCTGCTGATCGAAGGCGCTCTGATCGCCTCCTTCGCGATGAAGGCCCACGCCTGCTACATCTACCTGCGCGGCGAATACATCCTCGAGCGCGAGCGCATGGAAGCCGCCGTCAAGCAGGCCTATGAGGCCAGGCTGATCGGCGACGACAACGTCCACGGCTGGGACTTCCACGTCTACATCCACCACGGCGCGGGCGCTTATATCTGCGGCGAGGAGACGGCCCTGCTGGAGTCGCTGGAGGGCAAGAAGGGCCAGCCGCGCCTGAAGCCGCCGTTCCCGGCGGGCGCCGGTCTCTATGGCTGCCCGACGACCGTGAACAACGTGGAATCGATCGCCGTGGTGGGCACCATCCTGCGTCGCGGCGCGGACTGGTTCGCCAGCTTCGGTCGTCCCAACAACACCGGCACCAAGCTGATGTCGCTGTCGGGTCACGTGAACACGCCCTGCGTGGTCGAAGAGGCCATGTCGATCCCGCTGCGCCAGTTGATCGAGGATCACGGCGGCGGCGTGCGCGGCGGCTGGGAAAACCTGAAGGCCATCATTCCGGGCGGCGCGTCCTGCCCGGTCATCACACGCGAACAGGCTGAAGTCGCCCTGATGGACTTCGATTCCATGCGCGAGCATCGCTCGTCGCTGGGCACCGCCGGCGTGACGGTCATGGACCAGTCCACCGACATCGTGAAGGCGATCGCCCGCATCAGCTACTTCTTCAAGCACGAGAGCTGCGGCCAGTGCACGCCGTGCCGTGAAGGCACTGGCTGGATGTGGCGCGTGCTGGAGCGTATGGCCATCGGCGACGCCGACCCGTCCGAGATCGACCTGCTGCTCGACGTGGCCGGTCAGGTCGAAGGTCACACCATCTGCGCCCTCGGGGACGCCGCCGCCTGGCCCGTGCAGGGCCTGATCCGGCACTTCCGTCACGAGATCGAAGAGCGCATCCACACCTACCGCAGCCGCCGCGCGAACTTCGCCGGCCACGCGATCGCGGCGGAGTAATCGTAATGCCTATCGCCAAGGTCAACGGCGTTGAAGTCGAGTTCGAACCGGGCATGACCGTGCTGCAGGTCGCCGAGCGCGCCGGGCAGGAAATCCCGCGCTTCTGCTACCACGAGCGCCTGTCCATCGCCGGCAACTGCCGCATGTGCCTGGTCGAGGTGAAGCCTGGACCGCCGAAGCCGCAGGCTTCGTGCGCGCTGCCGGCCGCCGACGGCCAGGAGATCTTCACCGACACGCCGATGGTCAAGAAGGCCCGCGAAGGGGTGATGGAGTTCCTGCTCATCAACCACCCGCTCGACTGCCCGATCTGCGACCAGGGCGGCGAGTGCGACCTGCAGGATCAGGCCGTCGGCTACGGCCGCGACGGCTCGCGCTACGGCGAGAACAAGCGCGCGGTCGAAGAAAAGAACATGGGCCCGACGGTCAAGACGTTCATGACGCGCTGCATCCAGTGCACGCGTTGCGTTCGCTTCATTACCGAAGTGGCTGGCGTGCCGGACATCGGCATGATCTCGCGCGGCGAAAGCGCTGAGATCACGACCTATCTGGAAAAGAACATCGACAGCGAGCTGTCGGGCAACGTCAACGACCTGTGCCCGGTCGGCGCCCTGACGCACCGTCCGTGGCAGTACCACTACCGCCCGTGGGAGCTGAAGAAGACCGAGACCATCGACGTGATGGACGCGCTCGGCTCCAACATCCGCGCCGACTCGCGCGGCGCCGAAGTCATGCGCGTGCTGCCGCGCGTGAACGAGGGCATCAACGAAGAGTGGCTGTCGGACAAGAGCCGCTACGCCGTCGATGGCCTGCAGGCGCGTCGTCTGGATCGCCCGTGGGTGCGCGAGAACGGCAAGCTGCGTCCCGCTTCGTGGGAGGAAGCCCTGTCGGTCGTGGCCGACAAGCTGAAGGCCGCTCCGGCTAACCGCATCGGCGCCATCGCCGGCGATCTGCAGGACGCCGAGTCGATGAAGGCGACGCTGGACCTGTTCCGCGCCCTGGGCTCGGCCAACACCGACTGCCGTCAGGACGGCGCGGCGCTGGGCGGCGAGGCTCGCGAGGGCTGGCTGTTCAACTCTGGCCTGCAAGGCATTGAAAACGCTGACGCCATCCTGATCGTGGGCGCCAATCCGCGCACGGAAGCGCCGCTGCTCAACGCCCGTATCCGCAAGAGCTGGCTGAAGGGCGGCGTCGAAGTCGGCGTCATCGGCCCGCAAGCCGACCTGACCTATGATTACGCCTGGCTGGGCGCCGGTTCGAAGACCCTGGCCAAGCTGCCCAAGGCCGCGACCGACTTCCTGACCCAGGCGGAACGTCCCGCCATCATCGTCGGCGCGGGCGCCCTGATCGGCGAGACCGGCCCGGCCGTGCTGAACGCCCTGGGCGCGCTGGCCAAGAAGGTCGGCGTGGTCAAGGACGGCTGGAACGGCTTCAACGTCCTGCACGCCGCCGCCGCGCGCGTCGCCGGTCTGGACATGGGCTTCCTGCCGGGCGAGGGCGGTCTGGACGTGGCCGGCATGCTGAAGCCGGGCGCGCTGGACGTGCTGTTCCTGCTGGGCGCCGATGAGGTGAACGCGGACGCATCGGGCGCCTTCCGCGTCTATCTGGGCTCGCATGGCGATCGCGGCGCGCACGGCGCGGACGTGATCCTGCCGGGCGCGGCCTACACCGAGAAGTCGGGCCTCTACGTCAACACCGAAGGCCGGGTGCAGATGGCCGAGCGCGTGGTCTTCCCGAAGGGCGAGGCCAAGGACGACTGGGCCATCATCCGCGCCCTGTCCGAGCGGGTCGGCCACAAGCTGCCGTTCGACACCCTTGAGCAACTGCGCGCCAAGCTGATGGGCGACCATCCGACCTTCGGCCGCATCGACTATCTGGCTCCGGCCGCGACGTTCGACGTCGCCAAGCTGGGCGCCAAGGGGGACCTGGGCGACGTCGCCTTCGTCTCCGTCATCGCCGATCCCTACCTGACCAACCCGATCGCGCGCGCCAGTGAAACGATGGCCCAACTGTCCGCTGAGCGGACGGCGCCGGTCGCCCTGGCGGCGGAGTAAGACATGGACGCTGCGACTTCCTTCTGGGCCACTCCCGTCGGCTGGACCCTCGCCACTCTGGGCGGGATTCTGCTGGTCGTGGTCGGCATCCTGATCTCCCTGGCCTTCCTGCTGCTGGCCGACCGCAAGATCTGGGCGGCCGTTCAGCTGCGCAAGGGTCCGAACGTGGTCGGCCCCTTCGGCCTGCTTCAGTCCTTCGCCGACTTCTTCAAGTTCGTGCTGAAGGAGATCGTCATTCCGGCCGGCTCGGACAAGGTGGTCTTCATCCTGGCGCCGCTGATCAGCTTCGTGCTGGCCTTCATCGCCTGGGCGGTGATCCCGTTCGCGCCGGGCTGGGTGGTGTCGGACCTGAACGTCGGCATCCTGTACATCCTCGCGATCAGCTCGCTGGGCGTTTACGGCATCATCATGGGCGGCTGGGCTTCGAACTCGAAGTATCCGTTCCTCGGCTCGCTGCGTTCGGCGGCGCAGATGGTGTCCTATGAGGTCTCGATGGGCCTCATCATCATCAACGTCATCCTGCTGGCCGGGACGATGAACCTGACCGAGATCGTGACCCAGCAACAGGGTTGGATCTGGAACTGGAACGCCTTCGGCGGCGGCCTTGAGACCCTGCCGACGATCATCGTCATGCTGCCGATGACGATCGTCTTCTTCATCTCGGCCCTGGCCGAGACCAACCGCCCGCCGTTCGACCTTCCGGAAGCGGAGTCGGAACTGGTGGCCGGTTATCAGGTCGAATACTCCTCGACCCCGTACCTGCTGTTCATGATCGGCGAGTACGCCAACATCGTCTTCATGTGCGCCATGATCACCCTGCTGTTCTGCGGCGGGTGGAATCCGGGCTTCCCGACCGACTTCCTGAACAGCGTCCCGGCCTTCGTCGCCAACCTGTTCTACCTGGCGGTCTTCGCCGCGAAGGTGGTCTTCTGGTTCTTCATGATCGCCCTGGTGAAGGCCTTCGTGCCTCGCTACCGGTACGACCAACTGATGCGTCTGGGCTGGAAGATCTTCCTGCCTGCCTCGCTGGTGGCCGTGGTTTTCGTGGCGGCGTGGCGCGTGTTCGTGGTGGGCGGCTGATGAGCATCCGCGTGCCCCTTCTGATCGGCCTGGCCGTCGCCGCGACGGCTGGCGCCTGCGCGCCCTATGAGGCCGAGCCCGTCTCGGTCTATCAGTGGGAGCGCAAGGTGCAGGAAGTTGAACGGCGCGAGGCGGAACGCCAGCGCCTGTGCCAGACTCTCGACAAGGAAAGCGCCCGCTATGAACGCGAGTGCGCCGGAGTGAAATCGTAATGCTGACCCGTATCGTTCAGGCGGCCAAGGGCGCGATGCTGACCGACGTGTTCGGCGCCGTCGGCCTGTCGCTGAAGTACATGGCCAAGCCCAAGGCCACGGTGAACTATCCGTTCGAGCGCAACCCGCAGTCGCCGCGTTTCCGCGGCGAACACGCGCTGCGTCGCTATCCGAACGGTGAAGAACGCTGCATCGCCTGCAAGCTGTGCGAGGCCATCTGCCCGGCGCAGGCCATCACCATCGAGGCCGAACCGCGCGCCGACGGCAGCCGCCGCACGACGCGCTACGACATCGACATGGTCAAATGCATCTACTGCGGCCTGTGCCAGGAGGCCTGCCCGGTGGACGCCATCGTCGAGGGACCGAACAGCGAGTTCGCCACCGAGACGCGCGAAGAACTGCTCTATGACAAGGCGCGCCTGCTGGACAACGGCGACCGCTGGGAGCGTCTGATCGCGAAGAATCTGGAACTCGACGCTCCGTATCGCTAAACGGAGCGGCGATTCCGCCACGCTGACCCTGACCTTCGGGCCGGGGCCGATTTCTGGAAGGGTCCGAGGCGTTCGCCCGGGCCATTGGTTTTGAAGAGGGGCGTCGTCCCGCACATGTTGCAAGGCCTGGCCTTCTATCTTCTGGCGACGGTCGCCGTGGTTTCCGCCCTTCTGGTGGTGACCGCGCGCAACCCCGTGCACTCCGTCCTCTGGCTCATCCTGACCTTCTTCTCGGCGGCCGGCCTGTTCGTGCTGCTGAGCGCCGAGTTCCTGGCGATGCTGCTGGTCGTCGTCTACGTCGGCGCCGTGGCGGTGCTGTTCCTGTTCGTCGTCATGATGCTGGACGTCGACTTCGTGAAGCTGCGCGAGGGTTACGCGCGCTACCTGCCGCTGGCGGGCATTGTGGCGGGCGTCCTGCTGGCCGAGATGATCATGGTGTCGATCAGCGTCGTTCAGGGCGGAGCCGCCCGCGACGCCGCCTCGCCGGTTCCGGCCGGGCCTGACGCGACCAACATCGAGACGATCGGCCGCGTGCTCTACACGGACTACGTCTACTTCTTCCAGGCGGCGGGCGTGGTCCTGCTGATCGCCATGATCGGCGCCATCGTCCTGACCCTGCGTCACCGTCCGGGCGTGCATCGCCAGGATCTGGCGGCCCAGGCCAACCGCGAACGCGCCAAGGCCGTCGAGGTCAAGTCCGTGACCACGGGCCAGGGCGTCACCCCCGAGGAGCTTCTGTGATGGATATCTCGCTCCAGCACTATCTGGCGGTCGCCGCCATGCTGTTCACCATCGGCGTGTTCGGCATCTTCGTGAACCGCAAGAACGTCATCATCATCCTGATGTCGGTCGAGATGATCCTGCTCGCGGTGAACATCAACTTCGTGGCCTTCTCGACCCACCTGAACGACGTGTCGGGTCAGTTGATGGCCATGTTCGTCCTGACCGTCGCCGCGGCCGAGGCCGCCGTCGGCCTGGCCATTCTCGTGACCTTCTTCCGTAACCGCGGCGACATCGCGGTCGACGACGCCTCCGTGATGAAGGGCTGATCGGAACCGTGACTATCCAGACTCTCGTCACTCTCGGCGTCTTCGCCCCCCTGCTGGGGGCCATGATCGCCGGCTTCTTCGGTCGCCGGATCGGCGACATTCCGTCTCAGGCCGTGACCACGGGCCTGCTGTTCTTCTCGTGCGCGGTCTCGTGGATCGTGTTCGGACAGTGGACCTGGGGCGGGCTGGAAGCCTTCACCGTCAAGATTGCGCCCTTCATCCACGTGGGCGACTTCCAGTCGAACTGGTCGATCCGCGTCGACGCCATGTCGGCGGTCATGCTGATCGTGGTGACCTCGGTGTCCTCGCTGGTTCACCTCTATTCCTGGGGCTACATGAAAGAGGACGACAGCCGTCCTCGCTTCTTCGCCTATCTGTCGCTGTTCACCTTCATGATGCTGGCGCTGGTGACGGCTGCCGACTTCGTGCAGATGTTCTTCGGCTGGGAAGGCGTGGGCCTGGCGTCCTATCTGCTGATCGGCTTCTGGTACAAGAAGGCCTCGGCTTCGGCCGCCGCCATCAAGGCCTTCGTCGTCAACCGCGTCGGCGACTTCGGCTTCCTGCTCGGCATGATGACCGTGTTCTGGATGTTCGGCACGATCGAGTTCGCCAAGCTGTTCCCGCTGATCGAAGGCAAGGTCGGCGCGGGGTGGGAGTTCCTGGGCTACACCTGGTCGGCGCTGGACCTGGCCGGTCTGCTGCTGTTCGTCGGCGCCATGGGCAAGTCGGCGCAGTTCTTCCTGCACACCTGGCTGCCGGACGCGATGGAAGGACCGACGCCTGTGTCGGCCCTTATCCACGCGGCCACCATGGTTACGGCCGGCGTCTTCATGGTCTGCCTGCTGTCGCCGCTGTATGAGCACGCGCCGGTCGCGTCGCAGTTCATCGCCATCATCGGTGGGATCACGGCCATCTTCGCCGCGACCGTCGGCATGATGCAGAACGACATCAAACGGGTGATCGCCTATTCGACCTGTTCGCAGCTGGGCTACATGTTCTTCGCTGCGGGCGTCGGCGCTTACCAGCCCGCCATGTTCCACCTATTCACGCACGCCTTCTTCAAGGCCTTGCTGTTCCTGGGCGCCGGTTCGGTGATCCACGGCATGCACCACGAGCAGGACATGCGGAAGATGGGCGGCCTGTGGAAGCTGCTCCCCGTCACCTATGCGACCATGATGATCGGCACCATCGCCATCACCGGCCTGGGCATGCCCGGCGTCGGCGGCTTCGCGGGCTTCTACTCTAAGGATTCTATCCTCGAGAGCGCCTATGCGGCGGCGACGACCGGCCACTCGGCTGCTGGCATGTTCGCCTTCGTCATCGGCATCTCTGCCGCCCTTCTGACGGCCTATTATTCGTGGCGTCTGGTGTTCATGACTTTCCACAACAAGCCCGTTTGGAAGGAAGAGGAGGGCGCGCACGCTCACGCGGGCGACGACCACGCCTCGCACGCCCAGATCGAAACCCATTCCGAACCTCTGGACGGCGACGATCACGCGCACGACGATCATCACCATGGTCCGCTGAAGCCGCACGAGAGCCCGTGGGTCATGGTGCTGCCGCTGCTGCTGCTGTCGATCGGCGCGGTGTTCGCGGGCATGATCTTCGCCCCGCACTTCATCGGCCATCATGAGGCCGAGTTCTGGCGCGGCGCCATCTTCGTCGGCGGCGACAACCACGTCCTGCACGAGAGCCACAATGTCCCGACCTGGGTGAAGTGGGCGCCGCTGATCGTGACTCTGCTGGGCACGGCCATCGCCTACTGGCTGTATGTCGTGAAGGAAGGCGCGGCCAAGGAAATGGCTGAGCGCAAGGGCCCGCTGTGGACCTTCCTCTACAACAAGTGGTTCTTCGATGAGCTGTATGACGCCGTCTTCGTGAAGGGCGCCAAGGCGATCGGCGACTTCTTCTGGAAGATCGGCGACGTGAAGATCATCGACGGCCTCGGCCCGAACGGCGCGGCCTGGGCTTCGCTGAAGTCGGGCGGCTGGTTGTCCCGGTTCCAGTCCGGTTTCGTCTACTTCTATGCATTCGTGATGCTGATCGGCGTGGCTGCGTTCCTTGCCTTCGCCATCTTCACGTGGGGAGCCTGAGCCTCGTGCCTCACATTCTGAGCATCGTCACCTTCCTGCCGCTTCTCGGCGCGGCCGCGATCCTGGTCGCGCGCCTGCTGAACAAGGGCGGTCAGGACGCCGCGGCCCCGGCCGCCCGCTGGATCGCCCTGGTCACCACCCTGGTGGTGCTGGCCGTGTCTGTCCTGCTGGTCGCGCAGTTCGACCCCTCGAACCCGGCCTATCAGTTCGTCGAGAATTACGCCTGGTTCGCCGGCGCCGGCTATCACCTGGGCGTGGACGGGATCTCGATCCTGTTCGTCTTGCTGACGGCCTTCCTGCTGCCGATCTGTATCGTGGCCAGCTGGAAGTCGATCCAGACGCGCGTCGTCGAATACATGATCGCCTTCCTGATCCTGGAGACGCTGGTTATCGGGGTGTTCACCTCGCTGGACCTGTTCCTCTTCTACATCTTCTTCGAAGGCACCCTGGTCCCGATGTATCTGATCATCGGCATCTGGGGCGGCGCCAACCGGATCTACGCGGCGTACAAGTTCTTCCTCTACACCTTGGCCGGTTCGGTCCTGATGCTGCTGGCCATGCTGTGGATGGCCCACACGACCGGCACCACCAGCATCCCGGAGTTGAAGCAGTACGCCTTCGACGCCTCGGTGCAGCCGATCCTGTGGCTGGCCTTCTTCGCCTCCTTCGCGGTGAAGATGCCGATGTGGCCGGTGCACACCTGGCTGCCCGACGCCCACGTTCAGGCGCCGACGGCCGGTTCGGTCATCCTGGCCGGCATCCTGCTGAAGCTGGGCGGCTACGGCTTCATCCTGTTCAACATCCCGATGTTCCCGTTGGCGTCGCAGATGTTCACGCCTCTGGTGTTCGCCCTGTCGGTGATCGCCATCGTCTACACCTCGCTGGTCGCCTTCCGTCAGACCGACATCAAGAAGCTGATCGCCTATTCGTCGGTCGCCCACATGGGTTTCGTGACCATGGGCGTCTTCGCCGGCAACGACACTGGGGTGCAGGGCGCCGTCTTCCAGATGCTGAGCCACGGCCTGATCTCGGGCGCGCTCTTCCTGTGCGTCGGCGTGGTCTATGACCGGATGCACACGCGTGAGATCGCCTTCTACGGCGGCCTGACGGCGCGGATGCCCTGGTATGCGGCCATCTTCCTGATGTTCACCATGGCCAACGTCGGCCTGCCGGGCACCTCGGGCTTCATCGGCGAAGTGCTGACCATGACGGGCGCCTATCAGGCGTCGACGTGGACCGCCCTGATCGCCGCCTCTGGCGTGATCTTCTCGGCGGTCTACGCGCTGACGCTGTTCCGCAACGTCATGTACGGCGAGATCACCAATCCGGCGCTGCAGACCATCACGGACATCGACAAGCGCGAGCTGTTGATCTTCGTGCCGTTGATCGTCGGCACCATCTGGCTGGGCCTCTATCCCAACGCCGTCCTCGACTACACCGGGCCAAGCGTTGAGGCCCTGACGACCGCCTATCGCGCAGCCATCGGCGGGTGAGAGCATAATGACTGATCTGTCTTCCGCCCTTCATCTCTCGGCCCCGGAACTGACCCTTGCGGTCGGCGGTCTGGTGCTGCTCATGGTCGGCGCCTTCTCCGGCGAGAAGTCGACGCGCCTGGTTTCGGGCCTGTCGGTTCTGCTGCTGCTGGCGGCGACGGCGTTGGCCGTCATCGGCCCCCTGGGTTCGGCCTTCAACGGGGCCTATGTGGCCGATCCGCTGGCCGTTTACGGCAAGGCGCTCATCTTCCTGTCCGCCGCTGTGGCCGTGGTGCTGGGCGACAGCTGGATGCACCGCAACAACATCGCCAAGTTCGAATATCCGGTCCTGATCGTGCTGGCCTCGGTCGGCATGGGCATGATGGCGTCGTCGGGCGACCTGATCTCGCTCTACATCGGCATCGAGATGCACTCTCTGGCCCTCTATGTTCTGGCCGCCTATCGCCGCGACGACCTGAAGGCCTCGGAAGCCGGTCTGAAGTACTTCGTCCTGGGCGCCCTGTCGTCGGGTCTGCTGCTGTACGGCGCCAGCCTGATCTACGGTTTCGCCGGGTCGATGCGGTTCGAGGACATCGCCGCCTTCGCCAGCGCCAACCCCGGTCCGGGCCTGATCTTCGGCCTGGTCTTCCTGATCTGCGGTCTGGCGTTCAAGGTTTCGGCCGCGCCGTTCCACATGTGGACGCCGGACGTCTATGAAGGCGCCCCGACCCCGGTCGTGGCCCTGTTCTCGACCGCGCCCAAGGTGGCGGCCATGGTGCTGATCATCCGCGTCCTGATCGAAGGCTTCGGCCTGGCGCACGCCCAGTGGGCCCAGGTGCTGATCCTGATCTCGCTGATCAGCTTCGCTGTCGGCGCCTTCGGCGGCCTGATGCAGAAGGACATCCAGCGCCTGCTGGCCTATTCCTCGATCATCAACATCGGCTACGCCCTGCTGGGCGTGGCGGCGGGCACGCAGGTCGGCGTGCAGGCGACCCTGATGTTCATGACCCTGTACGTCGTGGACCAGATCGGCTTCTTCGCCATCCTTCTGTCGCTGAGCCGCAACGGCCGTCCGATCCGCAAGATCGCGGATCTTGCGGGCCTGAAAAAGGACCGCCCGCTGACGGCCGTCGCCCTGACGATCCTGTCGCTGTCGGCCATCGGCATCCCGCCGATGTCGGGTTTCTGGGGCAAGTTCTACGTCTTCGGCGCAGCCGCCGACGCCGGTTACTGGATGGCGGGCGCCGCGGGCCTGGTGGCCTCGGTCGTGGCGGGCTTCTACTACCTGCGCATCATCAAGGTCATTTGGTTCGACACGCCCGAGTTCGACGTGACGACGGACAAGGCGCCGGTCAGCGCGCAGTGGATCGGCTGGGCGGCTGCGGCCTTCAGCTTCCCGGTGCTGCTGGTCGCACTGACCTGGCTGGAGCCGCTGACGCGCGCGGCGGCCGCAGGCGTCGGGATCGGATAAGGGGCCTTGGCGGCTCCGGTCCTGATCCTCGAAGAAACCGACTCCACCAACGCCGAGGCGCGTCGTCGCGCCGAGGCGGGCGAGGCCGGGCCGCTGTGGATCGCGGCCCGGCGTCAGACCGCCGGGCGGGGCCGGCGCGGCCGGGCCTGGGACAGCCGGGACGGCAACCTGGCCACGACCCTGTTGCTGACGCTGAACCGCTCGCCGGCCGAGGCGGCGCAACTGACCTTCGCCGCCGCGCTGGCTGTGGCGGACCTGCTCGATCTTTATGTTCCGCCCGCGCTGGTCCGCATCAAATGGCCCAATGACGTGCTGCTGGACGGGCGTAAGTCGTCCGGCATCCTGATCGAATCCGGTCCTGCGCCTTCCGGCGGCCTGTGGCTGGCCGTAGGCATCGGCGTGAACCTGTCCCATGCGCCCGAAGGGACCGAGCGGCCTACAACCTGCATCGCCGAGCACCTGCGTCACGACGTGGCGTCCGGGCCGTCTATGGAGGAGGGGGCCAGGGCGCTGGCCGAAACCTTTGACGCCTGGCTGGAACGCTGGACGCGGTTGGGCTTTCAGCCGGTGCTGGACGCCTGGGTGGCGCGGACGCCGGGTCTGTTCGGGCCGTGCACCGCGCGATTAAGCCATGAAACCGTGAGCGGGATCGCCGACGGCGTCGAGGCCGACGGCGCTCTGCGTCTGAAATTGCCGGACGGAAGCCTGCGAGTGATCTCTGCGGGCGACGTCTTCTTCGGAGAGGCCGCCTGATGCTGCTGGCGATCGAGCAAGGCAACACCAACACCCTGTTCGCCGTCCATGACGGTCAGGAGTGGATTTTCCAGTGGCGCACCGCCACCGATCCCATGCGCACGGCCGATGAATACGCCGTCTGGCTGCATCAGCTGTTCGAGATGCGCGGTCAGGGCCTGACGATGGCCGACATGGACGGTTGCATCATCTCCAGCGTGGTGCCGCAGTCGATCTTCAACCTGCGCAACCTGGCGCGTCGCTATCTCAGCGTCGAACCCCTGGTCATCGGCGAGAACGTCGAGCTGGGCATCGAGGTGCGCATCCATAAGCCCAGCGAGGCCGGGGCCGACCGCCTGGTCAACGCCATCGGCGCGCTACAGGCCTATGAGGGCGACCTGCTGCTGATCGACAGCGGCACGGCGACCACGTTCGACGTCGTCTCCGGCGCCAACGGCAAGGGCGGGGGCGCCTTTGAGGGCGGGTTGATCGCGCCGGGCATCAATCTGTCGCTGCAGGCCCTGCATGAGGCGGCGGCCAAGCTGCCGCGCATCGCCATTCAACGTCCCGAGACCGTCATCGGGCGCGACACCGTCACCTCCATGCAATCGGGCGTCTTCTGGGGCTATATCGCCCTGATCGAAGGGCTGGTGGACCGCATCAAGGCCGAGTGGGGCAAGCCCATGACGGTGATCGGCACCGGCGGCGTCGCCTCACTGTTCGAGGGCGCAACTGACTCTATCGACCGGTTCGATCCGGACCTGACCATCCGCGGCCTACTCGAAATCTGGCGGCGGAACTCCCATCTGTAAGGCCGTATGACTAAGAAAAATCAAAACGACGAACTCGTCTTCCTGCCGCTGGGCGGCTCGAACGAGGTCGGAATGAACCTGAACGCCTATGGCTTCGGCCCGGCGCATGATCGCAAATGGATCATCGTCGACGTCGGCGTGACCTTTGGCGACCAGTCCACGCCGGGCGTGGACGTGATCGTGCCCGATCCGACCTTCCTGGAAGGCGAGAACATCCTCGGCATCGTGCTGACGCACGCGCACGAGGACCATATCGGGGCCCTGGGCTGGCTGTGGCCGCGCATTCAGGCGCCTCTGTACGCCACGCCCTTCACCGCCTTCCTGATCCGCGAGAAGCTGCGCGACGCGGGCATCTATGAAGATGTCGAACTGATCGAGGCCCCGCTGGGTTCGACGGTGAACCTGGGCCCGTTCGAGGTGACCTATGTCACCATCACCCACTCGATCGCCGAGCCGAACGGCCTGGCCATCAAGACCCCGCTGGGCACGGTGCTGCACACCGGCGACTGGAAGATCGACAACGATCCGGTCGTGGGCGAGCGCACCGACGTCGACTTCATCCAGAAGCTGGGCGACGAGGGCGTCCTGGCCATGGTGTGCGACTCCACCAACGTCTTCGTCGACGGCGTCGCAGGCTCCGAGGGTGACGTAAAGGTCAAGCTGGCCGAGCTGATCCAGGGCCTGAAGGGCCGGGTGGCCGTGGGCTGCTTCGCCTCCAACGTCGCGCGCATGGACAGCGTGATCCGCGCGGCAGAGGCCGCCGGACGCCGCGTGGCCCTGGCCGGTCGCTCGATGCACCGCATCACCGCCGCCGCCAAGTCGGTCGGGATGTTGAGCGACCTCAAGCCCTTCCTGTCCGAACAGGAAGCCAGAGTCTGGCCGGCGGACGAGATCCTGTACCTGTGCACCGGCAGCCAGGGCGAGGCGCGTGCGGCTCTGTCGCGCGTGGCCGAAGGGACGCATCCCTTCATCAAGCTGGGGCAGGGGGATCACTGCATCTTCTCGTCGCGCGTCATTCCCGGCAACGAACTGGCCATCGGCCGGCTGCAGGACAAGATGGCCGAGCGCGGAGTACGCATCTATACCGAAAAGGATCACCCCGGCATCCACGTCTCGGGCCACCCGTGCCGCGACGAACTGCGTCAGATGTATCAGTGGGCCCGGCCGCAGATCGCCGTGCCGACCCACGGCATGCGCCGCCACCTGATCGAGCACGGCAATCTGGCCAAGGACATGCAGGTCCCCGAGACGGTGACGCCGCGCAATGGCGACATGGTGCGCCTGGCGCCTGGACCCGCGGCCATTATCGATGAAGTGCCCTCGGGCCGCCTGTTCGTCGACGGCGGCATGCTGGTCGAGGAGGGCGGCGAGGCCCTGCGCGAGCGCAAGCACGCGGCCAACAACGGCATCCTGATCGTCAGCTTCGCTCTGGATAAGCGCGGCCGCATCGCCAGCGACATTGACGTGCGCGGCATCGGCCTGCCTGGCGACGCGGATCGTCCGCTGGGCGACGTGCTGGACGACATGGCCGAGCGCGTCGAGAACACGGTGCGCGGCCTGAAGGGCGAGGCGCTGCAAGACGAAATGGTCATCGAACAGGCCGTCAGCCGGACCCTGAAGAAGGCCAGCCAGCAGATCTGGGACCGTCGTCCGATCGTCGAAACCGTGGTGCTGAGGCTCTGATGGCGGATCGGCTGTATCTACTGAACCCGGATTGGTTCGACGATCAGGGCGGGCCGTGGTTCTGTCCGCCGGGCGCGCGGATCGAAGGCGTGTTGGGCCTTTATCCGCGCCTGCGCGAGCACCTGACCGTGACCTATCTGGATCACCCGCGCCCGCGTCCGGCCGTGATCGCCGAGGTGGGGGAGGCGAACCAGAGCTGCCCGCTTCTGGTGCTGGACGGCGAGTTCGACTGGCCTGACGCTCAGGTCAGCGAGGAAACGGGCGCGCGCTTCCTGCAGGACGACGACATCCTGCCGTATTGGGCCGCGCGTTACGGCATCGGGCGGCCGCATCCGTAACCAGCGAATCCTTCTCCCTATGGGAGAAGGTGGCCCAAAGGGCCGGATGAGGGTCCCCGGCTGAAGTCGGCGTAAGCCGTCGACTGAACGGCTGATTGCGGAACCCTCACCCTTTCGCTTGGCGGATCGCCTTCGGCTTTCCGAAGCTCAAGCCCTCTCCCACCGGGAGAGGGTTTAAAGCGTGACCTTGCGATAGTTGTCGCGGTCCAGATTACCGATCTCGACCGAGATCTGGCGTGGGCCGTCATAGGGCGCGACGCCGGCCAGCAGGGCGGCTTGCACCGCTTCGCCCAGGGCGGTCTTCTGCTCCTGGGTGCGGCCGCTGAGGATGGGCAGGTCGCAGTGGACCATGGCCTGTTCCGGGGCGCCGTCGGCGACGATCAGGTTTTCGCAGCGCACGATGCGCGTCTTGCAGGCGGGCAGGGTGGCGCCGACCACCTCGACACAGAGGCGATGGATCTCCAGCGCCAGGGCGCGCCAGTCGGTCGCGTCGAAATGGGTGGGGTGTTCCAGCGTAATCTGTGGCATTCAGGGCGTCCTAGTTGCGGAGCCCCTCCCTATCGCCCCGCGACGATGATTGCGATGAACGGACTTTTGAGACGATGCCCCTTGGCCCCTTCACCCTGGTCGCCACTTTCCTGACGGTGTGGTGGATCGTGTTGTTCGCCATCCTGCCGCTGGGGATGTCTGATCAGGTCAAGGATCCGCCGACGGACGGCACCCAGTGGGGCGCGCCGAAGAATCCGAACCTGAAAAAGAAGTTCATCACCACGACCTGGGTGTCGATCATCGTCTGGCTGGTGATCGTCGCCTTCGTCTGGGTCGGTTGGACCCCAATCCCCGACATCACCCACGCGAACGCGCTCTAGCTTTCGTCCCCCTTGCCCGGTTAAACCTCGGGCCTGACTGAATTTGCCGAGAATCCTCCCATGCGCCTGTCGCGCTACTTCCTGCCGATCCTGAAAGAAGCCCCCTCCGACGCCCAGATCGTGTCGCATCAGCTGATGCTGCGCGCGGGCATGATCAAGCAGGAGGCCGCCGGCATCTACGCCTGGCTGCCGCTGGGCCTGCGGGTGCTGCGCAAGATCGAAAACATCGTGCGCGAGGAACAGGTCAAGGCCGGCGCTGTCGAGCTGCTGATGCCGACGCTGCAACTGGCCGACCTGTGGCGCGAGAGCGGCCGCTACGACGCCTATGGCCCGGAGATGCTGCGCATCACCGACCGCCACGAGCGCGAGCTGCTGTACGGGCCGACCAATGAGGAGATGGTCACCGACATCTTCCGCGGCTTCGTGAAGTCGTACAAATCCCTGCCGCTGAACCTCTTCCACATCCAGTGGAAGTTCCGCGACGAGCGCCGTCCGCGCTTCGGCGTCATGCGCGGCCGCGAGTTCCTGATGAAGGACGCCTATTCCTTCGACATCGACGAGGCGTCCGCCCGCATCGCCTACAAGCGGATGTTCGCCGCCTATCTGAACACCTTCGCCCGTCTGGGCCTGAAGGCTGTGCCGATGCGCGCCGACACCGGCCCGATCGGCGGCGACCTGAGCCACGAGTTCATCGTCCTGGCCGAGACGGGCGAGAGCGAAGTCTTCTGCGACCGCAAGCTGGTCGAGATGGCGCCGCCGGGCCACGACCTCAGCGTCGAGCAACTTGAAGGCGTGTTCACCGAGCGCACGGCCCTGTACGCCGCAACCGAGGAAATGCACGACGCGGCTCAGTTCGAGACCCAGACCGCCGAGGGCGACCGCCTGTCGGCGCGCGGCATCGAGGTCGGCCACATCTTCTACTTCGGCACCAAATATTCGGCGGCGATGAAAGCCAATGTCCAGGGGCCGAACGGCAAGGACGCGCCGGTCCACATGGGCAGCTACGGCGTCGGCGTCTCGCGCCTGCTGGGCGCCATCATCGAGGCCAGCCACGACGCTGGGGGCATCATCTGGCCGGACGCGGTCGCCCCGTTCGACGTGGTGGTGATCAACCTGCGCGCCAGCGACGAGGCCGTCTCGGCCGCGTGCGAAGAGGCCGTGGCCAAGCTGGAAGCGGCGGGCAAGGACGTCCTCTACGACGACACGGACGAGCGACCGGGCGGCAAGTTCGCCACCGCCGACCTGATCGGCGTGCCGTGGCAGCTGACGATCGGACCCAAGGGCCTGGCCGAGGGCGTGGTGGAGCTGAAGCGCCGCGCCACCGGCGAGAAGCAGAGCCTGTCGCTGGACGCCGCTCTGGAGCTGCTTACGAAATGACCGACGCCGCGACGGCTTCCGCTCCGCCGCCCGTATCCAAGCCCGCTGGCCCCTTCTCCAGTTGGGAGATCGGGCTGGCCCTCCGCTATCTGCGCGCCAAGCGCAAACAGGGCGGGGTGGCGCTGATCGCCATGATCAGCTTCATCGGCATCATGCTGGCTGTCGCCGTGTTGATCAGCGTCATGAGCATCATGGCGGGCTTTCGCGGCACGCTGATGGACCGCATCCTGTCGTTCAACGGCCATATGTACGTGCAGGGGCCGCTGCTCTATGCGCCTGACCGCGACGCGGCGTTGAAGCGGATCGCCGACGTACCCGGCGTCGTGGCGGTTACGCCTTTGACCGAAAGCGCCGCCATGTTCCGCGCGGGCAATCTGGCGACCGGGGGCATGGTGCGTGGGGTGAGGCCCCAGGATCTGGCCTCGATGAAGTTCGTCTTTGAAAGCCTGAGCCCCGAGGCGCGCGAGCAGTTCGGCAAGGGCGAATACGGCGGCGATCACGTCCTGATCGGCAAGACCCTGGCCGCAGAAGCGGGCCTGCGCGAAGGCGATCCTATCTCGCTATATTCGCCGACCGGCGCCGACAGCGCCTTCGGCAATCTGGGCGGGCTGGAGAAAACCTATATCGTCGGCGGCGTCTATACGTCGGGTGCGGCCGATTACGACCGGGCCTTCATCTTCATGCCGTTGGAGCAGGCTCAGCTCTTCTTCGGCAAGGACGGCGTCTGGGACATCATCGAGATGAAGGTGGCCGAGCCGGATAAGGTCGAGAACCTGCTGGCGCCGGTGCAGCGCGCGGCCGGGGCGGGCAACGTCGTGACCGACTGGCGCAACCGTCAGGCGGCAATCTGGGGCGCGCTTCAGGTCGAGCGCACGGCCATGAGCATCATCCTGGGCATGGTGGTCGCCATCGCCGCCATGAACATCATCAGCGGCATCGTCATGCTGGTGAAGAACAAGACGCGCGACATCGCCATCCTGCGGACCGTGGGGGCGAGCCAGTCGTCCATCCTGCGCATCTTCTTCGTCTCAGGCGCGGCCATCGGCATCGGCGGCACGATTGCGGGCCTGGTGCTGGGCCTGCTGTTCTGCTGGAACATCGGCGCGATCCAGCATTTCCTGGAGGGGCTGCTGGGCGTCCAGCTGTTCAACGCCGAAGTCTATATGCTCGATTCCGTCCCGGCCAAGGTTGATCTGTGGGACGTGGTCGGTGTGACCGTCTTCTCCTTCCTCATGAGTTGCCTGGCCAGCTTGCCCCCGTCGTGGAATGCGTCGCGCATCGATCCGGTGGAGGCCCTGCGTTTTGAATAGGCTGCTGAAGAAGAAGCCCGTCGTCGCCGCTGAGACGAACGGCGCCATCCTGTCGCTGCGCGGGGTCACGCGCACCTATCCGACGGCGCAGGGCGGGCTGACGGTGCTCAAGGGCGTCGATCTGGAGGTCATGCCGGGCGAGGTCGTCGGCCTGATCGGACCGTCCGGCTCGGGCAAGTCCAGCCTGCTGCACGCGGCGGGCCTGCTGGAGCGGCCGACCAGCGGTCAGGTGTTGATCGACGGCGAGGATGTCGGCGGGCTGGACGAGCGGGCGCGCACCCGCCTTCGCTTGCATCGCATCGGTTTTGTCTATCAGTTCCACCACTTGCTGCCGGAGTTCGACGCTCTGGACAACGTCGCCCTGCCGATGCGCATTGCAGGCGTGCGGGAAGGGGAGGCGCGTCGCCGCGCGACCGAGCAGCTGACCGCGCTCGGCCTTGGTCAGCGGATTACGCACCAGCCGGCGCAACTGTCGGGCGGCGAACAACAACGCGTTGCCATCGCCCGCGCCCTGGCCAACAGTCCGCGTCTGCTGTTGGCGGACGAGCCGACCGGCAACCTGGACCCAACCACCAGTCAGGCGGTGTTCGAGGCCTTGCGCGAACTGGCCAAGACCACGGGCGTCGCGGCTTTGATCGCCACGCACAACATGGAACTGGCCGGTCATATGGACCGCGTCTTCGCGCTGAAGGACGGCCATCTGGTGCAGCGCGCCGCCGAAAGTCAGGCCTATTAGCGGTCGACAAGCCTGTTCGCAGGCTTAAGCCCTCGTCCGATGGGGCGGCATGACCCAGGTCGCCTTCCTCGCGGATTGAGGGTTGACGAGAACAAATGAGCAACCTAGAACAAAAGGGCAACATCTGATCTGGGGATAAAATCAATGGCGCGTTGGGTGAGGGATCTTCTGTCGCTTGCGTCCTGCGGCGGCTTCGTCTGGATGGTCTGGCAGGCGGCCTTCCTGGTGACATGACCGCGCCCCGCTGAGGGGCGACTCCCTGCATGATGAAGAAGCGTCGTCTAAGCGGCGCTGCGATGCGGAGTTTTCGATTGGCGGATGCGGTGAACAGTCAGGGCTTTGTCCACCTGCGGGTCCGCAGCGCCTATTCGCTCCTGGAAGGGGCGATCAAGGCGAGCAAGATCGGCAAGATGGCCGCAGAGGCGGGCATGCCGGCGGTGGGGGTTGCGGACCGGGCCAATCTGTTCGGCGCGCTTGAGTTCAGCCAGACGACAAAGGAAGCCGGCGTCCAACCGATCGTCGCCTGCGCCCTGCCTGTTCTCGACATCGGCGGACAGTCGGCCCAGCGCTGGGCCAAGACGCCGACGATCATTTTAATCGCGCAGAACGAGCAAGGCTGGCTCAACCTGTGCGCCCTGTCATCCGCCGCCTACCTCGACGCAGGCGAAATGGCCGAGCCAGGGGTGCCCTGGGGGCAGGTTGTGGATAAGTCCGAAGGGCTCATCCTGCTGTCCGGCGGCCCTGACGGTCCCGTCGACCCTCTGTTCGTGCAGAAGAAACCGGTGGAGGCCGCCGCCGCCCTGGCTGAGATGAAGCGGGTCTTCGGCGATCGCTTCTATGTCGAGCTTCAGCGCCACGGCCTGGACAGCGAGACGGCGGCCGAGGGCGGGCTGGTCGAGTGGGCTTACGCCCACGATGTCCCGTTGGTTGCGACCAACGACGTCTATTACGCCAGGGCGGCGCAGGCGAAGTCGCACGACGCCTTGCTGTGCATCTCCGACGGCGCCTTCACCGGCCAGGAGGATCGCCGCCGCGTTACCGGCGAGCACTGGTTCAAGTCGGCGCAGGCGATGCGCGAGTTGTTCGCGGACCTGCCCGAGGCCTGCGACAACACCATTCAGATCGCCCGTCGTTGCGCCTTCCTGGTCAAGACGCACAAGCCGATCCTGCCGCGCTTCGACACCGGGGCGGGCCGTTCCGAGGCTGACGAACTGGCCCACCAGGCGCGCGAGGGGCTGAAGGCGCGGCTGGAGAAGAACAAGGCTTATGCGCCCGAGCAGGACTATTGGGACCGTCTCGAGTGGGAGGTCGGGATCATCCAGCAGATGGGGTTCCCCGGCTACTTCCTGATCGTTGCCGACTTCATCAAATGGGCCAAGCTGCATGACATCCCGGTCGGGCCCGGGCGGGGTTCGGGGGCCGGCTCCCTGGTGGCCTGGTCGCTGACCATCACCGACCTGGATCCCTTGCGGTTTGGTCTGCTGTTCGAGCGTTTCCTGAACCCGGAACGCGTGTCGATGCCCGACTTCGACATCGACTTCTGTCAGGAGCGGCGCGAAGAGGTCATCGACTACGTTCAGGACCGTTACGGCAAGGACCGGGTGGCCCAGATCATCACCTTCGGCACCCTGCAGGCGCGCGCCGTGCTGCGCGACGTGGGGCGGGTGCTGCAGATGCCGCTGGGCCAGGTGGACCGTCTGGCCAAGATGGTTCCGGCCAACCCGGCCAACCCCGTGACCCTGGCCCAGGCCATCGACCTGGAGCCGCGCCTGCGCGAGGCGCGCGACGCCGAAGCTTCAGTCAAGGCGCTGCTGGAGACGGCGCTGGAACTTGAGGGGCTGTACCGCAACGCCTCGACCCACGCGGCCGGCATCGTCATCGGCGACCGGCCGCTGACGGAACTGGTGCCTCTGTACCAGGACCCGCGCTCCACCATCCCGGCCAGCCAGTTCAACATGAAGTGGGTCGAGCCGGCGGGCCTGGTGAAGTTCGACTTCCTGGGCCTGAAGACCCTGACGGTTCTGGATCGGGCCAAGGGCTATCTGGAACGGCGCGGCGCGGCTCAGGACTGGGGCCTGCTGCCGCTGGACGATCCCAAGACCTATGAGCTGATGGCCTCGGGTCAGACCGTCGGGGTGTTCCAGCTGGAATCTCAGGGCATGCGCGACACCCTGCGCAAGATGCGTTGCGGCTCGATCGAGGAAATCACGGCCCTGATCTCGCTCTATCGGCCGGGGCCGATGGAGATGATCGACACCTATATCGACCGGAAGTTCGGCCGGGCCGAGGTCGATTACCTGCACCCCAGCCTGAAGGAGGTGCTGACCGAGACCTACGGCGTCATCATCTATCAGGAACAGGTGATGAAGATCGCCCAGATCCTGGCGGGTTACAGCCTGGGCGAGGCCGACCTGCTGCGGCGCGCCATGGGCAAGAAGAAGAAGGAGGAGATGGACTTCCAGCGCCTCCGCTTCGTGAAAGGGGCCTCCGAGAAGGGGGTGCCTGAGGCGCAGTCCGGCTCCATCTTCGATCTGGTGGCCAAGTTCGCGGGCTATGGCTTCAACAAGTCGCACGCGGCGGCCTATGCGCTGATCTCGTTCCAGACGGGCTGGCTGAAGGCCAATCATCCGGTCGAGTTCTTCGCCGCCTCCATGAGCCTGGACCTGTCGAACACGGACAAGCTGGCGGTCTTCTATCAGGACTGCCGCCGGTTCGAGGTCCCGGTGCTGGCGCCCGACATCAACCGCTCCTCCGCTGACTTCGACGTGTCGTGGAAGGACGGGCAGGGCAGCGTGCTGTATGCGCTCGGCGCCATCCGCAACGTGGGGCTTGAGGCGATGCGTCACGTGGTCGAGGTGCGCGAGACGGGCGGGCCGTTCGCCGATATTTTTGATTTCCTGGAGCGGGTCGATCCCAAGGCCGTCAACAAGCGGGCGCTGGAAGGGCTGGCGCGGGCGGGCGCGTTCGACAGCATTCATCCGAACCGCCGTCAGTTGTTCGAACAGGCTGACGTTCTGATCGCCTATTGCCAGAGCGTGGCGGCTGAACGTGCCTCGGCCCAGGTCAGCCTGTTCGGCGCCGATCAGGCGGGGGCTGCGCGTCCACGGCTGAAGAGCGTCGAACAATGGGCCGGCCCGGACAAGCTGGATCAGGAACTCTACGCCGTCGGCTTCTATCTGTCGGGCCACCCGCTGGAAGAACTGACGCCGGCCTTGAAGCGCAAGCGCGTGACCTTCGTGGCCGAAGCGCAGGGGCTGGCCGAGGCGGGGCACGAAGCGTTTCAGATGGCGGGCGTGGTGCGTCGCCGTCAGGAACGGGCCAGCGCCCGCACCGGCGAGAAGTTCGCCTTCGTCACCTTCTCGGACCCGACCGGCGAGTTTGAATGCCTGTTCCCGCCGGAGCAACTGCGGCGCTGCCGGGAGGTTCTGGAGGTCGGCACGTCGGTTCTGGTCAGGGTGCGGGCCAAGGCGGCGGACGGGGAGGTGCGTTTCTTCGGCGATGACGCCAGCCGCATGGACGTATTGCTGGACGACGCCCAGATCGGTTTGCGCGTCATCCTGTCGGCGCAGTCGGCCGATGCCGAGGCGTTGAAGGCGCGGTTGGACCGGGCGCGGGCGCAGGGCAAAGGCGGCGAGGTCTGGCTGCAGGCGACGCTGGGTGGCCGCACCGAGGTCGAGATTAAGCTGCCTGGACGATACCGGCTGGACGCGGCGCTGCGCGGCGCGTTGAAGTCGGCGCCGGGGGTGGTGATGCTGGAGGATGCATGATGAGCGAGACGAGCGTGAAGACCCATGCCGGGTCCTGCCACTGCGGCGCGGTCGCCTATGAAGTCGATGTCGGTCTGGATGGACTGGTCGAATGCAACTGCTCCCATTGCTACCGCAAGGGATTCGTTCTGGCGTTCGCGCCGCGCTCGGCGTTCCGCCTGACGAAGGGAGAGGGTGAAATGACATCCTACTTCTTCAATCAGCACAAGATCGATCATCGCTTCTGCAAGACCTGCGGTGTGCAGCCGTTCGGCTACGGCGTGGGGCCGGACGGAGCCGAGGTGGCCGCGATCAATATCCGCACCCTGACCGATATCGAGCCCTGGACCTGGACGGCGCAGCGCGTGGACGGCCGCAGCTTCTGATCCGGCCCAAGCGTCGGCTCGCGGGGTGACGTAGGGCCCGCGACGGCTGATGCGGCCATCTTGTTCGGCCGCTTGTGTTTTTCAGGCCTTTCGCCTATATGCGCGGCGCACTTCGCACGTGGGCGTGGCGTGGTTCGGGGAGACATCCCGGCCTGCACCGTTCCGAGGGATCAGCCGATCCTTTTAACCGCCCGCGCTAGGTTTGATCGGAAAAAGGAAAACACGATCATGGCTCTGCCTGAATTCTCGATGCGTACCCTGCTGGAAGCCGGCGCTCACTTCGGTCACCAGACGCACCGCTGGAACCCGAAGATGGACCGCTACATCTTCGGCTCGCGCTCGAACATCCACATCATCGACCTGTCGCAGACGATGCCGCTGCTGCACCAGGCTCTGGTCGCCGTGCGCGACGTGGCCGCCAAGGGCGGTCGCGTTCTGTTCGTCGGCACCAAGCGTCAGGCCGCCGACCCGGTCGCGCAGGCCGCCACGCGCTGCGCCCAATACTACATGAACAACCGCTGGCTGGGCGGCACCCTGACCAACTGGCGCACCGTCTCGAACTCGATCCAGCGCCTGCGCGAACTGGAAACCATCCTTCAAACCGGCGAAGGCCGTAACAAGAAGGAACTGCTGACCCTGCAGCGCGAGAAGGACCGTCTGGAACTGTCGCTGGGCGGCATCAAGGACATGGGTTCGGTGCCGGACATCATGTTCGTGATCGACACCAACAAGGAATCGATCGCGATCCAGGAAGCCCGCAAGCTGAACATCCCGATCATCGCCATCCTGGACACCAACTCGGACCCGGACGGCATCACCTATCCGGTGCCGGGCAACGATGACGCCGCCCGCGCCATCCAGACCTACTGCGACCTGATCGCCGACGCCGTTCTGGACGGCCTGGCCGCCGGCGCCGTCGCCCAAGGCATCGACCTGGGCGCTTCGGAAGCTCCGGTTGAGCCGATGCTGCGCGAAGCCTCGGCCCCCGTGGCCGCCGACCCGGCTCCGGCCGGCACGGAAGGCGTGGCTGAAGAGATGGTCGCCGCCGAGGCCGCTGCCGTCGAGACCCCTGCGGTCGAAGCCGCCGAGGCCGAGAAGGTCGAAGGCTAAGGACTGACGTTCCGGCGCCGCCAGCGCGCTGGACCGACGTCAACTTGACATGCGGCCGGGCTAAACAGTCCGGCCGCCCATTTTGAATTTCAGGAGAAAGACATGGCCGAGATCACTGCCGCCCTCGTGAAGGAACTTCGCGAGCGTTCGGGCGTCGGCATGATGGACTGCAAGAAGGCGCTGGTTGAGAACAACGGCGACATCGAAGCAGCCATCGACTGGCTGCGCGCCAAGGGTCTGTCCAAGGCCGCCAAGAAGGCCGACCGCGTCGCCGCCGAGGGCCTGGTGGCCGTCGCCGTGCGCGAAGACGGCAAGGGCGAAGTCGCCTCGGCCATCGAGTTCAACGCCGAAACCGACTTCGTGGCCCGCAACGACCTGTTCCAGGCTGCGGCCAAGGAATTCGCTCAACTGGGCCTGCACCATGACGGCGTCGACGCCATCCACGGCGCGACCCTGGAAAACGGCAAGACCGTCGAGGCCGAAGTCACCAACCTGATCGCCACGATCGGCGAGAACATGCAGCTGCGTCGTGCGGCTCGCCTGTCGGTTGGCGAAGGCGCGGTTGCGACCTACGTCCACAACGCCGTGTCGCCGGGCGTCGGCCGCATCGGCGTGCTGGTCGCCCTGGAAGGCGCCGGCGATAAGGAAGCCCTGCGCGAAGTGGGCCGCAAGATCGCCATGCACGTGGCGGCCACGGCTCCGCTGGCGCTGGACACCTCGGACCTGGACCCGGCGGCGATCGAGAAGGAACGCGCTGTCCTGATCGAGAAGGCCAAGGAAGAAGGCCGTCCGGAAAACATGATCGAGAAGATCGTGTCGGGCCAGATCGCCAAGTTCCAGAAGGACGTGGTGCTGACCAAGCAGCCGTTCGTCATGGACCCGGACGTGACCATCGAACAACTGGTCGCCAACACCGGCAAGGAGCTGGGCTCTGAGCTGAAGCTGGCCGGTTTCGTCCGCATGGCCCTGGGCGAAGGCGTCGAGAAGTCCGACGCTCCCGACTTCGCGTCGGAAGTCGCCTCGATGACCGGCGGCAACTAAAAAGACCTCTCCCTCCCCGCGACGGGGAGGGAGAATTATGCGTTTGGGCGCGTTCGGCTTTGAAGGCTGACGCGCCCTTCGTCTATGATGAGCCGCCGATTCACTTCGCGCGGATGCTAACCCCTGTATCCACGGACCCCTGACCATGCCCGACGCCCCCTCTGAGTTTCGTTACAAGCGCGTCCTGCTGAAGGTCTCGGGCGAGGTTCTGATGGGCGATCAGCCCTATGGAATCGACATGAAGACGGTGGACGTGGTCGCCGCCGCCGTCGCCGCCGTGGCGCGTCAGGGCGTGGAAATCTGCCTGGTCATCGGCGGGGGCAATATCTTCCGGGGCCTGTCCAAGGCCGCCGAGGGCATGGACCGCGCCAACGCCGACTACATGGGCATGCTGGCCACCATCATGAACGCCCTGGCCATGCAGGGCGCGCTGGAAAAAATCGGGGTCGACACGCGGGTCCAGAGCGCCATTCCGATGGCCGCGATCGCCGAGCCCTACATCCGTCGCCGCGCGCTGCGTCACCTGGAAAAGGGCCGGGTGGTGATCTTCGCCGCCGGCGTGGGCGCGCCCTTCTTCACCACGGACTCCGGCGCCGCGCTGCGGGCGGCCGAGATGGGCTGCGACGCCCTGCTGAAGGGCACCAGCGTTGATGGCGTCTACACGGCCGATCCGAAGAAGGACCCGACGGCCACCCGCTATGAAACGCTGACCTATCAGGATGTCCTGGCCAAGGACCTGCGGGTCATGGACGCCTCGGCCATCGCCCTGATGCGCGACAGCGGCATTCCGATCGTGGTCTTCTCGATTCGCGAGGAAGGTTCGCTGCACAAGACCTTGACGGGGCAGGGGACCTATACCGTCATCACCAACAAGCCCGCCTGAGCGGCTTCGCTATTCAACGACAGGACCAAGGACATTCGTCATGGCCAAACCCGATCTCAAAACCTTTCGTGACCGGATGGAAAAGTCGGTCTCCTCGCTGAAGGACGACTATGCGGGCCTGCGCACGGGCCGCGCCAACGCGGGCCTGCTGGAACCGGTCGTCGTCGAAGCCTATGGCGCGACCTCGCCGCTGACCGCCGTCGCCGCCATCAGCGTGCCGGAACCGCGCATGATCTCGGTCAGCGTCTGGGACAAGGGCATGGTGGTCTCGGTCGAGAAGGCGATCCGCTCCGCGGGCCTGGGCCTGAACCCGATCGTCGACGGCCAGAACCTGCGTATTCCGATCCCGCCGCTGACCGAAGAGCGCCGTAAGGACCTCGCCAAGCTGGCCGCCAAATACGCCGAGGACAAGAAGATCGCTGTGCGCAACGTGCGCCGCGACGCCAACGATGAGCTGAAGAAGGCTGAAAAGGCCGGCGATATCAGCCAGGATGAACAGAAGAAGATGGAAGCTGAGGTCCAGAAGGACACTGACGCCGCCATCAAGCGCATCGACGAGACCTTGAAGGCCAAGGAAGTCGAGATCATGCAGGTCTGACGCCCGCGTCAGGTCTGTCCAAGGAAGGTCTCATATGTCGGCCGAGCCCGTCGCCACGGCGCCTGCAAAGGGGCCTCGTCACGTCGCCCTGATCATGGACGGCAACGGCCGCTGGGCGCAGCGACGGGGCCTTCCGCGCGCCGTGGGCCACCGCGAGGGGGTCCAGGCCCTGCGCCGGACCATCAAGGCTGCGCCTGAACTGGGCGTGCAGTGCCTGACGGTGTTCGGTTTCTCGACCGAGAACTGGAGCCGTCCGGCCGATGAGGTGTCCGACCTCATGGGGCTGGTGCGCGCCTTCGTCGGCAGCGATCTGAAGCGGTTGGAGGCTGCGGGGGTGCGGGTGAAGGTTCTCGGGCGCCGGACGGGTCTGCCTGAAGATATCGCCGGCATCGTCGCGCGGGCCGAGGCGCAGACGGCTCACAACGACAAATTCCTGCTGCAGGTGGCCTTCAACTATGGCGGCCGGGCGGATCTGGCCGATGCGGCTCAGCGTCTGGTCGATCGCGCCCGCGCTGGCGAAGACTTCATCGTCGACGAAGAGGCGCTGGGCGCCGGCCTGTCGACGGCGGGCGCGCCCCCGGTCGATCTGATCGTGCGAACCTCGGGCGAGCAGCGCCTGTCCAACTTCCTGTTGTGGGAGGCGGCTTACGCCGAGATGGTTTTCCAGGACATCCTCTGGCCGGACTACGGCGCTGAAACCCTGGCCGAGGCCATCGCCCAGTTCGCCTGTCGCCAGCGTCGCTATGGCGGGCGCGAGGTCATGGACACCGCTTATGGCGAGGCGGCGGTCTGATATGGCGTTAAAGCCTCGCGACATCGCCCTGCGCGCCGCCTCTGCGGTCGTGCTGGCCCCGGCGGCGGTTCTGGCGACCTGGGCCGGGGGCGACTGGTTCTGCGCCTTAGTGGTCGCGGGCGCGGTGTTGCTGGCCTTCGAATGGGCCAGGATGTGCGCGCCCAGGCTGTGGCGGCCGATCGGCGTCGCGGTGGCTCTGGCCCTGGTCGTGGCGGTGATCGCCGCCCACGTCGGCCAGATTTCGCTGGCGCTGGTGTTGATGGTGTTCGGGGCGCTGGCGGCGGGCCTGTTCGCCCGGACGCGCGGCCAGTCGGCGCTTGATACCGCCTATGGCGTGCTCTACCTCGGCTGGCCCTGCGTTCTGTTGATCTGGCTGCGCGACCTGCATGAAGTGCAGGGGCTGTACTGGACCGTGCTGGTCTTCGCCGTCGCCTGGTCGGCGGACATTCTGGCCTATCTGGTCGGCAGCTTCGTCGGGGGCCCGAAGCTGTGGCCGCGCTTTTCGCCGAACAAGACCTGGTCCGGCTTCATCGGCGGGCTGACCGCCGGGATGATCGCCGGCGCCGCAATGGCGGGCTGGCTGGACATGGGGATGCTGACGGCCGTCTGGGGCGGGGTGCTGGGCCTGACCGCCGCCCTGGCCACCATGGGCGGCGATCTGTGGGAGTCGGCGCTGAAGCGGCGTTTCGGCGTCAAGGATGCGGGCAATCTGATTCCAGGCCACGGAGGTCTGCTGGACCGCGTCGACGGCCTGATGTTCGCCGTGGTCGTGGTCGCCGCCGGGCGGCTGATCGTCCTCATGTTGGAGCGGGCGGCGTGATCGCGCGGCGCGTCACGATTCTGGGCTCGACCGGGTCGGTCGGCTCGTCGACGCTGGACCTCATGGAACAGACGCAAGGCGCGGGCTCTGCGCGGTTCGAGGTCGAGGCCCTGACCGGCGGCGCCAATATCGCCCGGCTGGCCGAGCAGGCGCGCCGCTGGCGGCCGCGCATCGCCGTGACAGCCGATCCCGCGCGGCTGAATGAACTGCGCGAAGCCCTGACGGGAACCGGGATCGAGACGGCGGCCGGGCCGGACGCCATCGTGGAAGCAGCCACGCGGCCGGCCGACTGGATCATGGCCTCTATCGTCGGCGCGGCGGGCCTGCGGTCGGCCTGGGCGGCGGCGGAGACGGGCGCCACCCTGGCCCTGGCGAATAAGGAGAGCCTGGTCTGCTGCGGTCCTGCGCTGATCGAGCGGGTCCGGCGCAGCGGGGGCCAGCTGATCCCGGTCGATTCCGAGCACTCCGCCATCTTTCAGGTCTTCCCGCTCGAGGCGCCCGAGCGGGTGTCCAAGCTGGTGCTGACCGCGTCGGGCGGGCCGTTCCGCACTCTGCCCCGCTCGGCCATGACGCGGATTACGCCCGAGCAGGCGGTCGCCCATCCGAACTGGAGCATGGGCGCTAAGATTTCGGTCGACAGCGCCACCATGGCCAACAAGGGGCTGGAACTGATCGAGGCCGCCTATCTGTTCGACATGCCGGGTGAACGGATCGATGTGGTCGTCCACCCGGAATCGATCATCCACAGCCTTGTGGAATATGTGGATGGTTCGACGCTGGCCCAGATGGGGCCGCCGGACATGAGGACGCCGATCGCCTGCGCCCTGTCCTGGCCAGACCGACTGGCCTGGCCCGCGCCTAGGCTGGACCTGGCGTCGCTGGGACGACTGACCTTCGAGGCGCCGGATGAGGCGCGCTTTCCGGCCCTGAGGCTGGCGCGCGAAGCCCTGGCGGCGGGCGGCGAGGCGCCGATCGTCTTCAATGCCGCTAATGAAGTGGCGGCTCTGGCGTTTCTTGACCGACGGCTGGGCTTTCTCAATATTGCCGCAGTCGTCGCCGACACCCTTGAGAAGGCGACCAGCGCGGGCGTGTCTTGCGGTTCGGACGATGCCTGCGATGCGGCTCTGGCCGTCGATGCGCAGGCGCGGCGGATTGCGAGCGACGTCATCGCCTCGCTGAACATGGCTGCCTGAGGGCGCGGGAGAGACGAGCGGCATGTTAGGCGCGATCAGCCAGATTCTGACCTATGTCGTGCCGTTTCTGCTCGTCCTGACGCTGGTCGTGACGGTGCACGAGCTCGGGCACTTCCTGACCGCGCGCGCCTTTGGCGTGAAGATGGACCGCTTCGCCATCGGCTTTGGCCGCGCCCTCTTCAAACGCACCGACAAACACGGCGTCGAGTGGCGCGTCGGCTGGCTGCCGCTGGGCGGTTACGTCAAGTTTTCCGGCGATCTGGATGCGACCGGCGTGCCCGACCGGGCCGGGTTGGAGGCGATGCGCAAGCAGCTTGTCGCGGCCCACGGGCCGGGCGCTGAGCGCGACTATCTGTATTTCAAGCCGCTGTGGCAGCGCGCCCTGGTCGTGGCGGGCGGTCCGTTCGCCAACTTCGTCCTGGCCATTTTCATCTTCACCCTGCTGTTCAGCTTGGTCGGCGTCGAGCTTCGCCCGGCGCGGGTGATGCAGGTGCAGGCGGGATCGCCCGCCGCCGCCGCCGGTTTCCAGCAGGGCGACCTGATCACCCACGTCAACGGCAAGCTGATCTCGGACGGCGGCGAGGTGACGCGCGTCGTGGCCCTGAGCAGCGGCGATCCGGTGCGCTTCACCGTCGAGCGTGGCGACCGCGCCGTGGAACTGACGGCCACGCCAGAGCGCCGCGTCGAGACCGATCGCATCGCCGGCCGGGTCAGCGTGGGCCGCATCGGCCTGGCCCTGGGCTCGACCCGCGACGAGATTCGCCATGTCCGCTACGGTCCGGTCGCGGCCGTGGGGCAGGGCGTGCGCGAGACGGGCGCTATCCTGAACACGACCCTGACCTATATCGGCCGTATCTTCACCGGCCGCGAGTCGGGCGATCAGTTCAGCGGGCCGCTGGGCATCGCCAAGGCTTCCGGCGCCCTGACCAACGCCGCCGTGGCGGCCAATCCCGAGCCCTGGGCCATCGTCCGCAATCTGTTGCTGACGCTGACGAGCTTCGCGGCCATACTTTCGGTCGGAATCGGCTTTTTAAATCTGATGCCCATTCCCGTTCTGGATGGGGGGCACCTGCTGTTCTACGCTTACGAAGCCGTGGCGCGCCGTCCGATGGCGGCCAGGGTTCAGGAGGCGGGATATCGGGTCGGTCTTGCTTTGCTGGCGGGTTTGATGTTGTTCGCGACCTGGAACGATCTGCAGAAGCTCAATCTCTTCAAATTCCTCGGCGGGCTCGTCTCGTGAGCCGACGCCAGCCCCCGATGGTATCCGCATGAATCAAAACGACAGTCGCCTCATGACCCAGACCCGTGGCCGCATTATCGGGGTCAGCGCCCTGGCCCTGACCTTCGCCGCCGGCCTCGCGAGCCCCGCGCTGGCGCAACAGACGCCCAACGTCGTTGTTCAGGAAGCGCCGCCTCAGGCTGATCGCGCCGTGGTCAACCGCATCGTGGTGCGCGGCAACGAACGGATCGACCAGACGACGGTCCTGTCCTACCTGCCGATTCAGCCGGGGGACACCATCGACGCCGTGACCATCGACGTGGCGGTGCGGACCCTGTCGCGCACGGGGCTGTTCGCCGACGTCCAGCTGGGCCTGCAGGCGAACGGCGACCTGATCGTCGAGATCGCCGAGAACCCGATCATCAACCAGGTGACGTTCGAGGGTAACAAGGCGCTGGCCGAGAAGAAGCTGCGCGACGAGGTCACCATCAAGCCGCGCGGCATCTACACCCGCGCGCGGGTGCAGGAAGATGTCGGCAAGATCGTCGAACTGTACCGCCTGTCGGGCCGCATCTCGGCGACGGTGACGCCCAAGCTGGTCCAGCTGGACCAGAACCGGGTCGACGTGGTGTTCGAGATCGACGAGGGGCCTGAGACGGGCATCGCCGCCATCACCTTCCTGGGCAATCGGGCGTTCTCGGACAGCGACCTGGCTGGGGTCATGGTGACGAAGACCTCCAAGTGGTGGCGGCTGTTCAGCTCCAACGACAACTACGATCCGAACCGGCTGGATTACGACCGGGAACAGCTGCGTAAATTCTATACGAACCGCGGCTATTACGACTTCCGTATCCTGTCGTCCGTGGCCGAGCTGAAGCCGGACAACAGCGCCTTCGGCGTCACCGTCACGGTGGATGAAGGGGATCGCTACAACTTCGGCGAGATCAAGGTCGTCACGGAGAATGACCGGCTGAACGCCGACTTCCTGCAATTGCTGCTGCCGATCCGTAAGGGCGACCTGTACGAGAGCGATCGCATCCAGGCGGCGGTCGATACCCTGACCTTCGCCGCCGGTTCGGCCGGTTACGCCTTCGTCGAAATCAATCCGACCTATCGCGCGGACCCCGAGACGGACACCGTCAACGTCACCTTCAATGTCCGCGAAGGCCAGCGTGTCTACATCGACCGCATCAATGTGGTCGGCAACACCCGCACCCTGGACAGCGTCATCCGCCGCGAGCTGATGGTGGGCGAGGGCGACGCCTTCAACCGCTCGCTGGTCGAGCGGTCGCGCAATAACCTGCGCGCCCTGGGCTTCTTCAAGGACGTCAAGATCGAAGAGACGCGCGGCAGCGCCCCAGACCGTTCGGTCGTCAACGTCACCGTCGAAGAACAGCCCACCGGCGAACTGTCGGTCGGCGCGGGCTTCAGCTCGGTCGACTCCTTCGTGCTGAACCTGGGCATCACCGAGCGCAACTTCCGGGGTCGCGGCCAGAACGTCGTGGCCCGCGCCGAATGGGGTTCGCTGCGCCAGCAGATCGACTTCCGCTTCACCGAGCCCAAATTCCTGGGTCGCGACGTGCGCGCGGGCTTCGACCTGTTCCACACCCGCTACGACCTCAGCAAATATTCGTCCTATGACTACCGTTCGACGGGCGGCGGGGTGCGCATCACCTATCCGCTGAACGGTTACGCCAGCTTCAGCGCCCGCTACTTCCTGAAGGATGACGAGGTCATCATCCCGTACGGCTATTGCGGCGGCGTCGGCGCCGGCTCGTCGGCCCTGTGCGATCAGGCGGGCTCGTACCTGAACTCCTCGGCGGGCTACACCCTGCTGGTGAACCGGTTGAACGATCCCGTGCGCCCGACGCGCGGGTGGACCGCCTCCCTGCGTCAGGATTTCGCCGGCATCGGCGGCGACGTGAACTACATCAGGACCGAGGCGGACGCCTCCTGGTACTATGGCATCCGCCCGAACTGGGTGGTCAGCTTCCAAGGCCAGACCGGCTACGTCAGCGGTTGGAACGGCGATCCGATCCGGATCAACGACCGCTTCTTCAAGGGCGGAAACACCTTCCGTGGCTTCGAGACGGCCGGCATGGGCGCGCGCGACCTGACCACGACCGACGCCCTGGGCGGCAACTTCTACGCCATTGGTACGGTCGAGCTGACCGTGCCGAACATGCTGCCCGATGAATACGGCATCAAGACCTCGCTGTTCGCGGACTTCGGCACGATCGGCAAGCTGGACGATCGCTATCTGATCGATCCCTCTACGGGTTTGCGTAACCCCAACATTGTCGACGACCTGGCCTTGCGCGCAGCGGCCGGCGTCAGCATCCACTGGCGTTCGCCGATGGGGCCGATCCGTTTCGACCTGTCCAAGGTCTTGAACCGCGAAGACTACGACAAGACCGAGACGTTCCGCTTCTCGACCTCCACCCAATTCTAACTGCGGTCTGACCGCCGTCACTAAGGCTTAGATTATGAAACTCATCGCCATCGGCGCCTTCGCCCTTGCTTCGCTGACCGCCTCGGCCGCCCTGGCCCAGTCGCAGGGCCCGGCCAATCCCGGCCCGGCCATCCCCGGCGTCTGCGTCTACTTCAACCAACGCGTCCTGGCCCAGTCGACCGTCGGCCAGGCCGTGCAGACCCGCATGGAACAGCTGGCGCAGGAAGTTCAGGGCGAGATTCAGCCCTACGCCACCACCATTCAGTCCGAAGCCCAGGCCCTGCAGCAAGGTGCCGCGACCATCCCGGCCGACCAGATGAACCAGCGCCGCCAGCAGCTGCAGCAGCGCATCCAGGAAGCCCAGCAACTGGAAGCCACGCGCGACAATGAACTGCGCTACACCCTGGCTGAACAGCGCCGCAAGATTTCGGAGGCCATCGAGCCCCTGCTGGTCGCCGTCTATCAGGAGAAGGGCTGCGGCATCATGCTCGACCGTGAGAGCGTCTTCATCATGAACCCGGCCATGGACGTGACCGACACGGTGATCCAGCGCCTGAACGCCCAGCTGCCGACGCTGAGCTTCAACCGCATGCCGGTTCCGGCCCAGCCGCAGTCGTAAGACGGGCCATGCCCGATCCGAGGTTCTTTCAGACCCTGTCGCCCCTGACGGTCGCCGCCCTCGCCGAGCATATCGGCGGGGAGGTGGTCCGGGGCGGCGATGTCGTCATCTCGGCCGTTGCGCCCCTGTCCAGTGCGGACCGGGGCGCGATTGCGTTTTTAGGCGACCGCAAGTTCGCCGCTGCTCTGGCCGAGACGAAGGCCGGTTGCGTGATCGTGCCGTCGTCGGCCGTGGATGCGGCGCCCGCTGACGCCGCCGTCATCGTGTCGGGCGAGGCTCAGGCCGCTTGGGCGCGGGCGTCGGCCCTGCTGCATCGGCCGGTCCGTCTGGATCGCGCGATCAGCGCCGCCGAGGCCGCCGAGGACGACACTGTGGTGATCGAACCGGGCGTGATCCTGGGCGAGGGCGTCCGCATCGGCCGGGGCAGCCGCATCGGCGCCAACACCGTGATCGGGCCGGGCGTGCAGATCGGTCGCGACTGCCTGATCAGCCCCGGCGTCACCGTCGGCTTCGCCCTGTTGGGCGACCGGGTGAAGCTGCTGGCGGGCGCGCGTATCGGCGAGGCGGGCTTCGGCGCCGCCGGGTCGAAGGCCGGGCCTGTCGACATTCCCCAACTGGGGCGAGTGATCCTGCAGGACGGGGTGACGGTCGGGGCCAACTCCTGCATCGACAGGGGCGCCTATGACGACACTGTCATCGGCGAGAACACCAAGATCGATAATCTGGTCATGATCGGCCACAACTGCGTCATCGGCCGCAATAACCTGATGGCGGCGCACACCGGCATCTCGGGTTCGGTCACCAGCGGCGACAACTGCATCTTCGGCGGCCGGGCGGGCGTGGGCGACCACATCACCATCGGCGAAGGCGCCCGCGTCGCGGCCGGCGGCGGCGTCCTGGCCGATGTTCCGCCGGGCGAGATCTGGTCCGGCTATCCCGCCAAGCCGCTTCGCCAGTTCTTGCGCGAGACGGTATGGCTGTCCAAACAGGCGTCCCAGAAGAAGGGCGCGAAGGAATCGAAAGAATGAGCGAAGACAACAAGATCGACTACGCCGAGGTGATGCGTCGCCTGCCGCACCGCTACCCCTTCCTGCTGGTGGACAAGGCTGAGGACTTCGTGGCGGCGACCTCGATCGTCGGCATCAAGAACGTCACCCACAACGAGCCCTTCTTCCCCGGCCACTTCCCGATCGACCCGGTCATGCCCGGCGTGCTGATCGTCGAGGCGATGGCCCAGACGGGCGCGCTGCTGATGTCCAAGTCGCTGGACGTGGCCGTGGCGGACAAGGTCATCATGTTCATGTCGATCGACGGCGTGCGCTTCCGTAAGCCCGCGCGTCCGGGCGACCAGCTGCGCATGGAGGTCAAGGTGATCCGCGCGCGCGGCGACGCCTATAAGTTCCGCGGCGAGACCTTTATCGACGGCAAGCTGGCCGCCGAGGCCGAGTTCATGGCCATGGTCGTCACCGTAGCGGAGCCCGCCCAGTGACCATCCACCCGACCGCCGTGGTGGACGCCTCGGCGACCCTGGCGGACGGGGTCGAGATCGGCCCGTGGTGCACGGTCGGGCCGGCCGTGACCCTGGCCCCGGGCGTTCGCCTGGTCAGCCACGTCGTGATCCAGCAGGACGTGAGCGTCGGCGCGAACACGACCATCCACCCCTTCGCCGTCATCGGCGGCGATCCGCAGCACGGCGGCTACAAGGGCGAGCCGGTTCGGCTGGAGATCGGCGAGAACAACTTGATCCGCGAGCACTGCACCTTCAACCGGGGCACGCCTCAAGGAACGGGCGTCACCCGCGTCGGCTCGAACAACCTGTTCATGACCGGCGCCCACGTCGGCCACGACTGCGTGGTCGGCGACAACGTCGTCATGGCCAACAACGCCACCCTGGGCGGCCACGCCCAGATCGGCGACAAGGTCTTCCTGGGCGGCCTGTGCGCCGTGCACCAGAACGGCCGGGTCGGGCAGGGCGCCATCGTCGGCGGCTTGGCCGCAGTGACGCGCGACGTCATTCCCTACGGCTCGGCCTGGGGCAACCACGCCAGCCTGCACGGCCTCAACCTGATCGGGCTGAAACGCAAGGGCTACGGCAAGGATGCGGTGCGTCGCCTGCTGGCCGCCTATCGCGACCTGTTCGAAGGTACGGGCGTCTTCGCCGAGCGTCTGGATCGGGTCGAGCAGGCCTATGCCGACCTGCCCGAGATCATGGAGATCGTCGCCTTCATCCGTGACGGCGGCAAGCGCCCGCTGTGCCTGCCGGGCGCGGAATGATCGAGCCGCCCAAGCTGGCCCTGATCGCGGGTTCGGGCGATCTGCCCATCCGTGTCGCCCAGCGGTGCGAAGCCGATGGGCGCGAGGTCTTCATCATCCGCCTGAAGGGCTTCGCCGACGCCCACCTGCACCGCTGGCCCGGGCAGGACTTCGGCATGGCCGAGATCGGCAAGATCGTGAAGGCCATGCGCGCTGAGGGCTGCCGGGCTGTCTGTCTGGCGGGCTACGTCAACCGGCCGGATTTCAAGACGTTGAAGCCTGATCTTAAGGGCGCGTCCCTGCTGCCCGGCATCATCGCGGCGGCGTCCAAGGGCGATGACGCCCTGCTGCGGAAGATCCTGTCGGTATTCGAGGATGAAGGCTTCGCCGTCGAGGGCGCGGACGATCTCCTAGGCGGCGAGATGCTGGCGGCTGGGGCGCTGGGCCGCGTTGCGCCGACCGGTGAGCAGCTTTCGGATCTGAGGAAGGCGCTGCACGTCGCTGAAAAATCGGGCGAACTGGACATCGGTCAGGGCGCGGTCGTCTGCGACGGCCTGGTGCTGGCGGTCGAGGCGCAGGAAGGCACGGACGAGATGCTGCGCCGCGTGGCGCATCTGCCCGCCGACCTGCGCGGCTCGCCGGGTTTCGCGCGCGGCGCGTTGGGCAAGGCGCCCAAGCCGATCCAGGATCTCCGCGTCGACATGCCGGTGATCGGGCCGACCACGGTCGAACTGGCCGCCGCCGCGGGCCTGGCGGGGATCGGCGGGTTTGAGGGACGGCTGATCGTCATCGACCACGAAAGTCTGGTCGAGGCGGCCGATCGTCTGGGCCTGTTCGTCTGGGGCGTTGAGCGATGAGCCGTCCTCTGAAAGTCATGCTCGTGGCGGCCGAGGCCTCGGGCGACGCTCTGGGCGCCGGGCTGGCGCGAGCGCTGAAGACGCGGCTGGGCGACGACGTGGTCTTCGTCGGCGTGGGCGGCCCCAAGATGGCGGCCGAGGGCGTCGTCAGCCCCTTCGATATCGCCGAACTGTCGATCCTGGGCTGGATCGAAGGGCTGAAGGCTTATGGCCGGGTCAAGAAGCGCGTGGCCGAGACGGCGGCGCTGGCGGCGGCTGAAAAGCCGGACGCCGTGGTGCTGATCGACAGCTGGGGCTTCACCATCCGCGTGGCCCAGGCGATCCGCGCCGCCTCGCCGAAGACGCCGCTGATCAAATACGTCGGGCCGCAGGTGTGGGCCTCGCGACCGGGCCGGGCCAAGACGCTGGCCGGGGCGGTGGATCACCTGCTGGCCCTCTACGCGCTGGACGCGCCGTGGTTCGAGAAGGCGGGCCTGCCGACGACTGTCGTCGGCTCGCAGGCGCTGCACGTCGACATGGCGGGGGCCGACGGCGCCCGTTTCCGCGCGGCGCGGGGCATTGCGGCGGATGCGCCGCTGCTGCTGGTCCTGCCGGGCAGCCGGCCCAGCGAGATTACACGCATGACGCCTGTCTATGAGCAGGCGGTGAAGCAACTGAAGGGCGAGATCCCGGGGCTGGAGGTCGCCGTCGTCGCGGCGGGCACTGTCGCCGCCGATGTGGCGGGCCGCGTCGCCGCCTGGCCGTTCCGCGCCCACGTCGTGCAGGAAGCCGACAAGTACGACGCGATGAAGGCTGCGAACGCCGCCCTGGCCACCAGCGGCACGGTCTCGACCGAACTGGCGCTGGCGGGCGCGCCGATGGTCATCGCCTATAAGATCGACGGGCTGAGCTACGCCCTGATGAAACGGCTGGTGACGGCCAAACACATCACCCTGTTCAACATCGCTGCCGACGAGGCCATCGCGCCGGAGTTCATCCAGCATGAGGCGACGCCGCAGGCCCTGGCCAAGGCGGTGGGGCGGTTGCTGACCGATCGCGAGGCGGCGGCCGATCAGGCGCGTCGTCAGACCGAGGCTCTGGACCTGATGGGGCGCGGCGGACCGGACCCGTCGGACCTGGCGGCGGATGCGGTGCTGCGGGTGATTGCGGCGAAGGCGGGCTAACTCGCCGTCATCCCGGCCGCAGCCCCGCAGGGGCGAAGAGCCGGGACCGTCCAAGGCGCAGCGGATCGGTGTTCGGCGTTTCCGCCGGTCCCGGATAGCCCTTCGGGCTTCGGGGACGACGCGAGGGTGGGGGCTTAGGCCAGCAAGGCCCGCGTCGCGGCTTCCACGTCCGCCTGGCGCATCAGGCTTTCGCCGACCAGCAGGGCGCGGGCGCCCGCATCCGCCACGCGCGCTACATCCTCCGGCGTAAACAGGCCGCTTTCGGCGACCAGCAGCGCGCCGGCCGGGCTCATCGCCGCCAGTTGCTCCGTCGTCGCCAGATCGACCTCGAAGGTCCGCAGCGAGCGGTTGTTGACGCCGATCAAGGCGTCGTCGCGGCCGTCGACCAGTTGGGCGGCGCGCGCCATCTCGTCCGCGTCGTGCGTCTCGATCAGGGCGTCCATGCCCCAGCGGGTCGCCTCGGTGAGCAGTTCGGCGGCCAAGGCGTCGTCCACCATGTCCATGATGATCAGGATGCAGTCGGCGCCGAGCGCCCGGCTCTCGGCCACCTGCCACGGATCGACCAGAAAGTCCTTGCGCAGGCAGGGCAGGGCCACCGCCGCGCGCGCGGCGGTCAGATAGGCGTCGTCGCCCTGGAAGCTCGGCCCATCGGTCAGCACGGACAGGCAGGCGGCGCCGCCGCGCTCATAGGCCTGCGCCAGGACGGGCGGGTCGAAGTCGGCGCGGATCAACCCCTTGGACGGGCTGGCCTTCTTGATCTCGGCGATCAGGGCCGGGCGGCCGGTTTCGGCGAACCGGCGGGCCAGGGCGGCGCGGAAGCCGCGTGGCGCCGAGGCTTCACGGGCGCGGGCCTCAACGGCGTCCTGCGAAACGGCGGCCTTGCGGGCGGCGACATCCTCGCGCTTGTAGGCGGCGATGCGGTCCAGAACGTCGCTCATCAGGCGTCCTCGTCTTCGATCGGCGCGTGGGAGACGCGCACCAGTTCAGCCAGGGCGGCGGCGGCGCGGCCGTCATCGATGACGGCGGCGGCCAGTTCGGCGCCGGATTTCAGGTCTTCGGCCCGCCCGGCCACGACCAGGGCGGCGGCGGCGTTCAGTAGGACGATGTCGCGATAGGGGTCGCGCTCGCCCGCCAGCAGGGCGGTCAGGGCCGCCGCATTGTGCTCGGCGTCGCCGCCGCGCAGGTCGTCCAGCGTGGCCAGCGGCAGTCCGGCGTCGGCGGGCGTGACGGTGAAGCGGCGCACGGCGCCGTCCTTCCATTCCGCCACCTCGGTCGGACCTGTGGTGGTCAGTTCGTCCAGCCCTTGGCCGTTGACGGTCCAGGCGCGCCGGGCGCCCAGGCGGCCCAGAACCTCGGCCAACGGCTCCAGCAGGGCGGGATCATAGACGCCCATGACCTGATGCGTCGCGCCCGCCGGATTGCACAGCGGTCCCAGCAGGTTGAACACGGTGCGGAAGCCGATCTCGCCGCGCACCGGCCCGACGTGACGCATGGCGCCATGATAGGTCGGTGCGAACAGGAAGGCGACGCCGGCCCGGTCCAGCGCCCGCGCCTGCTGGGCGGGCGTGGCGTCCAGATTGACGCCCAGGGCGGCCAGAACGTCGGACGACCCGGACTTGGAGCTGACGGCGCGGTTGCCGTGCTTGGCGACCTTCAGCCCTGCGCCCGCCAGCACGAAGGCGGCGGCCGTCGAGACATTGTAGGTGTGCTGGCCGTCGCCGCCGGTGCCGCAGGTGTCGATCACCTCGTCGAACGGGTGGTTCAGCGATAGGGCGGCCTCGCGCATGGCGCTGGCGAAGGCGACGATCTCGTCCACCGTCTCGCCGCGGATGCGCAGGGCGGTGACGGCGGCGGCGACCTGGGACGGGGTGGGCTCGCCGCGCAGGCAGGCGGCGAAGAAGGCCTTGGCCTCGTCCAGGGTCAGCACCTGGCCCTCGACCAGCTGGGCCAGCAGGGGCTTTATGGTGTCCATCACACGCTCGCCAGATTCTTCAGGCTGGAATGGCGCTTGACGCCGGCCAGATCCAGGAAGTTGGCGATCATCTCATGGCCGTGTTCGGTGGCGATGGATTCCGGGTGGAACTGGACGCCGTGGATCGGCCGCGTGCGGTGCGACAGGCCCATGATCTCGCCGTCCTCGGTCCAGGCGGTGACCTCCAGCGCGTCGGGCAGGGTCGCGCGGCGCACGGCCAGGGAGTGGTAGCGCGTCGCCGTGAAGGGCGAGGGCAGGCCGCCGAAGACGCCGCGTCCTTCATGCAGGATGGGCGAGGTCTTGCCGTGCATCAGGGTCTTGGCGCGCACCACCTCGCCGCCAAAGGCCTGGCCGATCGACTGATGGCCCAGGCAGACGCCGAGGATGGGCATGGTCTCGGCGGCGGTCTCGATCAGCGACAGGCAGATGCCCGCCTGATCCGGCGCGCAGGGGCCGGGGGACAGCAGAACGGCCTCGGGCTTCAGCGCCCATGCCTCTTCAACGGTCAGGTCGTCGTTGCGGACGACGTGCGTCTGCGCGCCCAGCTCTGCGAGGTAGTGGACGAGATTGTAGGTGAAGCTGTCGTAGTTATCGACGACGAGGATCATGGCGAAGGCTTCTTGAAGACGGGGAGGCAGGGCGGCCCAAGCATGGAAGGCAAACGGGCCGATTGAAAGCGGACGTTAAGCTGTCCGGGCGATACAGGAGCATCGCCATCGGAAGAAATCCGTCTTGACCCCTGTAGAATGCATCCGTGACGCCCGCGCCCTGTTGAACGAGGCGCCGAGCGAGCCACCCCAGCCGCTGCGCCTGCTGGCGGCGGCCGCCTTCGCCGCGACGACGGCGGTTCTGTTGGCCGGAACCATGGTCGTGGGCCCGGGCGTATCGTTTGACCAGGCTGCCACGGTTTCCAATCCTTAGCCGTCGGAACCCTGGCCGCGAGTGGTCGCGGTGAATCGCCACGCGTCCTCGGCCGCCTTCATCGGCGCGCGGGCTTTCGCCAGCGTTTCAGCATATTCGGCGGCCGGGTCGCTGTCGGCGACGACGCCTGCGCCGGCCTGAACGAAGATCTGGCCCTTTGCGAACATGGCGGTGCGCAGGACGATGCAGATGTCCGCCTCGCCATTGGCCGAGATGTAGCCGACGCCGCCGCCGTAACCGACGCCGCGCTTTTCGGTCTCAAGCTCGTCGATGACCTCCATGGCCCGCACCTTGGGCGCGCCCGACAGGGTGCCGGCGGGCAGAGCGGCCAAAAGGGTGTCCACCGCGTCCAACTTCGGATCGGCGGCGCCGTTCACGTTGGAGACGATGTGCATGACCTGGCTGTAGCGCTCGACCACGAAGCTTTCCGTGACCTCGACCGAGCCGGGCGAGGACACGCGGCCCACGTCGTTGCGGCCCAGGTCCAGCAGCATCAGGTGCTCGGCCCGCTCCTTGGGGTCGGCCAGCAGTTCGGCTTCCAGGGCCTGATCCAGTTCGGGCGTGGCGCCGCGCGGACGGGTGCCCGCCAGTGGGCGAATGGTGACGCGCCCGTCCTTCAGCCGGACCAGGATTTCCGGGCTGGAGCCAGCCAGCTGGAAATCCACATAGTCGAGGAAGAACAGATAGGGCGACGGATTGCCGCGACGCAGCGAGCGATAGAAAGCGAACGGGTCCTGGCTCCACGGCGCCGAGAAACGGTGCGCCAGCACGACTTGGAAGATGTCGCCCGCGGCGATGTAGTCCTTGGCCCGCGCCACCATGCGGCCGAAGGCGGCCTCGCCCACGGGGGAGTGGAAGTCGGGCGCCGCAACAGGCTCGACCTCGCGCTGGATCGGCAGGGGGCCGCGCAGGCGGTCCTCGAAATCCTCCAGCCGGGCCTCGGCGGCGGCGTAGGCCTGAGCCGGGTCCGTCACCGTGTCGGGATAGGCGGCGGCGATCAGGACGATCTCGTGCTTCACCGAATCGAAGATGGCGACCAGCGCCGGACGCGCCATGACGGCGTCGGACAGGTCCAGCGGGTCCGGGTTGGCCGGGCCCAGCGGCTCCAGCAAGCGCACCATGTCATAGCCGAACACGCCGAACAGACCGGCGGCCATGGGGGGCAGGTCAGCGGGCAGCTCGAACTTCGTCGCCGCGATCAGGGCGCGCAGGGAGTCCAGCGCGGGCCGGTCTTCCGGCGTGAAGGTTTCCGTAAGGACGTCGGCGCCGCGCGCGATCTCGGCCTTGCCGTCCCGACAGCGCCAGACCACGTCGGGCGACAGGGTGACGAAGGAATAGCGGCCGTTGACGGCGCCGCCCTCGACCGACTCGAACAGGCTGGCGTAGCGCCGCCCGTGCCCGACCTTGAGGAAGGCCGAAACGGGTGTTTCAAGATCATCGACCAGACGGCGGACCAGAACCTGGGGGCGGCCCGCCGTCAGGCCGGCGATGAAGGCGTCGCGGTCTTGCAGCATTACTTCTTGGCGGGAGCGGCCGGGGCCGCCGCCGGAGCGGCGGGGGCCTCGACGCCCAGGGCCTGAAGGGCCAGGGCCGGGTCATTGCGCGACTTGGTGCGTGCGGCGGCGGCGGCGATGGTGCGGTCAGCCATCGTGTTGGCCAGTTCCTCGGTCAGGCGCGCCCGGGCTTGTTCAGCCAGCGGCGCCGCCTGCGCCGGATCAGCGGCGTGGATGGCGTCGACACGGCCGACGACGAAGCTGTCCTGGGCCTGCTGACCCGAGAACACCTGGCCCTTGGACTGACCGAACAGACCGCGCAGCACGCCGTCGCCGACCTGAGCCTGCGACTCGCGGCTTTGCTGGACGGCGGTGCGGACCGTCAACTGGGCGCCGGCGTCGGCGGCGACCTTGGCGATGTCTTCACCGGCGCGGATGCGACCGGCCAGCTCTTCAGCCTTGGCCGACAGCAGGCGGGCGTTCTCACGCATCGTCCATTGCTGGCCCAGAGGCGCGCGCACTTCGTCCAGCGTCGGCAGGGCCGACGGGCGGATCTCGTCCAGACGGACCGCGAAATACTGGCCGTCTCCGGCGTCGATGACGTCGCTCTCGCCGCCCTTGGACAGGGCGTAGGCGCTTTCCAGAACCTGACGCGGGGCGTTCATCGGCTGGCCGTCCGGCAGTTGGCCCTGTTCGGTGAAGGGCGGCAGCTGGATGACGCGGGCCTGGGCGGCGGTCGCGGCGTCGGCCAGGTTCTTGCCTTCCTGACGCGCCTTCTCGAACTGTTCGACCTTGGCGTAGGTCGCGGCCTTCACCGCTTCGGCCTGAAGCTCCTGAACCACGGCGGCGCGGGCGCTTTCCAGCGACACGGCCTCGCCAGCCTGGATCGCGGCGACCTTGGCGACCGTGAAGCCCAGACGGCCCTGGATCGGCGCCGACACCTGATCGGCGGCCAGGCCGAAGACGGCGGCGCCGACGGCGGGGTCGCCCACGGCGGCCTGCGGCGTGGCCTTGTAGTCGCCCAGTTGAATGTTGTTGGCCTTGGCGACCTCGGCCGGAGCCTTGCCGGCTCGCAGGTCGGCGGCGATCTTGTCGGCGGCGTCCTTGGTCGGGACCGTCAGGGTGACGAAGGTGCGCTTCTCCGGGTCGGCCAGGGCGGCCTTGCGGAACTCATAACGCTCCTTGATCTGCTCTTCGGTGATCGCCGGGCGGGCGTCGTTCGGGCCCGGCGAGAACAGGACCAGCGAGATCATACGGAACTCGGGGCTGCGCAGGCGCGCCTCGTTTTCCTTCATGAAGGCGGTCAGCTGGGCGTCGGTCGGCGCGCCGGCGCGGCCCGCCATGGCTTGAGTGACCGAGAACCAGCGGCCGTCGCGCGTCTCCAGCGCCTGGCCCGCCAGCAGGGCGGCGTAGACGCGCGGCGCCTGCAGACCGGCGAAGACGGCCGAGCCGACGTGGGCGGTGACATACTGGTCGCGCAGGTCGTCTTCCAGCATTTCGGACGTCAGGTTCTGCTGGGCCAGGGCCTGGGCGTACAGGTCTTTATCGAACTGGCCCGTGATCTGGTTGAAGAAGGCGGGAATCTTGCGGATCTGGGCCAGGATCAGTTCCTTGCCCGGACGGATGCCGGCCTTATAGGCCCAGTCCAGGAAGCCCAGTCGCTGGGTCTGGCTGTCGAGATACTGCTGGTGCAGGTTCTCCTTGACCATGTCGTCATAGCTGACGGGACGGCCGGCCTGTTCCTGAAGATTGGCGCGCACGCGCTCGAAGTCGGCGCGGAACTGCCCCGAATCCACGCTGCGGTCGCCGGCGCTGATGATGTGACGCGGCCCCAGGTTGGCGAAGATGTCGGATTGGGCGCCGACCACCAGGAAGCTGAGGATGATCAGGGCGAACAGGCCTGCGGCCCATTTCGACTTGGCGAAGTTTCGGAAGTACGTGATCATCGAAAAGAACCTGACGAGGGCCGGCGTCAAAGGGGCGCCAAGGGTCGCGTATAGGGGGTGCGGGGCCGCCGCCGCAAGTGAGGCCTGACGACATCTTGGCTTCTGTCGCGCTCGCCACTAGACAAGCCGCATGACACAATCTGTGAAGCTGGTCGCCGGCAACTGGAAAATGAACGGCCTGGGCGCGAGCCTGGCCGAGGCTGAAACTCTTGCAAAGGCGCTGAAGGAGCAGGCTGCGGCCTGCCGCGTGGCCCTGTGCCCGCCGGCCACCCTGATCGACCGGATGGCGCAGGCGCTGGAGGGCGGCGTCGTCGAGATCGGCGGGCAGGACTGCCACGCCGAAGCGTCGGGCGCCTACACCGGTTCGGTCTCGGCCGAGATGGTTCGCGAGGCGGGCGCCGGTCTGGTGATTCTCGGCCACTCGGAACGTCGCGCCGGGTTCGGCGAGACGGACGCCGATGTCGCCGCCAAGGTCGAGGCCGCCCTGGCCGCTGGTCTGGAGCCCATCATCTGCATCGGCGAGACGCTGCAGGAGCGCGAAGCCGGGCAAGCGGTCGAGGTCGTCAGCCGTCAGGTCGCCGGTTCGCTTCCGGCCTCGCTGGCGGGCAAGGCTTTTGCAGTCGCCTATGAGCCGGTCTGGGCCATCGGCACCGGCCTGACGCCGACGCTGGAGCAGATCGAAGAGGTCCACGCCGCCGTCCGCGCCGCCATGATCGCCAAGCTGGGGGAGGGCGGCCGCGCCGCGCCGATCCTGTACGGCGGCTCGGTCAAGCCGTCGAACGCCAAGGAGATCCTGGCCGTGGCCGAGGTCGGCGGCGCCCTGGTCGGCGGCGCCTCGCTGAAGGCCGAAGACTTCCTGGGCATCATCCGCGCGGCCTGAGCGCGCGGACTGTTTGCTCGAAACCCTCAACGGTGTTAGAGGCCGCCGCTTGATCGGCGCGTTTCTGCGCCCACATGAATGACGCCATGCTCCAGACCATTCTGCTCGTCGCGATGATCATCATCTCGGTCTCTCTGTCGGCCGTGATCCTGCTGCAACGTTCCGAGGGCGGCGCCCTGGGCATGGGCGGCGGACCGTCGGGCTTCATGACGGCGCGTGGCGCGGGCAACCTTCTGACCCGGGTGACGTCGATTTTGGCCGTGGCCTTCTTTGTCTGCGCCATCGGCCTGACGATCGCAGGCAACTATGCGCGCGGTTCGCGGTCGGTGATCGACGCCGACGCCGTCGGCTCCATCGCCCTGGATCAGCCTGAGCAGACGGCCCCGGCGCCGGAAGCCGCTCCGGCGACCCCGGCCGCTCCGGCCGCCCCGTCGCTGGACGATCTGGAAGCCAGCCTGCCCGCCGGCCAGGGCGCGCCCGCCCAGTAAGGGCGTCGCCGCCATCGAGTTTGGGGAAGCGCGCCGCGAGGCGCGCTTTCTTCTTTTGATCAACATTTGGATTTGTTCAGAGCCGCTCTCCGCTCAGGACGAATCATGGAGTAAGGTGTCCGCCCATGGCTCGCTATGTGTTCATCACCGGCGGCGTGGTTTCCTCTCTTGGAAAAGGCCTCGCTTCCGCCGCTCTCGGCGCTCTTCTGCAGGCGCGCGGCTACAAGGTCCGCCTGCGTAAGCTGGACCCTTATCTCAACGTCGATCCGGGCACGATGAGCCCCTATCAGCACGGCGAGGTCTTCGTGACCGACGACGGCGCCGAGACGGACCTCGACCTGGGCCACTATGAGCGCTTCACCGGCGTCTCGGCGGCCAAGTCGGACAACATCACGACCGGCCGCATCTATCAGACGATCATCGAGAAGGAGCGTCGCGGCGACTATCTGGGCGCGACCGTCCAGGTGATTCCGCACGTCACCGACCAGATCAAGCAGTTCTGCCTGAACCCGGCGAAGACCGACGCGGGCGAGGATGTGGACTTCGTTCTGGTCGAAATCGGCGGCACGGTCGGCGACATCGAGGGCCTGCCCTTCTTCGAAGCCATCCGTCAGCTGGAGCAGGACCTGCCGCGCGGCCAGTCGTGCTTCGTTCACCTGACCCTGCTGCCCTTCATCAAGACCGCCGGCGAGATGAAGACCAAGCCGACGCAGCACTCGGTCAAGGAACTGCGCTCCATCGGCATCCAGCCCGACATCCTGCTGTGCCGCTGCGAGGCGCCGATCCCGGCCGATGAAAAGCGCAAGATCGCCCAGTTCTGCAACGTCCGTCCCGACAGCGTCATTCAGGCGATGGACTCCGCCGACATCTACGCGGTGCCGCTGGACTATCACCGCGAGGGTCTGGACACTCAGGTGCTGGCCCACTTCGGCATGGACGACGCCCCGGCGCCGGAACTATCGGGCTGGAACGAGATCGTGCGTCGCCGCCTGCACCCGGACGGCGAAGTCACCATCGCCGTGGTCGGCAAATACACTGTCCTGAAGGACGCCTATAAGTCGCTGATCGAGGCGCTGCAGCACGGCGGTGTCGCCAACAACGCCAAGGTCAATATCGACTGGATCGAGGCCGACACCTTCGAGGGCGATCCGCAGGCCTGCGCCGAACGTCTGGAAGGCGCCCACGCCATTTTGGTGCCGGGCGGCTTCGGGGAGCGCGGCGCGGAGGGCAAGATCGAGGCGGCGCGCTATGCTCGCGAGCGCAAGATTCCCTATTTCGGCATCTGCTTCGGCATGCAGATGGCGGTGATCGAGGCGGCGCGGAACCTGGCGGGCTTCCCCAAGGCGACCTCGACTGAGTTCGGCCCCGCGGACGAACCCGTCGTCGGCCTGATGACCGAGTGGGTTCAGGGCAATGAGCGCGTCAAGCGCGAGCAGGGCGGGGACCTGGGCGGCACCATGCGCCTGGGCGCTTACGCTTCGACCCTGGCGCCGGGCTCCAAGATCGCCGAGATCTACGGCCAGACCGATATCAATGAGCGCCACCGTCACCGTTATGAGGTGAACATCAACTACCGCGAGGCGGTGGAGGAGAAGGGCGGTCTGTTCTTCGCCGGCATGTCGCCCGACGGCGTCCTGCCTGAAACGGTCGAGCGTCGGGATCACCCCTGGTTCATCGGGGTGCAGTACCACCCCGAGTATCGCAGCCGCCCCTTCGCCCCGCACCCGCTGTTCGCCAGCTTCATCGCGGCGGCCCTGGTGCAGAGCCGGCTGGTCTGATCACAGACGATTGTAGCGGTGTTATCCGGTTTTCGTGTCAACCTGTCGTTAACGATCTGGAACGACGCCCATGGCCGGAAACATTCTCTACTTCCTGCATCGCCACTTTCGTGCGGTGTTCGCGATCAGCGTGACGCTGGGCGTGGTGCTGGCTTTTGCGATGGCGCGCACGATGTTGCGTCTGATCGGCGGGATCTAGGAAGCGCCGCTCAGGAGAGCCTGGTTAGGGCGTCTCCTTTGTGCGCCGCGACATGGTCTGTCTTGTCGCTGGCGATCTCGTATTGGGGCGTGTCGTGTGATGCACGTCGTCTGTGCCCCTCGTAGTCAAAGTCCTGGCGATGGATGCGGATGATTTTACCGCTCACTCGGCCGGCTTCTGAATTCCAGCTGACATGATCGCCGATTGAGAATTTCGCCATTATCTCCCTGCCTCCAGAGGTCATAGAAGACGCCGTTGTCCGACGATCATCTTGACCAGGTCGTCGAGCGCCGAAAGCAGATATCCGCCAAATCCAGTCATGCTCAGTGAACCCGTCAACGCCATGATGGGTTGCGGCGGATAGAGGTCACGATGGCGGGAGCTTCTGGGCGCGGGGTCTGCCCTAAAGCGACTGACCAGCTGAGGCTGCGCGCTGAGTACGGCGCACGGTGATGAGTTTCTATTAGTTTCGAGATAGGAGTTTGCAGGGATGTTGCTGAAGGATCGGGTGGCGATCGTAACGGGTTCGGGCGGGGGTCTGGGCCGCTGTCACGCCCTGTATCTGGCCTCGCAGGGCGCGAAGGTCGTGGTCAATGATCTGGCCGAGGCGGCGGCGCAGGGCGTAGTCGATGAGATCGTCGCGGCGGGCGGCCAGGCGATGGCGGCGGCCGGGTCAGTGACCGATGTGGACGCGGTCCAGGCGATGGTGGATGCGGCGATGCAGGCCTGGGGCCGGATCGACATCCTGGTCAACAACGCCGGCATCCTGCGCGACAAGAGCTTCGCCAAGATGACGATGGACGACTTCCGCCTGGTGGTGGACGTGCACCTGATGGGCGCCGCCATCTGCTCCAAGGCGGTGTGGGAGATCATGCGCGCCCAGAACTACGGCCGCATCGTCATGACCACCTCGTCGTCGGGCTTGTACGGCAACTTCGGCCAGGCCAACTACGGCGCGGCCAAGCTGGCCCAGGTCGGGCTGATGCAGACCCTGGCCATCGAGGGCGCCAAATACGACATCAAGGTCAACGCCCTGGCCCCGACAGCGGCGACGCAGATGACGGCGGGCATCCTGTCCGAAGAGGTGCTGAAGGCGCTGGACCCGGCGCTGGTCAGCCCCGGCCTGCTGGCCCTGGTCAGCGAGGACGCTCCGACGCGCGCCATCCTGTGCGCCGGCGCCGGCCACTTCGCCACGGCCAACATCACCCTGACGCAGGGCGTGCGCATCGGCGGGGCCGAGGACGCCGGCGAACAGCTGATCGCGCGTTGGGCCGAGGCGGCTGACCGCACCGGCGAGGCGGTCCCCGCCTTCGGCTTCCAGCAGGCGGCCCAGGAAATGGCCTCGGCGGGCGTGGAAGGCCCGGTGACGGCGTGAAGCGGGCCTAGAAGCTGTCGTTGCTCATGGCGCCGGTCAGGTCGCTGGCTGATATGGCGGCGGCCAGCCACGGGCCGACCTTGGGAAGCTCGAACTCGAAGAAGTAGCGGCAGGCGGTCACCTTGCCCGCGTGGAAGGCGTCGGCGGGTGCCGGGCTGGCCGCCCTGGCCTGATCCAGCCACAGCCAGGCCATGACGACATGGCCGAACGCGCGCAGGAAGGCGGTCGCATTGTCCATGCGGGTCGCTTCGGGCAGGTTCTGAATCGCCCACAAAGCGCGCAGGATATCCTGCCAGGCGGCGCGCAGGGCGTCGGCGGCGGCAGCCAGATCGGCGTTCTGTGCGGCCTGGTCACAGGTCTCGCCCAGGCGGCGTTCCAGCACCGCAAGCCCGGCGCCGTCGGCGCGCAGGATCTTGCGGCCCAGCAGGTCGAGCCCCTGAATGCCGGTCGTGCCTTCGTGGATCGGGTTCAGCCGGTTGTCGCGATAGAGCTGCTCTACGTCGAAGTCCCGCGTGTAGCCGTATCCGCCGTGAATCTGGATGGCGATGTCGTTGGCGGCGAGGCCGTATTCCGACGGCCAGGTCTTGGCCACCGGGGTCAGCAGGCCCAGCAGGGCGGCGGCGTCCGGATCGTCGTGCTGATCGACCAGTTTGGCGCAATACAGGCACAGGGCCAGCGCGCCTTCGGCATAGGCTTTCTGCGTCAGCAGCATATGGCGAACGTCGGGGTGTTCGATGATGGCGACCGAACCGGCGTGGCCCGGCCGCTGGCCCTGCAGCCGCTCCTGCGCATAGGCCAGCGCATGGCGATAACCGCGATAGCCCAGGGCGGCGGCGCCCAGACCGACGCCGATGCGCGCCTCGTTCATCATCAGGAACATCTGTTGCAGGCCGCGCCCCGGCTCGCCGATGCGCCAGCCGATAGCGCCTTCACCCTCGCCGAAGTTGAGCAGGCAGTTGGCCGTGCCGCGATACCCCATCTTGTGATTGAGGCCCGCCACGCTGATGTCGTTGCGCCGACCGTCCGGAAGGATTTTGGGCACGATGAACAGCGACAGCCCCCTGGTGCCGTCCGGCAGGGCGCCGTCGTCCAGCGGGATCTTGGCCAGCACCAGGTGGACGATGTTTTCGCTGATGTCCTGATCTCCGCCCGAAATCCACATCTTGTTGCCCGACAGGCGATAGCGGGCGCCCAGTTCGTCTTCGCCGTCGGCCACGGCGCGCGTGCGCACGTCCGCCAGGTTCGAGCCGGCCTGCGGCTCCGACAGGCACATCGTGCCGAACCACCGGCCCGCGATCTGGGGCAGGGCGAAGGCCTCGACCTGAGCTGGCGTGCCGAACTCGGCGATCAGGCGCGCATTGGCCGTCGTCAGCATCGCATAGGCCGCCGTGGCGATATTGGCCGCGCCGAAGAAGGCGAACGACGCCGAACAGGCGAGATAGGGCAGGCCCAGCCCGCCCAACTGCTCGCTGAACCCGGCCGAGAACAGGCCGAGTTCGGCATACTGCTTCAGAGCGGTTTTGATCGCAGGCAGGGTGATCACCCGCCCATCCTCCAGCCGAGGCTCGGCCGCATCAGCCGCCTTGTAGTGAGGCAGGAACAGATCGACAGCCAGCGCTTCGGACAGGTCCAGCACCGCGTCGATGCTCTCGCGACTGTGATCGGCGAAGGCCGGCGCCTGGAACAGCGTCTCCATCTTCAGCCAGTCATTCAGCATGAAATCCAGGTCGCGACGGACGATCAGCGGATGGGTCATGCGGTCAGGGCTCCGGGGCGACGGTCGTGGCGGTCCGGCACGACTAATCCCCCGCGTTGGCGGCTTGATCGATGCCTGATAGCCGATGGTTGGATTGTTGGACAAAGAGAGGCGGCAAATCAACTGCAGCGCCTGAAGGCTGTTCGCCGGGCGTTGGAGGAAGAGATTCTCAGCGGCCGCATCCCGACGGGACCGCCTTGGCCGTCGGAAAGGGCTGGCGGGCCAGGGAATCCTTGGGGCGCGCCTTGATCGAAAAGCCCGGGCAGGTTGGCCGACCTGCCCGGGCCGCCGCTTAGAACGTGCGGCTCAGTTTGATGAAAGCCGTCCGTCCTGCGAAGTCATAGGACGACACCAGCGGTGCGTTTCCAAACACGGAGTACCAAGAGGTCGCCGAGATTTCGGGCGGATTGACGTTGAAGACGTTTCGAACGCCAACGGTCGCCGTCCATTCATGGGCGCGAACCTGGGCCGAGAGATGATGCAAGAAATAGTTGGGCGTCCGCAGGTTGTAGATCGACGTCGCCGGGTCGAGCTTTCGACGTTCGTAGCCGCTCATCTCGCCCACCCATTCGGTACCCCAGCGAACAAGCCAGTCGTCCACGCTATAGGCTAGGTCGGCCGTGCCGCTGTAACGGGGGGACCCGATATCGCCGGCGCTATTGATTGCGGGTTCGTCGTCGAACAGCATCTGTTCCTGAGTGGGCGTGTAGCTCACGGCCACGTTGAGGGCGACCTGGCCGGGGCCGACGTCGTTTCGATAGCGCAGATTGTAGTCCCAACCCTTGACGACATCCGTGGCTATATTGACGTAGGAGTCGATGACACGCAGGTGTCCGGTTTGCGGGTCGCGACTGATCAGACGGCAGAGCCCCGTCCGTGCTTTGAACTCGTCCGGCGTTGACGCGTAGCAGTCGTTCATGATGTTGGCCGAGCCGAGGCGAGAGACGCCATTATTGACTTCGATCTCGTAGTAATCGACCGCCACAGCCAGATCGCCCCAGCCTTGCTTAAGGCGCGGCGTGAAGACTGCGCCCAAGGAGAGATTGCTGCTGGTTTCAGCCGATAGGCCAGTGGCGGCGCCGCCACGCTGAATGACGGTGATGCTGCCTTTTTGTGTGAAACCGGGCGCCAGGCCTTCCGAAGCGCAGTTCGCCTTGATGTAGGCGTCCTTGCTCTCGAAGTTGTTGCACGGGTCCAAAAGAGCGTTGCCGAAACTGGAGGTGTCGCCGACGTATTGTTCATAAAGGGCCGGCGCGCGATACGAGGTTCCGTAGGATGCGCGGAAGTTCAGCCAGTCGTTCGTCTTCCAGAAGAGGCCCAGTTTGTAGGTCGTGTCGTCGCCGTACGAATCGTAATCGGTGTACCGGTAAGACGCGGTCAGGTTCAGGTCCTGAATCATCGGCAAGTCTTTAAGCAGGGGGACGTCAATCTCACCGAAGGCCTCAATCACAGAATCATCGCCTTTGGTGATGCCTGCGGATGTATAGTTGAGGATATCGGAGGCGCGCGACGCTTCAGACGGAGTGTCTAACAGCGAGGCATGGCGGTATTCGGCGCCGAAATACGCCATCACCTGTCCGGCCGGCAAGGTCCAGAGCGGTCCATCGAAGCCGGCGGCTAGGACGGTTTCTTCATACTTCGTCTTGCCGATGTGCACCGGGGAGACATAAGCGAAGAAGTCGGCCGGAACCTTGCCTTTCAGAAGGTCTGCGGAGAGGGCGGGCGCGGCGACGCAGCCCGGGTTTTTGGCGAGTTCGCGACAGACGAACCGGCCGTCGGGACCCACCACTACGTCAAGCGCTTCTGACAGCCGGCTCTTCAAATACTGCGGCTGGCGATATTCGGCGTCGGATCGGGCGAAGCTGAGATAGGCGTCATATCGCCAGCCGTCCAGGCTCGTGATGTCGCCCTTCAGGCCGACGACGTGACGCTGGAAGTCGACCGTCTGGTGCGCTGTATTCTGTTCGAGAGTGAACGCCTTGACCGCGACGTCCTTGCCCTTGCTCATGCCTTCGTCGGCGCCGTAGCGGCTCCAAGACAGGCTGTTTGGAAGCAGGGGGCTGCCTACCGCATAGTCGGGGTTAAATTGCCGCGTGCCGGTTTGGTACGACTCGCGACGCGAATACATGGTCTCTAGATAAAGCTCAGCGTCGCCCAGGGCGTTGAGCCCGTAGCCGCCTTCGGCATAGAGGTTGAGGGTCTTGGTCGGCGAAATCAGAGAGCGGTTCAGCATCCGGTCGTCGAATGAATCGCGCACGTCGAGGTTGACCCCCGTGCCGCCCACGCCTTCCCATCCGACAAACCCGGTATCAACGGCCGAGTTTGGGCGCCAGCGGTTGAACTGGGTTCCCACAGCCCCAGGGGCGCCGACACCTGTACGCGTGCCTGTGCCGATCAGATTAATCGAGGCCCCTGAGCCGTTCGTCGGAAAGCATTTGGCCTTCCCTGTGTTCGGGTCGATGTAATCGAGGCTGGCCCCTGTCTGCGGATTGCGCTGCATGAGGCGGTTGCAGAGGGTGAAGTCGCGATCCCTCAACGTCATTTCATTTCGTTCGAAATAATCAGCCGCCCCGCTCAATCGCCAGTTGGCGCCGCGCAAACCCCCTACGATGGACAGGCGGCTGCTCATGCCGGCCCCATCTGCGTCCATAGGGACATTGGCCGTGGCTTCGACGGACAGGCCTTCGAAGTTCTTGCGGGTCTGCAGATTGATGACCCCTGCCACCGCGTCCGAGCCGTAAACGGACGATGCCCCGTCCCGCAGGACTTCGACGCGTTCGATCATGGCGCTGGGCAGGACGTTGAGGTCAGCCGCGCCGACCGATCCGCGCGTGCCCGCGGGAGAGACGCGTCGGCCGTTGAGCAGCACCAAGGTGCGAGTGGGGCTCATGCCGCGTAGGCCGATGGTGTTCACCCCGGCGCCGCCGTTGACGGTGAAGCCGGCTCGCGAATTGTCCGTCTGGGTCGCGCCTCCGGTAATGGCGGTGCCTTGGAGAACCTCGGCCGTCGAGGCGTAGCCCTGAAGCGTCGCATCCTCGCGGGTCACGACCTGAACCGGCGAGGGGGAGTTATAAACGTCGCGGCGGATGCGCGAGCCGACGACGACCACGTCCTCGACGTTGGTGGCTTGGGTCTGATCGGCATCCGCCAGGGCGGGGGCGCCGGACATCGTCAGGGCCAGGGCCGAACCGGCCATTAGGAATGACTTTTGGTACTGCATGGGTTTCTCGATCTGGTCGCTTGCGCGACGCATGGTTGAAGTCTGCGTTTCAGAAGAAGCGCAGATCGAGAACGCTATTTTGCAAATAAATTACTTCAACACCAATTGTCATTGGCGATTTCAATTCGAACTAGTGATGCAAAATAGCATCTTTATGCGTAATATTACAGTATTTAGGCATGATTTTGTCTTAGCGTTACTTGGAGAAGGGCCGCTCTTCAGCGGCCCATCCCTCCTGGGCAGGGCACGGCGGGGGTGAAGCCGTCGATCTGGGCCTGAACCTGCTTGTCCAGGGCGCGGTAGCCGTCCTGGTTCACGGTGACGCCCGCCACGGCGACGCCCTTGCCCGGGCTGTAGTAGGCGACGGTGCCCCAGAAGCCGGAGTGCCAATAGGCCTGGGCCTGCCCCTCGCCGTAGGCCATCAGCCCCATGCGGTAGTAGTCGCCGCCGGGGTGGGCGCCGGGCCGGGTCATCTCGGCCAGGGTCTCGGGCCGGGCGAAGACGCGGCCCTCGAACAGGGCGGCCATGAAGCGGGCCATGTCGCGCGCCGACATCACCAGGCCGCCGCCGCCGTACAGGTCCATGGAGGCGTCGATGCCGGTGGCCTCGCGTTCGCCCAGAAACTGGCGGGCGCGGTCCGGCGCGGTCTCCGGCTGCGGCTCCATGATCTCCCACCAGGTCGAGGCCAGGCCCAGGCGGTCCAGGCTCAGCTGGTCGCGCACGGCGGCGGCCAGTGACTGTCCGGTGATCCGCTCGATCATGTCGCCCAGCAGGATGTAGCCGGTGTCGGAATAGAGGAATTTCTCGCCAGGCGCGCCTTGCGGCCCGGCGTAACTCATCGACAACCGCACCAGGTCCTCGCGCGACCAGCGCCGTTCGGGATCGCCGAACAGGGTCTGGGTGAAGCGCGGGTCCGAGCCGTGGTCATAAAGGCCTGCGCTGTGGGTCAGCAGATGGCGCACCGTGATCCGGCCGGTGTCATAGCCGCGCGCCCGCAACAGGGCGTCCAACTGGGGGTCGATCAGGCCCGCGATCGGCGCTTCCAGGTCCAGCAGCTCCTGCTCCCACAGGCGCAGGGCCGTAGCGGCGGTGAAGGTCTTGGTGTTGCTGGCGATGCGCAGAGGGGTGTCGACCGTCATCGGGCGACCGGCGTCCGCGTCGGCCAGGCCGACGGCGGCGCCCCGGCCCTGGGGCAGGCAGCGCCCCTCCAGATGGACGGCGGAGGAGCGGGGCAGGGCGGCGACGGCCGCCTGCAGCTCCGCCTCGGCGGGCGAGGCGGTCAGCAGGGTCGCGGCGGCGAGGACGGCCAGGCTCATGCGAACCCCCGCTTGCGCAGCAGGGCCGCCGGATCGGCGTCGCGACCCATCAGCATCCGATAGGTCTCGGCCGGATCGCGGCTGTTCCCGACCTTCAGGGCGATGTCGTAGTAGCGGCGCGACAGTTCGGGATCGAAGAAGCCCCCCGGCGCCTTGGCGAAGCGCTCGCCCGCGTCGGCCACCAGGGTGTCGGCCCACAGATAGGCGTAGTAGCCCGCCGAATAGCTGTCGGAGGCGAAGATGTGGCCGAAATGCGGGCTGCGGTGGCGCATGACCAACTCGTCCGGCAGGCCGATCTCGGCCAGCACCGCCTTCTCGAAGGCGGCCGGGTCGGACGGCGGCGTCTCGGCCAGGTGGTAACGCATGTCGACGATGGCGCTGGCCAGGAACTCGACCGTGGCGAAGCCCTGGTTGAAGTGGCGGGCGCGCTCGACCTTGTCCATCAGCTCGCTCGGCATCGGGCGGCCGGTTTCGTGATGCAGGGCGAAGCGGCTGAGGATCTGCCGGTCCGACAGCCACAGCTCCCACATCTGCGACGGGAACTCGAGGAAGTCGCCCGGCACATTGGTGCCCGAGACGGACGGATAGGCGACGTCCGAGGCCAGGCCGTGCATGCCGTGGCCGAACTCGTGGAACAGGGTGGTGGCGTCGTCCCAGGAGATCAGGGCTGGACGGCCCGGCGCCGGCTTCACGAAGTTCTCGTTGTTGGAGACGACGGGGGCCACGGCGCCGGCGAAGCGCTCCTGGCTGCGGATCTGGTTCATCCAGGCGCCCGACCGCTTGCCGCTGCGGGCGAAGGGGTCGAAGTAGAAATAGCCGACGTGGCGGCCTTGGGCGTCCTTCACCTGCCAGGCGGTGACGTCGGGGTGATAGACGGGCAGGTCGGCCGCAACGATGGTCCAGCCGAAGTTGCGGCCCGCGGCCCAGAACATAGCCTCGCGCAGCTTGTCCAACTGCAGATAGGCCTTCACCTCGCCCTCATCGAGGTCGTAGCGCGCTTTGCGCACCTTCTCCTGATAATAGCGGTAGTCCCAGGGCGCGATCTTGATCCCGGCGCCTTGGCCGTCGGCCAGGGCCTGCATGTCGCGGACCTCTTCGTGGACGCGGGCGACGGCGGGACGCCAGACCTGCTCCAGCAGCGTCATGGCGCGCTCGGGCGTCTGGGCCATGGTGTTGTGCAAGCGCATGTGGGCGTGGGTCGGGTGGCCCAGCAGGCCCGCCCGCTCGTGGCGCAGCTTCAGGATGTCGGCGATCAGCGCCTTGTTGTCGTTGGCGTCGCCGTTGTCGCCGCGCATGATGAAGGCGGTCCAGACGCGGCGGCGCAGGTCGCGGTCGTCGGCGTAGGTCAGCACCGGATCGACCGACGAGCGGGTGTTGACGATGGCCCAGCGTCCCTTAAGCCCGCGCTCCTCGGCGGCCATGGCCAGGGCGTCGATGAAGGCGTCGGGCAGGCCGCGCAGGGCCGCGCGGTCGTCGACGACGATCCAGGTCTCTTCGTCCGCCAGCAGATTGCGGCGGAAGGCGGTGAATTTCTGCGACAGTTCCTGGCTGATCTCGCCGACCCGGATACGGGCCGCGGGCGACAGTTCGGCGCCGCCGCGGATGAAGTCGGTGCGGTGCAGCCAGACGACGCGCTGCTGCTCCGGCGTCAGGTTGGACGTCTCGCGCGTCGCCTCGACCGCCTTGATGCGGGCGTAGAGGGCAGCGTTCTGGTTGATGGCGTTGGCGTGGGCGGCGAACAGGGCTTCCAGCTCGGACTGAACGGCGCGGAACTCCGGCGTGGACAGGCTGGACGACAGGACGCTGTAGATCGTTCCTGCCCGCTCCAGCGCGCGGCCGGAGGCCTCATAGGCGGCCACGGTGTTGTCGAAGTTCGGGGTCGCGCGGTTGGCGGTGATGCGGTCGATGTTGGCCAACTGGTCCTGCATGGCCTGGACCAGGGCGGGCTTCAGGTGCTCGACCTTGACCTTGTCCCACGGCGGAACCCCGCCGTTCGGGCCGGGCCAGGGGGCATAGACCGGATTGCCGGCCAGGGCGGCGGCGTCGCGCACGAAGGTCACGCCGCCGATCGAGGCCGCGCTGGGCCGGGCGGTCAGGAACAGGGAGGCGGCGGCCGAGGCGGCCAGAAGGCCGCGCCGCGACAGGGCGGTGGAAGTCGTCATCATGGTCTCCGGGTGATGGGGGCGCGATCAGGCCTTGGCCGTGCGCGTGTCGGGCGTCAGTTGTTCGAAGGTCAGCCGCCAGCGCCCCTCGGCGCGACGGAACAGGTTGATTCCCTGGCCGCCTCCGCTGAGCGGCCGGCCGTCGGCCAGGGTCCCGCTATAGCTGTAGCGGAAGGCGCAGGCGGCCGCGTCAGGGCCGTCGAGCAGCCACTTGGGATCGGTCATCTGATAGACCTCGTCGGGCAGGATGGACCAGGTGCGCTCGAACCCGGCGCGCACGGCGGCGATGCCTTCCTCGCGCCGGTCCGAGAAGACGAAGACGGCGTCGGGCGCGATGACGTGGCGTTCCAGCAGGTCGAAGTCGTGGCTGTTGATCAGGCCGCGATACAGCTGGAACACCCCTTCGGCCCAGCGGTCGTCGGGGCCGCGCGCGGCGACCCGCGTGGCGGGCAGCAGGGCGGCGCCGGCCGCCATCGTGAGGGCCAGACGTCGATTGAGGACGCTTTTCATCCGGCGCACCTCTGCAAGGCTTTGATGCGGGGCGCCGGGCTTGTCGACGCCTGGTTCTGGGTTTCGGCGCTGAGGCGCATCATCTCGTATCTCTGAGTGCGCGGCGCCGCGCCGAAGCGGCGCAGGGCCTGGGCGATGGGCGAGTCCGCCGGCTCGTCGCCGACGCAGAGGCGGCGTCCACGGACGCGTGCGGCCAGGGAAGCGATGATGGCCTCGGCCGCATGGCTGCTTTCCGCCGCCACGTCGATCAGCCGGGACACGCCGCCCGAGTTTTGCTCCACGGCATAGGCGGCGATGCCCATGCCAGAGCGCCAGCCGAGCAGGGTCAGCCGGTCGCGCATGACGGCGCGCATGACGTTGGCCTCGTTGCGCTGCCAGGGGGCGGCGCTGACCCCGATATGCAGCCGACGATGAAGATCGGGCAGCAGCTCGGGTTGAAGAACCACGAGAGGATCGGCGCCCCCGCCCATGGCGGGGCTGTTGAAGCTGAGCAGGCGGCGGCGGTCGACGAAGCCGGCCGAGGCGTAGAGCCGCCGCGCACGATTGGCGGTCATGACCTCAAGGCGCGTCTCGGTCACGCCGGAACCCTCCAGAATGCGGCACTGATGCCGCATCAGCGCCAGGCCGATGCCGGTGCGCCGATGGGCGTCGATCACGCCGAAGCCGCCAATCCAGGCCTCTGTTCCGGCGGCGGCGACGAAGGACAGGCCCACGGGCAAGTCGTTCGCGACTGCGACCAGCGAGAGGCCCAGATCGACGGCCGACATGGAGATGAAGCGCTCGAGTTCGTCTTCGGTGAAGGGCAGGGGGACGGGATAGTTGGCGTAAATCTCGCGCCACAGCAGGGTCAGTTCGCCCAGCGGCAGCACGTCGGCGGGATGGAAGTCGAGCGAAGGGGGTCTCACGCCAGGGCGCTCCGGTTGTCAGATGTCGAGAATAAGGGGGGCGACGCCGTCCTGGCGGATGCGCTGCAGACGGGGGGTCTGGCCGGGGGACCAGGCTGGCAGGCGATGGGCCACGCGATAGGCCAGGGGGATGCCCGCCTCGCCCTCGGCCGGGCGCGTCGGGCGCGGCGTGGCGACGAACTCGACCTCCAGGGCGTCATGCGCGGCGACGACGACGGCGTAGCCGTGGCCGCCCAGGTCGGCGAAGGCCAGGTGTGGGGCGACCTCGGGGTTGGACGCGGCCAGGGCGTCCTCGACCCGGCCGGTGGCCTTTAGCGCGTAACAGGCGCGCACCCCGTGGCGCACCGCCAGGTTCATGGCCGGCTGCACCGACCCGCCCGCGGCCGGGCGATGCAGATAGGCGGGCGACAGCGGCCGGTCCAGCGGCAGGGCCGCCTCGGCCGCCTCGAAGCTGGACGGCGTCGAGATGGAGCCGACCACGAACTCGGCCGCCGTCGGGCGATAGTCGCGCGGGGGCACGTCCGGCGACAGCAGGCCGGCGAAGAAGCTGTGCCGGTCCCCCACCAGGGTGGCGACATTGGTCACGCCCTCGGCCTCGAGGAAGGTCAGCAGTTCGCGCCGCTCGGCCGGATAGCCGCACCAGTCGTCCGTGCCGTAGAGGCCGTAGCTTGCAGACGGCCAATCGGCCTCGACGCCCTCGGGCAGGTTCTGCCAGTCGGTGCGCCGGTGCAGCATGCCGACCGAATTGCCCCACAGCTTCCAGCGCGCGGTCGAGCCGGTCAGCCGCTCCTTCAGCCACGCCTTCTGGCGGGCGCCCAGCATGCTGCCGGGAGAGGCGTCGCGGCGTGGGTTGGGCAGGGCCTGGCCGCCGAAACGGATCGTGTCGGGCGCGCCGCCGGGCAGGGCGCGGCCGGCGTCCAGAGCCTCGACCGCGTCCTGGGCCGCATACCAGGGGAAGCCGCGCACGACGAAGGGGGCGGCGTCCGCCCGCTCGGCCGACGCCTGCGAGCGGAAGGAGCGGTTGTCGGTCAGGATCAGCTCGACATTGGCGCCCCAGCGCAGGGCGCGGTTGATCAGCAGGCTGTTGATCGCCGCCTGATTGTCCGCCTGATGCGACAGGCCGTCGGCGTCGAAATCGGTCAGCGGCGCGTCCTTTACCGCCGGCGGCAGGAAGCGCCTCAACCCTTCAATGTCGCCGCGCACGCGGGCGGGGATGTATTCGAACCAGGCCTGGTTGGCCGCCGCCTTCAGGCTCTGGGCCGGGCGCGAGCCGTCGTAGTTGATCTGGCTCTGCCAACAGCGGTTCGAGAACTCATGATTGTCCCAGACGCAGATGAAAGGCCACAGGGCGCGCGCGTCCTGGATGTCGGGATCGGCCAGATAGGCCTGATAAACATGGCGATAGTCGGCCACGGTGGTGGGAACCTGGATGGTCCCGACGCGGTCGCCGGTCGGCAGGGGGCCGATCTCGCGCACCGCGCGCCCCTGCAGGGTCGGCTGGTCCTTGGGCGACCAGATCATCTCATAGATGAAGTCGCCCAGGTGCAGAACGAAGCGCAGCCGCTCGGCCTCGGGTTTGCCGGCGTCCTCGGCGATCATGCGCCGATAGGGCGTCGCGTAGCCCAGGTTGATGTTCTGGCAGCTGACGAAGGCGAAGCGGGCGGGCGCGATGTCGTCCTCGTTCGGGGCGGTGAAGGTGCGGCCCGTGCGGCTGGCCCCGCCGTCGGCGTCGATGAAGCGGTACCAGTAGGCTCGCCCCGGTTTCAGCCCGGCGACCAGCGCCCGGCAGGTCCAGTCGGCGGCGTCCAGCGGCGTGACCGAAGCCCGGGCGACCACGCGGCGGAAGCCCTCGTCCTCGGCCGCCTCGACGGTCAGGGCGCCGCCGTCCCGTCCCGCGACCGGCGGTCGGCGCGTCCACAGGATGACGCTGTCCGGCTGCGGATCGCCCGAGGCCACGCCCTGGGGGAAGCGCTCGGGCGCCGGACGCACAGCCCGCGATCCGGCGCGGACAGGACCGGCCAGGACCAGGGCGGCCCCGAAGGAGGCCGCGGCGGCGGCGAGCAATTCACGACGGTCGGCGGCAGGCATTGTCAGGGAACCTGGTCATGAGTCCGCGCCGCTGCTGTCGGCGGTCATGCCCAGCAAGCGGCGCAGCCCCGGCGGATGAAGGCCGGCGATGGAGAGTTGAGGTGCGAATTTGGGTTCGGTGAGCGGCAGGGCGTGGAGACGAAGCTCGGCCGCCAAGGCGTAATGTTCGTGGACCGCCAGATAGATGCTGTCGCTCCACAGGGCGTTACGGACCTCAGACAGGTCGTGAGCGAGCAGGCAGAGGAGATGTTCGGAGGCGTCGCAGGCCAATCGCAATGCAGCTCCCGGCCAGCGCGCCAGGACGCCTTCCGCCGTCCGCGAACGGATGACCTGATAGTCGCGGGCGCGGCTGTGCGCCTCGTCATAGACAATGCCCATGACCGCGACGCCGCGCGCCGCCGCCCGGGCGAAGGCAGGCGCCAGACGCGCTTCGACTTGCGGGAAGCAATCGAACAGCACCGTCTCGGTCGCCGCATCGATCATGGCCTCGGCCTGGGTCCAGACCTGCTCCGGCGAGCGAAGCTGATAGTAGCGATCCTCGGGCTCGGGCGACTTGAGCCGGGCCAAGGCGTCAGCAGCGGCGTGGACCTGGTCGGTGAAACGCCCTCTCAGGGCGCTGATCAGCTGATCCGGAGCCACCGCCCGAAACGCGCGGGGCTCGCCGCCGTCATCGATGACGGCGCCCTTCTGCACCAGCGTCGATAGCGCCTTGTAGGTATTGGCCTGCGCCTTACCGATGCCCTGAGCGATCCGATAGCCGGTCGACGGCCCGGCGCGCTGCAGCTCGCAATAGGCGAGCGCTTCGGTTTCGGTGAAGCCCAGGGGCATGAGGGTCTCTTCAGGCGACATGAACATAAACCTAGTTGCGTTAGCTGCTATGGAAAGTGAAATCGGCGTAATGTCGCCGACACAATTTCATCATTACAGATTTCTCATTTGACGACTAGTCGATGCTACTAGTCATTATCGTCGTATGAAGATTTCCGCTCTCCTCCTATCCGCCGCGGTCCTGGCGACCGCCGTCCCTGCGCTTGCGGAAGCGTCCCCGTCCGCCGAGGCCTTGCTGAAGCGCCATGCCGCCTGGCGCGGCGGCAGCGCCTTGGACGGCCTGACGGGGCTCAGCTTGTCTGGAACGGTGACCACCGCGGGCCTGCAGGGCGTAACGCGGGCTTGGCTCGCTGTCGGCCCGGATGACGTACGACGCTATCGGCAAGCGGATGAGCTGGGGCCGGTGCATGAAGAAACGGGCGCCGCCGAGCTCGGGGGCTGGAGCCGCACAATGAGCGGCCAGATCGAGACCCTGTCGCGCGAGCAGGCCGATGAGGCGTTGAACGCCGCCGCCCTGATGCTGGGCCGGCTGCCGCGCGGCGCGCGTCCCAGAGTAGGCGCGGCTGAAGATGTGGACGGGCGGGCCTGTGTGCCCGTAGCGGCTGATGCGGGGCGTCAGCTCTACGAGTTGCTCATCGATCGCATGGACGGCGCCCTGTGCGGCGTGCGCGTCAGTGCGCCGGGCGAGAGCCGAACCGTCCTCTATTCCGATTGGCGCTGGGTCGACGGCGTACGTATGCCCTTCCATCAGGCGGTGGACGACAGCGACGATAATAATGACGGCCACATTGCGATCGACAGATTGACGGTGAACCCGGCGCTGGACGACGCCGTCTTCGCCCGGCCTGCGGCTGTGCAGGTGGTCCGCTTCGATCCCGGCCGCACGGACAGCGGGTGGCTGGATTTCGAGTTGTTCTCGCAGCGCCGCCTTTTCATCCCCGTGACCATCCAGGGCCAGACGGTCGACGCCATGCTCGACAGCGGGGCGGAGGTCACCGTCGTCGACCGCGCCTTCGCCGAGAAGATCGGGCTGGTCGGTCAGGGCGGGGTCACCGCCATCGGCACCGGCGGCAGCGAGACAGTCTCTATCGCGCCCGGCTTTGACGTGCGTCTGGGCGGGGCGGAGTTGAAGGGCGTGACCGTGGCGGTCATGGACCTGTCGCCGATCACCCAGGCTCTGGGCCGCCCCGTCCCGGTTCTGCTGGGCAAGGAGATGATGAACCAGGCGATCACCGACATCGACTTCGCCGCGCGGCGAATTCGTCTGGTGGCGCCCGACGCCTTCGCGCCGCCGCCGGGCACGATCGAACTGCCCTTGACGCCGGTCAACGGCCTGCGCGCCCTGCCTGTGGTCATCGAGGACGGCCCGACCGTCATGGCGATGTTCGACCTGGGCAACGGTACGCCGATCGCCCTGTTTCCGGGCTACGCCGCGCAGGCGCGGTTGACGGAGGGACGGCGGGTCTCGGCCGTCATGGCGGGCGGGGTTGGCGGCGCGGCGCCGGCGGTCCTGTTCAACCTGAACAGCCTCAGCATAGGCGGTCATGTGTTCGAGAGCGTGCCGGCGACCGTGCGCGGCGAAGGCGTGTGGGCGCGCGAAGACGCGGCGGCCAACGTCGGCATGCCGATCCTGTCGCGTTTTCGCCTGATGATCGACTTCGGCGGCGACCGGCTGTTCCTGCAGCCCGGGCCGGACATGGCCAGGCCGTTGGCGCGCGACCGCTCGGGCCTGAACACCATTGTGCGCGACGGCAAGCGCGTCGTCCGCTTCGTCGCGCCGGGCTCTCCGGCCGAGGCGGGCGGATGGAAGGCGGGCGACGTCATCGTCGACATCGACGGCGGCGGCATCGACCCCGAGAACCACTGGGGCGAGGCTGCGGCCGGGCGCACCGTGACCTTGACGCTGGAGGGCGGCGAGCGCCGCGCCCTGACCCTGGCCGACTATTTCTGACGCTTCGGTGCCGCACCCGACAGAACCGGATCCAACCGGGAGGAAACCGTGAAGATGAACCTGCGCACCGTCCTTGCCGCCGCTTCGGCGCTCAGCCTGCTGGCCGCCTGCTCCAGCCCCGACGCGGGCCGGGCCGAGCGTAAGGCTCCCGTCTATGGGACCTTCGGCTTCGACGCCGCGGGCATGGATCGGGCGGTGCGGCCCGGCGACGACTTCTTCGCCTTCGCCAACGGCGGCTGGGTCAAGATGACCGAGATTCCAGCCGACCGCTCGGTGTGGAACACCTTCGGCGTCCTGGCCGAAAAGGCCGACGGCCGGGTGCTGGAGCTGATCACCCAGGCGCGGGCCGGCAAGGACAAGGACGCCGCAAAGGTGGCCGACTTCTACGCCAGCCTGATGGATGCGGCGGCAGCGGAGGCCAAGGGCGTCCAGCCGATCCAGGCCGAGCTGGCGCGCATCGCCGCCCTGAACGACCGCCGGGGCCTGTCGGCCTATCTGGGCGGGGTGATGCGGGCCGACGTCGATCCGCTGAACGCCACCAACTACTACACCGACCGGCCGCTGGGCCTGTGGGTGGCCCAGGACCTGGACGAGCCCGAACGCTACGCCCCCTATCTGATGCAGGGCGGGCTGGGGATGCCGGACCGCGACTACTACCTGGACCCGGCCCCGCGCTTCGCCGATCTGCGCCGCCAGTATCAGGCCCATGTGGCCGCGACCCTGCGCCTGGCGGGCCTCGACAAGGCCGACGAGCGCGCCGCCCGCGTCATGGCGCTGGAGACCCGCATCGCCCGCAGCCACTGGAGCCAGCTGGACACCGGCGACGTGCAGAAGGCGAACAACACCTGGACCAAGGCCCAGTTCGCCCAGCGCGCGCCGGGCCTGGACTGGGACGCCTTCTTCGCCGCCGCTGGCCTGGCCCAGCCGCAGACGGTCAAGGTCTGGCAGACCGACGCGGTGACCGGCCTGTCGGCCCTGGCCGTCTCCGAACCGATGGAGGCCTGGCGCGACTACCTGGCCTTCCACGCCGTGGACCGCGCCGCGCCCTGGCTGTCCAAGGCCTTCGTCGACCAGCATTTCGCCTTCCACGGCCAGGCCCTGTCGGGTACGCCGCAGCAGTCGCCGCGCTGGAAGAAGGCGGTGGCGGCCACCAACGGCGCGCTGGGCGACGCCGTGGGCCGCATGTACGTCGCCCGCTATTTCCCGCCCCAGGCCAAGGCCGAAGTCGAGGCCATGGTGACCAACATCAAGGCCGCCTTCGCCCGCCGCATCGAGGGGCTGGAGTGGATGTCGCCCGAAACCAAGGCCGAGGCCCAGGCCAAGCTGAAGTCCATGCGCGTCGGCGTCGGCTATCCTGACAAATGGCGCGACTATTCCAGCCTGACGGTGCGGGCCGACGACGCCTTCGGCAATCTCGAGCGGTCGAGCCTGCTCGAATACCGCCGCCAGCTGGCCAAGCTGGGCCAGCCGGTCGATCGCGGCGATTGGTTCATGGTCCCGCAGGAGGTGAACGCCCTGTTCGCCCCCTCGCAGAACTCCATCATCTTCCCGGCGGCCATCCTGGAGCCGACCTTCTTCGACCCGAACGCCGACCCGGCGGTCAACTACGGCGCCATCGGCGGGGTGATCGGCCATGAGATCACCCACGGCTTCGACAACCTGGGCTCTCAGTTCGACGCGCGCGGGCGGCTGCGCGACTGGTGGACGGCGTCGGATAAGGCGCGCTTCACCGCCGCCACCGACCTGCTGATCGCCCAGTACGACGCCTACAAGCCCTTCCCCGACGCCCAGGTGAACGGGCGGCTGACCCTGGGTGAGAACATCGCCGACGTGGCGGGCCTGTCGGCGGCCTACGACGCCTGGAAGCTGTCGCTGAAGGGCGCCGAGGCGCCGGTGCTGGACGGTTTCACCGGCGACCAGCGCTTCTTCCTGGGCTGGGCCCAGAACTACCGCAGCCGCTACCGTGACGCAGCCCTGCGCCGCCGTCTGCTGACCGACGTGCACGCGCCTGGCCCCTATCGCGCCGACGCCGCGCGCAATCTGGACGCCTGGTACGCCGCCTTTGACGTCCAGGCTGGCGAGGCGCTGTACCTCGCGCCGGCCAAGCGCGTGCCGGTGTGGTGAGCGGAAGCTGAAACGAGAAAGAGGGGGAGAGTACTCATGATTGACGCAAGGCGCATGAACCGGCGCGGCGTGCTGGCGGCGGGCTCGGGCCTGGCGCTGGCGGCCGCCGCCGGCCCGGTCTGGGCGGGGGCGAAGGACGGGGACGCGCAGTTGGACGCCCTTTTGGACGCCCAGCTTCAGGCCTGGCTGGACCGGGCTCCCGAACTGGTGACGGGCCTCGGCCTGGATGTCGGCGCGCGCGCGACCCAGCGCTTCAAGCTGGCCGACCGATCGCAGGCCGCGGCCGTGGAGGGCCGTGACAAGGCGGCGGCCGACCTGGCCGCCGTGCGCGCGGTCGATCCGGCGTCCCTCTCCCCCGAGGCTCGCTTGAGCCGCGACATCGCCCTGTTCCAGCTGGAGTGCACGGCGGCCTATCGGGCCTTCCCCTTCCACAAGTCCGAAGGCTGGCGCGAAAGCCCCTACATCGTCAGCCAGATCGGCGGCGTCTATTCCATGACGCCGGACTTCCTGGACGCCCAGCATCCGGTGAAGACGGCCCAGGACGTCGACGCCGCCCTGTCGCGCATGGCCGCCTTCGCCAAGGCCCTGGATCAGGACACCGAGCGGGCTGAGGCCAACGCCGCCGTTGGGATCGTGCCGCCCGACTTCCTGCTGGACGGCGCCTTGGCCCAGTTGAAGGCCCTGCGCGACGGCCAGGCTAAGGACAAGGCCATGATCCGCTCTCTCACGCGCCGCGCGCGCGAACAGGGGCTGGCCAATCCCGAGGCGGCGGCCGTCGCCCTGTTCGAGGGGCCGATCCGTCAGGCTCTGACGCGCCAGATCGCGGCCCTGGAGCGCCATCGCGCCCGCGCCGTCCACGACGCCGGGATCGGCACGCGCCTGCCGGACCCCGAGGCCTATTATGCGCTGAACCTGAAGACCTATACGACCACGGCCTATTCGGCGGACGAGATTCACCGCATCGGCCGCGATCAGGTGGCCGAGCTGACCGGCCGCCTCGACGGCCTGCTGAAGGCTCAGGGCTACACCAAGGGCACGGTGGGCGAGCGGGTCGCCGCCCTGAACCGCGAGCCGCGCTTCCTCTTCGCCAATACGGACGCCGGGCGCGCCGAGCTTCTGGCCTATCTGGAAACCGAGATGGCGCGGGTCCGGGCCCGCATGCCCGAAGTGTTCGCCACCGTACCGCGCGGCGGCTTTGAGATCCGCCGCATCCCCGTCGAGATCGAGGGCGGCGCGCCGGGCGGCTACGCCTCGGCGGGCAGCCTGGATGGGACGCGGCCGGGCATCTACTACATCAACCTGAAGGACACGGCGGACTGGCCGCGCTGGAGCCTGAGGACCCTCACCTATCACGAGGCGGCGCCCGGCCACCTGTTCCAGGGCGCCCTGGCGCGCGAGGCGGGGGATTTGCCGCTCTATCGCCGTCTGACCGGCTTCTCGGCCTATTCCGAGGGTTGGGGCCTCTACGCCGAGCGGCTGGCCGACGAGATGGGCTTCTACGACGACGATCCCTTCGGCCGCATCGGCTATCTGCAGAGCTTCCTGTTCCGCGCCGCGCGCCTGGTGGTCGACACCGGCCTGCACGCCAAGGGCTGGAGCCGCGAGGAGGCGATCCGCTACATGACCGCCACGGCCGCCGAGCCCGAAAACCGCGCGGCGCGCGAGATCGAACGTTACTGCGCCGCGCCTGGCCAGGCCTGCGCCTACAAGCTGGGCGAGATCGAGATCGCCCGCCTGCGGGCCGAGGCCGAGCGCCGTCGCGGCTTCTCGCTCAAGACCTTCCACGACCGCGTCGTGATGTCCGGACCGATGCCCATGACGGTGCTGGCGTCGCACCTCAACGCATCAACGTGAGCTGAAGAGCTCTACATTAGCAAAGGATCGACTTGATGAGAGTACTGCTCGCAGGGGCGGCCGCCGCCGCGCTTCTGGCGCCGGCCGCCGCCTTGGCTCAGGATGGACATGATCACGCCTGCATTGACCAGGCGTGCAGCGTCTTCGAATTGTTCCAGACGCCGGCGGCGCAAGGCGGCGCCTCGGGCTGGCAGGGCACGGAGGCGCCGAAATACGGGACCTGGGGCTTCGACCTGTCGGGCCGCGACACCTCGGTCGATCCTGGCGACAACTTCTTCCGCTACGCTAATGGCGCGGCGGTTGATCAACTGACCATCCCCTCGGACCGCACCTCTTACGGCTCGTTCGCCCTGCTGCGCGAACTGTCCGACAACCGCATGAAGAAGCTGGTCACGGATCTGGCCGCGCGCACCGACCTGGCCCCCGGTTCGGACGAGCAGAAGATCGCCGACGCCTACCGCGCCTTCATCGACGAGGCCCGCATCGAGGCGTTGGGAGCCCAGCCGCTGGCCCCCTATCTGGCCGCTATCCGCGCCGCCGACACCCATGAGAAGATCGCCGCCTACATGGGCCAGACCCAGGGCCGCGTGGGCGGCTCCTTCTTTGGCACCGGCATCACCATCGACCAGAAGAATCCGACCCGCTACGCCGTGACGACGGGCCAGGGCGGCTTGGGGCTGCCCAACCGCGACTACTATCTGGACGCCCGGTTCGCCGACAAGAAGGAGAAGTATCAGGCCTATATCGAGCGGATGCTGACCCACATCGGCTGGGCCGACCCGGCCGGTTCGGCGGCCGCCGTCGTCGCCCTGGAAGATCGGATCGCCCAGGCCCACTGGACCCCGATCGAGAACCGCAATCGCGATAAGACCTATAATGAATACTCGATCCAGGCCCTGGCCGCCGATGCGCCGGGCTTTGACTGGAACGGCTATTTCAACGCCGCCGGCCTGGGCTCGATCGACCGCCTGATCGTGCGTCAGAACACGGCCATGCCCAAGATCGCCGCCGTCTTCGCCCAGACGCCGGTGGCCACCCTTCAGGCCTGGCAGGCGTTCCACACTGCGGACGCGGCCGCTCCCTATCTTTCGCAACGCTTTGCCGACGCTCACTGGGAGTTTCGGTATAGAGATTTGGACGGGCAACCGGAGCAAAGCAGCCGCGAGAAGCGCGCCATCAGCTTCGCCGAAGGCGCCCTGGGCGAGGCGGCGGGTCGTCTGTACGTCGCCGAATACTTCCCGGCCGAATCCAAGGCCAAGATGGAAGAACTGGTCGCCAACCTGCGCACCGCCCTGTCGCACCGCATCGACAACCTGACCTGGATGGGCGCCGAGACCAAGGCGGCGGCTCAGGAGAAGCTGCAGAAATTCACCGTCAAGATCGGCTACCCGAACAAGTGGCGAGACTATTCGGGCCTCGAGATCAAGGCCGACGACCTGTTCGGCAATGCTCAGAGGCTGGCGCGCTTCGAATGGCAAGACGACGTATCGAGGCTGGGCCGGCCCGTGGATAAGGAGGAATGGGGAATGACTCCCCAGACGGTGAACGCCTATTACAGCTCAGTGAACAACGAAATCGCCTTCCCCGCGGCCATCCTGCAGCCGCCCTTCTTCGATCCGGACGCGGACCCGGCCGTCAACTACGGCGGCATCGGCGGCGTCATCGGTCACGAGATCGGCCACGGCTTCGACGACCAGGGCTCCAAGTCTGACGGCGACGGCGTTCTGCGCAACTGGTGGACGGACGAGGACAAGGCCAATTTCGATGGTCTGACCGCGCGCTTGGGCGCCCAGTATGACGAGTTCGAGCCTCTACCGGGTTTCCACATTCAGGGTAGCCTGACCATGGGCGAGAACATCGGCGACGCCGCCGGCACGGCGGTCGGGCTTGAGGCCTACCACCTGTCGTTGAAGGGCCAGCCGGCGCCGGTGATCGACGGCGTCACCGGCGACCAGCGCTTCTTCTACGGTTGGGCTCAGGTCTGGCAATCGAAGTATCGCGAGGATGCGCTGAAGAACCAGATCGCGCGGGGGCCGCATAGTCCGCCCGAGTACCGTGTCATCGGATCCGTTAGAAACGTCGACGCCTGGTATGATGCTTTCAAAATCAAATCCGGCACGCGCTTTTACCTTAAACCGGCCGATCGCGTGAGGATTTGGTGATTCCGTAGCTCGCTAGTCATTACGAGCAGACTAGCCGTGAGGGGCGCTTCGATCCGTCATCGGAACATGCCCTGCACGGCTAGTCAGGAACCTGATTTCCGTGATGTGAGGTCGCCAGTGGCGCCGCGTACTCTGGATGTGCGGCAGTTTCTTTGGGCGATTATGCTGCTGCACAGCCTATGAACCGCCGCCGCGGCCTCGCCCCAAGTAAACTCAGATGGGTAATTCGGGGGCAGGAAAAGTTCAATAAAAACAATGTGTGTGGCGGACAGGGTGTCAGCGGGAGCGCTATTTCAAGCCATTTCAGCGGAATGCTCACGCCGCTCAAACCCAGCCGTAGCCTGTATTGATTGGCCTCAGGACGTTTCATCGGTTATCACTCAGGCGCAGATTTTTTGATGGGTTGGTTGATGGGTGTAAAATGCCCCGAAAGGCTCAAGAGCTTGGCCCTCTGTCCGTGTCGAGACTGCGCGAACCCGGCCTGCATTTTGTCGGCGGGGTCGCGGGACTAGCCTTGCAGGTGTTGCCGACCGGCGGCAGGACCTGGGTGCTACGGGTCACGATAGGCTCGAAGCGTAGGGAGATGGGGCTAGGCGGCTTTCCCGATGTGACGCTTGCGAAGGCGCGGGAAGCGGCGCGGGACGCCCGTGATCAGATCCGCCGCGGCGTCGATCCCATTGAAACGGCGCGAGCAGCACGAAACGCTCTCAAGACTACTAGGACCGCGGGCATCACCTTCCGGGCTGCCGCTGAAGCCTACGTAGCAGCGCATGAGGCAAGCTGGAAAAACCCCAAACATCGAGCGCAATGGGCGGCGACGCTCGAAAAATATGTGTACGGGGTGATCGGAAATCTCGGCGTCGAGGAAGTCGCCCTGTCGCACGTGATGGAGATACTGGATCCCATTTGGACCACGAAGACGGAGACGGCCAGTCGGCTTAGAGGACGATTGGAAATGGTGCTCGATTGGGCGACAGCCCGTGCATACCGCTCCGGACCAAACCCTGCGAGATGGCGCGGCCATCTGGACAAACTATTGGCCAAGCCTTCGAGGGTGAAGAAGGTCGTTCATCACAGAGCTTTGCCGATTGACGAGTTGCCGGAATTCATGACGAAGTTGCGCGGCGTGTCAGGGTCGGGCGCCCGGGCGTTGGAGTTTGCTATCCTCACTGCGGCACGATCCGGCGAGGTAAGAGGTGCGCTTTGGTCAGAGATCGATCTCGATCGGCGCCTCTGGACCATTGGAGCAGAGCGAATGAAGGCGGGGAGGGTGCACCGAGTTCCACTTTCTGGTTCAGCGCTCAGTCTTCTGAAGGCCACGCCCAAATGGGCTGGCATAGACCTGGTATTCCCAGGATCAAGCGGTCAACCGCTTTCAGATATGACGCTGTCTTCCGTGCTCAGGCGCATGAAAATACCGGCCGTACCTCATGGATTCCGATCCACTTTCCGTGACTGGGTGTCCGAACGTACTACGTACCCGCAGGAAGCAGCAGAAATGGCTCTGGCGCATACCGTAAATAACAAGGTCGAAGCTGCCTATCGTCGAGGCGATATGATGGCTAAGCGATATCAGTTGATGGAGGACTGGGCCGCTTTCTTCAACGGGACTCAGTGATTTAAGTCATCGCCGAAAAGAATAGACGCATTTGAGAGGATTATCGTCTTAGCTGTGGCTATCGACGGCGCCAGGTTCAGGCAATGGACGTGAGAACATCGAGCTTTTGTGGGTAATGATCACGAGCCAATATTTTCACGCAATGGCGGCTAGTATCGCAATGCGGCGCAGGTGTATTCCCGTCGACTGCTGTCACGCAAGTCTCCGGCGTCGTGGCCCCCCATGCGGGGCGATGCTATCCCTGTCTGGCGGGTAGACGACCGTCCCGTCTATGACGCGCGCCCCGGTGGTAAGTCGAGCCGGTTCCAGACGGCCGCTTCCCATGATGTGCAGGACCGTCGCGCCGCGAGCGAGCAGGTTGTCGGCGATGAGCCTGCGATGGCACCGCCACCAGACCGCCTCGGCGCACATGACGGCGCAGCGTTGACGGCGGCCTGCCTCGATCAGGCTTTCCAGTCCTTCAACAAAGGCCTGTGAGAGGGCGTAGTCGGCGTAGTTATGAAAGCTCCTGTTGCGCCAGAGTCCGTTAACATCTTCCGCCAGGCCGCCGACTTTTCCGCGCCTGCCGGCGAGAGAAACGCTATGCTCATAGGAAATCTGAAACGCTTCCAGCGCGGCAGAAAGGGTTCCTTGGTTGAACTGAGGATTGGCTCTGGACATGGGAATCTTGCGAACGTCCACCACCCGCCTGATCTGCGACTCCTGCAACAGCCCGACGAAATCCTCAAAGCTCCGGTTCGAATGTCCGATCGTGTAGAAGGTCTGCGTCATTCATCGTGTCGCGCGTGTTGCAGAAAGGCGCTCGTGTCGCCATCGATATCGTTCGTTTCGCCGGTCGTGATCTCACAGAAAAGCTTAGCGGCCGAACGGGGGTACGCCTGGCTCGTGAAAGCGTACTCTCCAGTGTGGAGTCTTCGGATCCTGCCTGTCACTTGACCGTTTCCGGATCCCAGTTGACGTGATCGCCCCCGATTAGAGTTTTGGCCATTCCCTGATCTCCTTGAAGGACAATCAGGCTTCGCCGACTTCGTTCCCGCCGCTCCCCTAATCGCCCGGGCGATAGGCCTCGCTCAAATCGCGCAGGCGCCGCATTGGTCAACCCGCCCCGGTAGCGCCTGGCCCTTAGCATCGAAATCCGGGAGGCCGAGATGGGCGACGTGGACGGTTTCGAGGCTTTAACCTGCGGCGCAGCAGCCCCTAGCCGACCTTGCGGCGCGGCGTGGTCCGACGCGCTTTCGCCGGCGCCACGGAGCTCTTGGCGCCGGCCCGACGACGAGGCGAAGCGCCGCTGTCCAGGCTGGCGCGCAATGCGGCCATAAGGTCCGCCACGTCCGTATCTTCAGGCTCAGATGCGCGGATCGGCTTGTGGCCCTTCTGTTTCGCAGCGATGAGCGCCTTGAGCGCTTCCTCGTAGCGGTCGACGAACTGGTCGGGATCGAAGGGGCCGGCTTTCTGTTCGATGATCCGACGAGCGATATCGACCATGGCTGGGTCGGGCGCCTGATCTGCAATGGCTCCGAAAACGTCCCGCGACGGCCTGACCTCGTCGCGCGTGCGCAGGGAATAGGCCAAGATTCCCTGGTCGCGCGGCTCCAGCGCCAGCAGGCGTTCCCGGGTGGAAAGAACCACGCGTCCGAGGGCGATCTTGCCTTCCGACCTCATGGCTTCCCGGATGACGCCGAACGCCTCTTCGGCCAAGGCCCCCGCCGGCGCCAGATAGTAGGGGTTGTCCCAATAAAGGCGGTCGATCTCTTCCTCGGGGACGAAGCGCTCGATGTCGATCGTTTTGGTGCTCTCCAGCTTGACCGACTTGATCTCCTCGTCGGTCAGCAGAATGTACTCGTCCTTGGCGACCGCGTAGCCCTTGACCAGAGACGAGCGCTCCACAGGTCCAGTGTCAGGGTCGGTCGTCACCATTCGAATGCGGTTATTGGTCTCGGGGTTGATCAGATTGAACCGCACATCGCCGCCGGAGCTTGTCGCCGTGTAAAGCGCCACCGGGCATGTCACGAGGGAAAGGCGCAGGTGTCCCTGCCAGGTGGGGCGATAAGCCATGTCGGACCTCCGGGGGGCGCCGCATGCGCCGCCGACTCAACACCGGGCCCGGTGATTCGCTCCCTGAGCTCAGTTGCAGGGTTCGGCCTGGCCGTCTCCGAGATCGATGACGAAGCAGTGCTCCTGGCCGCCCTCAAGGTCGACCACGAAGACGCGAATCTCGTCATCTGCATCGACCGGCGGCGAGTAGAGCTCGGTGTAGCCTACAGCTGCAGCCTCAAAACTGCCGGCTTCCAGAACGTGGCCGTGCGCTTGGCCGAGGCCCTCGGCGTAGGCGAAATAGCGATGCTGTTCGGGTTCGATCATTCCGGCTCCTGACTGTTTGAATGCAGGAAGATGGAAAAGGATTCCATGATTCGGCTTCGGCTGGCGGATCTGCGGCCTAGCGGAAGTTCAAGACCGGTCTGCCCGCCGGGCTCTTCCAAGCCCAGGGCGTCATACGCAATAGCATCGGCGCCCAGTGCGACGACAGGGGCGGCCGATCCGGTAATCCGCCGGCGCCAGGTTGGGCAGACCGCCCCGAAAACACGAGGGTCCGTCCTGCGTCGCGGAACGGCTCATCGAGTTGATTGGCGGGGACGTGCAGGCGGTAGTTGTGCACACGGGTCAATCCTCTCACGGCCTCAGCCAGTTGTGGAATCCGGCGGCCCTAGCACGCTCTTCGACCTCGCGATTGCGCGAGCCATCCCTTCGTAGGGATAGCTCCAGCTTGAGCCTGCGCCGCTGAGATCGGTCCAGGCCGCTTTCACAGTGGCGGAGGCGGCCATCAGCGGGAAGCGCTGACACGAAACCGGGTTCAGCTGGCCGTGCAGCCTTTGAAGCCGGCGGTAGATGTCATCCAGCTCCGCCAGATCGTTCGCGTCCAAAACCTGCTTGCTGGACATGCCCTTGTATCGCGTCATCGGCGGCCTCCGGCAGCGGCGCTCAGCGAAACGCCACGGGCGCGCATGTCCTCAAAGGCGGCTTGCACTTTTTCGGCAGCGCCCGGAGCGATGCCGTTCAGGGTCGCTGCATGACGCGCCAGCATGTTAACCAGCACTGGGTCGTGCTTTGCCGCCTCACCTTGGCGCCAGACGGCGACCATTTGAGCGAGTTGCAGCTCGGCGGGGGTTGGGGAGAAGTCGCTCACTGAGAACGCCCCACGAGCCGCATACCCGCGACCAGGCCGACGATCAGATCGACCGTCGGCGCCGGGATATCCGCGAGCTCGCGCTGTTCGAGATTGCGGTCCAACTTCTGCAGATCGCGAGCGAAGGCCTCATCGGGGCCAGGGGGTTTCGTTTCCATGTTCGTTCTCCTCAAGAGCCGACCCGGGCCGGAATCCTACACGAGAACAAAAAAGGAACAATGGGGCGGCGGGTGGCGGGGTTCACGAGCGGTGGATGAATGGGGCGTAAAGCGCGGTCCTCGGACGCCCACGGAGCGTAGAGCCGCCTTTCAACTGCAAACATGGCCTTGGGTGCGCCAGTATGATCCAGCGCCGAGCTCCGGTTCTGTTGTCGAAGCCCGCCCTCCCGGAGGGCGGGCCTTCCTTCATCTAGGCTGGCACGTCCGCGCTACGTTTCAGCGACGCTCGCGCCAGCAAGCTGCCGCCGACCAAGAGCGGGCTGTCATCATCGGAGATCGGCGGAAGACACACGAAGCGCCCGGCCAGCTGTCCGTTGCGCAAGCTCAAATGGAGCTCGACCTGATCCCCCGCTGCAGCCAGCCTCTCCGCGATCCCTTTTGCGGCGTTTTCAGCCTCCCGCCCTCGCGCGAATAGCTGGGGCTCGGTATCCTCCACGCGAACGGACCAGACATCTCCAAAGGGTTCCACTACGACAGTTCGCATCCACCATCTCCAGTGAAGGTTGAAGGCGAGCGCTATTTGGGACGCCCCAGTGTCGCGTCAAGGGGAACTGTGTCCCGGCGCTTAGGCTTGATCGCGGCCTGCTCGATGCTACGGGCGCCCCCCCGCCCCCCCGCCGCCCCGGCGACCCGCGGGCAGGTCGTTCAGGATGGGCTTTGTCCGGCAGGCGACATAAGGAACCCCGGCGCGGCGACACCGTTCGCCAAAACTGTCGCGCGCGGGCGCTGGGGGAATTCGTCACATCAAATGGAAGACAACGAGCGTTACCGGCTGCTGGTAGAAGCGATCACCGATTATGCCGTCTATATGCTGGACGAAGGGGGGCGGGTCGTGAGCTGGAACGCCGGCGCCGAGAGGTTCAAGGGATACACGGCGCATGAGATCCTTGGACAGCATTTCTCTGGTTTCTACACGCCAGAGGATCGGGCTGTCGACTTGCCTGCGCGGGCGTTGGCCATCGCCGCGAAAGAGGGGCGTTTCGAACAGGAGGGCTGGAGACTCCGCAAAGGGGGAGAGCGCTTCTGGGCTCATGTTGTCATCGATCCTATCCGAAACGGGGAGGGCGGCCTAATCGGCTACGCCAAGGTGACACGCGACCTCTCTGAACGCCGCAAGGCCGCCGAGGCGCTGCGGCGGACCCAGGAGCAGTTTCAGATCCTTGTAGACGGAGTGACCGACTACGCCATCTACATGCTGGATCCAGCGGGACGGATCAGTAGTTGGAACTCGGGAGCCGAACGCATCAAGGGCTATAAGCGCCAAGATGTGCTCGGCTCCCATTTTTCCCGCTTCTACACGCCGGAAGACCGAAGGGACGGCAGACCCGGGCAGGCGCTGGAGATCGCGGCGCGCGAAGGGCGGTTCGAGAAGGAGGGGTGGCGCCTGCGACAGGACGGAAGTCGCTTCTGGGCCCATGTAGTCATTGACGCGATCCGAAACGACGAGGGCGAGCTCTTCGGCTTCGCAAAGGTGACGCGCGACATCACGGAAAGGGTTGAGTATCAGAAAGCCCTGGAGAAAACGCGCGAGGCCCTCTTCCAATCCAGAAAGCTGGAGGCAATTGGCGAGCTGACAGGAGGAATCGCTCACGATTTCAATAATCTGCTCGCCGCCATCCTCGGCAGTCTGGATCTCTTGCGCAAACGTCTCCCGTCGGATCCTCGCATAACGCCGTTGTTGGACAATGCGATCCTCGGCGCTGAACGGGGAGCGCAACTGACTCAACGCCTGCTAGCCTTCGCGCGGAAGCAGGAGCTCAACATCGAAACCTTTGATCTCGCCGCGAGGCTAGGAGAACAAAGAGATTTTCTAGAGAGCCTTTTAAGGTCGGTTCACGAAATACGCTTCTCGCTCGCGCCCGAGCTCGACGCGGTACGAACCGACCCCGTGCAATTCGATCGGGCTGTCGTGAACCTCGTGGTCAACGCTCGCGACGCCATGCCTCGCGGCGGGCGGATTGAAATGTCGGCGACCTGCGAGGTTGTGGAGGCGAACGACCCTGTGCTGACGCCCGGGCCATATGTGCGCCTCAGCGTCGCTGACGAGGGGGAAGGCATGGACCGCGAGACCGCGGCCCGCGCCACTGAACCCTTCTTCACGACCAAGGGCGTAGGCAAGGGAACCGGCTTGGGTCTGTCCATGGTTCACGGCCTGATGCTCCAGTCGGGAGGGAAGCTGGAGATTATGAGCCGGAAGGGGAAGGGGACCACGGTCAGTCTGTGGCTGCCCCGAGCGGCCTATGACAGCAAAACCCTTCTATCGGCGCGAAAGGAGCCTCAAGTTCCCAATTCGCCTCCGCTGCGGGTCCTGGCGGTTGACGACGACCCTTTGGTCCTGACGAATACTGCGGCCATGCTTGAAGAGCTGGGGCACTCCGTGGCGACAACCGATTCCGGACGGCAGGCGTTGGAACTGCTGACGTCGGGCTGGCCGGTGGAGCTCGTCATTGCAGACCACGTCATGCCGGGCATGACCGGGACGGAGCTTTTGGACACCCTGCGCCAACAGCAGCCGGAGTTGCCGGGCATACTAGCCACCGGCTACGCCGACAGCGAGGGTCGCGAGCCGGGATTGCGCACGCGATTAGCAAAACCTTTTACGCTTGATGACCTCAGAAACGCGATCCACCAAGCCATGGATCTTGGTCGGCGCGGTCTCAATACTTGAAAGCATGGAAGCCAGGATGACCGGTGGATGTAATCGCACACCGTTCAGCCTATCGATCAGGCGAGAGCCTGATTCCCGCTGACGACGCGTATGGGCCGATCCGACCAGAAACGATGTGCTGCGTCGTTGAGCTGTCGGCTTAACAATGAGGATCGAGATGAACGAAAGAGCTACAGCAGACGAGGGCGGTCTGCCCGGCTTACCGCCTGTCGCACCAAACGCCGTGATTTTTCTGGGCGCTATCCTGGATCGAGCCGGAACTAAACCGCGAGGCCCAGAGGGACTGGACCAGCGAAACGCGGGGGGCGGACGGGCCGGCCTCATCGCGGGTCAGCGGGCCAAGCGGCCGCCGGCTTCTGCGCGAGGTTCATCGATCTGCAAAGCCCGTACGAAGAGAGCCAACTGCCAGAGGCCCGAAAGCCCGACAAGAACGTAGACGCCGCGGGCGACCGCGGAGCCGTCGCCGAAGAGGGCGGAAACGAGGTTGAAATCAAAGGCGCCGACGAGGCCCCAGTTCACGGCGCCGATGATAACCAGCAGCAGGGTGACGAGATTGACGGCTTTCATTGTCTGTCCTCCATATGATGTCGACCAACCGGCTGGGCCCCGCTCGTGTTCCGGTAAGACCGGTATCGGTCCAAGACGTTGCCTATGCACGCCTGGCCCTCGATTGGCGGCGCGTCTCGTCCGGCCCGTCTTCGAACCCTAGGGCGAGTTCCGAGTTGATGTATGAGGCCCGACTTCGCAGGAGGCGCAGACTAATGAGCAGCAACCGATCGGCCGATGGGGCCGAAACCCGCAGCGAGGCGTCGAGAGCGGGGGAACAGCCCGTCCAGCGCGCGTCCGAGGCCGCTGGTCAGCAAGGCCAGGTCGAGACGCCCGAGGAACTGGGCGACGACGGTCCGGACGAACTGCTTATCGACGGTCAGGAGGAGGTGTTTTCCCGAACGGAGATCGAGAGCGGCCGGGTCGAACATCATGTCGGCGAAGAGCGCGCGGCCCCAGTGTCGTCTTCCCGAAAGACGGCTCCTGAATAGAAGCCCCAGTTTGGGTCATGGCTTCATATTCCGCCCATGGAGCCGCTTCTTACGAGCCTATCGGACGGGTTCATGGCGACAGTATTCGACCCGTTCGGGAGCCCGTAACGGGCGGGGCAGAAGCCTGGATATCCAAACGCAGGATTTCTCGGGCGTGTGGATCACGAACGACCAGGCCCAAGCTGATGGGTGTCTGCCCTGTTGAGGACTGTTCAGAGAGCATTTCGGCCGCGAAACGCACCCCTTCGCTATAGGCGACTGCGTCAGAAAGGGCTTCGTTCTCGAGCACCAGTTCCTTGTCCGGTTGGGTGACGATATATTTGTAAAGCGTCATGATGGACATCTATACGCGGGAACGTGAACATCGGATGATCTCGGGCCACACGCCGGCGCGGAGCCTGATCGCCAAGCTCGAGAAGCGGGACAGGCTCAGCCCCGCCGAGCGGACGGCGCTTGAGCACGCGGTTGACGCCCCTGTGCTGCATCGCGCAGGAGAACTGATCCTCCTTGCGGGCGTTCGGCCGTCCGACTGTCGCCTCCTCGTTTCGGGGCTCGCCGCCGGATCAAGGCCTTTCAGAGCTGCGCGCGCTCCATCAACCAGCTGAGCGTAGCGGGAGATTTTCTGGACCTGCACAGCTTGGTGATGAAGCAGGTGGACCATGGCGTCCTGGCGCTTACCGACTGTATCACTGCGGCCCTGCCTCACCGCCTTATGGCGGACCTGATCGAGACCCAGCCTCATCTTGGCCGGTTGTTCATGCTGGAGCTGGCGATCGACGGGGCGATCCAGCGTGAATGGTTTCACCGGCTAGGACGCCAGGACGCGCTCGGGCGGATGGCTCATCTCCTGTGCGAGCTCGACGTCCGGATCGCCATGGCGGGACTGGCAGACCAAGACGGGTTCAGCCTGACCATGACCCAGGAAGATTTCGCCGACTGCCTAGGGCTTTCGTCGGTGCACGTGAACCGCACGCTCGCTGAGTTGCGGGGCCGTGGTTTAGCGACCTGGCGCGCCGGCTGGGTCGAAATCCATGACCATGCGGCCTAGTGGCCCTAGCGAGTTTTAATCCAGCCTACCTTCGTGCGGACGCCGCGCCGATCTAGGGACGGCCGATCAGTCGGCCTCGGCTATCCGCAATCTGTCGCCCGGGGCGACGCCCCGCTGCAAATAGGTTGGGTCGAAATCGGCGAACCCGACCAACCGATCCCAGTCCAGAATGTGGACGGACCGGCCGGCGAGGGTCGCCGCGGGTCGGAGAGCTTTCAGGGTCCGGTTGACGTGGACGGAGGTCATGCCCGTGGCGTCGGCAATCTGGTTCTGGGTCAGGGGAAACCCGAAACAGTTCGACCGGCTCTCGCGGACGCCCTGGCGGGTCGCAGTTTCGCAAAGGAGATGAGCAATCCGGCCGACGGCGTCCCGCCGCCCCATGCTCACGACCCATTGCGACAAGATGGCGGCGTCAACCATGCAGTCGCGCCAGAACGCTTCGCCCACGGCGGGATACCGGGCAGCCGCGGATCTGAGGGCGTGATGAGGAATCTTGAAGACTTGGAGCTTGACGGGGTTGTCTGCCGTCCGCGCCTTAGCGCTCTCGTCAGCGCCTCGCGCTCCAAGGCGGCTGCGAAATTATTCCTCTGCCACTCTCTATGGAGACCTTATGTCGCATAGGCGTCTCATCCGGATCGGTCGCGAGGGAAGGCGTCGGCCGGGACATTAGGATTTCGCCACTCGGGGACCATTGTCCCTGAAGCGCCACTTCATGAACAGCACGCCCGACGCCATGGCCAGGGCGCAGGCGTTCGCGATCGTCACAGGCCAGGCTTCGGTCATGACGCCGTAGATCACCCAGAGGATGAAGCAGGTGACGGTCAGCCCATATGTCTTCAGGCTCACCGCCGAGGCGTCCTTCTCTTTCCAGATCTTGACGCCCTGGGGCGCGAAACTGGTGATGGAGCAGACGGCGGCGGCCGAGCCGACGATATTGGCGACGAGTTCACTCATAGAACCGCAACGTCAGGCGCCATCTGCTGTTCCTGGGTCGACGCACCTGCGGCGGCCTGGCCGCTAGGTCCGGCTCTGGAGCGTGGCCTGCTCCTGCTCGCGCAGCCAGTTGTGGGCCCTGGTGCCCGCTACGGCGCCGTGCCCCATGGCCACGCTGATCTGATCCAGGCCTTCGACAACATCTCCTGCGGCGAAGACGCCCGCCACCCGGCTTTCGAAGACAGCATCGGGGGTCACGCAGCCGGCCTCCGTGAGAACGAGCCCGAGCTGCTCCGCCAGGATTGAGCGCGGTCGACGCCCCAGGGCCGGGTAGATCACGTCGAACGCCAGCGAGGCGCCTGTGTCGAGACGCACGGTGACGTCATCGGCGCCTGGCTCGAGAGCGCGCAGGGCGCCGGCTTCCAGCCGGATCCCCGCATCGGCCAGAACCCGGGCCTCGGCGGAGGACAGTTCGGGACGATCAAGCGGCATGAGAGTGACGTTCTGGGAATACCCTCGCAGGAAGAGGGCTTCAGCAGCGCCATTGGTGTCGCATCCGATCACGCCTATGCGTTTGCCGAAGTGCTCATAGCCGTCGCAGATCGGGCAGTAGCGCAGCACCCCCGCGCGGATGGCCGCCTCATGGACCCTCTCCGGCAGATCGACCTGGTTGAGATCCACGCCGGTCGCCAGGATAACGGCGCGGCTCACGAGCGTAGGCCCGTCCGTAAGATTAAGGCTGAATCCGCCCGCCAAGGCCTTGACGGCGGCCACCTCCGCCTTCTGGATGGCGGCGCCGTACTGAACGGCGTGGCGCGTCATGCGGGCGATCAAATCCGGTCCCCGAACGCCTTCCGGGAATCCGGGAGCGTTATGGGTGAGAGGAATGCGTAGGGCCCGGCTCCTCCCGTCATGCAGCACGAGAACCTTCCGGCGATACCGCGCCAGATAGAGGGCCGCGGTCAGGCCTGCAGGCCCCGCGCCGATGACGACGACATCCAGTTCAGAGTTCGTTTCAGGATCTGCGGCCATGGGTTCATTTCGCGGCGCGGTTTCATACCAACAGATGCGTGGCGTTCTGGTCAACGCCTGAGACCGCAAAGGGCGCTACTGCCTTGATCTCGAGATGAAGCGGAGATCATGCTCCAGCAGCGACCAACTTGGAGCCGCGTCGCTTCGCATTACGAAACCGGGCGCCAGCGGCGAGCTGCCTTGATCCGATGCGCTGTCTCCAGGTCGCATTCTGGTGAGGAAACGCAGGCCGTGGGTGGCTATGAGGATTTTGGGTTGGCGCTCAGGGTGTGAACTGGATTGTGCGGGCAAACTGGAAGTCTGCTGAACCGGGCTTGACGGTAGCATCCTTCATCAAGGCCAGGGCCGCCTCACTGAAACCGAGTCCCGGATGCGTCTCACCGAGTACGCGACAGTTGACCACCTTACCGCTTGCACGGGCCGTGCACTCCAGCGTGACGGCTACGCTCACAAGAGACGCAGCCTGGATGTCCTGCGCTGCGATCTCGCGGCGGACGAGCTTGGCGGCCGTCTCTGCATTTGGCGAAGCGTCCAGCACAAGTGCGACGGACAAGGCGATGATGATCATGCTGATACCCTCCGTCAGCTTAACTTCCGGTGGGAGACGACGTTCCTTCACAAGTGTCGGACGGCCATTGTTTCGGTGCGGGCGCGCGCGCTCCATCGTAGGTCATCTCGTCGGACTCACTGTGCGGGATCGGCGACTTTCACCGACGTCTGCGACCGTTACGGCTACACGAAGCAGACGCGCGGCCTCCAGATTTGATCCAGCCGTCTCGCCAATCTGAAACACTCTAGGATAGTGCGGTGAACCTTGCCGGCCACGCTGGGATCAGGCGCGCGCCGCCTATATCGCACCCTCAATCATCGAAAGGGAGGGGACATTCATGGCCGGCGGCTGGACCCGAGACGGCGCTGTGCTCGATCAGATTCACGACACCGTCGTCGACGGCGTCCTCAACGCTCGCGCGCGAATGCCCACGGGACCCGGCCGAGAATTCTGTCTTGAGTGCGGCGACGCCATCCCCGAAGCGCGCCGACGCGCCATGTCGGGGGCGGTGACCTGCGTATCCTGCCAATCCGGTCGGGATGCACGGATGGTGACCGGGGGCATCAACCGGCGTGGAAGCAAGGACAGTCAACTGCGCTAGGCTCGCTCGCGTCATCATGGCTGGTCACCATCGAGGCTATGTCCGGTATCCGCCATTTGCGCACCGGGCGGCCGCCCGGACGTAGATGTCATCATGGCGACCTATGACTTCATTGTTAGCGGCGTTGATCCTGAGATGGCTCTCCAAAGCGTAGCGTCGTCGGATGCTGATGCCTGGCGGGAGGCGGTCCTCTTTCTTTCGGAAATCTTGCGCGAAAGGCCTGTCCGGGAGGGCGGCGCCTTCTTGCTTGAGATCATCGTCCGCAACGAGGGTCGCGAAGTCTGCCGGGTTTGCGCGTCTTCCGGCTGAATCAATAGCCGAAGACCGGCGGAAGACCGGCGATTACGCCTAAGGGGGAACCGCAGAGCCGACCGTCTGCCGATCTTACTGCCAAAGAAATCAGCGTTCAGTCAAAGTAGGCTCGGTGAGGCTGCGCCTTTGGCCGGGTTGCGGACTTGGCGGCGCGGATCAAGGATTTTGATAAGTCGGATGGAGCAGGGCGACCTGCGCGACGTTGCTTCGAAAGTGCAAGGAGCAGAACCATGAGCGCGCGCGAGCAGACTATCAGGACGCAGGAACTCCCGGCGCTTCCGGGAAAACTGGGCGAAATCGAGGCCCTTCTTCAGGCGGCGAGATCGCTTGGCGGGACGAGCGGCGAACAAGCCGTCCTGGATGAAATCTCCCGGATCATCGCCCGGTCATCCGGCGACATCTACCAGAAGCCGCTGGGCTGAAGCTGATTCACGCCTGCTCGGGATCATGCGTGCCGTGGCGGTCCGGTTGCGGCGACGTCTGCGGTCGGGCTGCGCGGTCGGACGCGCCGACCCCGGTGCGTGTCCAGACCGGGTCTGCGGCCTTCTCTTCGGGAAGGCGTCGCGCGCCTCCTGGCGACCTTCCTTCGCCTGCCATCCCCAGTGTCGTCAAGACGACATTCTCGTCCAGAACGCCGCTCCTCGCGTTATGGCGCCGAAAGGCTGGAGACATGGGCGTCGTCGTTTCTTTTCCCACCAAAGCTCGCGCATTTCGCAAGCGCCGCGCCTGGTCCCTGCTGGCGGCTGCGGCAGGCGCCGTGGTTGTGGTCGCGGTCGGCATTTTGCTCGCGGGCCAGGACCTTCTTCGCGGAGCCCAGGCGGACCCATCGACCCAGGCGGCGGGACTCCTGTCGCAATCCCTCGCCGACGTCCCCTGATCAGGCCGTGTCGTGCACGCGGACATCGCGGGAGACCCAGCTGGCGGCTTCCGGCGGACGGAGCGACGCGGTTGTCGCGGCCGCTGCGGAAACTCCGCGATCGCCGCAACCGCAAGAAACGGCCCGTAGGCCTGCCAGATTCAGGATTTGGACCTTCCCACGACCGAAACGCACGAGTCCTTGGGCCTGGAGGCGTCCAGCGGCCGCGTTGACGCTGGTTCTCTGCACGCCGAGCATGGCGCCGAAATCGGCCTGGGTCAGGCGCAGGGGAGCGCCGTTGGCCCCGCAATGCAGCCGGACCAGCCATTTGGCCAGCCGCTCCTGAACGAGATGGGAGGCGTTGCAGACCGCTTCGGCGGCCAGACCGCTCAGGCGACCAGATGACTGGCGGGCTACCAGACGAGTCAGCCAGTCGCGGCCGAGGTGCTCGACGACGCAGTCCGCGGGTACGCGGCAAAGAGTGGTGTCGATCAGCGCCCGAGCCGGAGGGCGGTCGCCGTCGGGTTCCAGGGCTTGATCCCAACCGTGGACAGACCCCGCGACGATGGTCGCAACGCAGACGCCGTCGCTTTTAGGGAAGAGGCCCAGGACCCCCGCCAGAACAAAGGAGAGGAAACCGTCTTCCTCCAAGGCTTGGCCGGCAGGCAAGGACGTCAGCCGGCGGCGGGCCAGAGCGGTCGATTGAAAGCGGTGGGGAAGCGCTTGGAAGACAGGGTGGTCGTCCAGATCCAGGTGCGGACGATGAAGGCCGCAGCCTGGATTGGCGAGGCTGATCATAGGTTGCATGTCGGACTCCTGAGCCCAGAGTGACGCCCTGGGCGCGAACCGCACTTACATAGGTTAGGAAAAGAGCGGGACGGCCGCTAGCCGCTAGGCGCGCGCCGCGTGTTTGATGAGAGTCCGGCTTCGTACAGAAGGAACGAGGGTCCTGATGCCGGATTCAGCTTCCGGAACAGGAGGCGATATGGCTCTCTACACTATCCGCTACAGCGCACGCGGGACCGGCGTGCTGAGAACCGAGATCGTCGTCGCCGACGAGCCGCAGGGGACGATCGCCCAGGTGAAGCGCCGTCTGGGCGGCAGCCGGACCTTCCAGGAGGCCAGCGTTTTCGAGGACGGCGAGTTGCGCTTCAACATCTCTTCCGACGTCAAGGGCGTGGCGACGGCGGGGGAGAGATCAACCTGAGAACCTGAGCGAGAGCGGAGCGTGACGGAACGCGTCCCGCGCCCGGGGATTATCCAAGGCACACCCTGGCTCGAGGAGACCGTCCTGATCAGCCCCCTGATCCAGAAGCTGTCGCGTCGGGACGAACTCACGGCAGCCGAGACGCGGGTTCTGGAAGAACTGCTGCAACCCCCGATCGTCATACCGGCGGGGACGGATATCGTCAGTCAGCATTCAACCCCCGGGTTCAGCACCTTGGTCCTCGACGGGTTCGCCGGACGTTATGTCATGCTGACGAACGGCTCTAGGCAAATCACGCAATTGAACGCGCCAGGCGACTTCGTCGATCTTCACAGTCTGATGATGAGCCCGATGGATCACGGGGTGGTCGCGCTGACCCGCTGTACAGTCGCGCGATCTCCCCATGAGGGCCTGCGCCGCTTGACGGAGTCTGAACCCCATCTCACCCGGCTGCTCTGGCTGGATACCCTGATCGACGCCGCCGTGCATCGGCAATGGATCGCAGGTCTTGGGCGTCGGACAGCGGTGGCGCGGCTCGCCCATCTCCTGTGCGAACTCTATCTCCGGCTGGAGATCGTCCATCGCGCGGGAAGCTGCAAGATGGAGCTTCCTGTCAGCCAGGCCGTGCTTGCAGACATCCTCGGCCTGTCGGAGGTTCACGTTAATCGTTCCATAGCCCAGCTCCGGACAGCGGAACTGGTCAAATGGAAAGGACGCGCCATTGAGATTTGCGACTGGGACGGTCTGGTCAGGCAGGCGGAGTTCGAAGCAACCTATCTGAGGCTGACAAGAGCGCCGGTCTAGGATTGGTTCAGCTCGAGGCCGTGATCACAAGAGCTGGGCGGACCCAGTCCGGTCTTGTCGGAACGTCATTCTTTATGGAACGGGAACAAGATGAATAATAGCCCGCCGGCCAAGCTTTGCCGGCTGGAGTCCGCTTTTGGTCACTGGCGCTGGGACGGCCTCGACAAACCCATTCGATCAGGTGGACAGGCGAGGCTCCGGATGTTTCGCAACCACTGCAGGACGCGGGGATTGTTTCCGGACGCACAACCAGATCGTAATCGGGGGCGGCGGGGCAGCGGACTTGAGCTCGCCGCCCGTCTCGGGCGCCGGCTGGACCCCTGCGACGGGCCTCGCCAGGTGCTTCTCATAGATCGCGCGGTCTTCAATTTGCGAAAGCCCTCCTTCACGAGGTCGCGGCCGGCTCGCCGGATTCGAGACAGGAAGGTGTCGACTATCTCATGCTCGCGCGCCGCAATCATTTCAGGTTAGTGCTGGGCGAGGTCGAAGGGCTCGACCCCGACGCGCGCCGCCTTCGCCTGGGCTAAACCTATGATGCCGATGGCGGCCTGCTAATCGTGGCGCGGTCGCTTGGCTTCGAGCGCCTGGTCCGGCCTGAAGCCGGCTCCACCGTCGGGTCTCAGGAAGGCTCAAGCTTCACTGACGACAGAACGCCCAGATCATCGGACGCCCGCGCTCAGGCGCGCGGCGTCGGCGCGGGCGGCGGGGGCGCGCCCCGGCTTCGGAGGCCGCCAGAGCGGCGCATCAGCGGCGGCCGGCCGAAGAGGAGCGCCAACAACCGGCCAAGAAGGCCGTCCGGTTTTGTCGATCTGGATCCCGCTCTGGACATCACGCCATCCTGACCCTGCCCGCAGGGGCGCCCAATAACATGGGTTAGGAAGGCGGATCTCCGTCAGAGCAAACGATGGGTTCGGCGGCGCCCGGCGTCAGGCCCGGACGCCCGGACTTGTGGTCAGGCCCGACACGGCGGATGTCCTCGTCAAACGACGGAACGCCGCCAGGGACTGTCCGGTCACCTGGTCCATGTTGTAGTAGCGATAGGTGGCGAGGCGACCCACGAAGCTGACATCGTGACGCGCGAGGGCGAGCGCCTCATATTGCTTGAAAAGCGCCTGGTTCTCCGGTCGGGGGACCGGATAATAGGGATCGCCCTCGTCGCACGGATACTCGTAGCTGATGCTCGTGCAGGGATGCTGTTGCCCCGTCAGGCGCTTGTACTCCGTAACCCGCGTATAGGGCACGGTCTCGTCCGGATAGTTGACGACCGCGGCGGGCTGGAAGGTTTCCTGCTGGAGCGTTTCATGGCGGAACTGGAGCGACCGGTAGGGCAGGCGCCCGTAGCAGTGGTCGAAGAACTCGTCGATCGGGCCCGTGAAAACCAGGTGGTCGTAGACCACCTCGGCCTCGACATCCCTGAAGTCCACGTTCGTCTCTACCCGGATGCCGGGATGATCGAGCATGTTCTCGAACATGCGCGTGTAGCCGTTCAGCGGCATAGCCTGGAAGGCGTCGGTGAAATAGCGGTCGTCGGTGCTGGCCCGCGTCGGAACGCGCGCCGTCACGGAACGGTCCAGCTGCGACGGGTCCAGGCCCCACTGCTTGCGGGTATAGCCTCGGAAGAAGGTCTCGTAGAGCTCGCGGCCGACGGCTGAGATCACGACATCCTCGGATGTGACCACCTTGTCGACCGGCTCCGCCCGCGACGCCAGGTAGGCTTCGGCCTGCTCGTCGGACCTGAGATCCAGTCCGTAGAGAAGGTTGAGCGTCGTGCGGTTGATGGGCATGGGGACGAGCCGGTCCCCCACGCGGGCCAGAACGCGATGTTCATAGGGGCGCCAAGGGGTGAAGCGGGAAAGATAGTCGAACACGTCCGCCGAGTTGGTGTGGAAGATGTGGGGACCGTACCTGTGAACCAGGACTCCCGCGGCGTCGGGCTCGTCGTAGGCGTTGCCTCCGATGTGGGACCGGCGATCAATCAGGAGCACCCGGCGTCCGCTCGACGCCAGACGCTCGGCCATGACCGAACCCGCGAACCCCGCGCCGACGACGAGAGCGTCGTAGTGCGAAGCCCGGCCCGACGGCCGGATGAAGGGAGCCTCAGGCGCCGCAGCGAGGGCGGAGGCGCTTTGGCTCTCGCGCCGGCCTCCGTCGTGCGGGGCAGGGTCTCTTTGCGAGGCGGCTCTGTCGACCATGACCGCCATCCGGGCCTGGGTCTGGTCCCATGACAGGTTGGCCAGCGCGGCGTCCGCCTCGTCCAGCCAGGCCCGGTTCTCTCTCTGAACGAGGGCTGCATCACAGCCGGCCACGAAGGCGTCGGCGCCGGCCGCGATGTGCACGCCTTGCAGCGTTCCGTAATGCCGCATCACGTCGGCGATCGGGGTCGAGACCACCGGCCGGCCCCCCGCCAGGTATTCGGGGGTCTTGGTGGGGCTGATGAAACGGGTGGACTCATTGATCACGAAGGGCATGAGAGCCGCGTCCCAGCCGCCCAGGAGGTCCGGGAGCTCTTCGTAGCGCCTTAATCCCAGGTAGTGGATGTTGGGACGGCGGGGCAGGTCCGCTTCGTCGATCTTGACTACGGGGCCCACGAAGATGAGCGACCAGTGGGGTCGGGCGTCGGCGACCGCCGCTATGAGATCCAGGTCCATCCGTTCGTCGATGACGCCGTAGAAGCCGAGTCGCGGGCCCGGCAGGCCTGCCTGGGCCGGATGATCGGCCCCGCGGCGCGCCCGCGCAAAATGCGGGACGTCGACGCTGGAGGGGAAGGGGTGGATGTTGGCGTGCCGGGTCCGCCTAGCTTCGTATAGGCTGAAACCTCCGGTGAACACCACGTCCGCCGCGCTCATCAATTCGGCCTCGAGGATTCGGAGCTCCGGCGGTGCGAACCGGAAGGCGGAGAGCTCGTCCATGCAGTCGAACACCACGGCCGCGGCCTCCACGTGTCGGGCGATCGGCAGCATCATGGGGGTGTAATACCAGAGCACGGGGCGGACCACCGCACGTTCCGCGAGAAGATCCTCCAGCAGCGGTCTCACGACGGCGTCCCGGCAGGGCCCATCGACGCCGTGCGGCAGTCGCGGCGTCGCAACCCGCACGCCCGTGTCCGGGCAGACCCGGACATCGAGGCCCACAGGGGCGCCCGGGTCGGCGGGGAGGGGTTCCTCAAGGAAGATCACCGGCCGGGTCCGTGCGAAACGGGCCATCAGATGCTGGGGCCGCTGGAAGACGAAATCCCACCGCAGATGAGAGAGGCAGACAACAGGATCCCGTCGCGCATGCGGAAGATCGAGAATGTCGGCGGCGGGGACGGCGGAAGACTGGGTCATGGCGGCTTTCATCAAGGGGTCCTTGATCAAAGCCTGCGGCCGCCGCCCGTATCCCTGTGTCGGGTCGAGGGCACAGGGCCGCCGCAGAGGCGTCGGTCGATCAGCAGATCCAGGGCGCGCCGCAGCGGGGTTTCCGAAACCGTGAAGGGCCAGGCCCCGGTTCCCGCATCGCCGTCGGCCGCCAGGCGCAATCCGCGCCGTTCACACTCCGCCATGAGCTCGGGGTCCAGGTCGATGCAGGAGATGGCCTGCGCCGGGGCGGCGTCGCCCGGTCGACGGGAAGCGCGCGTAGACGCCGCCGGCGTGTAGAGCAGGCGCTGGGCGCGCCGCCACCAGCCGGTCTCGGTCGCAAGCGCCATGCCCGTGTCCCCGTCCAGCGCCAGATCTCGCACCAAAGCGGCGAGGGCAGTCGCGCGAGGCGCGCCCTCCGAAAGGTCGAAGACGCCGGTTTCATAGCGCCCGTCCGCGCGGGTCAGGAGACTGTCCCAATCGAAGCTGCCCAGGAGATTCCAGACGGTCACCGCCTCCACCTTGACCCCCGAACGGCGAACCTCGAGAGCCGCCGACCAGCATTCGTGGAGCCAGCGCAACTGCTCCTCGCGGGTGCAGCCAAGGTGGCATTCGGTGACGATGAGGGGGATACGGTAGCGGTCCCAGAGCGCTTGCATGTGGGCTTTCCAGCCGGGCGGCGGGGGGTCGAGGACGCGCACCGCCTCGACATCGGCGTAGGCGAGACGCCCGTTTCCGCCATGCAGGGCCGCGGGGTAGCGATCCAGCCGGTGATCCAGAAAGCGATCGCTGGTGAGGTAGTGATTGAGGCCGATCACCGGCGGGCAGGGATCGGCCGAAACGGCGTCCAGCCGAGCGGCGAAACCCATGCGGGCCAAATGAGAATAGAGGTCGTGATCAGGCGTCACCCGTCCGCAGAGGAGGTCCCAGGTCATCAGCCTTCGGCGGTTCTCGTGATCGGCCTGCTCCTGACAAGGCGGGGTGGCGTAGGTCCGGCCGAAATCCTCGGTCTGGATCAGGCGGGCCTCCGGTATGATCCGGCGGATCTCGCGCATGGCGCCGCGCACGGCGTCGACCTGGTTCAGCAGGGCGAGCCAGAAAGACCATTCATCGCGAAGATGGGGATGCCACAGGCCATAGAGGGCGCTGAAGCGCGCTGTCGTCAGGGGTTCGTTCACCGGGGTCCAGTCCCGGATCCACGGATAACGTCGCGCGGCCGCGCCGGCAAAACGCGCCAGACCGGGCGCGAACTCCGGATCGAGAAGGCCGGTCCACGCCGGACCGGACCCGTGATGCACCAGGCCGGCGGTCACCCCCATGCCCAGGGCCCTGATCCGGCCCATCCTCCGGTCGGCCCAGGTCCAGTCTAGTACGCCCGGGGAAGTCTCCGTTCTTTCCCACAGGAGCGGGTAGCGCAGCGCCCGCAGGCCGAGCGCCGCGAACCGGTCCAGGTCCTCCTCCCTGTCCTCATGTCCGCTGAGGACGGTCTGGTCGCGAAAGGTTTCGCCGACGCGGTTCAGCGAGCACTCGTGACCGCCCCAGATTTCAAGAGGCGGCTGTTCAGGCGACATGGGCGTGGGCGGCGGCCGGGCCGAAGCGGGGCGCCAGGCGCCAGGCGAGGGCGGTCCCGATGATGGCGTCGATGTCCGTGAAGGTCGGCGACCAGTCCAGACGACGACGCGCGAGGCCCGGATCCGCTACGAGCACGGGCGGATCTCCGGCGCGCCGCGGCGCGGCCTCCCAAGGCACGGGGCGGCCCGTCGTCCGCTCGACCGCGGCGATGATCTCAAGCACGGACAGGCCTCGGCCCAGTCCGAGATTCATCGCCAGGAAGCCGGCTTCCCCCGTCGGAACCGTCAGGGCTGCGACATGGGCCTGCGCAAGGTCGGCCACATGGATGAAGTCCCGCACGCAGGCGCCGTCGGGCGTCGGGAAGTCCAGGCCGAAGAGCTTGAGGGGAGGTCCGAATCCCAGTGCGGCTTCAAGGGCGAGGGGAATAAGATGGCTTTCGGGCTGATGGGCCTCGCCGAGTTCTCCCTCCGGGTCAGCGCCCGAGGCGTTGAAGTAGCGCAAGGCTACGCCTTCCACGCCATGGGCGCGGGCATGGGCGGCGATCAGGCGTTCTGCGGCCAGTTTGCTGTCGCCATAGGGATTGACGGGACACGCCGCCGCCGTTTCGTCCAGAAGCCCGGATCCGGCCTGGCCGTAGACGGCCGCGGTGGAGGAGAAAACGATCCGCCGCACGCCCTGGGCGCGCATGGCGGCCAGCACCGAGGCGACGCCATTGAGGTTGACGTCCCAGAACGCCGCCGGGTCCTGGACGGATCGACCCACCTCGATCAGGCCGGCGAAGTGGATCACGCCCTGCACGGCGTGCCGCTGCATGCAGGCGCCGAGGGCGGCGCTGTCGCGCACGTCTCCTGTCACCAGAGGACCGTATCTGACGGCGTCGCGATGGCCGTTGCTCAGGTCGTCGAACACCACGGGTTCGAATCCGGCGGCGGCGAGCGCCTTGCAGGCGTGGGAGCCGATATAGCCGGCGCCGCCCGTCACCAGTATGGTTTTCATTAGAGACCTCCGTCGCCGGAGGGGAAGGGGCGAGCCGCCTCGAGGTTGCCAGTGTCCGATCCACGACTTGGGTCCGGCCTCGCCCGAGCGCACAGGCGCGGCGCCGACAAACTGGTTGAGAACGCTGGCGGCGCGACCTAGGTCCGGGTCGAGGCCGCCGTGGAACGGGTGTCGCCGCCCGCGTTCTGTCCGGCGCGGGAGATCTTGATGGGCTTCTTTTGCTCCAGACCGTCGGTGCGTCCGTCGGTCCGGGCCGGCGCTGTCACCGTGGGGTCGGTGTTCTCCTGGGGGTCGGGTCGGGGCGGCGTGTCAGGGTTTCGAGTCATGGCGTCCTCGCGAGCGGGCATGAGGTCAACCCGTCCCCGGCCGGCGGGTTCCGGCCGCGCGGTCCGTCTACGGCGGTGGAATGAGCGGCCCGCAGACGGCGCTGAGATTGGCCGCCTGAACAAGACCGGGCAGATCCTGCAGCAGAGTGCGTCCCGTCCGGTAGTCGACGAGGACGTTGCGTCGGAGCTGCTGCAGCGTGCGGTTCATGTGGACCGCGCTCAGGCCGAGGATATCGGCGAGCACGTCCTGGGTCAGGGGAAGGTGCAGGGCGCCGCCGCGCGCCGTTCCCAGACGCACCTGCCGTTCGTGCAGTTCCAGCAGCAGATGGGCCGTGCGTTCGTAGGCGTTGAGCCGGCCGAGCCGGACGACCTGGCGCGCCATGCGCAGCCGCTCGGCCGTCCGGCAGCGCCGCCAGGCCTCGCTCAGGGGAGAGGCCTGGGCGCCGGGTTCGGAAAGCGTGGTCCAGAAGGCGGTGGCGTCCACCGTGACGACATCGGTGAGGGCCCAGACCAGGAGGTCGGCGTCTACCGATCCGGAGGCGACGATCACGTCGCCGGGGAGGCTGAGACCGATGATCTGGCGTCGCCCGTCGTTCAGCATGGCGCCGCGCGCGATCCAGCCGCTCGCCACCAGCCGGGCCTGGTTGCGTTCGGGATCCATCGGAATGGCGGCGCCGGACGGCTGGTGCTGCGGCGCTCCGCTGAAGCTGCGACGGACCAGGTCTCTTCCTTCGATACCTATCGGGGCGAAGCTGGCCAACATAATCTCCAGAGGGGCGGTGAGCCGCGCTTCAAGACCTGCATCCGACTGATTCTTCATGGTCTTCGACCAACAGCACGGCTTCGGCGTCCAGTTCTTCACATAGGTTGGTTTTTGCGCATTTCGCCTGAGCCAGCGGGCGAAGTTCGGCGTCTCGAGCGGCCCTGCCGGTCCAGCAGGCGGCGCCGAGGCCGTTGCGCGGCAGGTGTCGGCTCTCAAACCCTCGGAGCGGATGTTTAGCGCAGGCGCCAGCCGCCAGGGCGAGAGGGCGCGGGGGCGTCGCGCGGCGTCCAGAGCATTTGGGCGTCGGCTGCCGCACAGGGGGGCCGCAGCTGGACTCTTCAGACGGTGACGACGGCGCCGACGGCGGCGATGCGCTCGACCTCGGCGTAGGAAGGCCGCGCGAGGCTGGCCCCGAAAACATCAGGATCGATCTCTTCATAGACCAGCCGCGCCCCCGCCTGGCCCGCCAGGGCGGCGAGGGCGGCGCGCACCAGGTCCTGGCCGGCCACGACCGGGGCGCCGGTGTAGAGCACGAAGGCTCCGCCAGGCGCGAGACGGGAGAGGGCTTCGCTCGCCCATCCCAGAGCGACCTCCGCCCCGTATTGACCGCCTCCGTCGCGATACAACCGCCCGTTGCGGCCAGCCATATAGGGCGGATTGGCGGCGATCAGGTCCCAGACGCCCTCGGCTGGAAAGCCGCCCGGGCGGAGGTCGATCGCGAGCCCGGCATGTCGGGCGTTGAGGCGGCTTAGGCGAAGGGCCTGGGGATTGATGTCGGTCGCGGCGACAGCGGCGGCCGGATCGAGGGCGGCGATCGCCAGGGCTCCGGCTCCCGCCCCGACGCCGATCTCCAGCGCCTGTCGCCAGGCGCAGCCGGACAGGGCCTGGCGCAGGAAACGCACGTAACGATAGCTGTCCGGTCCCAGAAAGACGGCTTGCTCGTCCGCGGACGAGGCGGAATGCAGGTGCAGGCGTCCGTCCAGACGGCTCACGCGCAGTCGGGCGCGCAAGCCATCGGGGTCTTCGGCGAGGGCGTCGGCCGCCGTCAGGACGTCCATAAGCCACGCGGGCGCGATTTCGGGACAGAAGGCCCGGCCCCAACCAAGGATATCGCGAAGAAGGTCGGCCTCGGCCGCCCGGCGCCGCCGCGCGACCAGGCGATGGACCGCCGGGGTCGGCGAGACGAAGTCATAACCGACGCTCTCCAGTCGGGAAAGCAGCTCAAGCAGCGCGGCGTCGCCGGGCGCAAAGGCCTGCGTCGTCACGCCGAGCGACGCAGGGGAGCCTGACCCCAAAGATGCGCCCGGTAGGCGTCGAAACAGCGGGCGCCGGCCATCAGCCGCATGATCGCGCCTTCAGCAAGGGCGCGGACGCACTCCGGCCGCTCCTGCGCTAGGGGGCGAAGCACTTCCTCGTTCCAGGCTTCGGAATGGGCGATGTCCAGGGTCGCGTGGAGGGCGAAATACTTGCGCTCCACGCCGACGCCCAGCCGTTTCAGGCCTTCGGCCACATGGGCGGCTCGCCATGGGGCCGTGAGCTCCACCGCCCCCAAGGCCCCGAGGGCGTGGTAGGCGTAGCGTCTCTGGGTGGAGAAGGCGACAAGGGTATTGCCCAGGGCGAGGGACGGCCACGCCGTTTCCTCGATCCGGGGATGCAGGTCGAGCGCCGTCGCTAGACGGTCCAGCATGGGACCATGCATGCCAGCCTCCGATCCGCGACCCATTTCGTCCCAGTAGTTGCGCGCCAGCTCGAGCTTGGGCCGGGTCGGCATCTTGACCTGGGCCATCGCCACGAGGTCCTCGAACCCCGCTTCGCCGGCCACCTCCTGCAGCAGGAACCAGCGCATCTCCTCCATCGAGGCCGTCTCGGCCAGCCAGGGGAAGAGCGGGTCCGCCTCGCCGGGACCGGATCCCTTGAGCGCCTCGAACCAGGCGACGAAGCCGTCCGCCGTGGCGGGGAGATCGGCGAGCCAGGGGGCGGCCTCGACCCGGGCCCGTTCGATGAAGTCGCCCTCGACCAGCATCATCTCCGCATCATGACGGACATCATCGCGCCAATCACGGCGCGGCGTGGCCGGGGCGAGGCGGCGGTGGTTCCAGTGCGCCAACCGGCGATGAAAGCCCGCCGGGTCCGAGGGTTCGGAGGCGAGAAGCGAGGCCGGACCTTCTGAGGACATGAAAGGCTCCTGTGAGTGGGGATTGCCATACGCCTTGCCGCGGCCCCGGGTTCCCGAAGGGACAGGAGGCGGCGAAATCCCGCTCTCGGTGTCCGGTTTCGGACAGTGGAACTGGGTTCGGGAAAGTCGGTTCAACCAATCCTTCAGGGAGGTGTCGAGTGGAACAGAATGGATTTGCATGGACGATCCGCCAGGTCGGGGAGACCTGGACCTGGGCTGTGACAGCCCCGGGAGGCGGGACCGTCCTTGTCTCCGGCCAAGCTCCGTCAAGGGCCGCAGCCGCCGCCATGGTGGTCCGCGCCCTAGCGCGAGGGATGACCGAGGCGGCGCCTCGGGAATTGGCCGCATAGGCATGACGGCGACGAGCGGAGAGCGGGTGATGCAGGTCCTGGAGCGAAGCGTCTATCGCGGCCCCCACCTGTACAGCGCCAGGCCCATGGTGCGGATCCGCCTGGATCTGGGGCGGATGGAGGACTGGCCGACGGATCGGCTGGGCGATTTTTCGACTCGCCTGCTGGAGGCGCTTCCCGGCCTGGATCGACACGGATGCTGCTACGGGGAACCGGGCGGATTTGTCCGTCGTCTTCGGGACGGAACCTGGTTCGGCCACGTGGCGGAGCACGTCGCCCTTGAACTGCAGACGCGCGCGGGAACCCCTGTCACCCGGGGTAAGACGCGTTCGGTGCGCGGGCAGCCGGGCGTCTACGACATTCTCTTCACCTATCGGGACGAAACGACGGCCCTTCTGGCCGGACGGCTGGCCCTGCAGGTCTGCAACGCCCTGCTGCCGGAAGCGCTCGCTGGGATCAGCGGCCTGGACCGGGTCTGCGCAGACAGTCTGGATCCGCGCCTCCCGGACGCCGTCCAGGCCGACGAGGCGGCGGCCATTCTCCGCGACGCGGTGCGCCGGACGGCGTTCGGCCCCTCTACCCAGGCTCTGGTCGACGCCGCGCGACGCCGAGGGATTCCCGTCGAACGTCTCAACACCGGGAGTCTCCTGCGCCTGGGATGGGGCGCCCGGCAGAGACGCCTGCGCGCCAGCGTGACGGACCGCACGGGCCTGATCGCGGCGGAGCTGGCAGGCGACAAGGCCCAGGCCAAGGCCTTGCTCGAAGCCGCAGGCTGTCCAACCGCGCGCGGGAAGGTGGTGCGCACCGCGGACGAGGCCGTGGACGCGGCCGCACGCCTCGGCGGCAGGGTCGTGGTCAAGCCGCTCGACGGCAACCACGGACGGGGCGTGACCACAGGCCTGGACACGCCCGAGGCCGTCAGGAAGGCTTTCGCTCTGGCCGCGTCCCACGCAAGACGCGTCATTGTCGAACAGGAGCTTCCTGGCCGGGATTATCGGGTCCTGGTGGTCGACGGCAGGGTCGTCGCCGTCGCCGAGCGTCGGCCGCCGTGCGTCGAGGGCGACGGGCGCCGGTCGGTGTCTGAACTGGTGGAGGAGGTCAACGCCGATCCGCGTCGGGGCGTCGGCCATGAGAACAGCCTGAGCGTGATCCGTCTTGACGAGGAGGCGCTGACGCTACTGGCCCGCCAGGGCCTGTCCCCCGAAAGCGTTCCGGGGCCCGGCGTCAGGGTCCTGCTGCGAACCGCGGCCAACCTTTCCTCGGGCGGGACGGCGACCGACCGGACCGACGAAATCCATCCGGCCAACGCCGCCATCGCCCGGCGGGCCGCCCTGGCCCTCGGCCTGGACGTGGCCGGGGTGGATCTTCTGGCGCCGGACATCCGCCGCTCGGTGCGCGACACCGGCGGGGGCGTGGCCGAGGTCAATGCGGCGCCGGGATTGCGGATGCATCTGTCGCCTTCGGAGGGCGAGGCGAGGGACGTCGCCCGGCCGATTGTGGACATGTTGTTTCCGCGCGGCGTCCGGTCCCGGATCCCAGTGATCGCGGTGACGGGCACCAACGGGAAATCGACGGTGGGCCGGATGATCGCCCATGTGCTGCAGACGGAAGGACGCGTCGTGGGTCTGACCAACACCAGCGGCGTCTATGTCGACGGGGAGAGGATCCGCGCCGGCGACGCCAGCGGTCCGCGCAGCGCCCGCATGGTGCTCAATGATCCTGTCGTCGATGTCGCGGTGCTGGAGTGCGCCCGAGGCGGCATCCTGCGCGAGGGGCTAGCCTTCGACCGCTGTGACGTCGGCTGCGTCCTCAACGTCCAACCGGACCACCTGGGGCTCAAAGGGGTGGACACGCTGGAGGACCTGGCGAAGGTCAAGTCGGTGGTGGCCGAGGCCGTGTCCCGGCGGGGGCTGAGCGTCCTCAACGCCGATGATCCCCTGACCCTGCGTATGGCGCGCCATGCCGGAGGCCGTGTCTGCTGGTTCTCCATGCGCGGCGGCGCCGAGACGCCGGGCTTCCTGCTCAAGCATGTGGCCGAAGGCGGCGCGGCGGTCCTCTATGACGCCGCGAGCGGCGTGATCGAGCTTCATGACCTTGGCGAGCGCCGCCGGTTGGGCCATGCGGCGGACCTGCCTTCGACCCTGGGCGGGGCGGCCGCCTTCAATGTGGCCAACATCCTGGCGGCTTCGGCAGCCTGCTACGGCGTGGGCGTGCCGCCGGAGCGGATCGGGGCGGCCCTGGGAAGCTTCACATCCAGCTACGAGCAGAATCCCGGCCGCCTCAACATCTGCGACCAGCACGGCTTCCGAGTCGTCATGGACTACGCCCACAATCCGGACGGCCTTCGGGCGCTCTGCGGCCTTGTGGCCGCGATCCGGCCCGCCGGCGGTCGGACCATCGCCATGATCAGCATCCCCGGCGACCGGCGGACGCAGGAGATCGTCGCCATGGGCGAGATCAGCGCCGGCTTTTTCGACGAGGTCGTCTTCAGGGAGACGCCTGACAACCGGGGTCGTCCCGCCGGTGAAGTGATCCGCCTTCTCGCCGAAGGCGCGCTGCGAAGCGGTGCGGACGGCTCGCGTTTCCGCGGCGTGCAGAAGGAAGAGGACGCCGTGGCCGCATGTCTTGAAGCAGCGCGACCCGGGGACCTCGTCATCCTGACGCCGACCCGTATCGAAGCAGTTTGGGCGCAGATCCTGGCCTTTCGTCCCGCCTTCCCGTCCTCGGCCCTGGGCTTGAATGCGCCCGGCGTCATCCTGGAGCCTCCCCATGGGTAAGGGACCCCTGATCATCATCGGCGGACATGAGGACAAGACCGGCGAGCGGGTCATCCTCAAGGAGGTCGCCCGGCGCCTCGACGGCGGCAAGCTGGTGATCGCGACCATCGCCTCCCATAAACCCGAGGGCTATTTCGACAGCTATCGGGAAGGCTTCAAGGGCCTCGGCGTCGGGGAACTGATCGAGCTCTATGTCGAGGACCGAGCCGAGAGCCATGAGCAGGACCTTCTCGACAGGCTCGAGGGAGCCGCCGGCGTCTTCTTCAGCGGCGGCGACCAGCTCAGGCTGGCCAGCCAGATCGGCGACACGCCGATCGAACGACGCATTCGCGATCTCCATGCGCGCGGGGGCCTGATCGCAGGCACATCGGCGGGGGCTTCGGTGATGAGCGAGACCATGTTGGTCAAGGGGCCGAACGCGGAATCCTATCGGATCGGCGAGGTGCACATGGCCCCCGGACTGGGCTTGCTCCCCAATGTCATTATCGATCAACATTTCGCTGAAAGGGGCCGGTTCGGCCGGCTGTTGGGCGCCGTGGCCCACAATCCGCGACTTATGGGGCTGGGAATCGACGAAAACACCGCGGTGGTGGTCGAGCAAGGGGCGCTGCGGGTGCTCGGAGACGGCGCCGTATACGTCGTAGACGGGGCGGACGCGACCCATTCCAATATCTCGGAAGGCGGCGCCGAGGACGCCCTGTCCATGTTCGACGTGCGCCTCCACGTCATGTCGCAAAGCGATGTGTTTGACCTGGACCGCCGTCGCCCCCAACGCGCCGGTTCGGAGGGAAAGGGTGAGAGCGGCGATCCGCTGTGACCTGAATCCGACACGCCGACCCGGGCGCCGGTTGGACGGGTTAGCCTCCTGTATCGATTGCAGGAAGGACAGCCGACATGACCAATGCAGACGACATCTGGCGTGATGTCTTCGTGACGGGCCTCAAGAACGCCCACGCCGTGGAAAACCAAGCCCTGGCCCTGATGGATCGCCAGATCGATCGGGCGCTGAACTTCACCGAGGTCGCCGACCGGTTGAAGGCCCACCGTCTTGAAACCGAGGGACAGATCCTGCGACTGGAGACCCTGCTGGAGGGCTTCGACGAGAAGCCGTCCGGCCTTAAGGACGCTGCGCTCTCGCTCGGCGGCAACCTGGCGGCCATCGGCCACAGCTTCGCCGAGGACGAGATCCTGAAGAACGCCTTCGCCAACTACGCCTTCGAGAACTTCGAGGCGGCCTCCTATCGGGCCCTGATCATTCTGGCTGAGAGCGGCGGCTATGCGGCGGCCTACGACCCCCTCGCGGCCACCTTGGAGGAGGAGGTGCGCATGGCGCGGTGGGTCGACGAAAGCCTGCCCATGCTGGTGGAGAAGCATCTCGAGCTGAGGCGCGCCGGCGAGAACTCCAGCCGCTGACTCAGCGGGAACCTATTTTCTTTATTATCATCTGGATAACTAGATCATGTTCATGCACAACAAGAAGCTGATGTACACGGTTAGGGTCGCCGAACCCAATCCCGCTCTCGCCACCCTGATGCTCGAACAGTTCGGCGGTCCCCAAGGTGAGCTCGCCGCCGCCATGCGCTACTTCACCCAAGGGCTCGCCGACGAGGACAGCGGCCGTCGCGATATGTTGATGGACATCGCCACGGAGGAGCTGAGTCACCTGGAAATCATCGGTTCGATCGTCGCCATGCTCAATCGCGGGGCTAAGGGCAAACTCGCGGAAGCCGCCGAGGAAGAAGCGGATCTCTACGCCAGCATGACCTCGGGCGGAGAAAGCCACACCATGTCCATCCTTTATGGCGGCGGCACGGCCCTGATCAATTCCGCCGGCGTGCCGTGGACGGCGGCCTATATCGACTCCATTGGTGATCCGGCCTGCGATCTGCGCTCCAATATCGCGGCCGAATCCCGGGCCAAGATCGTTTATGAGCGGCTGATCAACGTCACCGATGACGCGGGGATCAAGGACGCCCTGACCTTCCTCATGACGCGGGAGGTGGCCCACCAGAAGGCCTTCGAGAAGGCGCTTTACGCCATCCCCGCCAACTTCCCGCCCGGCAAGCTTCCCGGTCATCCGGACTTTGCCGACAAATATTACAACATGTCCCAAGGAGAGGGGGATGCGAGCGGGCCCTGGAACCAGGGCGAGCAGTGGGAGGTCGTGGACGACCGCGAAGCCCAGGCGGCGGTGGACGGCGGCGCGGGCGACGCCTCGGTCAAGCTGTCGGCGGCTGACAAGAAGTCAGTGCAGGCTTTTGCGGCCCGCACCCAGTCCGACCCTTCAGCCGATCCGATCACTGGAGCCGATCTCGGCGCCGGGCCTGGGGCCGGTCGCACCACGCCTCTGGCGGCTCCGGACTGAAGCGCCGCCAGACCGACGGCGCGGGCGGCCGGCGCCGGCCCGGGCATTGGTTATGAATGGGCCGGCTTGCTTGCGAAGGACGGCGATCACCTGATCCTATCCGCTGACCAGGAATTGTCCGACGCTCAGGCAAGCCGGGGCCTCGCCGGCGTGATCAGAACCTGGCCGAACTCCCACATGGGTCAGTATTACGGGGACGCTGCCTGGCCCTCTTGCAGCCGCCGCCTGGCAAGGCGAGGTGAAAACATAGAAGCCGCGGTCGGCCACGGCGGCGAAAAAGTCCTCATCGTAGACGCGATCCGCGCACATCGGACTCACGGTCTCCCTTCCGGTTATCAGGAGGGCGCAACGAGATCCTTGCGGCGGCGATCCAATGGGTCCGACTCCCGACCCTTTGATCGGGGCGTGGCGCAGGGCTCTCAGTCGTCAATCCCTCGGCGCCGGTCATCCGCGGGTTCGGCTGCTTTTCCTGATTTCCCAGAAATCCCGTCCATGCCGCGCCGACGCAGATAAGAGACGCCAGTAGATGGAGGAGGCTCCCGAACTGCAGGAGCCGCCGGGGTTGCGCAGACCGGCGGCCTGTCGGCGGATTTCACAGGAGCGTTTTCCTTCCCGTTGGGTTTTCGGGTGTCCGGAGCCGCCGCCTGTTCCCGGGCGGGATATGTCCCCGATCCGCCTTTTGGAGGCGATGCGTCCGGAACGCGTCGGTCGCCGAAGCGCTACCGGGAGCGGCCGGCCGCCGGACCCGCGTCCTTTGCGGTCGAAGAGACAACCCCTGGTCAGGTGAGGAATGGACGTGAAATTCTACGAGATCGTCGTCGCCGACGCCCACGGCGCCGAGCGCAGGTTGAGGGTTCCTTCTCCGACGGATGTCCAGGCGGCGGACGCCGCCGCCCCCCTGTTGAAAAGCGGCGATTCCATCCTTTCCATCCGCGAGACGCCCGACGACGGTCTTCAAAGAACCGATGGGCCGCCCTCCAAGACACAGGCCGAGGAACTGGCGCCGACCACGCCCGGCATGGCGGCCCGTCGCGATGCTTCGTGAGCCCTGAAGGCCTTGCCGGCAGCGCGGCCCCCGGCGAGATCACGCTCCGCATCGGGACGGCGGGCTGGGCCATTCCCGCAGGGGTTAGAGACCGGTTTCCGGTCGCGGGCGGCGGACTCGAACGCTACGCCAGCCGTCTCGGCGCCGTGGAGATCAACTCCACCTTCTACCGCCGTCACCGGGTCTCGACTTTTGAGCGCTGGGCCGCCGCCACGCCTGCGGACTTTCGTTTCGCGGTCAAGGCGCCGCGTGAAATCACGCACCGCCGCAAGCTGGAGAACTGCGAAGATCTGCTCGCGGACCTGGCCGTCGATCTCCGCGGGCTGGGAGACCGCCTCGGACCGGTCCTGATCCAGACGCCGCCGGGCCTGGCCTTTGACAAGACCCGGACAGGCGCTTTTCTGGACGCTTGTAAGGCCCAGATCGACGCGTCGATCGTGCTGGAGCCACGGCACGATTCCTGGTTCACGGCCGCTGCGGATCATTGGCTCGCCTCTCGGCGGGTCGCGCGTGTTGCGGCCGATCCGGAGCCGGCCCCGGGTGCAGGCCTTCCCGGCGGCTCCGAGGGCCAGGTCTATTTTCGCCTGCACGGCAGTCCGCACATGTATCGCTCGGCCTATGGAACCGATCGGCTCAAGACCATCCTTCAGCGGGTGGCGGCGGCGGGCGAAGTCGGGGCCGAGCGCTGGGTCATTTTCGACAACACCGCTTCGGGCGCGGCGGCAGCGGACGCGCTCGCGCTCGCTGGGTTGGCACGGTCCGCCCCGCCTGCGGTCTGGTCGTGAGGTTGCGACGACCGGCGTGTATTCGCGAGAGCCGAGCTGCCGCAGGAAGATCGCCAGGACCGCCAGGAAAGCCGTCGACAGACGCTCGCTCCGCCAGTCTGGACGATTCGAATCTGAGCCGGGGGGGCGGCGAGATAAGCGACGGTCCACTGGGCCGCTGCGCCATGCTCCAGCGCCTTCTAGGCGGCCGCTCGCGCGCTTTAAGTCCAGCGGAGCATGAAGGAGGCGAGGAAACGAACCAAGAGCGCCAGAGCGGCGACGAGGATTGCTCTATATCGCCGGAAGGACACCGCCCATGAACCCCCAGCAGTCCGGAGCGCTTTCGCTCGCCTCGACCGCCGCCTTTCAACCGACCCAGATCGACGCCTGGGTGGCTGCCTGAGCAGGAGGAGGCGGGGAGCCTCCTACTCTGCGCGGACGCCAAGTTTGGAGAGAGCGCGGCGAGGGATGTCGCCAGCGTATTTCTCACCGATCTTCGTCGGGACCTGGGGCTCATCGACGATCAGGGGCCCCGCCGCCGCGCGACGGGGCGACGGGGCGAGCGCAGGCTTCGCCTTGGCGCTCTCGGCTGACCGAGACCCCCAGCGCTCGGCCGGCGGTTCCCGAACGGAGAGCCAACGCTGGGGTTCCGCCAAGGCGAACAGGCGTTCGGGCTTGTGTCGTGTTCCCGACAAAGGCTCGCGGCCCCGCTGCTGCGGGCTCGCCCGGCTCTCGACGCCGCCCCAAGTCGCCAGGGGGAAACCCGTGGACGCGCGGCGCGCTTGTTTAGTCACACCCAAGAGGAGCTCATGACCTTGCGCCATGCCCCAATCATCGTCGCTTCCGTCGCCGGGCTTCTCCCCGCCCGCAATCCACAAGGGGACGACGGGGGCGTCGACAAGGCCCAGGACGCTATCTCAGCTCCAGTCGATCAAACCTTCGCCGCCATGGGGAACACTATAATCGGCTATGCGCCTGGCGCAGCCATGAGCGAGATCCGGTCCGGCGATGTCGCTCCTGAGCGGGCCAGGGGCCTGCTGGATCATCTGAGGTCGGCGGGCGTTGCGTATTTCAACCGGCTCTATAGCGACCGGCAGGCCTCCGCCCGCCAGGAGGTCGTGGTCCTGAATCGCGGCTTCACGGACAATAAGGATGCGCCGCCGCTTGCGGCTGATGCCCCGACAGTACCTGCGAAGGTCGTGCGTCACCTGCGGAGGGCGCGGGAAATCCAGGCGGCGATCTGATCGACATGGCTCCTAGGCTGAAGCTCTTTGAATGGTCGGACGGCTTCCATCGCTTCACGGTGGCTGCCTCCTCCAGGCCCAAGGCTCTGGCGGCCTGGGGCATCCGGCAGGATATCTTCGCTTCAGGCCTCGCCAGGGAGGCGCCCGATGCAGAGGACGCCGAGGCGGCAAAAGCGCGACCTGGAGAGGTGATCGAGCGTGGCTTGACCGTCGACATCGGCAAGGCCGGCCGCCGTGGGGCGCCACCCAGGGCGCGCAAGGGAGCGACCCCGGCCCAGCAGCATCGGGCCCAGCGCCTCGCTGAGGAGCTGAAGGCGCTCGATCAGGCGCATGCTGACAGCGCGGCTGCTGTCCGCGCCGAGATGAAAGGCCTTGAAGCGCGGGCCGCCGAAGAGAAGGCGCGGTTTGATAAGACGCGCGCCAGACTTGTTCGAGACCTCGCCAGAGCGCGCGAGAAACTATGATCGGAGGAGGCGTCGACGCCTCGCCGGAATCCGGAGAGAACCCCATGCCGACTGAGCCCAGAAGTACTGACGCGGACATGGCGTCGACAGGATTTCTGAACGAAGACGTCCACGATGGTGATCATGACGCCTCGTCTATTCAGGCCGTCATGATCAACCGGCCCCGATCCGAACTCTACGCCTTCTGGCGGGAGTTCCGGAACCTTCCTCTGTTCATGGCCAATGTGCGGTCGGTCAGCAGCGACGGACGCGACTGGGTCATAGCCGGGCCCGGCGGCATGGATGTCGAACTGGAAACCGAGATCGTAGAAGACCGGCCCGGCGAGAAGATCGCCTGGCGCTCCACGGAAGCGGCGGACGTCGATCACGAGGGTTGGGTCGAGTTCCGCGACAACGCTTTAGGGCGGGGAACCGAGGTCCGCGTCATGATCAGCTATGATCCGCCCGCCGGCGCTGTGGGCAAGCTCGTGGCCAAGGTGATGCAGCGTGAACCGCGCATCCAAGCCCGACGCGAACTTCGCCGCTTCAAACAACTGATGGAGACGGGGGAGGTTTCCACCTCCCAGGCTCCCGGCGCCGCGCCCCGCGGCTGATCATCAAGGACGAATTTCATGCGCGCACTGACCTGGCACGGCAAACACGATGTCCGGGTGGACACGGTTCCCGATCCCGAGATCGTCAATCCCCGCGACGCCATCATCAGGATCACCGCCACCGCCATCTGCGGCTCGGATCTCCACCTCTATGACAGCGTCATCCCCGGCATGCACCGCGGCGACATCCTCGGCCACGAGTTCATGGGCGAGGTGGTCGAGGTGGGGCGCGGAAACACCAGCCTGCGGGTCGGGCAGAAGGTAGTGGTCCCTTTCGTGATCGCCTGCGGCCAGTGCTTCTTCTGCGGCAAGGAGCAGTATTCGGCCTGCGACAACTCCAATCCAGCCGACAAGTCCGACGCCTCCGAGATCGCCTACGGCTATCCCGCCGCCGGGCTGTTCGGCTATTCGCACCTGACCGGCGGCTATGCGGGCGGGCAGGCCGAGTACGCGCGCATTCCCTATTCGGACTTCGGACCTATCGTCGTGCCTCACGGCGTCGAGGACGAGAGGGTGCTCTTCCTGTCTGACATCTTCCCGACCGGCTGGATGGCGGCGGAAAACGCCGGGATCGAGCCGGGCGACACCGTGGTGGTCTGGGGTTGCGGCCCGGTCGGCCTGTTCACCATCAAGAGCGCCATCCACATGGGCGCGGCGCGGGTGATCGCCATCGACCACCATCCGCGTCGTCTCGCCCTGGCGAAACAGAACGGGGCCGAGGTGCTCAACTATCACGAGGTCAAGGTGCTGGAGGCGCTCAAGGAGATGACGGCGGGCATCGGACCCGACGCCTGCATCGACGCAGTGGGCATGGAGGCGCACGGTTTCGCGCCGGACAACATCATCGACGCCGTCAAGCAGGAGACGAAACTGGGCACGGACCGTCAGCACGTCCTGCGCGAGGCGATCATGGCCTGCCGCAAGGGAGGGCGCATCTCCATGCCGGGTGTCTATGGCGGGATCGGCGACAAGCTGCCGATCGGGGCCTTCATGCAGAAGGGGCTGACCTTGAAGACGGGGCAGACCCATGTGCAGAAATACCTGCCCAAGCTGCTGGAGCTGGTGATGGACGGTCAGATCGACACCACGGACCTCATCAGCCATCGCCTTCCCCTTGAGGAGGCCGCAACGGCATACAAGAACTTCCACGACAATCCCAACGAGTGGACCAAGGTTGTCCTCAAACCTTGAACGCGCCTCCCGGCCCTCGGGCTTCTGCGGGCAGGACAAGGGACGTCTGCATTGGCGACGGGCATTCATGGCGGAGCCTGTTGGGAGGAGAAAATATGTTCCGGCTTTGTTCTCTTTCTGCTAGGCGTGGCTTATGGACGTCGCTCCGCCTCGCAAGATCATCCATGTGGACATGGACGCCTTCTTCGCCTCGGTGGAGCAGAGGGACGATCCCGCCCTGCGCGGTCGTCCCGTCGCCGTAGGCCACGCCGCTTCGCGCGGCGTGGTCGCCGCCGCCAGCTATGAGGCGCGCAAGTTCGGCGTGCGGTCGGCCATGCCCTCGAGCACGGCCTTGCGGAAGTGCCCGGAACTGATCTTCACGCCGCCCCGATTCGAGGTCTATCGCGCCGTCTCGGCGCAGATCCACGCCATCTTCGCCGACTATACGAACCTGATCGAACCCCTGTCCCTGGACGAGGCTTACCTCGACGTGACCGCGAACATCCGGGGCTTGCCGACGGCGTCGGCGACGGCGGAGGAGATCCGCGCGCGCATCCTCGAGGAGACTGGTCTGACGGCCTCGGCCGGGATTTCCTACAACAAGTTCCTGGCCAAGCTGGCCTCTGACCAGCGCAAACCCAATGGCCAGTTCGTGGTCCCGCCGGGGCGAGGAGAGGCCTTTGTCGAGGCCCTGCCGGTGAAGCGTTTCTACGGCGTCGGGCCGGTGACGGCGGAGAAGATGAACCGCCTGGGCATCGAGACCGGCGCGGACCTGCGACGCCAGTCCCTAGCCTTTCTTCAGCATCACTTCGGCAAGTCCGGCGCCTGGTACCATGGCGTGGCCCGGGGAGAGGATCATCGCCCGGTCAATCCGGATCGCGAGCGCAAGTCGAGCGGCTCGGAGACCACCTTCGCCAGCGATCTGGTCGATCCGGCGGCGATCGAAGCCGGGCTGGACGAGATGGCGGACGATGTCTGGGCCTGGTGCGAAAAGGCCGGATCGCTGGGCCGGACCGTGACGGTGAAGGTCAAATGGGCGGACTTCCAGCAATCGACCAGGAGCCGGTCCTTCAATGAGCCGGTCGCCTCGAAGGAACGGTTGCGCGAGATCGCCCGGCTGCTGGTGCGATCCCTCTATCCGCCGACCAGGGGCGTGCGGCTTGTCGGCGTGACCCTGTCCAATCTGGAGAAGGCGTCGCCGGGAGCGCCGTCTAGGGCTTCTGTGGGCGAGCTGGCGCTGTGACAGCCATGCTCCAGGCGGACCTGTTCGGGCACGCCCCCCAGCCTGCCGTGCCTCCGGGCTTCGACTATTGGCCGGATGTCCTGTCGGCGTTCGAGCAGGCAGCGGTGGTCGAGGAACTACAGCGGCTGGATTTCAGGCCTTATGAGCACATGGGCTACCAGGGCTTCCGACAGATCGCCGCCTTCGGACGCCGCTATGATCTGGAGCGGCGTCGACTGGAGACGGCCGCGCCGTGGCCGGACTTTCTGAAGGCGCTCCTGGGGCGTCTGACCGGACGGCTCGACCTTGATGAAGGGGCCTTCGTCCAGGCTCTGGTCAATGAATACGCCCCCGGAGCCGGTATCGGCTGGCACCGCGACAGGCCGGTTTACGGGGAGATCCTCGGCGTCTCCTTTCTCGCGCCTTGCGTGATGCGTCTGCGCCGGAAGGACGGGACGGGATGGCGTCGGTCAGCCGCGCCGCTGGCGCCCGGATCGGCCTATCGGCTGTCAGGCGCGGCGCGCAGCGACTGGGAGCATTCGATCTCGCCGATGACGGCGCTGCGCTATTCCATCACCTTCAGGACCCTGGCTGGCCAGAGCGTCTAGCTCGCCGGGATGTCGGCGGCTTCGGGAGGGCGATAAGCAGGCTGAACCTGATTTGCGTGCGCCACTCCTCTGCGTCCGCCGCCCAAGGCCTCTTCAACCCACCGTCGCTCCGTAGGGGCAGGCGATCTCTCTTGACGGCGGCGATGGGGGGACGGTCTTCGTCAACAAAACGCGAGATCTGCGGGAAGCGGAACATAGCATTGCTCTCGATCATTGGCGTTATGGACCCGCGATGGGCTCCGTCCCTTCGGCGGACGGGTGGGCGTCGCAGTCGAAGGGGCGCGACGTCCGCCATTCGCGGTGGATAATCCCGCCGCTCCCGGCTAGGCGCCACGCCCGAATTCCGGACCCGGGCCTGTGCCGGGCCTTAGACACAGGGAGATGGCGGCGGGGACGCGCGACTAAGGAGGCGAGAACCGGGAGCGATCAATGCCCTATCTGGTCACCTATGAAGCCGACGAGAAGGAACTCGCCACCTGCGTGTCCGACGAACGCGCCGCCCGGCGCCTGGCGGCTTCGTTCGAGGCTCAGGGCCTGACAGGCGTGGCCATTCAGGACCCGGGAACTGGAGAAGTGTATTCGCTCCTGGCCTTCGATCTGGGCAGGACGCAGGGGAGAACACAGCCCTTGGCTAGAAAGGTCTTGCAATGAGCGGCTAGCCGACGACGGCGCCTGACGTCAGGAAAAGGACAGCTCAGCGCGCTCGGCGCCGTGCCGCGCGACAAGGCGCGCCGAGCGGCCTCTCACCTGGAGGCGGTCGATTCTGACAGCCTCCCAGCCCGCTGGCAGGGTGATGGGGCGGCGGGCCCAGGTGTCCGGCTCCCCGTCGTTCACCACCAGTCCTGTCAGTCCGTAGCAGAGACCGAGCAGCATGCCGCCGAGGTTAGCGAAGAAGGGTCCGGCCGCGGGTCCGTCGGCGTGATCCAACCGGTATTCGAGGCATTGGTGAAACCGAGGCTGATCGTAGGCGGCGAAACCCTCCTCAAATAGCTTGAGCGCTAGCTCCCGGTCGCCGACCATGGCCGCCCAGACGCAGTAGAGCGCGGGCAGCATGGGCGATCCGACATAGTCGGGCCAGAGCTTGAGATAGAAGCCCAGCGTCTTGCGGCTTACCGCGGGCGAGGCTGGATAGTCATAGGGAAACAGTCCGGCCAGGGGAGAAGGCGTGGCGCCTTTTTCCTCGCGGCGGTCATAGTCGTCATGGGCGGCGATGACCCCGTCGGAGCGCACCGGTAGGTAGAGGTCGTCGAGAACCGCCTTCCAAGCGTCGGGCGCGGTCTTTCGCAGGCGCTCGGCGACCCGTAGGGCGCGCCGGAGAACGTCGGCGCCAGCCATGAGACTGAAGGCGTCGTTATCCGGAGGCGAAGGGACCTCGGCCGGACCCATAGACCGCAGGAGCTCGAATCCCCGACCGGTCCGGCTCACGCGACTCACGAACCAGTCGGCCACCCCGCTGATGATCGGCCAGGCCTCTTCCTCCAGAAATCTCTCGTCGCCCGTGGCGTCGGCGAAGAGAGAGAAGGCCCGGGCCACATGCAAAGAGACATGGTCCTCGTGATGAGCGGCGTCGCCGGCGCCGGGCGCCGCCTCCTGGCCAGTGCCGGGCGCGGCTTCCCACGGATACTGCAGCCCCTGACGATCGGAGAGGCGTGCATTGGCCGCCGCAGCAGGCCGTCCTCGACTCCGGAAGCCCAGCATGGCGCGCGCCGCGTCCGGCTGCATGAGAATCAGGGGCGGGAGGCAGAAAGCGTCCACATCCCACATCACGTGCCCGTAGTAGTAGTGATAGTCCCACCATGTCGCGAGGCCGAAGATCGAGGTGGACGCCGGCGAAGCGGGGTGGGCGGAAGCATTCAAGTAGTAGAAGGCGGCGTCGACCAGCGCCTGATGCCGCGAGCTTGCGCCGACAATGACGATCCGACCCTCCCATATTTCCGCCCAGGCTGCGCGGTTGCAGCGTCTCAGGACGTCGAAACCGTCCCGGGACGCTCGCGCCACGCGCCTGACGGCCTCCTCGTCCGGCCGCGCGTGGAGGGCGGAGGGGACCAGCGCCGCCAGTTGCCGGAAACGCGCAGGTCTTCCGGAAGTCAGCCGGATTCCATATTCTGTGCAGAGGGGCCCTGCTTCACACCAGGTCAAGACCTGACGACGGGCGGCCGCGGGGGCTTCGGTCACAAGGGCCAGGCCGCATTGGCCGAGCGCTTCGGCCGTTTCCCACAGGAGGCTGCCGTCGCAGGCAGGCTCGGGTTCGCCGGGCGTCTCGGTGCGCCGTCGGGCGACTCGTCCCGTCAGCCCGGCGATCGACACGACAGCCCGGAACTTCAGGTCGCAGGGGCCGTCGGCGGTGATCCGAACTTCCTGGGCGACGATCGAAGGGGCGGTGCGGCTGGCGAAGGCGATGACCTCCACCGAGAGGGTTCGGGTCCCGACCTGGTAGGTGAAGGCTGAGTGAAGCTCGGCGGTCGCGAAGTCGTAGGACTGCCTAAGCTCCCCGACGGCCCAGGGCTGCTCGCTCATCCAGACCCCGTCGATCGCCAGGTCCCCCGACAGGGGATAGGGCGCCGCTGCGGCGGCCTCGATCCCGCGCTCCGGGTGAGCGCCGGCCAGGCCGCTGACGAGAACCATGCCGGCGAAAAGGGGAACCTCGCGAACCCTCACGCCGATCAAGCCGTTGCCGAGATAGGCCGGCAGGTCGCCGTTGCGCGGTCCGGAAACGGGTTCGGGGCTCAGGGGCGGCGCGGGACGGTCATCCATTCGGCGGACGCTCCGCCGGCGTCCTGGGGCGGGTCTCTTTCGACCGCCGTCGATCAGGCGGCCTCTTGAAGAGGTCGCCGACCACCGTCGCGTCCGGGCCGTCCGGACCGGCGCGCTGGCGGGACTCCCGGCCCACGCGCACCACGGCCTCGTCGTGTTCGTCAGGCTTGGGCTTGCCGCCTGGCGTCGCGGCGTTGCGCGCCCGTCCTCGGGATTGCTGAGATGTCATGGTCGTGCTCCTGGCCGCCCCCGCTGTACAGACGACCTCCCGACGGGAATTGTTCCTCTCCACGCGCCAGAGCCCCCCTTGTGTCGGGCGCCGGTCTTTGGACTCTTGCCTGTTAGGAAGGGGGCGGAAGCGTCGCTTTCATCGTCGTCCTCCGTCGAGACCTGGTCGAGGCTGTCCTCTTGTTTATGGCGTCGGCGGCGAAGGGCCTTGGACCGGGAGCCTCGTCGGATGACGAGCGGCGACGCTCCGTCCCGCCTTAGATTTGCAGCCCGTGCACGGCGGGAATTCTTGCCGTGGAGAGCGGCCACAGGGTCATGCCATCGAGCTTCCGCACGGGCGGCTCCAAGTGATCCATGGAGCAGCGTGTGCGTCTCGCTCCTTGCCGCATGAATCGTGCTTCGCCGCTTGAGGGGCGGCGTTCGGCGTTGCGCCAACGGGGCGCTGGAGCCGGTTCTGTGTATCGCTCTGGCGAGGCGCGTAGGAAGTGGATGCGGCTCTACGTTTAGCCTAACCTCTTCAAAGCCTTGGGGTGGCAGGCGAAACTAACCCATAAGTAATTCGGCGGCTTCCGGATAACGCTGGGCTAGGCGGGTCGCCCAGTCCGCCGACATAGGGCGAGGGAGCCGCGCCTCGCTAGGTCGGGCCAGGACGAGGGCGGCCGCTTCCCGGTGGGCCGGCCAATCCATGAGGAGCTGCATGGCCACGTCGAAGTCCGGATGGCGCGCCGCGTGGTCGAAGGCCCGATCCAGGGCCGCGACGTCGTCGAAGTCGGGCAGGCGCGAGAGTTAGTTCCGAAGAACGGTCGGCTCGAACAGGCTCCAGCGCAGGTCCTGGGCCTCCTGGCGGTGTCCTTCTGCGTCCAGCACGTCGATGGAGGCGGCCTCCCAGGCCGGGGTCAGTCGCGGCGCGCCGTCGGTCGGGTTGCGGCGGTAGGTCCAGGGGCGGTTGAGCGGTGAAGGCGCCAGGGCGCCTTCCAGGGCGACGCGGGCCTCGGCGACGCGGCCAGCGTTAAGGAGACGGCGGGCCACGTCGGCGGCGACGTCAGGCGATCCAGCCTGCTCCGGCGTGACGAGCGACAGCCAGAGGTCGAGGTCGTCGGCCCGATCAGCGAGGCGGCGCAGCAGATTGAGGCGCCACGGGCGCCAGGCGTTCGAGGATCATCCGACGATGCGTGTTCAGATCATCAATCAGTTCGCCGCGTTTGCGCCAGGACACGCGGGTGCGGGCAGCGGAGATGGCGGTGATGCGCTTGTCGATTTCCAGGGCCAGCGTCTCCGGGCCCATTTCGGCCGCCAATTCGAGCCGAAGCCGGCGCTTCAGATTGGCGTTCCCCGCGGTCGCCTCGACCAGCAACTCCGCCAGGCGGGGCGCTCCGAGACGAACGAGGCTGGCGGCCGACAGCCGGGTCGAGATCCGTGGTTTTCGCGCCATGACGTCTTTGAATGGAGGCGCCGCTTCGCCGTATGCGCCGTCTCTACCACGTCCACGCCGGCGCCGCTTCTCAGGAAAGAAGATCGTCGTGTTTGCCCAAGAACGCACGACGCTTCCTTAAGCTAAACTCTACCAGCGGTGACTTTCTCAGACGCCTAGGGCGGCAAGAAGCCGCGGACCTATCGCGGAGCGCTTTTTCTTAGCGCCAAGGCTCCGGCGGGTATGTTCGGCGGAGCCTTGGCGAGACGGCGAAGGGAAAAAGGAAGGGCGGGCCGGGGCGCTCCGACTCGGAGCGAGCAGCCCTGGAGCCCGTCGTGTCGCAATCTGTCTCCGCTCTCCGCCCGTCCCCTTCTGCTTCCCCGTCCCCATACCCGTCGCCGAATTCATCGACCGACGCCGATATCGATCTCTTGGTCGCGGTCTTGTCCGGAGGCCCGTCCTCGCCAGCCGGCCGGACGACGGCCGCCGGCCTGGTCGACGCCTTCGGGGGGCTTGCCGGGATCGCGGCCGCCGATGAGGCCGCCTTGCGCCGCGAAGGGCTGTCGGAAGCCGAAATCACGATATTGACCCGTGTCCGGGCCCTGGCGGTCGCCATGGCGCGGGCTGAAGCCTGTCGGCGGCCGGTCCTGTCGTCCTGGAAAGCCTTGACCTCTTATCTGCGCACCGCCCTGGCCCATGCGCCAAGGGAACAGTTTCGCGCTCTGTATCTCGATAAGCGCAACATCCTCATCCGCGAGGAGTGGCGGGCCGATGGAACCGTGGATCACGCTCCCGTCTATCCTCGGGAGGTCGTGCGACGGGCGCTTGAGCTCTCGGCCTCGGCCGTGATCCTGGTCCACAACCATCCCTCTGGCGATCCAACCCCGTCGCGGGCGGATATCGAGATGACGCGCCGGATCATCGACGCCGCCCAGGTCTTCAACATCCAGGTCCACGACCATGTGATCGTCGGTCGAGAGGGCACGCAGAGCTTTCGCGCGCTCGGCCTGATGTGAGCCGGCCCATGACTCGCGCCCTCCATTGCATCCTGAGTCTCCGCGAGATCGTCGCTGCGCTGGGCGGCGACCTCCATCATGGCGGTCAGAGCGCTAACGTGCCGGCGCCGGGCCACAGCCAGGCGGACCGGTCCGTCTCCCTGTTGCTCGATGGGGACCGGTTGGTGATTCACGGCTTCGGTTCGGCGGACTGGCGCGCCGTCCGCGCCCATCTTCTCAGGCTGGGGCTGATCGATGCCAGGGGCCGCCTGACGGGCGCTGGGGCGGCCGCCGTGCAACTGCCGACGGGGCCCACAAGGCCGCCGCCTCATGTCCGGATCGCCGTGGCCCAGACGATCTGGGCGAACGCCCTGCCGCTGGCGGATGGCGACCTCTGCCGCCGCTACTTTCGTCATCGCGGCGTCCGCCTTTTGACGACGCCTGCGGATCTGCGTCGCCATCCGGCCGCCCCCGTGTCGGCGTTTCGTCCAGCCGGTCAGACCTGTCCGGCCTTGATCGCGGCGATCCGCGCGCCTGACGGCGCGATCTGCGCCGTGGAGATCGCCTATCTCGATCTCGACGGGCGAGCCGCGCGTCGTCTTCGGCTGCCCCGCAAGATGGTCGGGTCGGCGCCGACCGGCGTGGCGGTGCGCCTTTGCCCGCTCGACGCCGAGCTGCTTGTGGGCGAGGGGGTGGTGACGACGCTCTCCGCCATGGCTCGCTTCGAACGTCCCGGCTGGGCCCTGCTGACGGCTGGAAATCTGGCGCGCTGGTCGCCGCCCCCCGGCGTTCGCCGCGTGCTGATCGCGGGCGATCGCGGCAAGGCCGGGGAGGCGGCGGCTGCGAGTCTCCGCTCGCGCCTCCGGGCCATGGGCACGGGGGCCGAGATCCGTTTTCCGCCGGCGCCGTTCGGCGACTGGAACGAGGTCGAGGCCGTCGCCCGGGAGGAGAAGGAAGGGCCGGGTGGGGCGCCGGCAAGGCGGGGATAGGCTCCGCGGTCGGCGGGAGAAGACTCATGACCCGTTCCGTTTCAACCGCGCCGGCCGCCATCGCACCTACGCCGGCGCTTTGCGTGTCGACGCGCAGCCAGGCCGTCGTTCGTCTCGGCGACCTCGACGTCGCCCCGGAGAACCTCCGCCACGGGGAGGCTCCGGACGACGACATTTCCCAACTGGCTGACACCATCGCCGCCGCCGGCCTCCTGCAGTTGCCGACCGTCCGGCCGGGCCGTCGCGGCGAGGCCGCCTACATGGTCCTGGACGGCCGCCGGCGCCTTCTGGCTCTCCGGCGCTTGCGCGACGGCGGCTTCGTCGACGACGATCATCTGGTGGAGGTCTTCGTCGAGACCGACCGGGCGCGGCAGGCCGCGGCGACCGTCCTGACCAACACCGCCGTGCCTGTCCACGTCGCCGACGTCGTCGCCGCCATCGGTCGGATGCTGAGGGCGCGCCTCGGCGTGAAGGCCATCGCCCGCGCCCTGGGGTATGGCGAGATCGAGATTCGCCGCCTGGCGGCCCTGTCGAAGCTGCCGGCAGTCGCCCTGGAGGCGCTGAAGACCGGGCGGATCACCCTGCGTCAGGCCAGGCTCCTGGCCAGGCTTAAGGACGCCGAAGCCCAGGCGGAACTGGCCCAGGCGGCGTTTGACGGCCACGGCCTGCCGGAGTGGCGCATCCAGGAGCAATTGGGCGAGGGCCGCATCACCAACCGCGATCCCCGGTGCGGCCTGGTGACGCCCGAGCGCTATGCGGCGGAGGGCGGCCGAACGGAGGCTGACCTGTTCGGAGAGCTGCCGTCGGTCATGCTAGATCCCGAGGCCCTGACGCGCGCCTGGCTCAAACGCGCGGCCGAGGTCGCGGCGCCGCTGGAGGCGGAGGGGCTGACCGTGCATCTCAGCCCTGGCGACGACGGCCCGGACCTGCCCGAGGACCTTGAGCAACTCTATTACGCCTACGGCGGTCTGTCTGATGAGGCGACCCTTGCCTACCGCGAGGCCCGTGAACGGGCTCAGGCGACGGCCGAGGTCCTGGCGGCTGTTGAACCCGAGGCGTCGGACGAGGACAAGGCCGGAGGTCTTTTGACCTTTGTTCGGGCGCGCATCGCCCAGGATCAGGCCGGCGCCGGGCAGAAGCTGGCCACGGTCCTGGTGCTGCGTCCGTCGCTGCGGACGGGCCTGGAGGTCGACTGCTACGGAGCGGCGGAGGCGCCGGCCGAACCGATCTGGTTAGCGGACGATCAATCCCATGAGGTCGAGAACGCCGTGGAAGGACGGGGACGGCCGGCCGCCGGCGCCGCCCATGCGCCGCCCCGGGCCGAGGCCCCCGCGGCCGAGGTCGAGGGAATCAGCCACGTCCTGCACGCCACTCGCACGGATACGGCGACGCGGGGGCTGATCCGCGCCCTGGCGGAAGCGCCGGAGATCGCTCTCACGACCCTGGTGGCGCGCCTGTTCGGGGCCATGGCGATCTGGCCGCCGGTTGGACGGTCAGAGGCGGCCCTGGCGATCAGCGCCTCGGCCTTCAGCCCGTCGGGCGGGTGCATCGTCGACGTTCTCGACGGAGTGGTCCGAGAACGGCTCGATGAGCGCCGTCGCGCCTGGGAGGCCTCGGGCCTGACCATGCTCGCCTGGGTCCACGCCATGGAGCCGGCCGAGCGCATGGCCCTCCTGGCGGAGTTGACCGCCCTCAGCCTCGACCTTCGCGAGGATCGGACCAGCTTGGTGCGCAAAGCGGCGCGGAGCGAGGCCGCCGAGATCGCCGACCTCTGCCACGCCGATATAGCCCGCTGGTGGACGCCGGACGGGGCCTATCTGCGCCCGCATTCCCGAGAGCAGCTCCTGACCATGCTGGAGGCCATGGGGGCTGAGACCGAGGCGCCTGCCCGCATGAGGAAGGGGGAGCTTATCGTCTGGACGGAAGATCAGGCGAGGACCCGTAGCTGGGCTCCCGCCTGCCTGTCGTGGGGCCTGGCCCCCAATGACGCCTCCGACAGTGCTGACGTCCGTGATGCACCGGATGCCGATGTCGGCGGACGGCCCGATGTGGGCGAGGCCGAGGGCGATGACCGGACGGCCGACCTGGGCGTCGGCGTCTTCGTGGTTACGCCGGCCGGGGAGGCGGCCCTGGCGGGCGCGGCCCCGGTTGATGCGGCTCCCTTCGAGGCGGTTCCGAACGACGCGGCCGTCTGACCGAAAGGCCGGTTTCGTCGGGGTGCGCCCGGCGGAACCGGTCCCGGAGGGAGGAAGGGTTGGGGGAGGCGAGGCGAAACGGGGAGAAGGTCTTCCCGGCCTCGGATCGCAAGGAGACTGACATGCAGACCATGGTGTTCACCGGCCGGCTCGCGGCCGACCCCCAGATCAGCCCGGACTTCGCCAAGGCGGTGTTCCGGCTGCTCGAGAAGCGCGGCGTGGATGCGGGCGGCAAGGACCGCATCGTCGGCGTCAACTGCGTCAGCTGGGCCAGAGGGCTCAATGAGAAAGTCATCGCCCGCGCTCTGGCCAGGGGCTGCGAGGCTCTGGTCGTCGGCGTCTTCGTCGACACCGCCTACACGGCCCGCGACGGGACCGAACGCGCCGCCAAGGAACTGGTGGTGAACCGACTGACCGTCCTTGACTGGGCCGAAAACCGGTCCGCCGATCCCGACTTGGAGGGAGCGTCGAACACGGCCGACAAAGCCGTCGCGACCGCCCGCCCTCGCAAAGACCGCCGCGCGGCGGCCTGATCCTCGCCTCTATTTCAAGGAGACTGACCATGCAGACCCTCGTCATCGAAGGCTATCTAGCCGCCGACCCTTCCATCCTTTCGGCCCAAAGCTCGGGCCGCAAGCGCGCAAGCTTCCGCGTCCTCGAGACCACCCGCTATCGCCGCGCCGACGGCGAGCAGGGCGAACGGACGACCGGGTTCAACTGCGTCTGCTTCAACGAGGCGACGACGGAGAACTACATCGCTCCCTACGCCCGCAAGGGCAGCCGGGTGATCATCCAGGGCCATGTGGAGAATGACAGTTGGACCGGCAAGGACGGTGCAGAACACTACGACGTGCGGGTCGTGGTGGAAGACATGCGACTAAAGAACAGGCGCTCGCTCGTGTCGACCGAGGCCGATGCAGGCGACGCCTATGTGTCGGAGGCGGACTCGACCGCTCTGAACGACGACATCCCGTTTTGAGGCGATAGACAACGAACATCGATTTCGGGCCTGGCGCATCAGCGCCGGGCCTTCTTCATGACTCGGGAGGGAAGGAAGGGCGGGCGGGGGGTGAGCCGATTGGGCTTGCTGATGGAGAGAGCCGCAATGACATCCCCAATCTGGACACCTGAGAGAACCCGGCAACTGATGACCCTGTGGAAGGAAGGTCGGACGGCGGCCTGGATCGCCCGCGCCCTGGGACCGGGCGTTTCCCGCTGCGCGGTCCTCGGCAAGGTCTATCGGCTGGGCTTGGCGCGGGGACCGGAGGCGCGGCGCGTTCGCACGGTTTTGACGTCGCTGCAAACAAAGCCGCCCCGCAAGGCCGTTTCGATTGACCGCCTGGCCTCTCGCCCCTGTGCGGCATCGAAGAGCAAGGCGGGGGTCGCGCCTTCGGCGGCGGCGACCGAGACGCCGTCCGGTCCGACGGCCACCGTCCTGTCGGTCGGCTTCGGCCAGTGTCGCTGGCCCTATGGCGTCCCTGGCGAGGCGGGTTTCGGCCTGTGCGGACGTTCGGTCGCGCGCGGCGCCTTCTGCGCGGCCCATGCCGCCGTCGGCTACCAGAAGCGGCCCATTTCGGCCGAGAGCCTGTTGAGAATGGCGGGCCTCGGCTGAGGCAGGGCGGCGTAAAACACGATTGCCGCCGAGAGCCAGACAACGACGGCTCGGGCCGTCGTCGTGGCCTGCGGCGCCGGTCTGTCTAGCGTCGCTATCGGCGCGATGGCGCCGAAAGGCGTCCTCGTCCGAAGAGGGACGAGGACATGCCCCCACACAACGCCCTCCGATCCTGTCACGTCACCCCGGCCGTCAACGGCTTCGCCGTTTCCCTCCACGGCCCGCGAGAGGCGGGCCGTTCCGGTGACCGCCGGGGACCCCGACGTGGCCAGGAGCGGGGTCGTTGCGCATGGGGCGCTTCGACATTTCAGAAGGAATGATCCGATGCACAGCTCCAACACCGCCTTAACCTCGCCCTTCGCCCAGAAGTCCGACTCCGCCTTCAACGACCTCACCGCCTCGCTCGGCGATCGACGCCCGCACCCGACCGAGGAAGCCCTGGTTCAGCTCGGGCGGGCCCTCATGACCGAGTTGCTGGACGTGATCTCTGACACGGCCCTAGAGGATTTTCAGACCCTGCTCGGCGAAGCCCTGATCGGCGCCTTCCATTCAGCAGCAGGTCGGATCGAAAGGGAGGCCGACCGGGCGCGCGACGTGATGCGCCGGCTGGATCGCGACTTCGACGGATCGGAAGCGGCGGACGTCGAGCTGCAGGAGGCCACGGCCCGGGGGCGGGCCGGCGATGCAGCGACCCGGGCGGCCGAAACGATCCGCGACGCCGCGGCCGAGACCTGGACGGTCGCTACCGGCGAGGTCTGGACCGCCTGGCGCAGAAGCCGGCGCGGCGCCCATCTGACCGCCGCCCAGCTGGAGGCCAAGCAGGCGATCCGGGCGATCCGCAATCGGCGGGCGGGAGAGGCGGATCCGGGCGGACCGGTCGTCGCCTTCCGGGGGGCGCCGACGGCGGACAGCCGCAGCGATGCGGCGAGGATTTTCGACGCCCTCAACTGGGCCCTGGCGGAGTGGCCGGACATGGCGCTCGCGACCACGGGGGCGAAGGGCGCCGAGAAGCTCGCGATCCAGTGGGCCAGTCAGAAGGGGGTGAAGCTGATCCTAGCGCGGGCCGATTTCGACGCTCACGGTAAGGCGGCTCCCTTCAGGGCGAATGACGACCTGATCGCGCTCGAGCCGACCTGCTGCCTTACCCTGGCCCGGTCTCTGGACGAGGCGAGGGCGGCGGGCGGCCGACCGTTCGGCCCCGCGCTCAATCTCGGACAGAAGGCGATGGAGCAGGGCGTCCAGCATCTGGCAGTGAAGCTGCGGATGCACTGAGAGACGTCACGCATTGGCGACAGGCTTGACCCGCTCGGTTTCGGCCGGGCGGGTTTCTTCGTGTCGTCTGATCGCCGCAGTGGATGGTGGCGCGCAGGCTGGCGGCGAGGCGAGCGTCGTTTGCAGCGGTTTGATCAGATGTGCGCAGTGCTGAGGGCGATGTCTGGAAATCTGCGGAAAGCGGCTTAGGGCAAGATAAAAGGAGGTGTTTGCGGTCTGATCTTTCTTCTATTCTTTCGTATGGTTAGCCGATGAACGTTTGGCACCGGATGACTTGCGGAAAGTTGTCTGGCCTGGTTAGTCGGCGGCTCGTCCAGGAGGCGCGACATGCTCATTCGCGAGGCGATCGAGACCCGGTTGTCAATCGGCGCCGCGCCGGACGCCGAGGGTGTCCAGGTGCGCCTTCCTCGGTCCCTGAAGACCGACCGGGCGCCGGTGCGCGTGGGCATGTACCAGCGGCTGTCGGCCTCGCGGCAGTTCGCTCTCGGCGATCGTTCGGGCGTGCTCAGGACGGCGCTGGGCCGGTCAGGTCGCGCCTTCCGAATGGATGTCCGCCAGCGCGTCATCGTGAAGGCCCTGGTGTCGCGGCATGTGGGAAAGGGTGCCGTGCGGGCAGGGGCGTTGGCGTCGCACGTCGCTTATCTCGGCCGGCCGGGCGCGGGCGCGGATGGCGCGCGCCCGGGCTTCTTTGGCCGCACCAACGACGACGTGGAAGCGTCTCTCGTGACGCGAGGCTGGAGCGGGGACCGTCATCATTTCCGCTTCATCGTTTCGCCCGAGCACGGCGACCGGATCGCCGACCTGAGGGGGTATGTGCGGGAGGTGATGGCGCGCGTATCGGCCGATCTGGGCGAGTCGGATCTGCGCTGGGTCGCGACCTGTCACTACGATACGGATCAGCCACACGCCCATGTCCTCGTACGGGGGCGAAGGGCGGATGGACGCGATCTGGTTATTCCCCGGGCCTATATGGGCTACGGCTTCCGGGCGCGGGCGCAGGAGGTTGCGCAGGAACGGTTGGGCGACCTGTCGCGCGTGGAGGCGGAGCGGCGCGTCTGGAAGGAAACCCATGCGGATCGGTTCACCACGTTTGATCGGCGCCTGTTGGCGGCGGCGGATGAAGGGTGGACGGTCGATGACGGGGTAGGCGCCAATGACGCCTGGGCGGCGCTGACCCGCGGGCGCCTACGGTATCTGGAGGGACTTGGGCTCGCCACGCGGACAGGGCGGCGATACCGACTCGATCCGGAGATCGAGACGAAGTTACGCAAGCTTCAGGCGCGCCGAGACGTAATCAGAACGATGAACCAGCGTCGCCTGGAAGGGGCGCGAGAGGTGCGGCAGTTCGGGGAGGGGCGGGTGAAGGGCGTGGTGATGAAGGCCGGGTTTCACGATGAAGTCGGTGCGACGCCATTCATGGTTGTGAAGGATGGTGACGGGATTGAGCACTATGCCCGGTTAAAGGCGGGTTCTCGGCCATTGGCCATGGGGGAGACGGTGATGCTGACCCCCGGTTCAAACGGATTGGCGATGGCGGCGGCGCTAAAAGTGCGGGGCGTGGAGTTATGACAAGCTTAGCTGCCGCCGTCCTGGGGCCGGTTCTGACTCAACGCGGACGTTGAAAAGGTCCGGTTCTAGGCCTGCTGCAAAATACATTAAGGCGGACGGCAAAACAGAAACCCGTCTTTCTTCATCCACGATGAGCCAAGCTTGGGAAGGCCCCTGTGGCGTCTCGACGGTCAACCAAAAGCCGCGCGTATCCACGATAACGAAGACCAAAGGTCGTCCGTGGGTTTCCGTCCCGGCGCGTTAGCCGCATGGCGACCTCTAAAAGTGATATGGGCGCGCCCGCCCGCCCATATCATTCAATTGGCACGATGGGCTGCTGGCGCTTCTCGGTCATCACACGAGCGGCATTCCTGGCCACAAAGGCGTGCAGGGTCGCTGGCCCTCCGTCCAGATAGGCCCTGACGACCGGGCCGTTGATCAGCAGAAACTGTAGATGCGTGGAGGCCGTAATTTCGCGTGCGTAGTTGATGGCTTCGCGTGAAAAGTCGGAAGTCGTGACGACGGCGACAACATGCGACTTGCCGTAGATCGCCAGTCCGACCTCCTTGGCGACATCCCCCAGGCTCACGTTGGACTTCACGCACTTGCACTGGATGTTCCAGCGCGAGAACAGCAGTTGCGTACCCTCAGCGGTGAGGTCGACCTCGGCGTAGGCCGTATCCTTGCTGCGTTGACGGAAGGACCGCGGCTGAAGGCCAAGGTCGATCATCATCCGTAAGGCGAGCAGTTCCAGTCCAAGACCGCGATCGAAAGTCGCTTCGCTTAGCAACAGCCGCTGGATATCCGAGCGCGGCATGTCGATCTTGTCGCGCAGATCCGCCGGCACGACCTCATCGAAATCAGGCACAACGGCACTAAAAGGCACTTCCAGGAGTTTGGATGTCGCGGTCACCATCCCGCTCTTGGCGCCACGACCACCCGTTCGTGCTGTCAACTCGACCCAGCCCGCCGCCTCAAGCGGGCGCAGCACCTTCTTACTGAGTTGATCCTCGTGGAACTGGGTCGGATAGTCGCGCAAACACTCGTCGGTGACGAGTTTGGATGGAACGGTGTGGGCCGCCTCCGCCTCGGCGAGGCGGCGCAGGATTTTCAAGAAGATCTGCTGCTCGAGAGGAAGGGATGCGATCTCTGCACGCTCCTCCGAAGTCACGCCCAAGACGCGCTTTAGAGCGGCGTCGACAGGAAGATAGTTCGCGGACTTATCTAGCAGACCGGCCGCGGCCATCCAGTTCATGAGCGTCGTGTGATCGGTCGTCGCCGCAGAGAGCCCCTCCACTCCGAGAAGCTGAAGCTCGCGTTTCAGGCTGACTTTGCTGACCGGCTCGGCCCGCCGGTTCAGTGCCCGCACGGCCTCGATGATCATCATGCCGTTGCGGGTCTCAACAACATGTGCGCTAAGCGCCTCAGCGCCGGCGAGCGGCGTCGCTGCGGCCGCGATGACCTCGCCTTTCGGCGTCAGAGCGCAGGTCTTGCGGTCAAACAAACCTAAGCTGGTCAAGGTCGCGGGAATGTTGGTGCTGGCACGCTTATTGTCAGCACCTTTGAAATAGTCGTTCGCCCAGGCTGACACGACGGCGGAGAAATCCGGCGCGAGCCTTTGCAACGTCAGGAGAGGCTGACGCACATCGCCAATGATCCCCGGGGAGAAGTCGTTGAACGATGGCAACCTCACGCCGCCGCCTCCAACCGTCCCAGAAGATGGGCCGACAGTTGCCCGCCGACGGCTTCGGCTAGGCGCGGCGGAACCGCATTGCCGATCTGGCGCCATTGCTGCTCGATCGTGCCGGCGAGGTCGAAATCGTCGGGGAAGGTTTGCAAGCGTTTGATCTCCTCGATCCGGAGAATGCGGCTGCGCCAGTGGAAGGGCCCCATATTATTTGAGCGTCGCGCCTGGATGGTCCAAGACGGCATGTCCGGGCTTAGCTTCAAGAGGAAAGACCAATAGCGACCGCGCCATTTGAACCGGGGCTCGGGGTGACCGCGCTTCTCTGTGAAGAAGAGATAGTTGTCGCCGGGCGGCACCAACTTCAGCAGATCGTTATGTTGACCGCCGGCGTAATGGCCCTTGTCGCTCGCCGCTTCCTCCGTATCGAGATCGGCTAGGACTGCGCCAGCCGTCACCCAAGGCTTGAGATCTTCCAACGGCTCTTTCGAGTGGGTCGGTGAAGGAAGGGTGAGGGCGCCATCTAGCGAGCCCAGGACAAAGCACCGTTCTCGGATCTGAGGCACGCCAAAGTCCGCAGCGTTCAAGACACCCCAGGTGACCTTGTAACCCAGGCCTTCAGCCCGGCCGATAATGGTGTCGAGCGCCTCGCGGTGGACGTTGTAGGCTAGGCCTTTGACGTTTTCCATCAGGAAGGTCCGGGGGCGGAACCATTCTAAGGTCTTCAAGAAACCATCGACGGTTTCCCAGCCGTTCGGGTCGTCAAGGGCCCTAGGCATGTCCTGGCGATAGAAGCGGCTCTTCGAGAATGGCGGGCAGGGGGGGCCGCCGGCGATCAGATCAATGTCGCCGATCTTGCCGCCCATGGCGTCCACGAAATCCTGTCGGGAAAACCGTCCGATCCGGCCGGTGAGGAACGGCGTCTTTGGAAAGTTGCGTTCAAAGGTCTCGGTGCAAAGCGGCTCGCTGTCCGTCGCGAGCACGGTTCGAAAGCCCGCCGAATGCAGGCCGAGATCCAAACCGCCGCAGCCGCTGAACAGGCTGATGCTGCGCAAAGTCTGCGTGCTCCGGCTCACGTGACAGCCTCCGCCACGGCGCGCACCATCGCGGCCGCCATCGGCGGCGGAACTGCGTTGCCGATTTGGCGAACGCGATCGCGGCGAGATCCGGCGAATTGATATCCACGCGGGAAACCTTGCAGAGCGGCCATCTCGACCGTCCTCAGACGTCGCGTGTCCCAGTGGAAGGGGCCGGTCCAAGGTCCTGGTGAGGCTGCGATTGTCCAAGACGGGCGCTCAGGGGCGAGCTTTAACAGGAAGTTCCAGAACCGAGTCTCGGTCACGAAGCTCGGGTGGGGATGGCCGGCCCAGGCGGTGTGAGCCTTGTAGTTCGAGCCCGGAGGCACGGTCTTGAGATGCTCGGCCCAGCGGCCCGTCACCACTTCTTCCGGCTCGAAGTAATCCGCGCCATCCAGGCCTTCGAGCGCCGCACCGGCGGTCGCCGGCGCCTTCAGCCCCGTAGCCCTGTCGGAGGTCATAGCATGGGTCGCAGACGGCGCGACCGGCTTGCGCTTGCGCGAGCCCAGGAGGAAGACCCGCTCACGAGTTTGGGCCACACCGAAATGAGCTGCGTTGCCCAGGGTTTCGGTCACCTCATAGCCCGCAGCCTCGGCGGCGGCTCGGAACCCTTCCAGCACCGGCCTATTGCGGGGATGGCGGATCGAGGGGACGTTTTCGAAGACGAACCCGTCGGCGTTGGATTCAAAGATTAGCCGCCAAAACTCTTCCACGAGGGTACGCCGTTCATCCGGGCGTGCCTCAGTCGGAGCGGCGGGACGCAGCACCGACTCACCGGCGGCTCGGGCGCGCCGGTAGCGAGACTCTTCGCCATCTTCGACCCAATACGCGGCTTTAGAGAACGGCTGGCAGGGCGCGCCGCCGACGACAATCAGCGGATCTTTGGCTTTCAGCTTTGCGGCCTGGCGTAGGTCATCTCCAGTGAGTTTGGCGACATCCGCCTGCAGGACCTGGCCGTGATAGCCGTCATTGAGCCGCATCGTCTCGCAGGCCTTAAGGTCGAGCTCGAAGGCGGCCCGCACGTCACACCCAGCCGAAGTCGCTCCCACGCTGAGACCGCCAGCGCCAGCGAAAAGGTCCACGGTAGGGATCCCGAATTTGCGGGTCATTGGCAGGCGTACTCATGGAACGTAAATAGAACTTTGCTGCTACCACGATTCACTGAAGCGACACAGATTTTGGTTTGGTGTGCGTCCGATACTGACGTGTGAATGCTCTTCACGAGAACACAAAGCCACGGTGGGCGTTCGCCTTGTTGATAAGAGCGGCGTCAGGATGGTCTGACGGCTTGGACGGAAGCAGAAGCGCCGCCTTCAGAGTCGCGGCGAACGCTGTTCCGCCCCCGTCGCGGCCATCGGTCTTTAACTGCGCCATGCGCGGCTTGGAGATCCGAAGCTCGTAGCTGGTGTTGAAGGCGATCAGGCCTGCATCGTAGGCGCGGTGATGCAGGGCACAGAAGGCGACGCCGTTTGGCGTTTCGTCTGTGCTGCCGGGCTGACCGACGGGCAGGACGTGAGCGGCATCCAAAAGCTCAAGTTGGATGCCGCAGGCGGCGCATTGGTGAGCGTAAGCGGTGAGGACTTTCGCGCGAAACCGACGATCCCGGAGATAGCGGAGGATCGTCCTCAAAACTCGCTTCCGCTCTGGCGTCGTCACCGCGCCGTCGATATCTGTCTGACTGACAGTGGTCGGGTCTGATGTCATGTCGACCAACAGCGTCAGTTCGGCCGGGTCAACCTTAGCGTCGTGCAGGGCCCGAAGGTATTCGATGTAGAGGCCCAGGAACCCTGGTTTTATCGCGAAAACCAGTTCCGCACTGCTTTTCACATGTAGGGCGAGTCCTGTGGCGACCGCTGCATCCAAGGCCTTCGCCTTGATCTGAATTGAGGGGGAGGTACCGAGCGGCCCGGCATGGGCCTTGACGTCGAAGCCGGCGAAGACATCCCGGTCTTCGTCATAGCCGAGGATGACGGTCAGGTAGTCCGCACCTTGGGCGAAGATCTTCGCTGCGGTGGGTTGAATGCGCCACTCGTCCTTGGGGCGACCGGTTCCGCCCGGGGTTAAGGTCAAGAGATAGACCTTAAGGTCGAGGCGCTCGCCGCCGCGCCAGATCCGATAATCGCGCGGCTGGTGCTCCGAACTGGTTCGTAAGGACTGCCACCCACCCGCGCTCAGGCTTTGCTCGAACTTGGCGAAGAGAATCGTTGGGTGAACAGCTGGCATGCCGTCAGCTTCTCACAGATTGCACGGGCGAGGGATTGGTTCCACCGGAGTTGAGTCCGACATTTTAACGGCGACCGCCTGATTACCGTGGAGCTCGGCCTCGGCGATGGCCTGACGACGGCTCCGTGGGGGCCGACGGCCTTCGAGCCTGACCGCGCTGTCGTCTGAACCGACCCGATACTATGACTCGGAGTTGAGGTTGAGGAATGTCTCATCTGCTGCTCGACGCCAAGTTCTGCTCGTGGCGCTTTGCGGACTGCCGAAGGGCTGAACCTGACTCGTGTCGGACCTTGGGGGCGTCCGCTCAATGGCTGGGCCTAACCAGACCGCCTATGAGAATAGTTACCGGAGCTCGGCCTACTGGGCGTAGCTGCTTCCTCATCGGATAGAATCGACCCAGCTTCGCAACTCTTAATCACTGGACGCATAATGGGTTTCTCCGACCTCTTGGCCATATTGGGCGTCGTCGGCTTAGCCAGCCATGCTGGATGTCGCCGTTAGACCGGCCCAAAAGCAGGCATTCAGCGCTTGGCTCGGCCGTCTAGCTTCGCGTGCTGGGAAGATCGGTTACGGCGGCTCGGCTTTCCTCGACAAAGTCTTTGGAAAGCCGGTCTTCTCGCTAAAGGCGGTCCCCCGCTACGCGCTGATTTCGCTTTGCTCCATTGCCCTCTCCTACGCATTTGCCGTCCTTAGCTCACCTCCGCACGTTCAGCCCTTCATCACGATATTTCCGGAAGGAATGACGGCGCTTAGTGCGACGATCCTAACGTCCGCTTCCAGGCTCGTCACCAATGTGCGCTGTTGGCGCGTCGCCGACATCAGCGCGGATAGGCGAGGACACCTGGCGATAAGCCGACGAAAACCCCTCCGGTGAGGCAAGAATAACGAACCCTCTCAGGAGGGCTCATCAGTGCGACAGCCCGATGGGAAGATGGCTCTTGTCGTGACGGCCCACCCGCTCCACTAGAGTCTGTTCATCAGCGTTCATGCCAATGACCTCGACTTCGGCCCCCTGCTTCCGATAACGGAAAACGACCTTGTCGACAGCGGCGACGCCTGTCAGGTCCCACAGGTGGGCGTCGGTCATATCGATCTCCACGCGCCTGGGGCTGCCGTGGTGTTCGAAGGCTGCGGCGAAGACATCGGCCGAAGCGAAGAACAACTGCCCAGACACGCGGTAGCGCAAGACGCCGTCTTCCGGCGTTTCAATCTCTTCGACGACCACGGTCTTACCGACCTTGCGCATGAAGAAGACGGCCGAGAGGATCACGCCCAGGACGACGCCCTTGGACAGATCATGGGTGGCCACGACAGTCGCCGTCGTGGCGATCATGACGATGGACGACTGGAACGGCGTTGAGCGCAGCTTCAGGACTGAGCCCCAGTCGAAGGTTCCGATGGACACCATGATCATCACCGCCACCAGAGCCGCCATGGGTATCCGCGCCACCCAATCCTGAAGCACCAGGATCAGGAACAAGAGGAAAAGGCCGGCCCATAGCGTGGACAGGCGGCCTCGCGCGCCGGAGGTCACATTGATGATCGACTGGCCGATCATGGCGCAACCCGCCATGCCGCCGAACAGCGGCGACAGGATGTTGGCGATGCCCTGACCGCGCGTCTCGCGGTCCTTGTCGGAAGGCGTGTCGGTCAGGTCGTCGATCAGGTTCGCCGTCAGCAGGCTTTCCAGCAGACCGACGAAGGCCAGGGTGGCCGAGACCGGGGCGATGATGGCGAAGGTCTCCCAGGTCAGCGGGACGGCCGGCAGATGGAAGATCGGCAGGGACGAAGGCATCTGCCCCATGTCGCCGACCGTGCGGACATCCAGACCGGTCATCATCACGAAGCCGCTGATCAGGACGATGGCGACCAGGGGCGAAGGCACGGCCTTGGTCAGGCGAGGGAAGCCGTAGATGATGGCCAGGGCAGCGCCGACCAGAGCGAAGGTCTGCCAGTTGGCGCCGATCAGTTCCGGCATCTGAGCCAGGAAGATCAGGATGGCCAGAGAGTTGACGAAGCCGGTCATGACGCTGCGGCTGACGAAGCGGATGTAGCGGCCCAGTTTCAGCAGGCCGATGATGATCTGAAAGACGCCGCACAGGATCGATGCGGCGAACAGGTATTCCAGGCCATGATCACGGACGAGCGTAACCATGAGCAGGGCCATGGCGCCGGTCGCGGCCGAGATCATGGCGGGTCGCCCACCGACGAAGGCGATGGTCACGGCGATGACGAAGCTGGCGTAAAGGCCCACGGCGGGATCGACGCCGGCGATGATGGAGAAGGCGATGGCCTCCGGGATCAGGGCCAGCGCCACGACGGTGCCCGCCAGCAAATCGCGGCGAGGGTTGGCGAGCCATTGCTGGCGCGCGGAAGCAATAATGGACATTCGGGATTTCATTTGGACGAGCCGCATGCGGCGGCTCTGTTTCCCGACGGATCGGCGGACGGGATAGCCACCCGGCAGCCCAAGGGCGCCGAGTCCAAGGTGAACGACGGCATGCATGCCGCTACGGGGCTTTGAATGCAAGATCCGTCACGTTCACTGCGCAAGAGGTTTGGACGAATCGACGGGGGGCGGCCGCCTGTTTCAGGCACCCGCGACGGGTGCGGCTAGTGTCAAATCAATGCGACGGCGACCCCGCTTGCGGCGGTCAGGGCAACGACTATCCATGGTGGGCACTTCCACACCGTCAGCAGAACAAAGCCCGCCAGCGCCACGAAGAAGTCGATCGCACTCAGGATCGCGCCGGTTCCTACAGGGGTATAGAGGGCGAAAGCCAGAATGCCGACGACTGCCGCGTTCGCGCCGCGCATCGCCGCCTGGGCCGCCGGTCGGGCGCGCAGCAGACTCCAGAACGGCAGCACCCCTGTCACCAGCAGCAATCCCGGCGCGAAGATCGCCACTAGACAAAGGGCGGCCCCGGCCAATCCATTCGGAGAAGGCTCCATGGCGGCGCCCAGATAGGCGGCGAAGGTGAAAAGCGGCCCCGGTACGGCTTGGGCCGCGCCATAGCCCGCAAGAAAGCCATTGGAATCGATCCAGCCGGGCTGCACCACGCCTTCTTCGAGCAGGGGCAGAACGACGTGACCGCCTCCGAAAACGAAGGCGCCGGCTCGATAGAAGACGTCCAGCAAGGCGACGCCGTGGAGTCCTGTCGCCATGGAGGCGAGCGGCAAGCCCGCCAGAAGCAGAAGGAACACGGCCAGGGCCGTTGCGCCGGCGCGCCGTGAAATCGGGAAGCTTGGAGTCGATGCTGATGTGGCGCTCGTCGTCCGGCAGAGGCGCAGCCCCGCCAGGCCGCCGATGACGATGGCGACGATCTGACCTGTCGCTCCGCCGAGCAACATCAGGATTACAGCAGCGGCTAGGCCGATGGCCGCTCTTTGCCAGTCGGGGGTCAGGGTGCGGGCCATCCCCCAGACCGCCTGAGCGACCACAGCCACGGCCACCAGCTTCAGTCCATGCAGCAGGCCCATTCCAACCGGACCGTTGAGCGAGGCTGCGCCCATGGCGAACAAGACCAGAAGCGCGGCGGACGGCAGTGTGAAGGCGCACCATGCCGCAACGCCGCCCAATGGGCCGGCGCGCCACAAGCCCAAAGCGTAGCCCGCTTGGCTGGAGGCTGGACCGGGCAGGAATTGGCACATGGCGACCAAGTCGGCGTATCCGGCTTCATCGATCCAACGGCGTCGCGAGACCAACTCGTCCCGGAAATAGCCGAGGTGCGCCACGGGCCCGCCGAACGACGTGAGGCCGAGCTTGAGGAAGACCGCGAAGACCTCTGTCGGCGAACCGGCCAGTGGCGCGCTCGGGCGCCCGTGGACTGAGTTGGATTCGCCGCTGATTTCCGTGGCCATTCTCTAACAATCCAGCCTGAGGCTACGCAGACCTGGTCGCGATCGCGGACAGGTCGTTGGCCGCATCGATCGGCACGCCTGACGCCTTCCGCTCGGAATAGCGATCCACCAACTGGCCGGCATGGGCGCGGGTCAGGACGGTGAAGCGCACCAGTTCCTCCATCACGTCGACGATGCGATCATAGTAGCTGGACGACTTCATGCGGCCGTCGTCGCCGAACTCCATGAAGGCCTTGGCGACGCTGGACTGGTTGGGGATGGTGATCATCCGCATCCAGCGGCCGAGCAGGCGCAGGGTGTTGACGGCGTTGAAACTCTGCGAGCCGCCGGAGACCTGCATGACCGCCAGGGTGCGGCCCTGGGTCGGACGCATGCCGCCCATGCTGAGCGGCAGGTGATCGATCTGCAGCTTCATGATCCCGGAAATCTGGCCGTGGCGCTCCGGGCTGCTCCAGACCATGCCCTCCGACCACAGGGCGTGCTCGCGCAGTTCATGGACGGCGGGATGATCGTCGTAGGCGACCTGATCGGTCAGCGGCAGGTCGGACGGATCGAAGATGCGCGTCTCGCAGCCCATGAAGCGCAGAAGGCGGGCGGCCTCCTCGACGCACAGCCGGGAAAAGGACCGATCCCGCAGCGAGCCGTAGAGCAGCAGGATGCGCGGCGGATGGTCGTTCGGACCGAGGCCCAGCGCGGGGCAGCTGGACAGATAGGCCGGGTCGAGCGCGGGCAGGTGGTCGGGATCGGGCAGGTCGCGAAGGCGGGTCATTGGATACGCAGATCCTTGAACATGAAGGTCGCCGATGCCGGGCACAGGCCGCTGAACTGGCGAGAGGCGGCGATGGCGGGCGGCGCGGCTGACCGAAGGGCGACCGAGTAGCCGCGCCGCCGGAAGAAGGCGGCGGCCGAGGTCGTGAGCAGATAGAGGCTGGCAGCGCCTTGCTGGGCGGCTTCAGTTTCGAGCCAGGACAGGATCGCCCCGCCGTGACCGCCGCCGCGACGGCCGTCAGGGACGACGATGGAGCGGATCAGGACGTCGGGCCCGACCTGCTCCAGCCCGCCGTAGCCGACCAGCCCCTCGCCATTCTCAAAGCGGAAGAAGCGCCGGTCGGGTTCGTGGAGGTCATCCGTCGGCAGTCCGGCAGCCTCCAGCGCGGCGATCAGGTCGGCGGTGGGTTCGGGCAACGCCGAGACGTTGAAGGCCATCAGCAGGCGTCCTTCTTCGGGGCGGTCGCGGGGAAGTAGCGGCGGCCCAGCCACAGGGCGACCGACACCAGCAGGATCAGCACCGGGACCTCGACCAGCGGGCCGATGACCGCCGCGAAGGCGACCGGCGACGCCAGCCCGAAGGCGGCGATGGCGACGGCGATCGCCAGTTCAAAATTGTTGGAGGCGGCGGTGAAGGCCAGGGCCGTGGTGCGCGGATAGTCCGCCTCGATCAACCGTCCCATCAGGAAGCTGACCACGAACATGACGAAGAAGTAGATCGTCAGCGGAATGGCGATGCGCAGCGCATCCAGCGGCAGGGCGACCACCTCGCCGCCCTTGAGGCTGAACATGGCGACGATGGTGAAGAGAAGGGCGATCAGGGTGATCGGCGCGATGCGCGGCAGGAAGCGCGTCTCGTACCAGTCATTTCCCTTCCTCGCGACCAGCGCCCGCCGGGTCAGGAAACCGCCGAGGAAGGGCAGGCCCAGATAGACCAGGACGGCGCCGGCGATGGTCCAGACGGTGACGTCCACCACGCTGCTCTCCAGCCCGAACAGGGGCGGCAACACGGTCAGGAACAGCCAGGCGTAGAGGCTGAAGAAGGCGATCTGGAAGAGCGAATTGAAGGCGACCAGACCCGCCACATACTGGTTGTCGCCGCGCGCCAACTGGTTCCAGACCAGCACCATGGCGATGCAGCGGGCCAGACCGATCAGGATGACGCCGGTCATGTATTCCGGCTGGTCGCGCAGGAAGATGACCGCCAGCGCGAACATCAGCACCGGCCCCAGCACCCAGTTCTGGAACAGGGACAGGGCAAGCACGCGCCTGTCCGCGAAGACGCGCGGCAGTTCCTCGTACTTCACCCGCGCCAGCGGCGGATACATCATCAGGATCAGGCCGATGGCGATGGGGATGTTGGTCGTCCCGACCGACAGGCCGTCGATCCAGGCGGGAAGGCCCGGCACGACCGCACCCAGCAGCACGCCCAGCGCCATCGCGGCGAAAATCCAAAGTGTCAGCCAGCAGTCGAGGAAGGACAGGCGGCGCTTTGGCTGTTCAGTGATGACGGCGTCGACCATCAGCGGACCCTTCGGCCCTCAGTATCGATGACGACCTCGCCGTCCTCCTTGGTGAAGGGCTTAAGCCCCTCGGCCGGCAGAAGGTTGAGGACCGCCTCCGACGGTCGGCACAATCGCACCCCCAGCGGCGAGACGACGATCGGGCGGTTCAGCAGGATCGGATGGGCCTCGATGGCGTCCAGAAGCTGGTCATCCGTCAGGGCGGGATCGCCGAGGCCCAGTTCGGCGAAGGGCGTGCCCTTCTCGCGCAGAAGGCTGCGCAGCGGAACGCCCATGCGCCTGACCAGCTCCGTGATCATGGCGCGGCTGGGCGGCGTCTTCAGATACTCGATGACGTGGGGCTCGATCCCGGCGTGACGGATCAGGGCGAGGGCGTTGCGCGACGTTCCGCAGGCGGGGTTGTGATAGATGACGACGTCCATGAGGTCCTCAGGCGCGGCAGGGCGCGAGTTCGGCCAGAAGCGGCTCGCACAGGTCGGCGCGGCCCTGGCAGCAGTCCTTGAGCAGGAACAGGACCAGCGCCTGAAGACGGCTCAGATCGGCGCGGTAGATGATCGAGCGGCTGCGACGCTCCGAGCTGATCAGGCCCGCGCGGGACAGAACCCCAAGGTGCGCCGACATGGTGTTGGCGGGCACTGCCAGTGCGTCCGCGATCTCTCCGGCAGGCAGGCCAGCGGGTTCATGCCGGACCAGCAGGCGGAAGGTCTCCAGCCGCGTGGGCTGGGCCAGGGCGGCGAGGGCGAGAATGGCGGCTTCTGATTCCATGATTCCAAGATAATGGAATCAATAACGGAGTCAAAGGCCAACTAGCGCTCATGAATGTCGGCTTTGCGCGCGGATAAGAAAGGCCGCTTCTGGCGCTGTAGGGACCTTCGGCCTTCATCATCAATAAACGATGAGGCCCGAGGATCCGCAGCAGGGCAATTCGCTGAGCCTGACGAGGTGCCTTCGACACCCACCGGCCGCTATGACAAGGGTCTGGTTGTCAACGCGCCGGATCTGGCGCAGGTGGCCTGCCGGCTGGACGAGGAGGCGGACTTTTCGGACTGGGCTGAGGGGTCTCGGCGGTGCCCCGTCTCGCACGGGGCGCGGGGGGGACCTCGACCAGGCAGGCGAGGGCGGCCTGGATCTCCGGCTCCAGCTCCTTCAACGGGCGGTCGGTGGCCAGCCCGATGAACAGGGCGCCGTCGATCAGGGCGCTTATGCTGACTGCCGTCTGGCGCGGGCTCATCTTCAGGCGGATCTCCCCCCTGTGCGCCAGATGGGCGAGCCTTTCGGCGAGCAGGTCGAGGTTGCGTTCCAGAATGGGCCGGTGGAGGTCGTGCAGGGGGCCCGGGCGTACGCTCTCGGCGTGCATGTGCAGCCGGATGCGGGCGACGGTGGCGATGTCGAAGCCTAGCTGGCTCCTCAAGGAGGAGGCGACCTTGAGGAACTCCGGCCAGCTGTCCGGCAGGGTGGCCTCGGTCATGCTGCCGTAGCGCAGGGCTTCGGCGACCATCTCGTCCTTGTTGGAGAAGTGGACGTAGAGCGCTCCGGCGCTCAGTCCGGCGCGGCGGCGGATGTCGGCGATGGAGGTCCGCTCGACGCCCCGCTCGGCGATGCACTCGAACACCGCGCGCAGGATCCGCTCGCGCTGGGCGGCCATGTGCTCGGCGTTGCGTCTGGGCATGGGGACTCCGTCTGAACCCTGTTCGTCACGGATGGGCGGCCCCGGGTCAAGACCCTTGACAGCTCCTCAATAATGAATGAACGTCCGTTTTGTGACAAGGGAGGGACGTCATGAACTCGCGGACCTGGATGCTGGCCGGATCGGCTGTGGCGCTCGTTCTGGTTCCGGCGGCCCACGCCCAGGAGGCCCCCGCACAGGCGCATCGGATCGAGGACGTGATCGTCACCGCCGCCAAGCGCGAGGAGCGGGCGCTGGAGGCGCCCCAAGCCATCACCGCGCTCGGGGCTGAGGACCTGTCCCGGCTTGACGCCACCCAGTTCCGGGACTTCGCCGCCATGGTGCCCGCGCTCAGCTTTACCTCCGCCGGGGTCGGCCAGTCGCAGGTGTCGCTGCGCGGGGTGACCGCCGGCATCGACATCGGCCCGACCGTCGGGATCTACGTCGACGAGGTCCCCTATGGATCGAGCACCGCCTTCTCCAACGCCTCCTCCCTGGCCCTGGACGTCGGGTTGTTCGACGTCTCCCGCGTCGAGGTGCTGCGCGGGCCCCAGGGGACCCTTTATGGGGCTGGCGCCATGGGCGGCGTGCTCAAATATGTGACGCGGGCTCCCAGCCTCGCCGGGGACGACTATGCGCTGAGGGCGGGCGTGTCGGCGACCAGCGAAGGCGGCGTCAACGCCAACGCCGCGGCCTCGGGCAATGTGGTGTTGGCGGACCAGGCGGCGCTTCGCGGCTCCGCCTTCTATGCGCGCGACGCCGGCTTCATCGACAACCTCGCCGTGGACCGCGAGGATGTGGACCAGTCCACCGTCTACGGCGGCCGGCTCGACCTCCTGTTCCGGCCCAGCGATGACCTCGACCTCCGGCTGACCGCCTTCGCCCAGGAGATCTCGCGCGACGGCGTGCCCGCGGCGGACTTCACCCTGTCGGGTCAGCCGGTCGACGGGGAGCGCGAGCAGAGGCGCATGAAGGACGAGCCCTTCGAGCAGTCCTTCCGCTTGGTCAGCGCGACCGTCGACTACGACCTGGGTTGGGGGACCCTGACCTCGGTCTCCAGCTATCAGACGGCGGAGACGAGCTTCCGCCAGGACGCCTCGGCCCTCTATGTGCCGGTGCTCGGGGGGCTGGGGCTGGCGTTCAGCGCCGTGGCCGCCGACCAGGACCGCAGCGTCGACAAGTTCGCCCAGGAGATCCGCCTGGCCTCCGAGGGCGACGGCGTCCTGCAGTGGCTGGCGGGCGCCTACTACACTGACGAGCGCAGCCATAACGGCCAGCACGTCGTTGCCTACGACCTCGCCGGCGCCGTGTCGCCGATCAATCTGGCCACCGTCGCCATTCCCAGTCGCTACGAGGAGATCGCCGCCTTCGGCAATCTCACCTGGCGGATCAGCGACGACTTCGACGTGACCGGCGGCTTGCGCTACGCCCGCAACGACCAGAGCTTCGAGCAGATCGCCTCCGGCCTTCTGATCGGCCCGACCCCGCGGTCCGCGGCCAGCGACGAGGTGGTCACCTGGCTGGCCAACGCCCGCTACCGGCCCAACGAGCGGAGCATGGTCTATGCCCGTTTCGCCACGGGTTACCGGCCAGGTGGTCCGAACTTCGTAGTCAACGACCCGGTCACCGGCCTGCCGCTGGCCGACGCCACCTTCGCCTCCGACAGCCTGAAGAGCTACGAGCTCGGTTACAAGGCGGAGACGGCGGCGCGGGACTTCACGGTGGAGGCGGCTCTCTACCACATCGACTGGTCCGACATTCAGGTGACCACCGTGGCCGGGGGCGTGTCGGTGATCGCCAATGCCGGCGCCGCAGCCATCGACGGAGCCGAGGTGAGCGTCACCGCCCGGCCGTCGCCTCAGCTAACCCTGGGCGGCTCGCTCGCCTGGCAGGACGCGCGGCTCGACGAGGATGCGCCCCTGCTGGGCGGCGTCGCCGGCGACCCCCTGCCCAATGTGCCTGAGGTCTCGCTGGCCCTGACTGCGGACTATGAACTCTCCGGCGAGGGCTGGCGGCCGGTCGTAGGGGTCACGGTCCGCCACGTTGGAGAGCGCGTCGCCTCGTTCGACCTCAGCGCCGGCCTGCCGCAGTACGAGCTGCCCGCCTACACCGCCATCGACCTGCGGCTGGCGGGAACCTTCGGCTCCGTCGAGGGTCAGCTGTACGTGCGAAACCTGTTCGACGAGGCGGGCCAGCTTTCCGCCTCGACGGTCCTGTCCGGCGCCGGCGGCCCGGCCCAGGTGACCCTGCTGCAGCCCCGCACCGTCGGCGTGAGCCTCACCACCCGCTTCTAAGGCGGGTCCTCTTCCGCATTTGTACTGGAGACGCCGTGTCCGTCGCTGTCGCCATCGACCCCGCCGCCCTCGACCGCCTTCTCGACCCTTTCGACCGCACCGACGCGCCCGGCTTCGCCCTCGGCGTCGCCCATCGGGGCGTGCCGATCTACCGGCGAGGCGTCGGCATGGCCAGCGTGGAGCTGCCGGTGGCGCTGTCTCCCTCCATTCGCATGAGGATCGGCTCCACCTCCAAGCATTTCTGCGTGCTCGCGGTCATGCTCCTGGCCGAGGAGAGACGGCTCTCTCTCGACGACAGCCCGCGCCGGGTGATCCCGGAGCTGCCGACCTGGGCCGAGGCTATCACCCTGCGCCAGCTGATGTCGCACACCAGCGGCATGCGCGACAGCCTGGACCTCGTGATGCTGAGCGCCGGACCCGGGCGGCCGATCCCGCCGCGCGCCCAGCTAGAGATGCTGACTTCCATCGACAGCGTCAACTTCCCGCCCGGCGCCAGCTGGAACTACAACAACGGCGGCTATGTGCTGCTGACCGAAATCGTCGAGCGGATCACCGGCCAGAGTCTAGGCGAGGTGCTGCGCGAGCGCATCTTCGAGCCCGTGGGCATGCACGACACCTGCCTGCGGCTGCTGGACACCGACCTTCTGCCAAACAGCGCCACCCTGCACCTTCCGCGGCCTGACGGCGGCTGGACTCGCGGCGTCTTCGGCCCGCCGGTGGCGGGGGAGGGGGGGATCGTCTCCACCGTCGACGACATGCTCCGCTGGCTCGCCCACATGTCGGCGCCGCGGGTGGGAAGCCCCGCCTCCTGGGAGGCGATGACGACACCCCGGGCCAGCCATGGCTACGGCCTCGGCCTGACGGTGTCGGACCATCGGGGGCTGCGTACGGTCCATCACGCCGGCGGGGTGGTGGGCGGCTCCAGCCAGATGTTGAAGGTCCCGGACCATGAGTTCGACCTCATCCTGATGACCAACGGCCGCAACGCCCTGGCGATGTACGACCTGGCGGATGCGGTGATCGACGCCTGCTTCACCGGCCTTCCCACGCGGCCGCAGGACGTGGGCGGGGCGCCGGCGACCGGAGTGTTCCACTCCCGCGCCACCGGCCGGGTGCTGGGCCTGGGCGAGCGCGACGGCGACCAGGTCCTCGATATCGCCGGCATGAGCCTGCCGGCCCGGCGCGACGAAACCGGCGCGATCACCGCCCCCATTCTGCCGACGGACCTGAAGCTGCTGCCGGTGCGTCACGAAGACAAGGTGGTCGCCCTGGAGGCGGAGGAGTTCGGCCAGACCGAGCGGCTCGAGCGGGTGAAGCCGCCGGCGGACGCACGCCTTATGGAGCGCGACTACGCCTGCCCTTCGGCGGGTCTGAGTGCCTTCGTTCGGGTCGACGGAGAGCAGCCGACCCTGACGCTGGCGAGCCCCTGGGGATCGACAGACTACGGCCTGTCGGCGATCGGCCCAGATCTCTGGCTCGGGGCGGGCCTTTCCGCACTGCCCGTCGGGGTCAGCCTGGAGTTCGACGAGGTCGGCTTCCTGCTGACCAGCGGCCGCACCGTCCGGCTGCGGTTCGAACCCGCATGACCGGGCTCGCGGCGACTCCCACCTATCCGCCGGCGGCGGCCGCCCGGCGCGGCCTTACGGTGCTGGTCCTCCTGGCGTTCCTGACCTCGATGGACATCACCCTGACGGCGCTCCTGATCGAGCCGATGAGGCTGGAGCTCGGCCTGAGCGACGTCCAGATCGGCCTGCTCCAGGGCACCGTCTTCGGCCTGTCCTACGGCCTAAGCTCGCTGGCCATGGGCTGGCTCATCGACCGGCGCAACCGCGTGCGCCTCCTGCTGGCCGGGATCGTGGTCTGGGGGCTCGCCATCGCCGGCACCGGGCTGGCGGACTCCTTCGGGCCCCTGGTCGCCTGGCGCATCGCGCTGGGGGTGGTCACCGCGCTTTTGGTGCCGGCAGGGCTCTCGATCATCGCCGACCTGTTCCCGCCAGAGAGGCGATCCGTGGCCACCAGCCTGTTCGTCGGCGGCCAGGCGTGCGGCCAGGCAGCCGGCATCCTGATCGGCGGCTCCGCCTTCGACCTGCTGACGCGGCTGCCCCCGGTCCTCGCGGGCCTGACTCCCTGGCGCGCCCTCTATGTGGGGGCGGCGGCCCTCTGCCTGGTGCTGTTCCTTCTCCTGTTCGCGCTTCGCGAGCCGGACCGCCAGGAAAAGACGGCGGACGGAGGCGGCGCTGCCGGTTGGCGGGAGCTGTGGACCCATCGCCGCTTTCTGGCGCCCCTGCTGGGAGGGCTGCTGTTCGCCGTGGTCGCCGCCCAGGGCGCCCACGTCTGGCCGGCGCCTCTGCTGATGCGCAACTTCGCCCTCACCCCCGGCGCCTTCGCCGGCTGGCTGAGTGCGGTGACCCTCGCCGGCCTGATCATAGGCGCCTTGGCCGGAGGACAGCTGGCCGAACTCGGCCGGCGGCGGGGCGGTCGCGCGGCCGTGCTGCTGCCGGCGGCCGTCGCCGCCCTGTTGATCGCGCCGCTGTCGCTGTTCGCCGTCGCGACCACCGTTCAGATGTTCGCCGTCTTGATCGGACTCGCCCTGATCTGCGCCGGTCTTATTCCGACCGTCGGCGCCATCGCCCTGACCCTCAACCTGCCCAATGAGATCCGCGGCCGGGGCATCGCCGCCTATGTCCTGACCACGGCCCTGGGGACGGCGACGGCTCCCGCCGCCATCGCCCTGATCGGAGACCTGCTCGGCGGCGAGGCCATGCTCGGCCAAGCGGTGGTCGTGGTGTCGGCGCCGGCCGGCCTGCTGGGCGCCGCCTGCTTCATGCTGGCGATGCGGGGCGACCGGCGACCGGAGGCCACGGCGCGGGCATGAGGGGTCGGCGGCTGGAGGCGTGGATCGAGCCGCTCGCCTTTCGCGAACCCCTGCGCATCGCTGGCCGGACGCTTCCCGGTATCCCCGGCGTGCGGGTCAGGATCGTGGAAGGGCAAGCGGCGGGCCGCGGCGAGGCGGGGGGCGTCTTCTATCTTGGAGACGGTCCGGACGCGATGCTGGCGGCGATCGAGGAGGTGCGGGCCGAGATCGAGCGAGGCCTGGACCGGGGTCGGCTGCAGGCGCTGCTGCCCGCCGGCGGTGCCCGCAACGCGCTCGACGCGGCGCTCTGGGAGCTGGAGGCGGCGCTGGCTGGAGAGCCGGTCTGGCGCATGGCTGGCCTGCCCCAGCCGCGCCCGCTGGTCACCACCTGTACGCTAGGCGCCGATCCCCCGGACGTGCTGGCGGCGCGGCTGGCGGCGTTTCGCGAGGCGCGGGCGTTTAAGCTGAAGCTCGAGGGCGATCTGGAGGCCGACCGCGAGCGTCTGGCTCTGATCCGCAAGGCGTGGCCGGACGCCTGGCTGATGGCAGACGGAAACGAGGGATATCGTGCGGATCAGCTGGAGGCGCTCTTCAGCACGCTTGTGCGGTTCGGGGTGAGTTTGCTGGAGCAGCCGCTCCCTCGCGGGCAGGATGAGGTTCTCGCCGGATGCAATCCGCCCCTTCCAGTAGCCGCCGATGAGAGCCTCCAGGGGCTGGCAGACCTGGAGGGGCTCGTCGGGCGCTACCAGGTGGCCAACATCAAACTCGACAAGTGCGGCGGCCTGACGGAGGGGCTGAAGATGGTCGCCGTGGCCCGACGGCTGGGGCTCCGACTGATGATCGGCAACATGGGCGGCTCCAGCCTCGCCGCCGCTCCCGCCTGGCTTCTGGCCCAGGTTTGCGACTACGTGGACCTGGACGGGCCGATCTTCCTTGCCGCGGACGTGCCGGGCGGTGCCCGGTACGAGAACGGTCTCGTCGATATGCCGGACGACTTCTGGGGAACGGGCTCCCCTCCAGACTGACTGCTTCTCGCGCCAGGCTGCGTGGGCAGAAGCCCAGTGGTCTTGGATTCCGCTTCGCTGCTCGAGCGAAGGTCGTCTCTTCGGCAAGGTGAGAATGTCCGGTTCTGGCGCGTAGCGGCTATCAAGAGCGTAGAATGAATCAGACGGTGGGGCGATTTTAATGGAGGTTTGCCAGGCGCCAGATGATGCCTTGGAGATGTCAGAGCAGATCGACCTGTGACGTCATGCCGGGCTCGCAAGCGGGCCCGGTAAACGTGGCCTAAGGGTGGGAAGCGGGCACAGGAACTGACTGTTGCCCCTTTTGTTACGGGGAGGGAGGATATGTCTGATGTTCAAGACCCCCTGGATTCGTTGGGCGACCGTTGTGGGCTTCGCGCTCGGCGGGTTTTTCGACGGCATCTTGCTCCATCAGATACTCCAGTGGCATCACCTCCTCAGTCTGGTTCCGGAAGTCTCCAGCCTCCGCTTCCAAGTGCTCTGGGACGGCTATTTCCACGCGCTCATGTATATAATCGCTGCCGCGGGCCTCTGGGGGCTTTGGCGGGCGCGGGATCAGGTGATAGGGCGATGGGGGCTTCAAACCCTCGGAGCGATTCTGATCGGTTTTGGCATCTGGCACGCTATCGACAGCGTGCTCTCTCATTGGGTGCTCGGCATACACCGGATCAAATTGGACAGCCCCAACCCACTGGTATGGGATCTGATCTGGTTTTTCGCCTTCGGCGTCCTGCCGCTCATCGTCGGCTTCTTGCTCATGCGGCGTGGAACAGGGGAGCCCGGCCTTCGCTCGCCAACAACGACTGTCATGCTTCTCGGCTTGCTTACGGTGGGTATGGGTCTTTGGGCTATGCAGCAGCCGCAGGATCAACCGGAATTCACAACGGTTGTATTCCGGCCGGGGGACGGGCAGGAGGCGGCCATCAGAGCCATGTTCGCCACTGATGCTCGGTTGGTCTGGTCAGACACCGAAATGTCGGTCTTCGTCTTCAGTGTTGCTCCATCGCGCCGTTGGTCCTTTTACCAGCATGGTGCGCTGTTAGTCAGCGGCTCGGGACTGCCTGCAGGGTGCTTTGATTGGAGCCGTGCTTAGGTCAGCGACGGGTCGCTTAGCGACTTTGGCTCTGCTTTGTATGGCCCCGGCATCGTCAGGTTTGCGCTGAGCGAAGGGTGCGACCAGTGACGATGAACGCCCTTGACATCGCCAGAGCATAGCAGCGGCAAGGCCGCTTCGATTTGCGACAACGGCCAGTCCCACCAGCGCATTTCGAGCAACATCGCGAAGTCCTTCTCAGCAAACCTCCGGCGGATCACGCGCGCTCATATGGCGCGACATCTTTAGTAACGACCGCTCGGCTCCCGATCATGGCTCTATCGCCAACCCGAACGCCCGGCATAATCCCCTCTGCTGTTGATGCTTCGCCGAGCGCGCCGGAAAGGTCAGCTCCAAAGGCGTTGAAGTATCTCACCGCCATGCCTTCGATCCCGCCTGCCCGGTCATAGGCTGCAATAAGGCGCTCAGCGCCAGCTTGCTGACGACGTAAGGATTGACCGGGCTTGTGACGTCGTCCTCGTCCAGTTGACCCTTTGCAGCAGAGCCGTAGACGGCGGCCGTCGATAAAATGACAACACGCCGTACGCCGCGGTGCGCATGGAGGCCAGCACGGCTGCGACGCCGTCCAGGTTGACGTCCCAAAATTCTGGGGGCTTGACCATGGATCGACCGACCTCCATCAGACCGGCGAAATGGAGCACGGCCCCTATCGCGTAACGCCGGATGCAGTCCGCGAGCGCCCGGCTGTCCCGGACATCGTCAGTCACAAGAGGTCCAAACTGCACGGCCTGCGCGAGGTCGAAGACGACGGACTCCACGCCCGCCGCCGCCAGCGCCTTGCAGGCGTGGCGAGGCCAAGCCGCGACTATCGCTGCCGCACATAGACCAGAGTTGCGCCTTTCCAGACTTCGACCCGGCGCCTTCCGGGCATGCAAAGGAGCTCGGAAGCGCCGCGGCATCGAGCGGCGCTCGGCGAGGGCAGGCTCAGAAACTCGGAAACCGGATCGCCGCCCAAAGTGAAATATCGGAACTCATATATGTCGCTCATCCTGCCGGAAGCCGCGCTCACGCAGCCCGTTGCCTATGTCCAGAGTAGGACCTCGGCCAGCGAGGCGCCGGCTCGGGGATCGCTGGGAGTCAGAATGAAGCGACGGCGCGCCTACGACTTTAGCAGCTAGGAGGATGCCATATGAACGCACAAGAAACCCGGGCGAGCGCCCTGGCCGGCATGGCGCTTCAGCTCTCATTGTTGACAAGCTGGTGGAAAAGAAAGCGCTCACCTCGTAGGCTCGCCAAAGCATCTTGCGCGGGGCGGACGGGCGGCTAGAGGCAAGCGCCAATGGGGCGGTAAGCGGCGACTTCTTGGCTTCGCTTCGTAGCGAACTTGGGATCGAGACCGTAAAAAGATAAGGCCGAGCATTCGATGTTCCAGCGCCGCGCACGACGAGCGCGCTTTACGCGGCCGTCGTGCGCGGCGCAGATGCTAGATGTTCGAATCGGTTCTGACCCAATCGGCCGTCTCTTAATCTCTGGCTGAGGCGGGCGGTGTCCGAGGCCAGGGCTAGGCGTCAAGTCGCGTCGGCTCTGGTCGGCCTGTCCCGACATAGCGCTCATATTCTTCCAGAAAGCGGGTCTTCAGCCGGTCCTGATCAGGAGCGTTGCGCTTCAGATGGACAAACCATCCATGCTCCTCTTCGTACATGTGGGTGAGGACCGCCCCTTCGATATGTTCCCATTTGTCCCGCCAGGCCTCGTCACCTGGGTCGATGCTCTCAAGTTCCGCCATCTGCATCTTGGCCGTTGTTTGTTCCGTATAGGCGATTCCGGCCTGCGTCTTATGGCCATGCTGGGCCATGGCGGGGTAGAGGACCAGCTCCTCCGCTACGCTGTGGCCATTGAGGACCACCGCAAGCTGTTGGAACGCCTCGAGGCGCTCAGCGGCGCCCACGGCCGATCGCCCCTTCTCAAAAGCGGCTCGAATGGCCTGGTGGTGGTCCAGGGCAGCGCTTAGCCAGTCGTCCGGCTCGGCAAGCGCTCTTGCCTTGGCGGTGGCCTCGGCGCGTTTCTCTTCGGACGGGACGGGGGTGATGGCTGCGAGCGCCTTATCAATAATAGACATGAGCTTCCTTTCTGTGGCGCCCAAGCAACGATTGGCGGATCGACGGCGTTCCCAGAGTGGTCGAGCGTGGCCCCTTGCCCGCGAACGTGAAGCGCGGCGGGCCGGGATGTCGCGCATCGGGAGAGCTTTCACTGACGCGCAGTTCCGACCTCGCCCTGTCCCGGCATCACCGTCATTCCGGTCGTGCGCTCGTGGCTGGCCGCCTTGTCGTCCGGCTTCGCCTCGACCGCGGTCGGCGGTTTGGCCTTCGAGACAATGACGGATGTCGACGCGAGAAGGAGGTCGCCGGCCGCCCCGCACCGGCTCGCATCTCCGCGCATCTGTCAGCGAGGGAGAGGTGTTCAGGTCGCAATAGGCCGCTCTTTTCTCGACCCTCGGCGCGTGTCTTGATCACCGGCCGTCCTGCTTGGCGTGAATGGCCGCTGCATCTCGATTTTTAGCGCGCTCTCAATAGTGGTGCGCCACCGCGAGGATCTGGCGAAGCCGAGGCGGACGTTAATCGCCTCAGTCTGTGGTCTGGGAGCGCGATGACAGCCATGTTCGGCGAACATCCGCTCGAAGCGTTCCGCGGCCTTCTTCCCCTCAGCTTTGACAAACTCGGCGATAGAGGAGAACCGGCAGCCGTTCGTTGTTCGGCAACCAGTTGTTCTCACGAAGAATGAACGGTTCGGTCTCCATCATTTCCTCTTCTGAGCGGAGGCGTCCGCCGCATGCCTTTCGGCTCGCGAATCTCGATCCACACCGGCGCGTGATCGCTCGTTTTCTCCCAGCCACGCGGACGGGTATCGACTTCGGCCGCCACAAGCCGCGCGGCGGCGGCGGGGTTCAGCAATAGGTGATCGATCCTCAAGCCCGCGTTCCGCTCGAACGCACCGCGCCAGTATTTCCAGAAGGTGTAGATGACGTCGTCGGGGTGCAGGCGGCGGACGGCGTCCGTCCACCCTTGGTCAAGCAACCGGTGGTAGGCGGCCTTCACCTCAGGGGCGAAGAGGGCGTCGTCGCGCCAGCGCTCGGGGGCATAGACGTCCTTATCCGTCGGCATGACGTTGAAATCCCCGGCGACGATGACGGGCGCGTCAAGACCAACCAGACTCGCCAGGTGGGCATGCAGACGATCGAACCAGCGCAGCTTGAAATCGAACTTCGGACCCGGTCGGGGGTTGCCGTTCGGCAGATAGAGGCCGGCGACAAGCACGCCGTTCACGGCCGCCTCAATGTATCGGCTCTGTACGTCGACGGGGTCGCCTGGCAAGCTGCGTCGAGTCTCGTGAATCTCACCGATCCGGCTCAACAGCGCGACGCCGTTCCATCGGCTCTGACCTTGCCATATCACGTCATAACCAAGATCGCGGATGGCGCTCTCGGGAAATTTTTCCTGAGGGGCTTTCAGTTCCTGCAAGCAGACGATGTCCGGTTGAGCTAATTCCAGCCACCGAACAAGGACAGGGAGGCGGCCATTGACCCCATTCACATTGTAGGTTGCGATCTTCACAGGTCCGGCAGCGCCTGGTCAGCGCGTCCCCAAGACGACAGCGCCTTCAGACCTGCGCGCTTCAGCAGTTCGGCCTGATCGCCGACATGGAAGCGAGCCGGGCTTTCGATCGTCTCCATCTCCTTCCAGGTGATCGGCGCGGCGACGGGCGCGCCTTCGCGAGCGCGAGCGCTGTAAGGCATGACGGCGGTCGCGCCGCGCTGATTGCGCAGATAGTCGACGAAGATGCGTCCCTTCCGCTGGGCCTTCGGCAGGGCGGCTGTGAACTTGGTCGGCTCAGTCTGAGCGACTGCAATGGCAAGCCGCCGGGCGAAATCCTTCACTTCGGGCCATTCGGCCCGCGGCGTCAGCGGCGCGATGACGTGAACGCCCTTTCCGCCCGTCACCATGGGGAAGGTCTCCAGCCCGATCGTCTTCAGGATATCTCTGAAACGGAAGGCGGCGGAGCGCACGGCCTCGAAATCGAGACCCACGTCCGGGTCAAGGTCGAAGACCAGTCGGTCCGCCTTCTCGACGTCCTCGATGCGCGCGCCCCAGCCGTGGAATTCGATCGTGCCCATCTGCACGCAGGTCATCAGCCCTTCGGCCGTGTCGATATAGAGGTAAGGTTCCTCCTCGCCGTCCTTCTCCTCGATCGCCACATGACGGACCGCCTCGCCGAAGCTGCCGGCGTCATGTTTTTGGAAGAAGCATTTCTTCGCCCGGCCTTGCGGGCATCGGACGAGGCTGATCGGACGGGACGCGATCCAGGGCAGCATGATCGGCGAGACGGCTGCGTAATAGTCTGCGAGTTGGCCCTTGGTGATCTGGCTCTCGGGATAGATGATCCGCTCGGCGTTGCTGATCGGCACGTTCACCGGCGATTCCGCCGACCTGACCGGCGTCGCCTTCTCGATCACCACGGCCTCAGGCTTCTTGTCGTCTCGCAGGCCGAGATAGCTTGGATGGCGCAGCGTGCCTTCGTTGGTCATTTCGGTGAAGGCGACCTCCGCGACGAGCTTGGGGCGTAGCCAATGGGCGCCGCGGACGTCCGAACGCGGCGCCTCGACCGTCGGCGTGTCTTGCTCGAGCGGACCCATGATGGACATGAGCCGCTGCAGTTCCTTCGAATCGAAGCCTGTCCCGACCTTGCCGGCATAGCGTAGAGCGCCGTCCTCGTTGACGGCGAGGATCAGGGAACGGAAAGCGCGCGATTTGTCCGAAGGCGTCCATCCGACCACGGCGAACTCCTGGCGCTGGATGCATTTGGTCTTAACCCACCCGGATGATCGCGCGCCGACATAGGGGCCGTCGGCCAGCTTGGACACCACGCCCTCCAGACCGGCTGTGCAGAAGCTGTTCAACAGCTTTTCACCGCTCCCACGAATATGGTCGGAGTAGCGGAGTCGCTTCGGCTTCTTGGGCATCAGGTCGCGCAGAAGAGCCTTGCGCTCGAGCAGTGGCAGTCCCGTCAGATCCTCACCGTTTAATTCGAGGAGGTCGAAGGCGACATAGTCGATCCTGTCGGGATCGCCTTTCAATGCGCCCTGAAGCGTCTGGAAGTCGGAGCGGCCTTCGGCGTCGAACACGACAGCCTCGCCATCGAGCAACGCGGACTCGACCTTCAGGCCGGCGGCCGCCTCTACGATCCCGGCGAACTTCTCCGACCAATCCAGACCCGAGCGAGTGAACCCTCGCGCGCGACCGCCGCCGATCGCGATCTCCAGCCGATAACCGTCATATTTCATCTCGTGCAGCCAGCGGTTGCCGCTTGGCACGGCGTCAACGAGCGTCGCGAGCTGGACCGGACGGAAGGCGGGAAGGGAGGTTGTGGACGCCGGGGCGGCGCGGGCCATGGTCAGGACCGACGATCGCCGCGGTCGCCTTGGCCGGGCTTGCTCTCGTGCTTCGCCTTCTGCCGACGGTCAGCGGCGAGCGAGCGGCCCACGTCGTCGGATTCCTTGAACTGACCCTTTTCATCGCGCCGGACGTAGCGCTTGTCCGAGCCCGTATCGATTAACTCGCGTTTGGACATAGAAAGCCTCCTCTCGGGAGTCGCAACGCGACATGGGAGCAAAGGTGCCGTCTGCTGATTGGCAGGCCTTGTCCATGCGCATTGCTGATCTCTTAAAAGGACAATCAGGCTTTGCCGATTTCGTTCCCCCTCATTTCCGGCGGCCCGCAATTTCAGCGGCTCACACGACCGCACGTTGCGGCCGGCCCTGGACCACGTCGCCGCAGAGTTTTGCGCTCCAGGCTACGCGGTCGAGCAGACCGTCGTGCCGGGCATGAGGTCTTGAGGCTAGCTTAGCCTTAGGTGGTGGATTCCTTCGGCTGAGGGCAGTAGAGCGATCTGACGCTTGTGATAGCGAACGATGTCGGGGCTAGGCTCGGCGGTCACATAGCGAAGGCGCCGTCTTTGACGATGCGTTTTCTTCCTCTGCGCCTTGGGCTTAGTGAACTCCTAAAAGCCGTCGGCAGGGATGGGGCAGCGGGACGCGTCGGCGAAAGATCGCCCGTGCGAAAGGAAGTTGGAAGGTCGGCTGTCCGGCAGGGTTTTTCCGGCTCCAAGTCGTCATGGCCAACTGCGGCCCGTCAGCGCCCTGGGTCACGAGAGGACAACGTTGCCTATGCGGTAGTCGACGGGCCCAGGTTGGGCAAGCCAGAGAGGAAGGCCAGCCCGCGTCGCGGAAAGAGGCGGCGAGTGTTCGACATGGCGCATTCACCCGCCGGAATAAGCGGCTTTCACTTGCCGAGAGCGGGGGAGCCGCGAAAGCTCTCCATCCGGCGGCCGAGGGCCGCGCCAAAACCTGCATTCCTCGCGCGAGGACGGCTCGCCCCGGCCGCGGGCTGCTGGCCCCGGAGCGCCACGGCCACGTTAGCTGTGAACGTGTTGGGAAGCAGACTTTTGCGACCAGAGGCGCGCCGGGGGGTTTGGGCAGGGAGCACGGAGAGGAAGATCATGGCCGGACCACAGGAACGATATGGACAGCAATCCCACACGGCGACCGAGATTGCCGCCGACGATGCCGGTGTGAGCGCGGCGGCTGAACGTGTGGAACACAGCGGGGGCGATGAGCCCTTGTCAGATGGGGATCGAGCTATGGCGGCCATGGCTAGCCGGCACAACCGGTTCGCCGGTTCGGCGGTAGGCGTCGGCAGCGTCGGGTTTGACCAGGGCGGAGTCTATACCAGCGCGGATGGCGCTGTCGCCGAAGACGAAGAACTCCTGATGGATGGCCAGGAAGAGGTCTTCGCGGGAACCGATGTCGAACGTGGACGAACCGAACACCACGCCGGCGAAGACCACGCCCCCGTTCGAGGCGGGTCGCACGGCGGAGGTTAGGCCTGCGCTTATCCACACGGTAAGCGCAGGCAGCTCGAGCCCGATCAGGCGCTTCCGTTCCATGATCATACAGCCTTGGCCGCAAAGGTCCGCAACGGACGCAAGGAGCACGTCACATCTGCCTGAGAGAGCCCCGCCAGCCGTGGGGCGACGGGGCGAGGGAGGCGAGGACAGAGCGCGGGTTGATCGGTCGTCAGACACGCCGTCGTCGCCCTGTCCCTCCTGCAAAACGGCTGCCCGAAACAGTTGCCGCCGAATTAATTTCTGCCCTGCACGATGTCACGGTTTGCGGCCCTGGTCTTGGGACCCTGGGAGTCCATAGCCTCGGTCCGGTCGGGCCGATTCGTATGGTTGGCGCCCTGCTGAACCGCCTCTCCTTCAAGGGCGTCGCCCTCGTCCATGTAATCGGACACCTCGCCGGCAGCTGGCGGGGCGAGCGCACTATCGGCGACGTCCGAGGCTGCATAAGAGCGAGGTTCTCCTTTACGGTCCTGGTCTGTAGGCTGATCGCGCGGGGCCGCCGGATCGCTCGCGGCGTTCTGGGCGGTCGCGGTAGACGATGACGTGTTCTGATGTGGCATGTCTTGCTCCTTTGTCGCCTTTATCGAAGGACGCCCGACGCTCTCCGTTCCATACCGCTCAGGCTGGGCCGGCTATTCAGGAACCCAGCGCGGCGCCACGACCTTTACCTGCCTGTCCAGGAGGTCGGTCGTGATTGTGAGTTCTCGCGCCATCCTGCGCGAGCATGCAGGCGTCGAGCTAGTTCGGATTGAGCGGCGTGCCAAGCACCAGCGTGAGATTTCCTTTCGGCTCTCAACCCATCGCAATGACGATCAGCGCCTGATCATGGATGAAGCCGAGGCGCACCAAGCCTTTGCGCGCGAAGTGGCCGCCTCCTTACAAGAGCGCTGCCAGCCTGAGGCCGTACGAGAACTTACGGCTTGACGGCTGCCTGCAAAAGCCATTGGTGGGATCAGTCTAGGGCTTTGGGGGGACGATTGGTGCAAGGCAAATCGACTGAAGAACTGGTTGAGCTAGCGCGGTGCGGAGGCAGCATCACTGTCTATGCAGATACTCGCCCTGTCGACGAGCTTATCAGGATCGCCGGCGCCTTGCAGCCGAGCGCAACGCTGACCCTGATGGGCATGGCCATGCGCTCGACCCAAGACATGTGTAGAATAGCTGAGGCCGCGCCAGGGCGGGTGACGTTCGCTTAGAGTCCGAAGACCAGGAAGACGGACGGCAGTTCAATCAGCAACCCTGGCCTGCGGGGAGGGGGAAATGCACACTTCTTGCTAGGAGGATGAATCCGTCCGCGCCAAGCTTCCTGGTAAAGCCGTGGACCGGATCGAGGGGCGGCGGCGGACCGCACCGTCTCGGCAGCACGGAGACGCGGCTGGAATGGCTGACGCATGTAGAGCCTAGCTCGAGAGGGGCCGCCAAAAGAAGACGAACAACCACCAGTGCGACGGCGCGCGCGGGTCGGGAGGCGAAGTTCGCTAGGAGTGGTTATAAGCCCTGGTCGTGGCTGGCCATGCCCCGCCTCAAGACCATTTCCGAGATCAGCGACGGCGAGGACCCCGCTTCGCCGGGGCCTCCTATCTGATCCTAATCATGGGCGGCGTTTTCGTCCAAGTGGCGGTCTAGACGGCGCCCGAGAGCCCGCTGTCCGGATCACGGGAACGGAAGAGGGAGCTTCGGTTTAGAGTGAGATGGCTTCCGGCATTCATTTCGGCCGCATCCCGGCTAACGCTGTCCATCTGTGCGTCGACATGCAACGCCTCTTTGCGGAAGATACGGCCTGGCGCACGCCATGGATGCCGCGCGTCCTGCCCGTCGTCGTGCGTCTGTGCGAGCGTAAGGCCGAGCGCACCTGTTTCACCCGGTTCATCCCCGCCCGTTCGCCGGGCGAGGGGCGAGGAACGTGGCGGCGCTACTGGGAGCGATGGTCGTCGATCACGCTCGACAACCTGGGTGCCGACAAGGTGGAGCTGTTGCCCGAGCTTCAGACCTTCACCCCGCCCGCCAGGGTGCTGGACAAGGCGCATTATTCCCCGTGGGTCGATACCGGTTTAGCGAGCGCTCTGGCGGCGGGGCACGTGGACACTCTGGTCGTGACCGGAGCCGAGACCGACATGTGCGTGCTCGCGACCGTGCTTGGAGCCGTGGACCTGGGCTTTCGGGTGGTGGTTGTTGCCGACGCCCTGTGCAGTTCGTCTGACCAGTCGCACGACGCCTTGCTGGCTCTTTATCATGACCGGTTCGGCCAGCAGATCGAGACGGCGCAATGCGACGAAGTTCTGGACGCCTGGGCCTAGGCCTCGGAGCGAAGACCCATCCGTGGGAACACGAGCCGTTTGTCAGGGCCATGAAGCGAGATGACGGCCTTGGCTAAGCTCGGACTGCGGCCGGCCGAAACCGGGCATCTCCTCACCGCTTCGCGGACTCTGCCGTCGGCGGATCGGTCTTCGCAGCAAAGCGCTTATAGGCCATCGCAACTCAGCGTCGGCGCAGGAACACCGACGCCCCAGAACGGGGAGCCGGCCATTGAGCGAAGCGCCATTGATTGACCCGCAGATCATCTGGCCCGTGGTCGGTGCGGTTGTCGCCGGCGCATTGATCGGGCTGGAGCGCGAGTACCGCGCCAGCGCGGCCGGGTTCCGTACGCACATTCTGGTTTCTCTCTCCTCCGCGCTTCTCATGCTGGCCGCGGTGCACCAGGTCCACTGGCTGACCGACACGCCGCCGGATATCATCCGCATCGACCCTGTACGAATGGCCCATGGCATCCTCACAGGCATCGGTTTCCTCTGCGGCGGGGTCATCTTTCGCGAGGGCTTCACCGTGCGCGGGCTAACGACCGCTGCGTCCTTATGGTTCACGTCCGCGCTAGGCATCCTCTTCGGTGTGAGTTTTTTCAGTCTGGGGGCGCTAGGGACCATCGCTACCCTACTGGTCCTTGCAGCGGTCAGCCTGACCGACGCGCTCCTTCCCCAGCGACGGTACGCGGAGATCAAGGTCCGCTATCGGGCGGATGCGGCGATCAACATCGCAGGGTTTCGTCTGGCTCTTTCGGGGCACGCCTTGAACCCTCGTAAGATCGACTTGGAGGCCGATGCTCAGGCGCTGACGTTCACCACGATGGTGAGCGGCTATAGGGAGACGAGAGTCGATGCGCTGGCGGCGACGCTGCGGAAGGATGAATCCGTCCTCGCTTTCGAGTGCCGCGCCGGATCGCCTTGAGGCCAATGAATGGCCAAGTCGACCTACTTCCCGACCGCCTTGGCGGCATACTACTTGCGCGACAAGGGATCCACGAGGCCGACGGTCCTGCGTGAAAGAAGCGTTGGCGCACGGCCAACCCGAATTGAGGTGCTGCGTTGTTGAGCTATCGGTTCAACAACAAGGACGTGACGTGATGAACGAGAGAGCCACAGCAGACGAGGGCGGTCTGCCCGGTTTACCGCCTGTCGCACCAAAGCTTCGCTTTCGAAGAGTCGAGGCCGTCGGCGTTTCGATCATCGCCGCAGTGGTTTTTCTAGGCGCTATCGGCTTCATCAAGCCCGAGGAAAGCAACGGCCTGGATCTGGTCGTGCGGGTCGCGATCATCTTCGTCGCGCTGACCGCGGGCTTCCGCTTTCTCGGCAAGCGCGAGCTGAGCCAAATGTCGCCGTTCGAAATCGTCACGCTGCTGCTCATAGCCGAAATCGTGTCCCCCTCTCTCACCGCCGGTGATGAATCGATCCCGGGGGCTTTGATCGGGGCGGCTACCCTCCTGCTCCTCACCTTCATTGACTCGGTCATGACCTACCGACTGAAGTGGTTTCAGACCGTCAGCGAAGCGCCGCCGACGATCGTGATCAATAGGGGACGGCTTGTCGAAGACGTGTTGCACAAGGACCGTGTCAGACCTGACGAAATCCTTTCGGAAATGCGCAAGTCGGGGATCGAGCGCCTGGAGATGGTCAAGTGGGGGGTCTTGGAGCCCGATGGCCGGATGTCGTTCGTCCGCTATGACGGCGAAGACACCGGCGCGGAGGAGCCTATGGTGAGCTAGCATCGTACATGCAGATCCTAGCGACGCCGGAGGGGTGAAGCGGCCGTTGGAATGCGGGTAATCGCCCTCCTCCTTTAATGTCTTGGGGGCGCTCTGGGGCCGTTCCCTGAAACGCCGCGCCAACTGCGGTCTGCTCTGCGGGAACGCCCTACCGCCGCTCGCCTTATCTCCTGAGGCGAAAGGAGAGAGCCATGGTCAAAATGCCCCGCAATCCACCCGACTACCTCAATAATGAGGACGGCACCCTCACGCCGATCAAAGCCGACGCGGTATCTAGAGGCGACCCAGCAGAGCTGCTGCGCGGCGTAGGCCAGGAGAATATCTCAGCCCCCCTGATCACGCCAAGGCCGTCAGACCCGCCTCTTTCTCCGCCAAAGCTCGACGATGACGCCACGCAGATGAAGAAGATCGAAGACGCCGCCGGTACAGAGCCGTCGCCGCCGGGCGTCGCCGAGCCCGAGGGCGCGCGTGAGTTGCCCAGGCCGCCGCTCGCTGATCCTACCTGATGACTAAAGCTGACTTGCGCCGCGATCCGCATGGGCTTGTAGCTGACATGAAAGAGCGCGCGGAGGCGGACAAGACGGCTCAAGGCTCTACGGTAGCTTTGATCACAGGGCCGGTCGGCGTCGGCTCCGCCCTTGTTTAAATGGAGGCCCCATGGCGGCTAAACTAGATTTCGAACGCTGGATGCAAGGGCTGGGCGTGCCCATGGGCGAGGCTATGCGCGCGACCGGGCCCATCATGGAGCGACGGCTGTCAGAGAGCAGTGTCTCCTGGACCGAACTAGACGAGCGCCAAGTCATTGCCCTCTTTGTCTCAGCCTTCAGGGAAGCCGTACCAGCTATTTATCCTCATCGGGACATAGAAGTGCTCAACCAAGCTTTGGATCAGATGCTCGCGAACATCGAAATGGAAACGGCGGCGACGGCCGACGGAAGCAAGACGATTAACTGAGGCATAAGCTCCAGTAGGAGCCGAGCCCGGTGAGCGGCTACTGTCCGGAACTGAACTTATGGGCCCGCGTTCAGCAACCTCTTAGTTGCCTTTAGAGAATTGCTCGATGGCGTAACTATGGCCAAGGTTCAACAAACGATGCGGGAGAAGGTCGACTCCTATTTAAAAGACGCTCTAGCTGAGAACAGTGAGGCCGTCCGCGCTAAGCTTCTTGGCAAAGCCGTATACTGGAACGGCGTGGCCGCCAAGCAGCAGACCGAGTCGCCTTTTGCGGGCCGAGCGAGAAGCGGGCTCGGCACCGCGGGAGATCACGCAGGTTGCGGCTGAGGGCGCATTGAATGCGTCCAGGAAGCAGGAAGCCCGACCTTGGGGACAAAGCGGGCGTCCAAGGGAGCGAAGGTGCCCTTAGGCTGCGGACGACAGCGCCTCGGCGTTGACGGCGGCATCGGCGATACTCGTCAAATCCCCGTCCGTCTGAGACTCTTCCTAAAGGGTCTCGTCTAACAGAGCGGCGGCGTTTTTCAGAGTCACCTGCGCCCAACGGTTCGGTGTGCCGTATCGGGTGATCACATAGTGCTCGACCGCTTGGACCGCGGTTAGAAGCGCGGCATCAAGCGCAAGGGTGTCGTTGGCGCGCGCCTTTGCTGGCGCTCTCGCCAAGGTGCGAAACACTACTCGATCGAACGACCGGGGCTGACTCATTGCTGACCCGGTCGGCTGCTTAGGTTATGAGGAGAATTATTGAAAGCCTAGCCGTGGAGCGTGCCGGTAATGACATCTGCATTGTTAGAGCTGACCAAGACGAGGCAGATTGGTCAAAAGCAACGATCCCTTGGCCAACCTGCCGATGGGGCAGCGCTTGGACCATCTCGCTACGGGCCTCCCGATCATCCTGTCGAGCGCCGAGACCCTTTACGCATCGCGCGAAGCTGTCGGCGCTACGGGGCGCGTGCGCCAGATTCTGCGTAGCCACTCTCGGGAAAAAGCGGCGAAAATCATGATCCTCTTGGACTATGTCAGATGCCCGCCGGGCCTTTCGGATTGCGCCCAGAGCAGCTCGGCGTCGTCTATGACCACGACTCGCGACTGATATGCGCCAGCAACCCGGTTGAGCAGAAGGCTGCGTCAAGTTCGGTCGTGTGACCGTCCTCAGGGGGACATGGTACCCTCGAGCTCCTGCAATGTACGGCCCGAAACCGTGGCGGGTAGGTGCCGACAACAGACAAACGGCGCGTGATCCTGCGGAACTCCCGCAAGTTGACGCGCGATGGAGCGAAAGTCCGGTTTTTGGCCGATAGCCAATGCCCGCTTGTGGCGCGTTTCATACGTAACCCTCTTGAACTGCGGGCCGAGGGTGGCATGACGCCGCTAAGTCCAGCCGGCCTTTGAAGACCTCGGGCGTTCGAAGGCTTGCTACGCCAGGCCTGACCGGTGACAGTAGCCTGGTCCCCGGCAGGCCGCTGCTATGTCCAGGCGCAAGCTAAAGGCGGCGGCGCACGAGCTCTCGTGTTCTCAACTGTCCGGCGGACACCCCCTCATTGTGGCGCTTGGAGGAGAGGGGAGGTAGGCTTGGACGAGGTTGATTTGGGGCGGAAAGGAACGGGATGCGAACCCAGGCGAAAGGCAGGATGATCGACCTGGGGACCCTGCGGGCGCGCGGCGGGCGATTCCATGCGCGCTGATCTGGATCACCTTCCGGCCAAGCAGCAGCGCGAACTGGAGCGCGTCCGCACGACCCTGCTGACCGAATTCGAGGCCGCGATCAAAAGCGGAGGAGGGGGCACTCAGTCCTGGCGGCGCGACGGCCGGGTGCTGAAGATCATCCTGTTCGGATCCTACGCCCGCAACGACTGGGTCGATGAACCCGACAACGGCTATCTGTCCGATTTCGATCTGCTGGTGATCGTCAGCCATGAGAAACTGACCGACATCGCCGACTACTGGTATGTGGCCGAGGACAAGGTCCAGCGCGATCCCGCGGTGGGGAGGACGGTCAACATCATCGTCCACACCATGGCCGAGGTGAACCAGGCCCTGACCCGGGGCGAGTATTTCTGGACCGACATCCTGCGCGACGGCGTGGTGCTGTATGAGTTGCCGGGACATCCGTTCGTCCAGCCGCAGCCAATGACGGCGGCCGAGGCGGCTTCGGTGGCTCAACGGTCCTTTGAGCAGTGGAGCGTAAAGATTTCTGAGGCGTTGGCCGGAGTGGAGTTTTATCTCGGACGAGGTAACCGTAGAGACGCTGCTTTCCTACTTCATCAAGCCACTGAGCGGGCCTACGCCTGCTTCCTGCTGACCCACGCTTTCTATTTCCCGCGCTCTCACAATATCAAGTTTCTTCGCTCCCTCGCCGAGGACACTGACAATCGCCTGGCCGCGGCTTGGCCAAGAGAGCAGCGCACGGATCGCCGCCGCTTCGAACTGCTTAAGCGGGCCTACGTCGAAGCGCGCTATTCCGACCAATACGATCCTGATGTTGAAGACCTGCAGCGTTTGCTAGCGGGCGCTGAACGGCTTCGAACTCTCGTCGTGGAGGCAGGCGAAGAGCGGATCGCAAAGCTGGCTGATGCCGCCGAACGGACTACTTCGACCTAAGGTCGCGGTCTCAAATGCGCCAATAGCAGTCATTGGTGCACGATCCGAAAGGCGACATTCTAGGGCGGGGAATCCGCGCCTCTGGGCGATCAGGGAGCGCCAGACCTTGCGTCGCCCAACTTCGCTGACGGCGGCAACGGCACGCGCCGACACACGACGCGCGTGGACGCCACGGCGCGGGTTCGAGGCGATCGCGGCCAGGGCGTCGACGCATCCCGCCATGACGCCTTGCCAAGCCAGGCGCCCCAGGAAGAACACCACCTCGTCCTAGTCGCCGTATCGGTCGAGCAGCCCCCGTGTCGTCGCCTCTAGGTCCGACTGCGCGATACGCGCGACGGCGGCATTATCACTGCCGCTAAGGTTCCTTGCACTCGACGACCGGGGCGCCGGTCAAGCGGATCATGTCTGCCCTAGAAGCTGCGGCGCATTTCTCTGCTGGCGTCGTCGGCCCATTCAACATGGTCGAAACGGGCCAAGGGAGGCGCATGACCCCATTCGTCCGCGCCAATTATCCCGACGCCAGCAACCGCATCAGAATAGAAGTCCAGTGGGCTTCACACGATCTGTTAACTATCGCCCACGAAGCAACAAGCTATGCCGATGTCATTCCGGTCGCCAATTTCTGGTTCGACAAAGATAGCGATGATCTGATTGGGTTTTTAGAAGTGTTCCCGCCGCATGAGATCAGACCACACCCATTAGTTGAAGCGGCTAAGCTGAACGGGCTGTCCCTAGATGGTTCGAACGATGACGTAATGGATCGTTTGAAAAAGCATTGTCGGGAAGCAGCCTGATTTGACCTTATGGTCTATAGGCTATAGAACGAAATAAGGGGCGGCCCCGAAAGACCGCCCCTTACCCCTTCTATATTATCGTGAGGGGGTAGCGCAGCGCAGGTTCAAAGCCCGTCTGCGCTAGAGCCCACCGATGATTGCTCATCGGAACCTCCTTATCTTTCGGCCCGGATGGCAGTCCGGGTAACGTTACCAAGACGCCCCTGAGCTTGCTCAGGGGTGTTCTGCTTTGGCGAGATGCCTCCACACGCCTTCTTTACACCTGAATCGCGCGGCGGCGCAACCCCCCGGTCAAGTATACTGCCGGTTGAGCCACCCCCCGAGACACGCAACCGGGCTAAGAGTTGACGTTACGGTCAAGGCTTATGAACTCGCTTGACCGTAAAGTCGGTATCACATCCGGTTATACGACGTGCTGCGGTTAACGGGTTTCTTTCCGACATTATGTCGGTGCGTGTTTCGGTATCTGCTTTATATGCTTCGTTTTAGGTGGCGCAAAACATGTTGCGAAACTCACGTCGGAACCGTGCTGATATACTGACCGTAAAACTTGCTCCGAAATGGTGCTGTGATTTACGTCGTTATAATTGGTCTCAGTTAAACCGGCTTAACCGAACGCTTCGTTGTAGGTGCCGGAAATAACTTCTGTTCGGTGTCAGCGCTGTCGCGTTTGGCGTCACGTGAGTGATTAAAAGCACCTTCCGTCGTGGGACGGCTTCGGCTTTATCCTTGGTATCGCTGACCGAGGTTCCACCGCATGGCCCACGCACCAATCATTCCAGTTTCACGCGTTGGATTACGTTTCTGTTTTCCGACATCGACCGGCCCGATAATTAGGCGCAGGAATTTCTTGCTCTTCGCACCACAGAGTTTTCTCCTAATGGAGACCTGTGCGTGACGAAGCCCTCCCAACCTCCGACCTCACCCAACCGGCTTTCGATCCGTTGGCGCGACTTGCATCTGAGCGGTTATGGTCCTCACGGCGTGTGGGGCGTAGTCATCCTAATCGTGGTCGTTATCGGCGTGTTGGTGTTCGCCCAAAACGCCGTGTTGACGCTCATTGATGGGCTCAAAGGCTAAGTTGGAGCCCGCCCACGCCGTCACATTTAGCTTTCGTCATGGACGCTGCTTCGAGGTGTTAGGCGGGTGTAAGCTCTGCGCAATCGCAGGAGGCGACCACATGTTCGATCACCGACAAGAAGGCCGCTATCCCCGGCATCCCGAGATGTTTCCGAAGTGTTCTGTTGGCATACAACACGACCCTATTGACGCCGAGCCTGATTCGGGCGCAGCAATTCTTCTCTTCCCCCACACATCTTTTTCTTAATGAGAAGGTGTGTCCGGTGACGAAGATTCCCAAACCCCCGCCGAAGAGCAGCAGTCCCGCGAGCCTTGAGTTCAGCGGCTTCGGTATTCGGTTTGCCGCCATTGGAACGCTGCCGATCTGCGGCGGCTTGCTGCTGGCATTGGCCGCGCTGGCTGTGTTCTCGCTCTTCCCCGGCGCTTTCACCAACGTGGCTGGTTATGCCCGAGACGTTGCGATTACGCGTTTAGAGCCCGCTCAGCCGCCTCGGCCAGTCTCAGGGCCTCGGGAAGCTCAAACGCTGGCAACGGCCCCCTGAGCGTGCCAGTGCCAGCCGTGTAACACGGTCTGTCTCAGGTGCGTCGAAACTGGCCGTAGTGGTGGCGCCGTTCACACGACCGCTCCGCCAGACTTTCGCGCCAGCGCCGATATACACGCCGTCATTGACGACATCGCCAATCGGCATGATCCAGTCGAAGGCTTCGTTCAGCAGTGCGTTCGCCTTGGCGCGAGCCGCGAACAGTTCCTCATCCTCAAGACGGCTGAGATCGCTCCACCACGTGATCGCTTCAACCAGCGCATCTGACGCCCGGCGATTTGCGCGCCCCGCCACCGCGTTGCGCAGTTCGTCCGCCTGACCCTCAAGCCGCACCAATTCGGTCTGACGCTCACGAAGGCGTTCAGCGATGGCGGGAATGCTTAGTTCGAGTTGGTCGACCAGTGCGCCAATCCGCGCCTTTGTTTCCTCGATCCGCTCCACCTTCGTGATGAGATCGCGGTGATTGTCCGTAGGGTGGCCATCGTTGTTTCCGACGACCGCACTGTCGATGTGCTTCCCTTGCTTCTGCCGCGCCTCTCACGTGCAGAGCGAGGCTAACATCCAAGAACTCGAGTGTGCGACCAGGGAGGATTTCCACGCCTCGCGCCTCTTCCTTGACGATCACCGGTTCTATCTCGACGGGGCCCAGTGCCACCGTGTTAACGCGGCCATGGCAAGGATTGATGCCTTGCCTCACACCATGATGATCTATTGGAAGGTCGCGCCGTTCGCCCCAGATCCACTGCTGTCGGACGACTACTTGTACTGACGGTTGAAGGCCTGAAAGCACGGCCGAAACGTATATTGGCCAACTCCGACGACCTCGGCCGACGGTAGAACCGTGCTGCGCATCTACCGGCGGACAGACCCACAGCTAAGCCTCAAGTCACTTGCTTCGCGCAACGCCGACCTGATGATCCAGCTGCAGACCTTCCCTAGGTCTGTGTTGAGTCAGAATAAGGCGCAACTCATCTGGCGGGAGGCAGCGATCCGGCGACGGTTTGCGGGCCGCCGCCGGATCATGCCGGTCGAGAAAGGTCGGAATCTCGACGGCGCTGGAGTATAAGCTTTGCTTTGCGACGTTGTCTGCCTCTGGCCGGTGTCGCTGTTGATTGCCCTCGGGGCGCTGAAGGGAAAGCTGTCATGAGATCCATCGTCGTTCTGGCCGCCGTCGCCGCCCTGGTCGCGGGGTGCTCCAACCCCAAGGCCGCCGACAAGAAGAATTTCAAGACGGCCATCAACGACTGGATCAGCAGGAACCCGCCCTGTCTCTCGCTGCCGTCCGGCAGCGTGCGCGCTGCGGATCGCCCCGCCGACGCGGGCGTCTTCCCCCTCTATGTCGAGGCCGCCGTCAGCGACCATCCTATGCGGCTGGAGAACCAGAAGAAGGCGGCGGCGCCCTTTGAAGCCATGGCCGCGTCCGGTCTTCTGAAGGGCGAGCCTGCCGAGATCACCCAGAGCGGCTACTTCCCCGGTCCCGCGCCCAAGGTGGCGGTCGTCGCCTATACGCTGACGCCTGAAGGCGAGAAGGCGTTCAAGCCGCGGGGCGAGGGCGGGTTCTGGAGCTCGCAGCCGGGCTTCTGCTACGGCGAGCCCGCCGTGAAGGAGATCGTCCGCTTTACCGAACCGGGCGAGATGATGGGCATGACGGTGTCGCAGGTCGACTACACCTGGCAGCTCAAGAACATGCCGGAATGGGCGAAGTCGAAGGCGATGCAGAAGATTTTCCCGCAGCTGGCTCGCGACAACGCCGAGACGCTTGAAGGCAAGGCGGCCGTGGTTCTGATGAACGAGGGCTGGGTGCACGAGAAGGCGATGCGGCGCTGACGTCAGGTGCGGCACAGCGGACGCTGGCGGTCAAACTTCGTCCATACCACAGTCGTGCCGCTGCGGATCATGGCGCAGTTGATCTCGACCTGCGTCGGGGTCCAGCAGATGGCGGTGACGCGGTTGTAGCTCTGGCCGATTTGCTCGCAGCTGATCGTCCGGTCGGCGGCCAGGCGGCGCAGCTCGGCGGTCGCCGAAGCCGCCGACGCGGCGGGGCAGGGGTGGCCCGGCGAACAGGTTTCGTCGGCCTCCCTTGCGGCGACGGCGTGAAGGCGAACGCGCGTTCCGTCCTTGCAGCGCAGGGTGTCGCCGTCGTTCACATAGGCGACGTCGCAAAGGAAGCGGTCAGCAGGAGCGGGGGCTTCCCTATGGCTGAGCATCTTCTCGAGCGTGGGGACGAGGCGGCTCAGTTCGTCGTCCAGGGGCCATGAGTGGGCCGTCGCAAACGCCGCCGCTGCGGCGCCCGCAACGAGCGCGGCGAACCTCAGGTTAGGCCGGCGCCGACGGTCTGCGCGAAGGAAGCGGGCGGGTCGGCGACTACAACGAGGACGGGAATCACGCATAAAGGAAGCCTGCCCGGACCGTGTTGAGAGAGGGTTGATCCTCTGCAGGCCTGGGCGCCGCATCGCGGCGTCAACGGCGCGGGCGCAGCCCGCCGCATAATGCGCCTTGCCAAGTGAACACGGATGAATCAGGCTTGGGCTGCGTCTGATTTGACGCCGGGGCGTGAGAACCTCGCTTGAGCAGATCCTGAAAATCCCACTTCGCGCTCCGTGGCGGCGGGTGGCCGGCGTGCATGTCCAGGCTCCTTGGGGAGCTAAAGACGTCAGCGCATGTGTTTGAGCATGTTCTCAACACCCGGTGCTTCGGCCGGGCTCGCCTCTGAACAGGAGGCGAGCCCGTGTCGGATGGATTGGAAAAGCTGTCGCCTGATACGTCCTTGGGACTGGACGTCCTCTATGGGCGCTATGCTCGCTGGTTTCGGGCGCGGTTGATCCGGCGCTACGGGGCTCAGGACGCCGAAGACCTGGCGCAGGAGGCCTGGCTGCGGCTGGCGCCCTATCAGGCGACGCGGACGATCCGGCATCCGCGGGCCCTGCTGCTGCGCATTGCGGCGAACCTGATGGCGGATCGCAGGGCCCGGCGGTCGCTACGGGCGCGCTATCTGGAGGAAATCAGCGCCGCCGAGGGCCGGTTTCATGAAGCGCCATCGCAGATCGACGAGGTCATGGCGCGGGAACTGATCCTCGGCTTGCCAGAGCCCCTGCGCGATGTCTTTGTGCTATCAAGGTTCGGCGGATTGACGAATGCACAGATCGGGGAAAAGCTCGGGATTTCTCCCAAAACCGTTGAGTGGCGCATGACCAGGGCCCTGGCGCACTGCGCCGCCCAACTCCGGCGCTAGGGGGCGCATCATGAGCCACCCGAAAAATCGGGTTGAGGCCAGCGAGACCGAAGCGGCGGCGTGGCACGCCCGTCTCGGCGCGCGCAGCGTCAGTACCGAGACCATAGAAGACTTCTTCGCCTGGCGGTCCAAACCGGGCAACGCCGACGCCTATCGACGGGTCGAGCGGGTCTGGGGGGCCGCCGGCAGGCTGGAGAAGGACCCCGAGATAGCCCGGGCCTTCAGCGAGGCTCTGTCGCGCAAGGACAGCGCCGCGCGGCCGCGGCGGTTGGGAAGGGCGGTGATCGGCGCCGCGATCGGCGGGGCCGTCATGGCGGCGGCGGTCGCCGGGGCTCTATGGCTGCAGTCCCGAACCGTGTTCGCGACCGGCGTGGGCGAACAGAGGGTCGTCCAACTGGCCGACGGGTCGAACGTGCGGTTGGATACGGATTCCAGGATCAGGGTTCGTTTCGACGGCGACCGCAGATTGGTGGAGTTGGAGGACGGCCAGGCCCTGTTCACGGTGGCCCATGACGGCCACCGGCCTTTCGTGGTCCTGACGGATGATATCCAGGTGACGGCTGTAGGGACGGTCTTCGACGTGCGCCGCGACAGCAGCGGCGTGAAGGTGACCCTGGTGTCGGGCGTCGTCGATGTAGCGGAGCGCGTGGCGGGCAGGGCGGTGAAGCGGCTGGCGGCGGGACAGCAGAGCCAGTTGACGCCGCAGGGGCAGGTGACGCGCGCCGTGGACATCCAGGCCGAGACGAGTTGGACCGACGGGCGGATCGTATTTCGGGATACGCCACTGCGCGAGGCGGTGAGCGAGGTGAACCGGTATCTGACCCACAAGATCGTGCTCGACGCCGCCGCTCAGGAGGCGGCGTCGGTCAACGGGGTGTTCAGAACAGGGGACCGCGACGCCTTCGTGTCCACGGCGGCGGAGGTGTTCGGACTGAGGGCGAAAAAAGGGGTCGACGGCGAGGTTCTGCTGTCCGACGCAAAAAAATCAAGGGGCGCTCCGGGGTCGCCCGGGGCCTGAACCGTCTCTTCTCTGACGCCGCGTGGCGTGGAGGGGACAAAAGACCATGAGACGAACCAGCCTATTATCAGGAAGCATTCTCGCCGCCGGCTTGATCGCGGCAAGTTCGGCGGCCTGCGCCCAGGAAGCGCGGGAGTTCGACATCCCGGCAGGGACGCTGAGAGACGCCTTGAATCTCTTCGCGACCCAGTCGGATCAGCAGATCCTCTTTTCCGGCGAGGCGGTGGAAGGATTGAGGACGCAGGGCTTGCGGGGGCGCTATGCGCCGTCCGTTGCGCTAGACCGCCTGCTGGCTGGAACGGGGCTCGTCTGGTCCGAGACTCGGCCCGGAGTCATTTTCCTGAGGCGTTCGGAAGGAAGAGCGGCCCTGGATAGCGCTACGGCCGTGGACGACGTGATCGTGACCGGCACCTTGTTGAAATCGACAGGCGGCTTGGCTTCGCCCGTGACCATGCTGGACCGCGATGCGCTCGACCGCCGCGGTTTTGCGACGGCGGCCGAGGCTCTGACCGATCTGCCGCAGAACTACGCCGGCGCGGCGACGCCGCTCGTCCAGCTGGCGGGGACAGATCGGGCGGGCTCCAACTCCGTCTACGCCACAGGCGTCAATCTTCGCGGCCTTGGCGCGACCTCGACCCTGCTTCTCGTCAACGGCCGGCGTTTGGCTGGGACCGGGCTGCGCGGCGATTTCGGCGACGTCTCCGCCTTGCCCTCGGGCGCGGTGGAGCGGGTCGATGTCCTGCTCGACGGCGCCTCGGCCCTTTATGGAGCGGACGCGGTCGCCGGCGTGGTCAATGTGATCATGAGGCGATCCTTCGACGGCCAGGAGACGCGCGTCCGAGGGTCCGCCGCTCAAGGCGGCGCGGAAGATCTGATGATTTCCCATCTGGCGGGGCGGTCCTGGTCGTCCGGCGCGGCCTACCTGTCTTACGAATACCAGACGACGAACGGCCTCAGTTCATTGGATCGGTCCTATACGGCGGACGGGGATCTGCGTCGGTACGGCGGCACGGACCGTCGCAACTTCTACAGCGCGCCTGGCAATATCGTCGCCTTCAACTCGGCGACCTCCTCCTATCAGGCCCTGTACGCTATTCGACCGACGACCGGCGGGACGGCGCAGGGGCCGAGCGATTTCGTGGCGGGAGCCGCCAATCTGCAATCGACGACCTTGGGTGCGGATCTTGTCCCCTCGATCGAGCGGCACAGCCTTTACGGACGGATGAGCCAGTCTTTGGGGCCGCGCTTCGAGATGTCGGCGGATGTGCGTTACAATCGGAGAGCCCATGAGATCGTCGGCCCTGCCAGCGCCGGGGTCTTCACCGCCAACGCCGCCAATCCCTGGTTCGTGTCGCCGAGCGGCGCTTCCTCCCACACGATCGGCTACGCCTTCCTGGCTGAACTGGGCCCAACGCGGGCCGAGGGCTCTTCCGAAAGCGTGGGGGTGACGGTCGGCGGCCGTTATGCGCTGACGTCGGACTGGTCCTTGGACGGCTATCTGACCTGGGCGAGCGAACGGGGCGAAGCTGGCGTCTATAATCGGGTGCACAGCCGTTTCGCGAACGAGGCGCTGGGCCTGACGCCGGATGATCCGGCGACGCCCTTCAAGGCCGCCGTCGACGGCTATCTCAATCTGTTCGGCGACGGAGGGGCCAACAGTCGGGCCGTCCTCGACTTCATTGGCCAAGGCTATTCGATCGCTCGGGACGAGAGCCAGGCGAGTTCCGCCAACCTATTGGTCGAGGGGCCGCTGTTGCGGTTGCCGGGCGGGGATCTGCGCCTGGCGGCGGGCGTCCAGCACCGAAGGGATCAGTTCAACACCCAGACCGTCTCATTCGCGGCGACGCCGGCGCCTGTGCTCAATCGCAAGCCTCAACGCGAACGTTCGATCTCGGCGGTCTTCGTCGAGGCGCGAGCGCCGCTGATCGGCCGGTACAGGCTCGGCCCGGTTTGCGACGTCTGGATGTCTCCGTGGCCGGGCGTTTCGAGACCTATGACGACTTCGGGGATACAGCCAATCCCAAGGTCGGATTGATCTGGTCGCCGGCGGAGGATCTCGACCTGAGGGCCTCCTGGGGGACCTCCTTCCGGGCCGCCTCCCTGCCTCAGACCCATGACGCGCCGGCGGCGTCCGGCTCATTTCTCAACCGGGCGGACGGCTCTCGCGCCCTGGTGCTGTCCCTCATTGGCGGCAATCCGGACTTGAAGCCAGAGACGGCTGAAACCTTCACGGTCGGCTTTGACTATGCGCCCAAGGGCGGGCCGCGGCTGAGCGCGAGCTATTTCGACACCCGTTTCACCGACAGGATCGCGCGGCCTGTCAGCGACAACAGCGCTTTCGCCCTCATCGATCCGTCGCTGTCGCCCTTCGTCAAATTCATCAATCCGGCTTCCAATGCGGCCGATCTGGCCCTGGTCGAAAGCTATGCGGGCTTGCCGGGCTTTCCCTCCCTCTATCCGGCGACCGCCTATGCGGCCATCGTTGATGTTCGCTGGGTCAACACCGGTGCGGTGAAGGTCCGGGGCGTAGACGTGTCCGGACGCTATCCCTTCAGCCTTGGCGGTCATGATTTCACGGCCGAGGCGTCAGCCTCCTATGTGCTGGAGTTTGAGACCCAGGCCACGCCGACGGCCCCGCCCCGGCAGGTCGCCGGTCTGATCGGCTATCCCGTCGACCTGCGGGCGCGCACGGGCGTGAACTGGTCGCATGGCGAGTTCAGCGGAGGGCTTCATTGGAACCATGTCGCCGACTATCGCGACCTGGCGGGCAGACGGATCTCCGCCTGGAACACGGTGGACGGCCAGGTGAGTTGGCGCCCCTCCTGGCCGCGGTTCGACGGCTTGAGGCTGGCGCTGACGGTGCAGAACCTCTTCGACGAGGATCCGCCCTTCTACGATTCTCCCACGGGCTATGGTTTCGATCCGGGGCAGGGCGGCTTGCTCGGCCGTGTCGTCGCCCTGCAACTGATCCAGCGCTGGTGATCCCGCCATGCTGGACAGACTTGGCCGCGCTTTTGGCGCGGCGGCCTTTTCGTTCGGGATCGTCGTCCTGGTTTCTGCAACCTCGACCTCGGCCGAGGACCACTCTTCGGGGCCGGCGTCGCGTTCGCTGAAGGTCGAGGACATCACCGCCCTCGAAGCCTTCGGGCGTGGCGCGGTCTCTCCAGATGGTCGATGGGCGGTCTATGAGAAGCGGGGCGCCTATGAGGCCACGCCTCGCTTCGATTTCGCCCAACGGTCGCCTTGGGCGGCCATGGATCTCTGGCTGATCGACCTGAACCGTCCGCAGGAGCCTCCAGAGCAATTGGCTCCAGGCGAGGGTCCCGGCCTGCTGCGCGGGGCCTGGTCGCCCACGGGCGCGCGGTTGTTGATCTATCGGTTCCGCGAGGGGCGTTACGACATCGGGATCGTGTCCATGGCGGATCGGTCGGTGCATTGGACCGGCCTGACATCCGAACTGCCGGGCGCGGGGTCGGCCGCGGAATGGATATCCGACGACCGCCTGGCGCTGATGATCCGGCCGGACGGAAGCCTCCCGCGTCTCATGCGCTATTTCGGGGGCAGCCAGGCCGCGATGACCGCGGCCTGGGCGCGGACTGCGGAAGGACGCACGCCGTCCCGCACCGTGATCGACGCTCAAGCCGGGACGGCCGAAGCGGAGACGCCCGAACCGGCCCAGGCCCTGGCGTTGCTGGATCTGGCCCAAAGCCGCACGACCCTCCTGTTTGAGGGGCGGATATCCGATTTCGCTGTCTCCCCCGACGGAAAGGCGATCGCCCTTGTGGAAGGGACGGAGCAGACGCCTATCGCCCCGGGCATGATTCTTCAGGCGGAAGAGGCGCGGCGTCAGCGCCTCAGGATCATTGATCCGGAAACGGCATTGGTCCGCACGCCGGCGCCAGAACTCGATCTGGCGCCGCACCTGCTGCGATGGTCTCCGGATTCAAGCGAACTCCTCGTTTGGGCCCGACGGGACGGCGCCGATTGGGCGGCGGGAGAGCTGATGCGGATCGGCCCAGAGGGCGCAAGGCCGGTTGATCGATCCGGCCTGGCGACAGAGGCCGGCGCGGACATCCTGCGGGGCGTCCGAGCTGACTGGCTGGACGGGGCGCCGGTTCTCTATGCGAGGGCTGCGGGCGGGGAGCGCTATGATTGGCGCCGCCTGGCGCCGGAGGAACCGCCTTTGGCGGTGACCGCCGCCTTCGCCGTCGCCCCCTCGCAGATCGCCGCTGTCAGCGAGCGGGCGCTTTATATGTTCGCCGACGGCGGCTTTTGGGCGGTCGAGGCGGATGGGGTTCGCCGATTGACGCCAGCCGAGACGGTGGTGAAGGCCGCAGTCGAAATCGACCCCGAGAGGACGGCTCGGCTGCGGATCAATGATGCGCCGCGCCGGGATTGGGCGGCGGCGTCGAACGCCGAGGGAGAGGTGTTGATTGTCGGGGCGGAAGGCTTGCGGCGTCGGTTAGGCCGTAGCGCCGGCAGGGATTTCCGATGGCTCGCCGTCTCTTCGGAGGCTGCCCTGATGTTGGACCGAAGCGAACTGGTCGAAACCCTCCGCTTGGTCAGCGGCGGCGAGGCGACGAATCTGGATCGGGTTAATTCGGCGCTGGCTGACGTCGTCCTGGCCAAGCCGATCCCTGTGCCGCATCTGGATGCGCGCGGGCGGCCGACGCAGAGCCGCCTCTTCCTGCCGACCGGCGGCAGGATCAAGGGGCTTATCGTCAAGGTCTATCCGGGATCGCTCGATGGCGCGGCCTGGGCGGGGCCGCTGATCCTCACCTACGGCACGCGCGCCGAGGTCCTGGCGGGAGAGGGCTACGCCGTTCTCTCGCCCTCCATGCCGATTGATGAGGAAGGGGCCAATGAGGCCGACTTCTATGTGCGCAGCGTGGACCTTGCCGTCGACGCGGCGCTGGCCGCCTTTCCCCAGCTGCCGCGGGATCGCATCGCCGTCCTCGGACACAGTTTCGGGGGCTATGCTGCGCTCGTCATCGCCACCAGGACGGCTCGCTATCGCTCCTACGTCGTCTCCTCGGCCATCACCGACCTCTTTGGGGAATGGGGCGAGTTCAATCCCGCAAGCCGCATATTGCCGGAAGACGGCTTCCAGATGCGAAACCAGCAGGGCTGGGTGGAGGTCGGCCAAGGGGGGAGGAAGGGGCCGCCTTGGGCGAATATCCGAGCCTACGCGGATTTCAGCCCCTATCTGGCGGCGGACCGGATCAGCGCCCCCGTGCTTCTGATCACGGCCGATAAGGACTACATTCCCATGTCCCAGTCGGAACGAATGTTCAGCGCCCTCTATCGACTGGGAGGAACGGCCCGCCTGGTCACCTACTGGGGCGAGCATCATGCGCTCTGGAGTCCCGCCAACATCCGCGACCGCTATCGTCAGGTGTTTAGTTGGCTGGAGAAGACGTTGAACAAGCCCGCGGCTAAGGTCGAGGCGGCTGCAGCCGAGGCTCCCACGCCCTGACCCAGGCTTCAAAAGCCGCCGCCGCCATGATGGCGGTGTAGCGGCCGCGCCAAAGGAAGCGCTCCCGGGTCAGCTCCAGGTCGGCGGCATCGCGATCGATGACGCCGAGCGCGGCGAGGCGGCCGTCCATCAGCCAGGGTCTCAGAAACGGCAAACTGTCGACGATCATTCGTCCGTAGACTTGGGTCATGTCGCCCTTGGACCGCCGCTCGATAATCGCCGCAGGAAGACGATTTCGGAAGGCTCGCCGCGCTAGGCCTCGATCCCTCCCGCCCAGCGTCAGCAAGGGGGTGGGGATGGACAGGCCGGCTTCGATGACCGGTTGAGCGCAGAGGGGGTGGCGCACATCAACCGTTTCAGTCAGCACGGAGGGCCCGTGACGCGCGACGCTGTCAGCGACCCCCATGATCTGGAGCGTCTTGGCCGGCCCGAAAGCTTCGCAGTCGGTGATCCAAGGATGGGGGGGCGCATGGTCGCCGCTCGAGGTCAGCAAGGCTCCGTCTCTGACGGGTAGAGGTGCTCTTTCGCGATGACGGCGACGCGCCTTCGCCGCCATTGTCCAGACGGAGACCTCATTGGCGGCGGCCAAAGGCGCCGCATCCGGCCACCGCAAGGCGCGCCAACCTTGGGCGAGCCAGAGATCGGCGAAGACATCGGGGGCGGCTTGCAGCAGGATTGAATCGCCGCCCTTGCCCGTTAACACGGCCGAGATGCCGGCGGTCGCGAAGCGCTGAGCCCAATCGCGGTCGTGGGGCGTGTCGAGGGCGTTCAGTCCCGGTCGAAAATCCTGATTGGTCTCTAGCAGCCAGTCCTCCGTGACGCGGCCGGCAGCATGCGGAACGCTGACCGGGCTGATGCCGAGCGTTTCTGCCAGGGCGGCGACATAGGCGCGCTCGTCGGCTTCCGCGGCGGCGCCATAGGCGTTGATCCACAGGTTGACGGCGTCTGGAACGCTTCTGACGAGGCTTGAGGCCACGATGCTGGAATCAAGGCCGCCCGAGACCTCGGCGGCGATAGGCGCGGACAGGCCGCCGAGGGCCGCGACGCTCTCGTCGATGGCCGCCTTGAGCGTCTCGGCCGCCCCCTCAGCGGGCAGGGAGAAGTCGAGGCTCCGGCGGGCGATGACGCTGGGGCGCCAAAGAGAAACGGCAGGCTGCTCGGGCGGCAGAGGCTGAAGCGTCCCTGGATTGACGACAAGCGGGCCGTCCAGGAGAAGCGGGCCTGCCCCGGACAAGGGATCCCGCAAGGCCTGAGCCAGGCGCCGCCGGTTGATCCTCCATGGCGGGCGAAGTCGGCGGATCAGCCAATCCGGGGCGGAGGAACTGATGAGGGTCAGGCCGTCTTGTCGCCAGACGACGCATTCCAAGGCGCCCGAGGGATCTCTCAGGATCGCCGACGGCTGATGGTCTGGAGCGAACAGGACGCCGACGAAACGGCCCCATAAACGGGCCAGCATCTTCCGTTCATAGTCCCAGGGATCGGCGGCGTTCGAGGCTGGAAGTTGAGGCGATCGGCGATTGAAGACGTCGCCGATCAAGCGCCAACCTCCCACGGTCGTTAGGCGTGGGCGCTGCACCCCGCTGACCGCCAGCCAGGCCAGGGGCGTCAACTCGGAAAGCGAATGGCCGGCGCCCTGGGCGAGCTTAGCCAAATCGGCGGAAAGGGCGGCCGCGCCGTCGTGGCGCGGTGTTCGAGCGACGATGAGGAAGTGTCCCATGGTCAGGGCGCCGACATGATGGGGGTGTAGCGCCGAACGCGCTCTAACCGGTCCGCGACGACGCGGTCGCCGATCTGCAGCCAACAGTGGGCGCCGAAGGGCCAGGTACGGACGCCGAAAACCCAATCGACGGGGACGCCGTGGCGGCGCAGCAACCGACGGAGCTGATAGCTTCTCTGGAGGCATTCGCCCTCCAGCGGGATCCATGGGAGAGCAGCGCGGGCGGCGGCGACGATCCGGCTGGCTTCGGCTGCCGCAGCCTCATCAGGCCGCGCCGCGCGTCGTACGTCTGCCGCGATGAGGTCGAGGATCGACTTGCCTCGGCAGGCGAGGCCGGCGGCGAATAGGGCGGCACCGGCCTGAAGGATCTCCGCTGGAGAAGGGGCGCCGGTCGGGTTGTCGAGTTCGACGCGGGCAGACGGCGGATGAGGTCTTCGCGCGTCTTGGGGGGTTGAAGTCGCCAACCCTGCGCTGATCAGTTCGAGCGCCGTCGCCTCATCTCGCGCTCTTAGGGCGCCGCTGTCCGCGGTCTCGATGCTCGCCGCAGCATCGATGAGGCAGTGATACTGGTCGGCGTTCAAATCCAACACGACGATGTCATCCTGAACCTGAGCGAAGAATACCCCGGGCGCGCACCAGATCGGGTCGTTGATTGTCATTGCTTATCTCCCGAGCGGGCGGATCCCGAAGCGGTCCCTTGGAGTCGGGGGCGAAGGGGACGACGCGGGTGCGACCGGTCGGACGGCCGCCGAAGCGGCCGTCCTTGGAGGTCAGCCGAGAGGCGGTTCGCGGCTGTCGTTCATGTTCACCTCAGTGAAATCCCCGCCGATGAGGTCGCGCGTCAGGGCCCGGGCGCTGCCGAGGCTGACGATGCGCAGCTTGGAGGTCGTCATCACAGTCTCCTTGGGTTGATCGCCACCGCTTTGTGGCCGACCCAGTGAGCGCCTCCTGAGGCGTAGGGTGAAGCTATATCTGGCATATATCCGGCCGACCGAGGGTTCAGCGCCCAGGCCGGGGTCGCGTCTCGGCGAGCGCGTCCTGCCCGTTCCGAATCCAATCGCGGGCTTCAGACTGGGACGCGATCTCATCGCCCAGGCGGTCGAACATCGCCGTCACGGCGCTGACGATGGCGCGGACGTCGAGATCGGCGATACGCTCGCCATGCTTTCGGTTGAAGGTCTGAAGGCCGACTGTGAGGATGGCGCTGAACTGATTGTCGGCGGTCCAAACAGCCCACTCCGGCGCGCCGATCGCGACCGCTGTCATCAGGCCATGCGGGTCGCTTCGGGTGGCTCGGGCGAAGCGGTGAATATGATCGATGTTGGGGCGGTTTTCGCCGGCTTCGAAGCGTTGATAGGTGCGCAGCGGCATGTGCATGGCGGCGGCGACTTCACGCGCGGTCATGCCGCGCCGGCGTCGGATAGCGCGGATCGTGGTTGAGAGCAGAGCGCTGTCATCCACAGAAACCGGCGAGACGCCTTTTGTTTCCGCATCCATTATTTGCACCCCGAAATGACGGTCGGCGAGACCGAACAGGCCTATGGCGACGAAGGCCGCGCCGCTTTTTGGCGCATCCGCCGTTGGCTTCTGGCGGCGTTGGCGACGTTCTTCGACGCGGGAGAACGCTGATTGTCCTCTACTCATTGGAGAAGCTCGAGCCGCCATTCAATAGTTATGTTCTTCTAAAGGGGAGGCAGGCCTTGTCCCGGATCCGTGATCCGTTTCACCAAGCGCTCAGCAGCCTGCGGGAGCGGGTCGAACACGGCGTCTATGGCGCCGGCCGACCCGTGGTGATCGTCGACGAGGCCCAGCGTCTGCGCCTGTCCACCACGCCTATCCGCGAAGCCCTGGCGTGGCTGGCCGGCGCAGGACTGGTCGAGCGGGCGCCCATGGGCGGCTATGTCACGCTTCAACTGGATCCTGCGGCGGTCCGAGACCGACTAGGCTTTCGTCTTCATTGCCTCAGGCTCAGCCTAGAGAGCGCAGGGCCTCTTCCATCGGCGCTGGCCGCCGATGCGGGGGATGAGCGGGCGACGCTCGGTCGCGACCTGGAGCGTTTGGTCCAGAGCAGCGGAAGCCTCGCCCTTTTCGACGCCTTCCGTCGCGTGACGTCGCTCCTCGCCATGCTTGACGGGGCGGAACAGCGGATTTTCGACGACCTCGACGCCGAGGCGGCCAACATCTCAGCCTTGCTCGCGGAAGCGGACGGCGAAGCGCTGCGGGGCGCGCTCACCCTCTATCACGAGCGCCGCATGGAGGCCGCGCCTCTGTTGGTGTTGGAGGCGGCTGCGGCGATCCGCTCGCCGGACGACGCTCCGGATGGAACGCCATGAGAGCGCGCCTCGCCGGATTGGCCGCAGGAACGCTGATGGGGCTGACTGCGGCCACTCAAAGCTTCGCCTGGACCTACAGTTGGTCTCCGCTTCTCGGACCAGCCTGGCGGGCAGGGCCCGATCTCGCCCTCTATGCGCCTTGGTCCATCATCGCCTGGCGAAAGGCTTTTGGCGATGAAGCGCGAACCGCCCTCGATCGAAGCGGCCTGCTCGTTTTGCTGGGCGCCATGGGCGGCCTTGGCTTCGGCGTCGTCTGCAGCGAACCGGCCGCGGTCCGCAGGCGGCGAGGTTGGGGCGGATTGAGCGAGGCGCGCGCCGCCGGCCTGCTGGCGAAGTCCGGGGCCGTCATTGGCGTCTTTCGCAACCGGGTGCTGGCGACCGCCGACTTACGGCCGACCTTGGTGACGGGCGGAACGCGCAGCGGAAAAGGCCGAGGCCATGTGGTCCCCACGCTTCTGCATTGGAGGGGAAGCGTCCTGGTGCATGATCCTAAGGGGGAACTCTGGGCCGTCACCGCCGGATGGCGGTCTCGCTTCTCCCATGCCCTCTACCTCAACCCTCGCAGTCCGACCTCGGCGCGGTGGAATCCTCTGGCTGAGATTCGACCAGGGCCCGGCGAGTTGGCGCAGGTCCAGCGGTTGACGGCCATCCTCTCGGATCCCGGGGGAACGCGGGATGAGGAGGCCATTTGGGACAAGGCCGCCTCAGAAATCCTTGAAGCGGTGATCCTCCATGTCCTCTACACGGCCAAGGATCAGGACAAGACTCTTCTTGCGGTCAGAGATCTTCTCGCCGATCTCGATGGGGCTGCGGATGTCATGCTGAAGACCCTCCATCGTCCCGCAGTCGACGGAGAAGCCGAGACCCACCCCTTCATTCGGACGGCGGTGAAGGGCTATGCGGCTATGCATGACCGCTTCCGCACCTCGGTGCAGGGCACGGCCCGGTCGTATCTGAAATGGTTGGCGGGCGAGGACGTGGAGCGCACGCTGTCGGCTTCGGACTTCGCCATGGGCGACCTCATGTGCGCCGAGGCGCCCATGTCGCTCTATGTGCAGGTCGCTCCGGCGGACGCCGCGGCGCTTCGGCCCCTGGTCCGACTGTTCTTCTATGCGGCGGCGCAGGCCCTGACGGCGGAAGAGAGGCGCGACGCCGCCGGCCGCCCCAAACGCCACCGGCTTCTGATGGTGATGGACGAGTTTCCGCTTTTGGGCAGGCTGGGCTTCTTCGAGAAAGCGCTGCGGTTGATGAGCGGCTACGGCGTCAAAGTCATGTTCGTCGCCCAGTCTTTGAACGACATCGTCGAGACCTACGGGCCTCACAACACCATCCTGGATAACTGCCACGTCTACACCGCATTCTCGGCCCTGGACCCGCTGACCCAAGACAAGGTGTCGAAGCTGACCGGTTCGGCCATGGAAGTCCGGGTGAGCCGAAGCACGCCGTCGGGATGGTCGGCCGGACGCAGTTCGGTGTCGCGATCCGAGGTCGAGCGGCCCTTGTTGGATCCGGGGCAAATCCGTGCCCTGCCGGATCGTCAGCAACTCGTTTTCGTGGCTGGGCGGCGTCCGCTTAGGACTGACAAGCTTCTCTATGATCGGCGCGAGCCCTTCCGCAGCCGCGCGGGTGAAGCGCCGCCGGACCAGGCGCATCGCATCGATGCGCCCGCGCCGCCGCCTCATCCGTGGCTCGGGCGGCGAGGCCTGGGCCGCGACGCAGCGGCCAGCCTGCCTCTGTTCAAGGAGGCGGCCGGGGCCATGGACGATCGGAAGGCCGCGGCGCGCGCCGCCGACATCTATGCGCGGGTGGCCCAGGAGATGGCCGCTCAGCAAGCGGTTCTTGATCAACTGCAAGGAGGGAGGGATGGCTAGGAGGGATGCGCCGGCGACGCGCGTGCAGGTCTACATCAACGACCCCAAGGTGGTGTCGAGTCTTAACCGGGAAGCTCGGATAGGGCGGATGGCTCTGAGCCAGGCGGCCGGTCAGGCCATCGCTCGGGGCTTGCTGAGGAGTCCGAAGGCCGACCCCGACGACCGACTGCTAAATCTGGAGCGGTCGCTGCGGGATCACATGCGCGCCACCGGCCGGGACATGCAGATCGTTCAAGAGCTCCTCATCGAGGTGGCGAAAGCCTTCTTTCTGCGTCTGCCTGACGGGATCGTCGATGAAGATCCGACGGTCCAGGCGGCCGTGGATCGGCGCATTGAACGCCTGCTGGACGCGACCGCCGCTCGGATCGTCGCGGGGCGGCGCGATGGCGAGGGCGCCGCCGCAGCAAAGGAACCGCGATCGTTTGCGGCGACCAGCTAGGTGTCGACGCATCCGATCGTGGCCGAGCGAAAGCTCGATGCTCTGCGCCACGCTCTGGGGTCGACCGTGCTCGCCGCGCTTGAAGATCAGACAGTGGTCGAGATTCTCGCCAATCCAGACGGCCGGCTCGTCTTGGACAAGGTCGGCCAAGGCCGCTGCGACACGGGCCGCAGGCTGTCGTTCGAAGCCAGAGAGCGCGCTGTCAGGCTAATTGCAGACTATGTAGGCGAGACGGTCAACCGCGAGAACCCTAGGCTGTCAGGCGTTCTGCCTGGGAACGGAGAGCGGTTCCAAGCGGTGCTGCCGCCCGTCGCCCTGGCGCCGGCCTTCTCCATTCGCAAGCGCCCGCCAGTGATCTGGCGGCTCGACGATTATGTGCGCGGCGAGGTGATGACGCTGGCGCAGGCCCAGGCTTTGCGTCTTGCTGCATGTGCGCGCCATAACATATTGATTTCAGGTGGAACGGGCTCAGGCAAGACCACCCTGGCCAATGCCCTCCTGGCGGAGGAGGCCTTCGCCGAGGATAGGGTTTTCCTGATCGAGGACACGCCGGAATTGCAGTGCTCGGCCTGGGATGTCGTGGCGGTGACGACGCGTCGACAGCCCGTCGTGATCGGGGTGGCGGATCTTGTCCGCGACGCCTTACGCATGCGGCCTGACCGTATCGTTGTGGGGGAAATGCGCGACGGCGCCGCCGCGCTTGAAACCCTGAAGAGTTGGAACACAGGACATCCCGGAGGCTTGTCCACGGTCCACGCCAACTCGGCGCTCGAGGCGCTGCGGCGCATCGAGGATCTTGTCGGGGAAGTGACCAGCGTGGTTCCCCAGCGGATGATCGGCGATGCGGTGAAGTGCGTCATCCATATGCGGCGGACGCCCGCCGGCCGTCGCGTTGAGGCTGTGGTCGAGGTTATCGGCTATGCGGACGGCGCCTACCGCGTGCGAGAGATCGCCTGATCGCGTTGGAGACAGGGGCGTCGTGTCGCCCCAGTCATTTTCTGCGGCTCGTCGTCAGTTCCGCTCTCGCGGGTTGCGATAGGGCGCGCCCCGCTCGCCGCTCTCGGCCCGCGTAAGCACCTTCGTCCCCAGCGCCGAACTCACGTGGACTTGGATGTCCCGATAGCGCAACCCGTCGTCCAGGCTGGCGCACGTGGCACCAATGGAGGACAGGACGTACACCCAATGGTCGCTCTCCACGGTGATCAGGCCGGGCAGGAGGTCTGGGTTGTCGCCAGCGGCGGCGGCCATGGCGTCCAGGGCGGCGTCGAGTTCGTTCGGGGTCATGCGCTGCGGTGTAGCTGAGTCGGCTTTGCACCCGCCAGCGCCGGTCAGGGATAGACCTTCTGGACGGTCAGCGCTCCTGCCGGACAGGGACTTAGGATCAGATCTTCGGCCGCCGAGAGAGCGAGCCAGTGGACGCCTGCGCCGGGCGGCAGGACCACGATCTGGCGGTCATGATAGGGCGCGACGTCGGGCCCCGGCTCGGTGGTGAGCATGGTGAAGGCGCCGTCCTTGATGATGCCCGCGATCCAGAACCAGGGCTGGCCGGTCATGGTGAAGAGCCACTTGGTCTTCTTGCCCTCGACCTTGGGTTCGGTGAACTCGTAGAAGCCGTCCGCCGGAATCAGGCAGCGGGTCGACTGAGCGAAGGACCGACCATCGGAGCGGAAGTTGAAGACCGGCTTTCCGGTCGGCCCCTTCCAGGCCCAGGGCGTCATGGTCAGCTGCGGGCCATCGGCGCCGAGGGTGACGATCGGGGCGCGGTCTGAGATGCGGTAGTCGGTTGCTTCCAGGTTGGGCAGGCCGCCAGGGAAGGTCAGGGGCCGGCCGGCGTCTCGGAACGGCGCGGCCAGCAGGCTGGCTGGCACGTGCAGGCGGTAGTTGTTGCACATAGTCCGTTTCCTTCCCGCTTTGCTTCGGTCAATCAGCCCCATGAAGATCGAGTCTTCAAGAGAGGTTGCGGACCTCGTGGACGAAGGCCTGAAGGGCCTCGGCTTCGTCGACTGCAGAATGCGCCATGCGACGTAGGCCCTTTGACGTCGGCGAGACTGTTCCCTGGTCGGGGCCAGCTCGTCGGCCGGGCTCAGTTGTTTCACGACCCGCAGGACGAGCTTGTCCACCTGGTGCGTCAGGGTGCGTTGACCCAATTGCACCGGTGATCAACATCTAAGCGCATGCTCGCGGACGATGCCATCGCGAGCGCGCTGCCGCATGAAATATGGCCCTTGAGCCAGCCTGTCCGCTGAGCGGAAAGGACGGACGACTGAGGCGAGGGGTTCCAACCCCTTGTTGGGCGGGGGCTTTCGCCGGCCCTGTGCAACTCGTCTGAAAGTGCGACGACCGGGCACTGCCGCAAGTCGTCGAGACGTGCTCGAGGGTCGCGATAAACTCCCTGAAGAGTTAGATTTAACTCTCTGAAAATAATACATAAAATTAGTTGACGGCCTGTGGATTGTTCTGCTTGCAATGAGTCGAGGCGCACTGAAATGCGCTGTGCAAGGGAGGCGGATCATGGAGAGAACAAAGCGGCGGCGTCTGGGTGGCGCAGTCTTGACCTGCGGGCTTCTAGCGGCCGGGTCGGCCCTGGCGGGCGGCTCCGGGATGCCGTGGGAAGGTCCTATCCGGCAAGTGGTGCAATCCATCACCGGTCCCGTCGTTCAGGCCGCCGCGGTCATCGCTGTGGTGGCGTTCGGGGTCGGGGTGGCCATGAGCGAGAGCGGTTCGTCGATGCGCCGGGGACTGGCCATCCTGTTTGGCCTGTCCATCGCCTTCGCAGCCTCGACCTTCTTCCTCGACTTCTTCGGCTTCGCCGGCGGCGCGGAGATCGGGTGATGGCCGCCTTGATCGCCCAGGGGAAGCCTGAAGGCTGGGATCTTCCGGTAGCTCAGGCTCTGGTCGAACCGGTGCTGATGGCGGGGATGCCGCGGGACTATGCCATCGCCATGGGCACTACGGCCATGGTGCTCGGCCTCGCCTTGCGCATCTGGTGGCTCGGCCTTCTGTGGTGGGCGGCGGCTCATGCGGCCGGCCTTTGGGCCGCCCGCGTCGACAAGCGGTTCTTCGAAGTCCTGCGTCGCCATCTGGTCCTGCCTGGACATCTGGACGCGTGAGGTTGTCATGCGCTTCCTGCATGAGCACCGTCGGCGTCCCGCGAGCCTAGCGGACCATCTGCCCTGGGCGGCGCTGGTTTCGCCGGGGGTGGTCCTGAACAAGGACGGTTCCTTCACCACAGCTTTTAGTTTCAGGGGGCCGGATCTCGAGTCCTCGACCGAGGACGAGTTGATGGCTGTCCGGGCGCGGCTGAATAACGCCTTGAAACGTCTCGGCACGGGTTGGTGTCTGCATATGGAGGCGCGGCGGCGCGTATCGGCGGCCTATCCGCAGAGCGATTTCGACATGGAGACGGCGTGGTTGGTCGACGCCGAACGACGTGACCTTTTCCACAGCGCCGAACCGGCCTTCGAGACAGACTATCGACTGGCCCTGACTTGGCTGCCGCCAGCCGATGAAGCGCGGCGCGCGGAGCGCTGGCTGTTTGACGGCCTGAGCCGCGCCGGAGAGGACTGGCGACAGGGCCTGGCGACGTTTGGCCGCGAGGCGGATGCGACCCTCGATCTGCTGGCCGAGGCCCTGCCCGAGATCGCGCCTTTGGACGATTCAGCCCTGCTGACATGGTTGCACGCCAGCGTCTCGCCGGACGAACACCCCGTTCAGCCGCCGGAGACCCCCGTCTTCCTCGATGCGCTTTTGGCCGACGCAGCCCTTGCGGGGGGCTTGGCGCCGCGCCTGGGCGATCAGTGGCTCAAGACAGTATCCGTGCGGGGCCTTCCTTCGGCGACCCGGCCCGGTCTGCTCGACGGTTTGGGCGCCTTGCCATTCGCCTATCGCTGGACCGCTCGCTGGATCGGCCTGGACAAGGTCGATGCTGAGCGGGAGATCGTCAAACTTCGCAAGCGCTGGTTCGCCAAGCGCAAGGGCGTCGGAGCCTTGTTGAGAGAGGCGATCACCCGGGAAGAACAACCCCTTATCGACACAGACGCCGCCTCCAAATCTGAGGAGTGCGACGGCGCCCTTGAGATGCTTGGAGCCGAGGCCTGCGCCTTTGGCTACCTGACCATGACGGTCACGGTGCTGGACCCGACAGAAGAGGGGGCGACGGCCAAGGCCCGGGCGATTGAAGCCGCGCTCAACGCCCAGGGACTGACGGCGAGGGTCGAAGATCTCAACGCCGTGGAAGCCTGGCTCGGCTCCCTGCCGGGCGAGCCCTATGCGGATGTGCGTCGTCCGCTCGTCTCCACCCTGACCCTCGCCGATCTCCTGCCGGTTTCGGCGGTCTGGGCCGGGCCGCCCGGCGACGCCTGCCTGGACGGGCCGCCTCTGGCGGTCGCGCGCACTACAGGCTCCACCCCCTTTCGTCTCGTGCTCCACGTCGGCGACGTCGGCCACGTCATGGTCGTGGGACCGACGGGGGCCGGCAAGAGCGTCCTTCTGTCCTTCCTGGCCCTGCAGTGGTTTCGCTATCCGAACGCCCGCGTCGTCTTCTTCGACAAGGGACGCTCGGCGCGGGCGACGACCTTGGCCGCAGGCGGTCGCTGGCGGGCGCTAGAGCCCGGAGCAGGTTTCTCGCTTCAGCCTCTGGCTGGGATCGATCGGCAGGAGGAAAGAGCCTGGGCCGCTGAATGGATCGCCGAAACGGTGCGTCAGGCCGGTCTTGAGCCGACCCCTGCGATTCGGGAAGAGATATGGGCCGCTCTGGCGGCGCTCGCCGAAGCGCCGGTTGAGCAGCGCACCCTGACCGTCTTCTGCGCCCTGGTTCAGAACAGGGCGGTGGCGGCGGGACTAGAGGCGCTCACCCTGAAGGGGCCCCACGGCGCGATGTTGGACGGGGCGGGGGAGAGCTTGACGCCGAGCCGGTTCGACACCTTCGAACTCGAGGCTCTGATGGCGACGCCCTCCGCCGTCGGGCCCGTGCTCGCCGCCCTTTTTCACCATCTCGAAGAGAGCTTCGACGGCCGGCCGACCTTGTTGGTGCTGGACGAAGCCTGGCTCTTCCTGGGGGAGACGGCGTTTGCGGCCAAGATCCGCGAATGGTTGAAAACCCTGCGCAAGAAACGGGTGGCCGTGGTCTTCGCGACCCAGAGCCTGGACGATGTCGCGGCCTCATCCATCGCCGCCGCCCTGATCGAGTCCTGTCCGACACAGGTCTTCCTGCCCAACCCTCGGGCGCTCGAACCCGCATCAGCGGATCTGTATCGAGGTTTCGGACTGAACCGACGGCAGTTGGAGCTGATCGCCTTCGCGGCGCCTAAGCGCGCCTACTACTGGCGACAGCCTCACGGGCGACGGTTGTTCGACCTTCGACTGACGGGCGTGGGACTGGCGCTTTGCGGCGCCGGATCGCCCGAAGATCAGTCCCTCATCGATGCTGTCCTGCGCCGTTCCGACGCAGTCGGCTTCGCCCGTGAATTCCTCAAAGCCAAGGGAGTGCGAGATGTGGATCCGGTTTTCGACGCCTTCGCCGCGCAGTTGGCGGCTGAATAGGGCCTTCAGCCTGGCGCTGACGGTCGCGGCCCTCGCTGTCTGCGCGCCGGCGCAGGCCCAGCATGTCGTCTTCGACCCGCGCAATCACCTGGAGAACGCCCTTCAGGCCGCGCGTCAACTCGAGAGCCTCGCCAATGAAGCGCGGAGCCTTGCCGCCTCGCCCTACAGCCATCTGGCCCAGAACAGCCAGGCCCTGCAGGACATGGCCGAACTCGCCCGGACAGCGCGCGGTCTGGCGGCTACGGTCAGCGGGCTGGAGCGCCAGTTCGAGGACCTGTATCCTGAGAACCTGTCGGGGGCGGACGCTCTGCGTCTGCTCGAACAGGGGCGGGCCCGGACCGCCAATGCGCGACGCACGGCCGAGGACCTGGCCCGGACTGCGGCCGAGTTGGAGCGCCTGGGGCAGGGGCGGGGTCAACGTCTCGCGGGCGCCCTGAACGCCAGTCAGACCGCCCAGGGTCAAACCGCCGCCGTTCAGTCCTCCAACCAGATGCTGGCGGTCCTGGCCGAGGACCTGGCCGCCTTGCGTGTTCTCATGCTCGCCCAGGCCCGGTTGTTGTCCGAAGGCGCGGCGCGAGACGCCGCCGAACGCGCCGCCGGCGCCGAGGCGCGTCGACGCCGGTGGAGCCGACCGGTCGTGATCCCCGCCGCGCCCGCCTTCGACCCCTTGTCCAGCGCGCGGAACTGAGGGGGCAGGAACATGGCGGCGACCATCGGCGTAGAGACCCCCAATGAGCTGATGGCGGTCTTCTCCAATACGGTGTCGGAGGGCTTCAGCGCCCTCCAGGGTCCTGTCAACGGCGTGTTCGGCCTGTTGATCGCCCTGGTGGTGGCTCTGACCGGGATCCAGTGGGCCCTGTCGCCTAGTCGGGAGATTCTGGCCTCCGCTTTCGGCAAGATCCTGTTGATCGGGGCCTTCGCCTGGCTGATCAACGACTGGCAGGCCCTGTCCGAGACCCTCTATGCGGGGTTTTTGGAGGTGGGGCTGACAGCCGGCGGCGGGGAACTGAGCCGAGCCGACTTCCTCAACCCCGGCGCCATCCTCGGCGAAGGGTGGCGGATCGTAAAGGCTCTGGGCGACACCCCTGCGCCGCTCACGAACCCGTTTGACATCGCTGGAAACCTCACCGACGCCCTGATCCTCGGCCTGGCCATGATCGGCATCATGCTCGCCTTCGCCGTCTTGGCTCTGCAGATCATCGTCTCATTGGTCGAGTTCAAGATCGTGACCCTGGGCGGCTTCGTCCTTCTGCCTTTCGGCATCTGGAGCAAGTCCGCCTTTCTGGCCGAACGCCCCCTAGGCTATGTGGTCTCGTCCGGTCTTAAGGTGCTGGCCCTGGCCATTGTCGTCTCAGGCGCGCGCACCGTATTCGACCAGCTCCAGCCTTCGGCCAATCCGGACATCTATGAAGCCCTGACCATATTGGTAGCCGCCGTCCTCTTGGCGATGCTGGCCCTCTTCATCCCAAATCTGGCCTCGGCCCTGGTCACCGGCGGTCCGGCCTTAGGCGCGGGCGCCCTGGCCACCGGCGGGATGGCGGTCGGCGGCGCGGGGCTTCTCGCGGGCGCCGGCCTTGTCGGGACGGGCGTCGTGGCGGGAGGAGCGGCGGCGAGGCTGGCGGGTCCCGCCCGAGCCGCCTCTGGAGCGGGAGGGCGACGGCCCAGTCCGCCCCCTTCATCGCCGCCCCCTTCATCACCTGCGTCGCCGCGCACGTCGCCGACCTCGCCGTCTTCCTCGCCGTCTTCCTCACCTGCTGGCTCGACGAGGCCTCGGGGCGGCTCGGTCCGCGAGGGTCTCGGCGAGACGCGTCCTGCCGAGGCCGGGCCGCCTTCGGCTGAGAAGCCTGGCAGCCTTGGCGGGGCCCGCCCGGCAGGCGTCATCGCTCGAGAGGCTGAAACGGCGCGGGCTCGCTTCCACCAGGCTGCGGCTGCGGCTGCGAGAGGCGATCCAGCAGGCGGATCCAGGCCGTCGTCCCGATCTGCAGCCCTGCAGGCCTTCTTTGTCGCCAACGCGGGGCGCGGCCTGATGCCGTCAGGAGAAAACAGCGGCGTCCTAACGCCCAGCCTCAAGACAGAGGAGCCCTAAGATCATGCATCCCTTTTTCAAGCCCCGCAGGGCCTTGAGCGCGGCCCCGGCGTCCACGCCGTACCAGCGCGCCGGCCAGGTCTGGGACGAGCGGATGGGGCTGACCTTGGCTCATGCCCGGAACTGGCGGCGCATGGCCTTCGCCAACCTGGCCCTTGCCGCCTTTCTGGGGGCGGGTTGGTGGGTCCAGGCTGACCGGGCTGTCGTCAAACCCTTTGTGGTGGAGGTGTCCGACTGGGGCGAGACCCAAAGGATCACCGCCATCGGCGGGCGTTATCAACCGAGCGAGGCGCAGATCGGCCATGCGCTGGGCGGCTGGATCCGTGACGTTCGATCCAAAAGCATCGACCCGATCGTGATCCGGCAGAATTGGCTGCGGGCCTACGACCTGATGACGCCGCGGGCCGCCGCCTTCCTCAACGCCTGGGCCCAGGCTCACGACCCTTTCGCCGAGGTCGGCCGGGAGGCCGTCAACGTCGAGGTGCTCAATGTCGTGCGCCGCACCGAGCGGACCTACGACCTGCAGTGGCGCGAGAGCCGGTTCGTGAACGGCCAGCAGGCCGGGAGCGAGCGCTGGCGGGCGCTGATCACCACGGGTCTTCAGCCGCCGCGCACGGAGGCGGAACTGATGAAGAACCCCCTAGGACTGAAGATTGAGGACGTATCATGGACCCCCGACGCCTCCTGAAGTCGACGCCGGCCCTTGCTGCGGCCGCCCTGCTGATCGCCGGTTGCGCCGCCTGGTCGGGCGAAACGGAACTCCGGCCAGTTGCGGGCGCCGCGCTCGAACCGGCGGCGGCGCTCGATCATCCGGACGTGGCGGCCGAAGAGGCGCCGCTTGAGCCGGCGGCTTCCGCCGATAGCGACACGGCCGTGCCCTATCTGGCGGCGTCAAAGTCCGAAGTCGCAGAAGGTTCGTCCTCTGGCGCCCCGGTCTCTGTGGGGCGCGCCGCAATCGCTGTCGCCAATCAGGCGGCGCGTGCGCCGTCGCGTGGAGACAGTTTCGTCGGCGGCATGCAGATCTTCGCCTGGTCGCCCGGGCGTGTGTTTGAAATCTGGGCCGCGCCCTTGCGCGTCACGACCCTGACGCTGGGGGAGGGAGAGACCCTGGTGTCCAAGGCCGCCGGCGACACGGTTCGCTGGCAGATCGGCGAAACCCGGTCTGGCGCCGGAGCGATGGAGCGAACCCACGTCCTGCTGAAGCCGCTCGAACGCGGCTTGGAGACCAACCTCGTCCTGACCACCAATCACCGCGTCTATCTGCTTCATCTGAAGAGCGGTTCGGCAGAGGCGTTCAACGCTGCGATCGGTTGGGAATACGCGGCTGACGCCGCGAATTATGGGACGAAGGCAGGGGCTGGGGATCAGTCGTCCATAGATCCGTCCCTGGCACCCCAAGGACCGATCGACGCCGGTTACCGCATCGAACCCCAGGGACGTCGGCCGCGCTGGACGCCGTCATCCGTGTTCAACGACGGCGTGCAGACCTTCATCCTTTTCGGCGCCGATCTGCAGGTGGACGAAGCGCCTGGCCTTTTTGTCCTGACGCCGGGCGGCGAGCCTCAAATCGTCAACTATCGGCAGCAGGGCGGTCTGTTCATCGTCGATCGGGTGTTTGACCGCGCCGAGCTCCGTCTCGGAGACCGCCGCCCGCAAATCGTGCGGATCCGCCGTCTGACGGAGGCGGTCCGATGATCCGGCTCAGGTCCGCCAATACGGCCTCAACCGATGCTCCGAAGCCGAAGGAGCCCGTGCCGGATCTCTCGTTGCGCGCGCCGCGTCCTTCTGTGATGCGCCTTCGCAAATCCATGGTCCATCTGGTGGTCCTGAGCGGCGCTGTTCTGATCTCAGGATCCTTGGCCTGGGCCTTCGTCGTCCAGCCCGAGCTCAGGGCCAAGGCTCAGGGGCGCCTAGCCGACGGCCGATCGACTGATGCAAGGGGGCCGATCCGTGCGGCCGAGGTCATCACCCGACAGCCCTCTAGCTACGATCGCCTTCCTGAGCCGCGGTTGCCTGAACGCGACGCAGCGCCATCACTGGAGGCGGCGCCTGTTTCCGGCGCCCGAGACCCGGATTGGCGGCCGCCGCCGCCGAGATCGGCGGAAATGAGCGCTGCGGATCAGGCTGTGCGTTCGGGTTTGTTCTTCGAAGCCCAGGGCGCCGGACGCTCGCCCCCTGACGTTCAAGCGGCCGCGCCTCTGAGAGGCGAGGGGACTGCGACAAGCCAGGGAGTGGAGTCCGGCTATAGTCGTCATGTGCTGACGGCGCCGCTTTCCCCTTTTGAGCTCAAGGCGGGCGCCGTGGTTCCAGCGGTCCTGTTGAACGGCGTGGATACGACACGGGCGGGCCCGATCGTGGCCGCGGTGACCCAGAACGTCTTCGACACAGTGAGCGGACGCCACCTGCTGATCCCGCAGGGCGCGCGGTTGATCGGACGTCATGAGGGGGAAAGCGCCTATGGCGACCGACGCGCCTTCCTCATCTGGGATCGTTTGATCCTGCCGAACGGCAAGAGCCTGATCCTTGAAGGCGAACCGGGTGTAGACGCCCAGGGCGTGGTGGGCGTGCGCGGTCAAGTCGATCGGCGACTGCTGCCCCTGTTGGCCGGAACGCTCCTCGCCGGGGCCGTCACCACCCTGGGACAGATGGCTCGAGAAGACGACAACCGGCGCGATGGAGGGCGCCGCTCAGGCGGTTGGCTCGGCGACGCCGGCGACGCGGCCGCCATTGAGGCCGCGCAGGTCGGAGGCCGCCTGTTGGATCGCGAACTGACTGTCCGGCCTTCGATCCACCTTCGGCAGGGCGCTTCGGTTCGGGTTCTCATCACGCGGGATCTGATCCTGGAGCCGTATCAGCCATGAGACGGCGTCAGATCATTCGCCCTTCGGCGGCGGCGTTGGCGGGCCTCGCCCTTGCGACGGTCATAGGCCTTGAGATGCGCGGCGCGGCGCCCGCCCTGATTAATGAAACTTCGAGCCTGCCGCGCGGCCTCTATCTGCGCACCCAGGCTCCGATCCAGCGCGGCTCCGTCGTGGCGCTCGCCCAACCCGCGACGGCCCGCGCCTATCTGACGCGTCTCGGCATGCCGGACGACATCCTCTTGCTCAAACGCGTCGCCGCCGTCGAGGGAGACGCCATCTGCGATGAGGGCGGAACAGTCCGGACGCCGGGTCGCCAGGTTCTCAGGCTCGATCGCGATCGGCAGGGCGCCGTCCTGCCGGCCTGGAGCGAGTGCCGCCTCCTGGAGCGAGATGAGCTTTTTCTGCTCGGCGACACGCTGGAGAGCTTCGACAGCCGCTATTTCGGCCCTGTCCGAAAAGGGGAGGCGAAGGGGGTCTATCAGGAGGTTCTGACATGGTGAGAGTCTGGCTTGCGGCGGCCTTCCTTTTTGGCGCTCCTGCGGCGGCGGCTGCGCAGTCGATCGATTGGAGCCGTGCCGGCGGCGACCTGTTCGGCCTGCCGCTCGAGGGCGCTGAAGCGTTGCCGATGAACAGCGGCGGTCCGCGCGTCATTTCGCCGACCCAGCCTTTCGACGACGCCGTGGCGGCGGCGGCGGCGCATCACAACCTGGACCCTAAGTTGCTTCACGCCCTGGTCCTGACGGAGAGCGCCTATCGGACGGACGCGGTCTCGCCGGCCGGAGCGGCGGGCCTCACCCAGTTGATGCCGGGAACGGCCCTCGATTTGGGGGTCGCAGATCGCTTCGACCCGGTTGAAAATCTGAAAGGCGGGGCGGACTACCTGGCGCGCCAGATCAACCGTTTCGGGGACCTGAGGCTCGCCTTGGCGGCTTACAACTCAGGGCCGGCCCGCGTGGCGCGTCTCGGGCGCGTGCCGGACATCGCCGAGACGCGGGCCTATGTGGCCACGGTGATCGATTGTTACCTGGCCTTGGCGGCGGGCCGGTCCGTGCTGAACTCGCGTCAATGTCGGATCGAAGGAGGGAGGCCATGATCCCCCATGCTTCAGGCCAAGAGGCAGAGCCTCTGCCGGACGACGAAGACTTGCTCACCCGAGCGGAGGCCTCGGACTTTCTGGCCTTGATGGGCATCCGGATGAAGCCGGCGACGCTCGCGCGGATCTGGTCGACGGCGAGCGGCGGGCCGCCCTGCCGTCATATACGCGCCAAGCCCTACTATCCGCGTGGACTGCTGCGGGAATGGGGGCAAAGCCAGATTTCGGAACTGCGGACAGGGGCGCCTCCGGCGGCGCAAGGGCGACGTCGTGTCTAGCGCGCTGGAGCGGCGGGACCGGGATGGAAGGCCTGCAGTGAAGCGTCTTCGACGCGGCCCCGCTGCCTGTCAGGGAACTGGGCTATGACCTTTCGACTGGACGGAGAGCCCGTCGAGACGGGCGGGCGAGAAGACCGACTCCTGCCCTGGGTCAAGGTCAGGGCGATCGCCGGCATCAGTCGGACCACCGCTTGGAGGATGCAGAAGACGGGGGACTTTCCAGCGCCGGTGCCGGTGTCTCCTGGGCGGGTGGCTTGGTGGGAGAGCGAACTCACCGCCTGGAAGGCCGCACGTCGTTTGGCCCTGCCCATGGCTCCGCCCCCGAAACCCCGATCGCCCGGCCGGCTGACGCGGGCTTTAGAACGATCGACATTTTCGCCCCTTCTTGAACCCTCGCACCCGCCGGTCGTGAAGACCGCCTTGCAGCCGCCTGGACGCAAACGAGATGCGCGGGCGGCCCCTGACCAGTTGAAGTTCGATTTTTAGACGCGTCACCTAGGTTCGTCGGGTGAGGCGGGCGCGAGCCGACCGGCGGGCGTCTTGAACCCGTCCATCCAGACGGCGAGAACGGTTTCAGTGATTGGCGTCTTGTGCGCTGAGCGACAGGCCGAGCGTTTGGCAGGCCGCTAGCGCCTTGCCGAGTTCGATCGTCGGTTTGCCGGCTTCCAACTCGCAGATGAAGCGGCGTCCAACGCCGGCCCGCTCCGCCAACTGTTGTTGGGTGAGTTTCGCGCCAGGCGTTTAGCGCGCACCAGTCGTCCTAGCCCTGCAATATCCGGGATCCGCACAGGCGCTAGCCTCGAGGGACGGTCCTCCGTTCGGGGGTGATCCGATGATTTAAGGGAAGCGCCAGGGCGCCCGGAGAGGGCTTTGATCTGTCCGATGGCGATGGTTTTTCAGTCTTCGGGCGGGTGTGCGGTTGCGCCTTCTCGGCCATCTGCGAGCGGCAAACGAGAGAAGGACGGGGCGGGCTGGCGTCTAGCAAGGCTCGCAAGGCGTTCGACTGGGTAGAGTAGCGAACGAGACGCGAGGCCTTTCGTGCGCCCCCGGCCATGACCAGGCTGATGCGGGAGAGCGTCGCCGTGGGAGCGGACTTGGAAGGCGGGGGGCTATCTTGCTCATGGTCTTCTTCCCGTACGGGAACACATAGCCTACGCGTTAGGAATGCAAAGGCGCGATCCTGATCGGGATCATGTTGAGCGCTGAGGCTCAGGATTCTAGCAAGGTCAGCGGGGGCGCGTCGGCGCAGAAGCTCTTGCGCGATACGATGCTCGTCGCACTCTCCAGTTCAGGCTGTGGGGACTCGCTCTCTCCGGTAAGTAGAGATAACGTCGATTGCTGAGGCTGTGCCGCAGCGGCTTTTCTCTCCGACGTTCGCGGCAACCAGGCCAAGGGAGGACTCATGTCGAAGAGGTGGGGCCGCGGGCGGCGAGGCTGGTTGCGACGGCTGCTGACGCTGGAAAGCGCGTTGATCGCCTTGGCGATGGCGATCCTTGCCCTGCTGGCCGTCATGGCGGATGTCGGGGTACCATGATCTGGCCGTGGTGGGTTCAGGCGCTGCTGGGCGCCGGGGGCCTGAGTTGGTGCCTCGACACCTGGGCCAAGCTCCGCACCCGTCCGCCTTGGGCGCCGGCCTTGGTTCCGGTCACCGCCGGATTGACCGTCGTGAGCTTGGTGCTGCTCGCCGTCGGCCTCTGGCGGTGGGCGATCGGTTGAGTCGGTCTGGCAGCGGGCAGTTGGTCTCACAGCCGGACGCACATGGAGTCTCCTGCCTAACCACGAAACGGCCTGTAACGTCGCCGTTTTAAGCGCAATCTTTAAGGTGGGTGTTTTGATGGGTGAGGGGGAAACTTCCCAAATAACCCAATAAAAACAGCGCGTGTGGCGGACAGGGTGGGATTCGAACCCACGGTAGGCTTCCACCTACGGCGGTTTTCAAGACCGCTGCCTTAAACCACTCGGCCACCTGTCCAGCGCGACTCGGCGCGCTCGCGTGCATAGCCGTAAAGCTGTCCGCAATCCAAGCGGAAAGCGCGTCAGGTCGGCCTCGCGGCTCGTGTGGAGCGGGTGACCAGCCAGATGCCGCAGCAAACCAGGATCAGGGCGATCAGATAGCTCCATTTGAACATCGACTCGCCCAGGAAGGCGGCGGACAGCGTCACGCCGAAGACGGGGATCAGGAAGTTGAAAGCCGCGATCAGGCCGACCGGATGGTGCTTCATCAGCACGCTCCATACGGCGAAGGCGATCGATGACAACAGCGCCAGATAGAGCAACAGCGCGGCCGAGGCGGCGTTCAGCGCCTCCAGATGGCCGCCCGCCGCCCACCCGGCGCCGGTCAGGGCGGCGCCGCCGATGAACAGCTGCCAGCCCGTCATGATCATGGGATCCAACTGGCGCGAGACGCGCTTGCCGTAGATTGAGGCCGCCGCCAGCACAAAGGCGGCGATGACGATGAAGCCCTCGCCCAGCAGGCTGAAGTCGAACCCCAGGCCGGCCCCGCCCAGATTGACGACGACCACGCCCAGAAAGCCGATCAGGCAGCCGAGCGCCTTTCGCCCGTTGAGGCGGTCGTCGGCATACAGATAGTGGGCCAGAACCACGCTGAAGAAGACGCTGGTGGAGTTCATGATCGACGACTTCACGCCGGTCGCGTGCGCAAGGCCGATATAGAAGAATACGTACTGGATCGCCGTCTGCGTCAGGCCCAGCAGGGCGACCTGCGCCGTCTGGCGTGGCTCAAGCCTCAGCACGGGCCTCTTCAACGCCGCGGCGACGAACAACAGGATCAGTCCCGCCAGGGCGAACCGCCACCCGGCGAAAAGCAACTGGCTGGCGATATCGTCTTTCGCGATGTGCAGCAGGGCGTAGCCGCCCTTCACCGCGGGAAAGGCGCTGCCCCACAACGCGCAGCACAAAGTAGCGAGAATGAAGACGCCGGAACGGGTCTGATACAGCGATGGGGTCAAGATCGGCTTCAGCAAGGGGAGGGAAGAAGACGCACGACGTTCCGCCGCGCTCATAGGCGCAAACGCGACGTTAACCAAACCGGAAACCGTTCGGCCGCATAAGCAAGGTCTGTCAGTCGGTCGGAGTGCGTTGAACCATGTGGGCCAGGATCCTGAGAGCGGCGGTCGTCGCCGCCGCCTTTTCGACCCTGGCGGCGTGCGCCAGCTTGGGCGGAGGGCGCGAGGCGCCGCTGAAGCCGCCTGTCGTCACGGACCCTGCGCCGATCGTTTCGGGAACCATGCGGCCCTATCAGATCCGCGGTCGCTGGTATCACCCGAAGGAACAGCCCAACTATGACGAGGTGGGTCAGGCCTCGTGGTACGGCTCCTATCACCACGGCCGCTCGACCTCGACGGGCGAGCGTTTCGATATGAACGGCCTGACGGCGGCTCACAAGACCTTGCCGCTGCCCAGTCTCGTCGAGGTCACCAACCGGGCGAACGGGCGTCGGGTGATCCTGCGCGTCAACGATCGCGGCCCCTTCGTCGACGGGCGAATCATCGACCTGTCGCGCGGGGCGGCTGAGGAATTGGGCCTGCTGAATCAGGGCGTGGGCGAAGTGCGGGTCCGCTATGTCGGCCGGGCCCCGCGTCAGGGCGGCGAGACGCCGATGCAGCGCGCAGAGGCGACGCCTGCCGGCACCGACTCCGCGCCGAGCCGAGACGCGGGACCGCGCCCTTATTATGAAGTCGCGACGGCGCCGCCACCCGCACAGGCGCCTGCGCCTCAGCCTGTTCCGTCTTTCGCTGCTCCTGCCGCTGCCTATTGGGTGCAGGCCGGGGCCTATTCGGATCGGCGCGGCGCGGATCAGGTCGCGCGCCGCCTCGGCGACCGAGCCTCCATCCAGAACCTCGATCGAGACGGCCGAACCCTGTTTCGCGTCGTCGTCGGACCCTGGCCCGATGCGACGGCGGCGGAGCGCGCGCGTCAGGCCGTGATTGCGCGCGGTTTCAGCGACGCCCTGTTGATAGGCGGCTGACGGGTCTTGCGTCCGCCGCGCGGGTCGCCATTGTGCGCGGGTGCAGCGAGGCAGATTCATCACGTTCGAAGGCGGCGAAGGCGCCGGCAAGACCACGCAGGCGCGCCTGCTGGTCGAGCGGCTGCGCGCCGCTGGGCTGGACGTCGTTCAGACGCGGGAGCCGGGAGGCTCGCCGGGCGCCGAGGAAATCCGCAACATCGCCGTTTCGGGCGACGCCGACCGCTGGTCCGCGCGAACTGAGACCTTGCTGATGTACGCTGCCCGATCCGACCATCTGGAGCGCACGATCCGTCCCGCGCTGGAAGCCGGGCGCTGGGTGGTGTGCGATCGCTTCGCGGATTCGAGCCGCGTCTATCAGGGCGCAGGCGGCGGCGCGCCTGAAAGCCTGATCGAGGCGCTGGACGCGGCCGTGGTCGACGGCGATCAACCGGACCTGACCCTGGTGTTCGACCTGCCGGTGGATGTGGGGCTGGAACGCGCCTTCGGTCGCGGCCTGTTCGAGACGCGCTTTGAATCCAAGGGCATGGCCTTCCATCAGAAGCTCCGCGAAGGCTTTCTGGACGTGGCTGAGCGCCACCCCGACCGCTGTGTCGTCATCGACGCGACGGGCGAGGTCGATGAGGTGTCGCAACGCCTCTGGACGGTGGTGGAGGCGCGGCTGCTTTGAGCGAGCATCCGCGCGACCGGTTCGATCTGATCGCCGACCTCAAGGCCGAAGAGGCTTTTCTGGACGCGCTGGACCGTGGCCGTCTGCACCACGCCTGGCTTCTGTGCGGGGTCGAGGGATCGGGCAAGGCCAGCTTCGCCTATCGCGCCGCGCGGCGGCTGCTGGGCGCGGCGCCGGATTCTTCGCGCGGGCCGCTGGGCGCCGCGCCGCACGATCCCGTCAGTCGTCTGGTTTCGGCCCAGTCGCACCCTGATCTGCTGGTGCTTGAGCGTCTGGTCGAGGGCGGCAAGCAGAAGAAGTCGATCTCGGTCGAGCAGGCGCGCGACCTGCCGGAGTTCTTCGCCAAGAGCCCGTCTCAGGCGCGGCATCGGGTGGCGATCATCGACTCTGCCGACGACCTGAATGTCAATGCCGCCAATGCCTTGCTGAAAATTCTTGAGGAACCGCCTGAAAGCGGGGTTCTGTTCCTGGTGACGCACGCGCCGGGCCGTTTGCTGGCGACCATCCGCTCGCGGTGTCGCCGTCTCAGCTTTCCGGTCTGGCCTGAACATCGTCTGGCGGAACTGGTCGAGCGACGCACTGGCGTGTCGCTGTCCGAGGCGGATGAGGCGGCGCGCATGGCCGGCGGTTCTCCGGGCGCCGCGCTGGATCTGGCGTCTGGCGCCATGTCCGAAACGGATCGTCTGGCGCGCAGCTGGGTCGAAGGCGGCGCTGTGGACCGCGCCGAGCAACTGGCCGTGGCCGACGGCTTTCGCGGCGCTGAAGGGCAGGCGCGGTTCGACGCCCTGATGGATCGCCTGATCGCGGCGGTGAAGCGGCGCGCGGTCGAGACGGGCGGGCGCGAGGGCGCGCTGTGGGCTGAACTGTGGGGGCGGCTGTCGGAACTGCCGGACCGCGCGGCGGGCCTGAATATGGACAAGGGGGATGTGCTGGCTGGAGCTCTGGCCGACATCGCCCGCGTCAAGGCATCAGTATAAGGGCGTTCACCTGAAATGATCATCGACAGTCACGTCAATCTTCACGCGCCCCAGTTCGATGAAGACCGCGACGCCGTGGTCGCGCGCGCGCGCGAAGCGGGCGTGCGGCTGATGGTCGAGATTTCGGACAAGCTGTCGACCTTTGATGCGACCCATGCGCTGGCCATGAACAACGCCGACATCTGGTGCACGGTCGGGGTGCATCCGCATGAAGCCAAGGACTATGCCGATCTGACGGCCGATCATCTGGTGGAGTTGGCGCAGCGCCCGCGCGTCATCGGCATCGGCGAGTGCGGGTTGGACTTCCATTACGATCTCAGCCCGCGCGATGTGCAGGCGGCGGTCTTCCGCCAGCATATCGAGGCGGCGCGCCGCACCGGGCTGCCGCTAGTCATCCATACCCGAGAAGCGGACGAGGTCATGGCCGACATCCTGCGCGAAGAACATGGGCGGGCGCCGTTCAAATTCCTCATGCACTGCTACACCAGCGGCATGGAGCTGGCTGAACTGGCTATGGAATTGGGCGGTTGGTTCTCTGTTTCCGGCATCGCCACCTTCAAGGCGGCCGAAGAGGTGAGGGCGGTGATCCGGCGGATGCCCGAAGACCGCATCATCGTCGAGACGGACTGCCCCTATCTGGCGCCCATCCCGCATCGGGGCCGCCGCAACGAGCCCGCCTATGTCGGCCTGGTGCTGGCCAAGCTGGCCGAGATTCGCGGGTGGTCTCCGGAACAGGCGGATCGTCTGACGACCGACGCCTTCTTCAACCTGTTCGACCGTATCCCCCGGCCCGCCGAATGAGAGAGCTGGAGGTCGTCATCCTGGGGTGCGGTTCGTCGGGCGGGGTGCCGCGCGGCGACGGCGACTGGGGCGACTGTGATCCGGCCGAGCCGCGCAACCGGCGCACCCGCTGCTCCATGCTGGCGCGTCTTCATGGCCCGGATGGCGTCACCAGCGTGGTCATCGACACCTCGCCGGACTTCCGCCAGCAGATGCTGATGGCGGAAGTCCAGCATATCGACGGCGTCCTCTACACCCACGACCATGCGGACCAGACCCACGGCATCGACGATCTGCGGGTTTTCGCCCACGCGCGAGGCCGCATTCCCGCCTGGATGGATGAGCCGACCCATGCGGCGCTGACGCGGCGGTTTGACTACATTTTCGAGAGCCAGCACGGTTATCCGGCCATCGTCGAGGCGCGGCCGCTTCCGCCGCACGGCCGTCAATGGAGCGTGCCTGGGCCAGGCGGCGACCTGCCGGTGGCGACGTTCGATCAGGCGCACGGCCCGATCCGATCGGTCGGCTACAGGATCGGCGGCGTGGTCTATTCCAGCGACGTCTCAGACCTCGATGATGAGGCGCTGGAAGCGGTGCGCGGGGCTGACCTGTGGATACTGGACGCTCTTCGCTATACGCCCCATCCGACCCACGCCCATGTCGATAAGGCGCTGGACTGGATCGCGCGAGCGCGGGTGAAGCAGGCCGTCCTAACCAATCTGCACATTGACCTGGATTATCAGCGTTTGAAGCGGGAGCTTCCGACCAATGTCGATGTCGCTTATGACGGTTGGCGTAGCCGAATCTTGCTGGACGAGGCTCAGGCTGGGGAGTGACGCTCGCCTGTCCATGCAAGAATATGTGATGTGCCACAGGGGTTTTATCGGCTATTCGCTCCGGCTGAGCTGCGGGCGGTGGGGCCCTCCATTGGTGTAACGGCGGCGTTGGGGGATTCTGCGCCGCGAACCTGGACGACTGTATGAAACGTATTTTCGCTTACCTCATCGTCGGGGCTATGATCCTCGGCGTTGTGACGGGCTGGGGCCTGAATAAATTTCTGACGGCGGATCAGGCTTCGGCCGCCGCGTCGAACCTCAATCTCATCACCGACATCTTTCTGCGTCTGATCAAGATGATCATCGCGCCGTTGGTGTTCACCACCCTGGTGGCGGGCATCGCCCATATGGAAGACGCCGCCTCGGTGGGGCGGATCGGCGTCAAGACCATGACCTGGTTCATCGGCGCCTCGATCGTGTCGCTAGTGCTGGGCCTGGTGATGGTCCAACTGCTGCAGCCCGGCGCGAACATGCACCTGCCCGAGGCGGTGGCTGCGACGGCCCCGGCGGCCTCGACCGACGCCTTCTCGTTGCACGGCTTCATCGCCCACCTGGTGCCGACCTCGATCTTCGACGCCATGGCCAGGAACGAGATCCTGCAGATCGTCGTCTTCTCAGTCTTCGTCGGCACGGCGGTCGCCGCCCTGGACGACAAGGCGCCGGCGGTGCTGCACCTGGTCGAGCAGGCCGCCAGCATCATGCTGAAGGTGACCGAGTTCGTGATGAAGCTGGCGCCGTTCGCCATCTTCGCCGCCCTGGCCTCGACCATCGCCACCCAGGGGCTGGAGATGTTGGGCACCTACGCCAAGTTCGTGCTGGGCTTCTATGGTTCGATGGGCGTGCTGTGGGGCCTGCTGTTCGTGGCGGGCGCCGTGGTGCTGGGCAAGCGGGTGATCCCGCTGTTCCAGGCCATCCGCACCCCGACGCTGCTGGCCTTCTCGACGGCCAGCTCGGAAGCCGCCTATCCGCGCATCCTCGAGGCCCTGCCCAAGGTCGGCGTGCGCCGCCGTATCGTCAGCTTCGTCCTGCCGCTGGGCTATTCGTTCAACCTGGACGGGTCGATGCTCTACTGCACTTTCGGCACCATGTTCATCATGCAGGCCCACGGCGTGCATCTGAGCGTGTCGCAGCAGATCTTCATGCTCTTGCTGCTGATGGTGACGTCCAAGGGCATTGCGGGTATTCCGCGCGCCTCGCTGGTGGTGATCATGGCGACCCTGACCTACTTCGGCCTGCCGGAAGCCTGGATCGCTATCGTGCTGGGCGTCGACCACCTGCTCGACATGGGCCGCTCGGCCACCAACGTCGTCGGCAACTCCGTCGCCGCCGCCGTGGTCGCCAAGTGGGAAGGCGAACTGGACGACATCCCAGCAGCGGACAGCGCGGACGGCGAGCCGCAGCCCGCCGCCCTCTGACGCCGGTCCAGTCCAACAAGAAGCAGGGGGCGTGGAGAGATCATCTCCACGCTCTTTTTCTTGGGTGTAAGGTCGCAGTCCGCCATGCCGGGCCGGGCGTTGCTGTTGACCTGAACCGCGCGCGGCCCTACTGCGGCGGTCGCGTCAGGTTCCCCTCGACGGGGGATTAAAAGGGAACGGAGTGTGAAACTCCGGCTGTTCCCGCAACTGTAAGCGGTTAGCCCGCGCGTCAAACGCCACTGGCGGCTCGAGAGGTCACGACCTCATCGACTGCTGGGAAGGCGACGCGCACCGGCCTTGATCCGCGAGCCAGGAGACCTGCCTGTCGCCGTCGTTCTCCGCGCGGTCGGGATGTGCCGGGCGGTCGAGGCAACTCGTGTGACGACAGTCGTAAACCAGCCGCGTCAGCGGCCGCTTTCGCTCATCCGGGCGAGGGTCGGTCCGGCGCGGCGTCGTCATATGGAGACCCGGAATGAACCGGACCGCATTCGCCGCCCTGGCCGCCGCCAGCCTTCTGGCCGCCGCCCCTTCTTTCGCTGCTGAAGCGCTCGATCAGCAAGCCGCCGCCCCCGATGTCGCGGGCCGCGCCGGCGCCACCGCCGTCGAGGACGTGGTCGTCACCGCCAACCGCTCGGCCCAGCCGATCGAGCGGGTCGGCGCTTCGGTCGCCGTCCTGACCCAGGCCGCCATTGAAGCGCGCCAGACGACCGCCGTGGCCGAGCTTCTGGCGCAGACGCCGGGCGTCAGCTACAGCCGCAACGGCGGCGTGGGCGCGGCCAACAGCCTGTATATCCGCGGCGCCGAGGGCCACCACACCGTCGTCCTGATCGACGGGGTCAAGCTGAACGACCCGTCCTCGACCCAGGGCGGCTTCAACTTCGGCAATCTGTTGGTCGGCGACGCGGCCCGCATCGAGGTTCTGCGCGGCGCCCAGTCGACCCTGTGGGGCAGTCAGGCCATCGGCGGCGTGGTGAACATCGTCACAACCGAGCCGACGGACGCCTTCCAGGGCGGCCTGGACGCAGAAGCCGGCGCGCGCGGCACGACCTATTTCCGCGGCGGCGTGGGCGGCGCCAATGAGCGCCTGAGCTGGCGCCTGGCGGCCAGCCGCTACGCCACCGACGGTTTCTCGGCCTATGCCACGGGAACCGAAGACGACGGCTACGACAATACCGGCCTGTCGGGACGGTTGAATCTGAAGATCACCGACGCCGTGTCGCTGGATCTGCGCTCGGTCTGGTCCAGCGGGCGCGCAGACTTCGACGCCTGGAACGGCGACAGCCGCGACTATGGCAAGACGCAGGAGTTGGTCGCCTACGCCGGACTGAACATCGACCTTCTGGACGGCCGTTTCCGCAACCGCATCGGCTATGCCCACACCGATACGGATCGTCGCAACTTCAATCCGGACAACAAAATCCAGCCCCTGACCTTCGATTCCGAAGGCCAGAACCGCCGCTGGGAGTATCAGGGCGCCTTCGCCGTCGCCGAGACGCTGAACACGACCTTCGGCGTCGAGCACGAAAAGTCTGAAATGAAGGCGCGCTCGCTCGGCGATTGGAATCCCAACGCAGACTACGGGCGCGGCGAGGCTGAGCTGAACAGCGTCTACGGCCAGGTTCAGTGGACTGTTTTGGACGGCCTGACCCTGACCGGCGGGCTGCGCTATGACGATCACGCCCAGTATGGCGACAATCTGCTGGGGCAGGTCGCGGCGGCCTGGGCGCTGAACGACGGCGCCACCGTCCTGCGCGCCAGCTGGGGGCAGGGCTTCCGCGCGCCGGGTCTGTACGAGCTCTACAGCGAGTACGGCAGCCTGGATCTGCAGCCTGAAGAAGCCGAGAGCTGGGAGATCGGCGTCGAACAACGCCTGTTCGACCGCGCCGTCGTCTCGGCGACCTATTTCCAGCGCGATAGCGACAATGAGATCAACTACGCCAACTGCCTGCCCGGCGACGCTCACCCGATCTGCAGCCAGCCGTACGGCGGCTATTATCAGAACATCCAGAAGGCCGAGACCAAGGGCGTCGAACTGATCGGCCGTCTCGACGTGACCGAGCGCCTGCACCTGAACGCCAACTACACCTGGACGGACGCCAAGAACGCCGTCGGCGATCATGAAGGCAAGCGTCTGCGCCTGCGTCCCGAGCACATGGGCAATCTCGCGGCCGACTACGACTGGGCCTTCGGTCTGAAAACCGGCCTGTCCGTTCGCTACGTGGGCGAGACCTTCAATGACCTGGCGAACGCGGTGAAGGTCGACGCCTTCACCTTGGTCGACCTGCTGGCCTCCTATCCGATCGACGACAATCTGGAAGTCTACGGCCGGATCGAGAACGCCTTCGACGAGGACTACCAGACCGTGCTGGGCTACGGCACGGCCGGTCGCGGCGTCTTCGGCGGCGTGCGCGTCCGCTTCTGATGCGAAGGCCGGGCCGCCCTGATGTCGGGGCGGCCCGGCCAAACCTCTATTCCCGTTCGGCCCAGCGCAGCAGGGGAATGAGCGGCACGCCCCAGCCGATGCCCGCCACGGCGAAGAAGATCAGGTCGATCCACCAGGCCTTAGGCAACAGGGCGTGCAGCGTCACGGCGCCCCAGATCCAGAAGATCAGGAAGAACACCACCGCCACGGTGGCGACGAACCGGCGCGCGCGGGGCGGCATCAGCGCTTGTTCCTGAACAGGAAGAAGGCCGCCAGGCCGATCACCGTGGTCACCAGCGACCACAGCAGCCACTCCCAGTCCGTCAGGGCGGCGACCGCAAAGACGCGAATGGCCAGGAAGGCGCCGCAGGCCGCGCTGACCAGGGCCACCAGGATGACGGCCCCTATGCCTCGTCGTCCTGTCAGAAGGTCGGCGATCCACGCCAGGGCCACGGCGCCGATGATGGCGATGGCGATCTCGATATATTGCACCGGCCGGCGCTCCCTGACTGCTGTGCGACGCTTTGGCGAAGAAAGCGACTCGATCTTGCCACGCGGGAGGGGCATATCCCTCGGTTCCGCCGCCTGTGAAGAGGCGGCAAGCATATCGGGGCGAACGGCAGGCGTCGAATGAAGCGTATTGGGGATTTGGATCGCAGCCGCGCTGTGGCGCTGTGGCTGTTCTTCTGCGCGACCTTGGTGTTCGCAATGATCGTGGTCGGGGGCGCGACGCGCCTGACCGGATCGGGTCTGTCGATCACGGAATGGAAGCCCATCATGGGCGCGCTGCCGCCGATGAACCACGCCGACTGGGTCGAGGCGTTCGACAAGTACAAGGCCATCCCCCAGTACACCGAAGTGAACGCCGGCATGAGCATGGCGCAGTTCCAGTACATTTTCTGGTGGGAGTGGGCGCATCGGCTGCTGGGGCGTCTGATCGGCGCCGTCTTCGCCTTGCCCTTCATCGCCTTCCTGGCCTTCCGGGCGATCCCGCGTCGTCTGATCGGCCGCTGCGCCGTTCTTCTGGCCCTGGGCGGCCTGCAGGGGCTGATCGGCTGGTGGATGGTGTCCAGCGGCCTGGCCGAGCGCGTCGATGTAGCCCCGGAACGTCTGGCGACCCATCTGGGCCTGGCCTTCGTGATTTTTGCGGGCCTGATTTGGACGGGGCTGGAGGCGTGGGCCGGGGTTGACGCCAACCGTCCGTCGCGCGCCTGGACCTGGGCCGCGGGCCTGCTGCTGGGCGGGGTCTTCGTCCAGTGTCTGTTGGGTGGCCTGGTGGCGGGCGCCAAGGCGGGCCTGATCTACACGGACTGGCCGCTGATGAACGGAGCCTTCTTCCCGCCGATCGCGTGGGGGCAGGGGGCGTTGGCTTTCCTGCATGATCAGGGGCTGGTGCAACTGAACCACCGCATCGGCGCCTATGCCTTGCTGTTCGCCGGTACCTTCTATGCGGTCCAGGCCCTGCGCGGACGTCTGGACGGCGGGCTGGGCGTCGCCGCGGTCATCTTTGCGGGCGCGCTGTGGTTCCAGGCAGGCCTGGGCGTCATGACCCTGATCCACGCTGTGCCCGTGACCCTGGGCGTTATGCACCAGGCTGTGGCGGCGCTGGTGCTGGGCGTGGCGACCGCGAACCTTTGGCTGGTGCGACGTTCGCGGCCCCGGATGTTCGCGTCCACCCTGCGCTGAGCCGTCAGCACGGCTGAACAAAAAGGCCGCCCTCCGGATCGGAGGGCGGCCTTTTCAATATGGCGATGCGCTAGGGCGTCAGCCGATCTTCACCCGCGTTGCCGATTCCGGCAGGTCCTCGCCGAAGGCGCGCTGATAGAACTCGGCGATGGTCGGCCGCTCCAGCTCGTCGCACTTGTTCAGGAAGGTCAGCCGGAAGCTCAGGGCCAGGTCGCCGCCGAAGATGATGGCGTTCTGGGCCCAGGTGATGACCGTGCGGGGCGACATGACGGTCGAGATGTCGCCGTTCATGAAGGCGTTGCGGGTCATGTCGGCGACGCGGACCATGGCGGCGATCTGACGGCGGCCGTCGGCCGTGTCGTACTCAGGCGCCTTGGCCACGACGATCTCGGCTTCCACGTCGTGGTCGAGATAGTTCAGCGTGGTGACGATGTTCCAGCGGTCCAGCTGCGCCTGATTGATCTGCTGGGCGCCGTGATACAGGCCCGTGGTGTCGCCCAGACCGACCGTGTTCGAGGTCGCGAACAGGCGGAACCACTTGTTCGGACGGATGACCCGGTTCTGGTCCAGCAAGGTCAGACGCCCTTGCGCCTCCAGCACGCGCTGGATGACGAACATCACGTCGGGGCGGCCCGCGTCGTATTCGTCGAACACCAGGGCGACCGGGCGTTGCAGCGACCACGGCAGGATGCCTTCGCGGAATTCGGTGATCTGCTTGCCGTCTTTCAGGACGATGGCGTCCTTGCCGATCAGGTCGATCCGGCTGACGTGGGCGTCCAGGTTCACGCGCACCATCGGCCAGTTCAGGCGGGCGGCGACCTGCTCGATGTGGGTCGACTTGCCGGTGCCGTGATAGCCCTGGACCATCACGCGGCGGTCGTAGGCGAAGCCCGCGCAGATGGCGAGCGTCGTCTGCGGATCGAACCGATAGGATTCGTCGATCTCAGGCACATGGCTGTCGCGCGTCTCGAAGGCGGGCACGACCATGTCGGAATCGATGCCGAACGCTTCTTTCAGCGTGACCTTGCGGTGCGGTTCCAGCGTGACGAGCGGATCGGGGGAGGCGTCGAGCGGAGAGGTCATGGCCACCACCTAGCGCCCTCGCGCGCGCGGCTCAACACGCGCGAGGGGCCGGACTGATGATTAGCGCTGGGCCGGTCGGATTATTCCGCCGAAAGGGCGACCTCGACGTTGCCGCGCGTGGCGTTGGAGTAGGGGCAGACCTGATGCGCCTTGTGGATAAGGTCGTTGATAACCGCCTCGTCCAATCCGTGGTCCGTGACCTTCAGCGTCACATCCAGGTTGAAACCTTCGCCGCGGGTGTTCTTGCCGAACCCGATGCCTGCCTCGACCTTGGTGTCAGGTCCCACAGGCGTCCCCGCCTTGCCGGACACCAGACGCAGGGCGCCCAGGTAGCAGGCGGCGTAGCCGGTTGCGAACAGCTGCTCCGGGTTGGTTCCGTCGCCGCCCTTGCCGCCCATTTCGGTCGGGACGGACAGGCGGACGTCGATCTTGCCGTCGTCGGTGGCTGAGCGGCCCTCGTCGCGTCCTCCGCCGGACGCCGTGGCGTGGGCGCGGTACAGGATTTCCATGAGCAGGCTCCGAACATTTTGAAGGGCTGAAGCTGCTTCAACGCCTCTCAGAAACAACGGTTCTGTGATTCGGAATATCCACAGCGTGATGTTAACAATTGTCGCATCGCTCCCATTGGGGAGGGGCTGAGATGACCACGCTGCCGCAGTTCTTCTGCTATGTGTACGACGCGCCCGGCCGGACGCCTCAAATGCTTGCGCTTGAGGCCGACACCTTCCTTGAGGCGATCCGCGAGACGCGCCAGGTGATGCGCGGCGAAAGCGGCGCCGACGTCTTCGCGGAGATCTGGGACTCGTCTCAACTCGGCGGGCAGGTCACCCGCGTGGAGGCCTCGCCCGGCGGCGCGGGCCTGCTGAGGTCCCTCAAGCGTAACCGGCCTTTTTCAAGGTTTTCCAGGCCTTGATCACGCTCTGAAGTTTGACCTCGGCGCCACGGTCGCCGCCATTGGTGTCCGGGTGGAAGCGCTTCAAAAGCTCATGATAGCGGGCCTTCACCGCGGCCTTGTCGGCGCCCGGCTCCAGGTTCAGGTCCGCCAGGGCGGCGCGCTCCAGCTTGCCCATGCGCTGTTCGGGGGCCTCTGCGACCGGCGCTTCCTGGGTTCTGCGTCCGAACAGGCCGAAACTGTCGCGCCATGAACCGGCGCCTGAGGTGTTGTTCGTGCCGAACTTGGCGGCGAAGGCGGCCGCCTCGCGCGTCTGGGGCCCGGCCTTCATCTGCCAGGTGGGGCGGCCGCCGGTCATGGCCTCGTTTTCCTGGGCCGCGCGGATCTGGCCCTCGTTCATGCCGGCGTAGAAGTTCCAGCCCTTGTTGTACTGCCCCGCGTGGCCCTGACAAAAGTTGTAGAACTCGTTGATCTGCTCGCGCGACTTGGGCGCCTTGGCGGTCGCTGGGCGAGAGCAGTCGGGCCACTCGCAGCGCTTCTCGCCGGGCTTCAGGTGCAGGACGTCGGCCTCGGCCTGTTCCTCCTCGGGCCGGGGCGGCTTCACGCGGATATCGGTAAAGCGAGGCTTGTATTGAAAAGACGCAGACATCCTCCGAAGTGTAGGGCTGATTTGGACGGCTTCAAGGAACGACCGATGTCTAATGGCCCTGTGGCGACGATTATCCGTGAAAAACTGACAGCGGCCTTCGCTCCGAGCGTGATTGAGCTGGAGGACGACAGCTGGAAACACGCCGGCCACCACCACGAAGGGGGAATCGACGCCCAGGACGGCGGGGAAAGTCATTTCCAGCTGCGGATCGTTTCCACCGCCTTCGAAGGCATGAATCGCGTCGCGCGTCAGCGGGCGGTGAATACGGCTCTGAAAGACGAGCTCAGCGGCCCGGTCCACGCCCTGTCCATCCGCGCCCAGACGCCGGGCGAGGCCGCGGGCTGATATTCACCGATTTGGGATTACGTAGTTCTCCGCATTCATATCGTCTTAGAACTTTTGGCCATAGCGTCCGCCCCCGAAGCATATTGCAGCGAGCGGGGGCGTCGCCATGGTGGGTTCCGAAGGAATAGGGAAGGGGCTTGAAAGCCAGGAGGCCGGCAGCGCCGCCCAGGCTCTGTCCGCCATCCTGCAGACCCACTATCTGCGCTATCTGATCATCACCAGCTGGGCCGTGGGGCTGATCGCCACCGTGGGTCTGCTGCATGGCCTGCTGTGGTTCGCCGGAACCCTGGCCGCCGGGGCCCTGCGCGGCGTGGCGGAAAAGCGGATCAGCCGCAGCCAGAACGCTGAGGCCGGGTGGGACCGTATCTTCCCGATTGTGGGCGCTGTGACGACGGCCGCCTGGGCGGCGGCGCCCCTTATGGCCTGGTTTTCGGACTCGCTCTTCGGCCGCGAACTGGCGATCGCACTGCTGATCTCCGGCTATGTGCTGGTCTTCGCCCAACTGCGCAGCTCGCCTAAGCAGGCCATTGTGATTTCATCGCCCTACGGCGTCGCGGCGGCGATCATCGCTGTGACCTTGATCGGCGATCCGGCCTTCTGGCCCTTTCTCATGTTGGCGCCGTTCACGGCGGCCTCGCTGTTCGTCCTCGTGACGATGACCATGTTGCGCGAGGAACGCATCCGCGCCTTCCAGGAACACCAGGCGCATCTGATCGAGGAGCTGGAGGCGGCCAGGGACAAGGCGAACGCGGCCAATGAAGCCAAATCGAACTTCCTCGGCGTCATTTCTCACGAACTGCGCACGCCGATGAACGGGGTGCTCGGCGCGGCGCAGCTGTTGAGCGCGACGCGGCTGGACGGCGCCCAGCGCGAATATCTGGCGATCATCCGCAACTCGGGCGACAATCTGCTCAGCCTGCTTAACGACATCCTCGACATGACCAAGATCGAGGCGGGGCGGATGAACTTCGAATCCATCGACATCCAGTTGGACGACCTTCACCGCCGCATCGTCGGCCCCTTCGAGGCGCAGGCCGAGGCCAAGGGGCTGAGGTTCGTGTCCGAGTTCGAGGGCGATACGCCTGCCGTCGTGCGCGGCGACCCCTTGCGGGTCTGTCAGGTGGTGCAGAACCTGCTGTCCAACGCGGTGAAGTTCACCGAGAGCGGCGACATCCGCTTCGTGACGCGAAGCCGCCGTATCTCCGAGCGCCGCGTGGCGTTCGAGTTCGCGGTTCACGACAGCGGCGCAGGGATTTCAGAAGGCGACATGGATCAGTTGTTCCAGCCCTTCACCCAGATCGACGCTTCGTCGACACGACGCTTCGGCGGCACGGGTCTGGGCCTGACGATTTCGCGACGCCTGGCCAACATCATGGGCGGCGATATCACGGTGCAGTCCCAGGTCGGCTCGGGGTCGGTCTTCACCTTCGCTGTCGAGGGCGAGGTCGTCTGCTGGGAAGATGAGGCCGCTCAGGCCGACGCGGACTCCGATAGCATCGAACCGGACGGCATGAAGGTGCTGGTCGTCGAGGATCACCCGGTCAACCGCATGATCCTTGAGGCGTGGATGGGCTCGACCGGACGCCGCACCACGACGGCTGAAAACGGCCAGGAGGCGGTCGATATTGCTCAACATCAGGCGTTTGACCTGATCATCATGGACGTGAACATGCCGGTCATGGACGGCCTGACCGCCACCCGTCTGATCCGCGCGGGCGGCGCCAACGCGGAAACGCCGATCGTCGTGCTATCGGCGTCGGCCCGGAACGAGGACCACGAAGCCGGTATGGCGGCTGGAGCCGACGCCTACCTGAACAAGCCGATCGATTTCCGCAGTCTTGCCGGCCTTATGACCCAGGCCAAGGGCGGGCGGCCCGCGCTTCAACAGTCAGTCGAGAGCGAAGCCGCCTGACGGATACGGAAACGCTTGCGAGGTTCGGCGTTCCGTAAGGCCACGACCGAATCTCAGGAGCCGATTTGCGCCGTTTCGCCGAACTGCTTGATCGACTGTCGCTGACTGCGTCGCGCAAGGCGAAGCTGGTTCTCTTGCGCGATTACCTCCGGTCGACGCCCGATCCGGATCGGGGCTGGGCGCTGGCGGCGCTGACCGGCGACCTGACATTCTCCGCAGCCAAGCCGGCCATGATCCGCAAGGCCGCCGAGGCGCGGGTCGATCCTGTGCTGTTCGGCTGGTCCTACGACTATGTGGGCGACCTGGCTGAGACGGTCGCCCTGATCTGGCCGTCCGATCCCGACCACCGGCCCAACCGCGAGCCGTCGCTGGGCGAGGTCGTGGACGCGCTGCAGGGCGCAGGCCGGCAGGAGGCGCCCCGTCTGATCGAAGGCTGGCTGAACGCCCTGGAGCCGAAAGGGCGCTGGGCGCTGTTGAAGCTGGTCACAGGCGGTCTGCGCGTCGGCGTGTCGGCGCGCCTGGCGCGCACCGCCACGGCCATGATGCGGCCGGACGCCGTCAGCGCGCCTCCTACGCCGGAAGGCGGCGAGCAGGCCGCTGTCCTGCCGCCGGTCGACGTCGCAGACATCGAAGAGGTCTGGCATGGGCTGAGCGCGCCCTATGGCGACCTGTTCGCCTGGCTGGAAGGGCGAGGCGAGCGCCCCAGCGCCGAGGCTTCCGGCCGGTTTCGTCCCGTCATGTTGGCGACCGCCCTGGATGAGGCGACGGATATGCCCCGTCTGGACCCGACGGACTTCGTGGCCGAGTGGAAATGGGACGGCGTGCGGGTACAGGCTGTGCGCGAAGGCGGGGTGACGCGGCTATATTCCCGCACCGGCGATGACATCTCGGCGGCGTTTCCGGATGTGATCCAGGCGCTGGCCTTTGAGGGCGCGGTGGACGGCGAACTGCTCGTCGTGCGCGACGGCGCTGTCGCTCCGTTCGGCGACTTGCAGCAGCGGTTGAACCGCAAGACGGCCAGCGCGCGATTGATGCAGGACTATCCGGCGGCCATCCTGGCCTACGACCTGCTTGCCGAGGGCGAGCAGGACGTGCGCGCGCTGCCGCTGACGGAGCGTCTAGAGCGGCTCGAACGGCTGGTGGCTGAGCATACGGGCGATCGCTTGGCGCTGTCGCCGTTGCTGACCCACGCGACCTGGGACGATCTGGCGGCCTTGCGGGCCGATCCGCCGGTCGGCGCCGCTGCCGAAGGCCTGATGCTGAAACGCCGCGACAGCGCCTATGTCGCTGGCCGCCCGAAAGGGCCGTGGTTCAAATGGAAGCGCGATCCTCACGTCATCGACGCGGTTCTGATGTATGCCCAGCGGGGCCACGGCAAACGGTCCGGCTTCTATTCCGACTACACGTTCGGCGTCTGGACCGAGGAAGGCGCGCTGACGCCGGTCGGCAAGGCCTATTTCGGCTTCACCGACGAGGAGTTGAAACAGATCGACAAATTCGTGCGCGACCACACCACCGATCGTTTCGGCCCCGTTCGCGCGGTTCGCGCCGAACGCGATTTCGGCCTGGTTCTTGAGATCGCCTTCGAGGGGCTTCAACGCTCGACGAGGCACAAATCGGGGGTCGCCATGCGCTTCCCGCGCGTCAGCCGCATTCGCTGGGACAAGCCCGCGCGCGAGGCGGATACGCTCGAGACGGTGCTCGATCTGCTGGACGCCATCGAGCGCGGCGGCGGTCGGGTCAGCGCCGGTGAAAAAGCTTGAGCGTCGGGGCTTCCAATCGGCTCCACGTGCGTTAGACCCGGTTCATGCTCATGAATTTCCTGCATAGTCCCGTCGTGCTGGCCGAGCCCCTGGCTCAGGTGATGGCCGCCGGCGAGCAGAGGCTGAGCATGGACGCCGCTATCCTGGCCAAGGCTATGGATCTGCTGGGCGATTTCGCGGTCAACCTGGCCATTGCGGCGATCATCTTCGTCCTGACCCTGCTCGCTGCGCGCTGGGCCTCGGGGGCGGCGCGGAAGATTTTGGGCCGGACGCGGCTGGTGCGGCGCGATCCCACGGTGCTGGCCTTTATGGTGCAGATTGTGCGGGTGGTGGTCGTCATCATCGGCATGATCGCCGTACTGCAGCGTCTGGGCGTGCAGACGACCTCCATCATCGCCGTTCTGGGCGCCGCCTCGCTGGCGGTCGGCCTGGCTCTTCAAGGGACGCTGTCGAATGTGGCCGCGGGGGTGATGCTGCTGATCCTTCGTCCCTATCGCGTGGGCGAGGCCATCGACGTGGGCGGCGCCTCCGGAACGGTGCAGAAGCTTGATCTGTTCACCACCCAGCTGACCAACGCCAACAACCACAAGATCGTCATTCCGAATTCCAAGGTGTTGAGCGACGTCATCGTCAATGTGACGGGCCAGCGGACGCGCCGGATCGAGATCAAATTCACCGTGGGCTATGGCGAAAACCTGAAGGACGCCTGCGCCGTTCTTGCGTCAGTCGCCAGGGTGAACGACAGGGTGCTGAAGGATCCGGCGCCGTGGACCGGGGTCACGGGTCTATTGGACAGCTCGGTCCAGATCACCCTGCACGCCTGGGTCAACAACGCCGACTGGTGGCAGACCCAGTCCGACCTGATGCAGGCGGGCAAGGAGGCGCTGGACGAGGCCGGTATCGAGATTCCCTTCCCGCACCAGGTCGAGGTGCCGGCGAAGGACGCCAAGTTCGCGCGGGTCGTCATGGCCCCGCTGGAAAACGATGCGGCTCAGGACGGATCGTCCGGCCGAGGGGGAGAGTGACCCGTGCGCTTTGATTTCGGCTCGGACAATACGGCGGGCATGGCGCCTTCGGCGCTCCAGAGCCTGATTGCGGCCAATACCGGGTTCGCGCGGGCCTATGGCTCCGATGAGACCTCGGCGCGAGCCGCCGACCTGATCCGTCAGACGCTGGACGCCGACGCCGAGGTGCGCTTCCTGTTCAGCGGTACGGCGGCCAACGCCATCGGCCTGTCGATGCTGGCGCGCCCCTATGAGGCGGTGCTGGCCCACCACGCCGCCCATATCTGCACCGATGAGACCGGCGCGCCCGGCTTCTTCGGTCAGGGCGTCGGCCTGATCGGTCTGCCCGGCTATTCGGGCAAGGTCGACGTGGCGGCGCTGCACGCCGCTCTGGAAGAGCCTGTCGTCGGCCACCGCCAGCCTGCGGCCGCCCTCAGCCTGACCCAGGCGACGGAGTACGGCGCCGTCTATTCCGAGGAAGAGCTTCGTCACCTGATCGAGCCGGCCAAAGGCGCGGGGCTTGGCGTCCATATGGACGGGGCGCGGCTGGCCAACGCCGTGGCCGCGGGTTTCGACCCCAAGAATATCGCGCGGCTGGGCGTGGATGTCCTGTCGTTCGGCGGCGCCAAGGCCGGCGCCCACTGTGTCGAGGCGCTGGTCATCTTCGACAAGGGCCTGACACGGCGGATCGACAACCGGCTGAAGCAGGCGGGTCAGACGGCGTCCAAAGGGCGGCTGCTGGCGGCGCCGCTGTTAGGTCTGCTGGAAAGCGGCGACTGGTTGTCGGGCGCCGCCCACGCCAATCTGATGGCCCAGCGTCTGGCGGACGGCATCGAGGCCCGGACGTCCTTCGTTCTCGCTCATCCGGTCGAGTCCAATGCGGTTTTCGTGCGCATGCCTGACGAGGCGCATCAGGCGCTGAACGCCGCTGGTTGGGCCTGCTATCAGTTCGACGACGGTTCGGTGCGGTTCGTCTGTTCCTGGGCGACCGAAGAGGCGGCGGTGGACGCCCTCATCGACGCTGTGGCGAGCCTGAACTGAAGTGGCGGTCCGGTTCCGCCTCGATGGCATGACGACGGCGGAGCGCGGCGATGCGGGGTGAACGCTCGGGACGGCGCGGCGATGTCGCGACCAAGGCCATGAACGCTGGCGTCGATCCCTCTCAGCAGGACGCGCCGCCGACGCTGGAGGCGCTGAAGAACCTGATTGGCGTGGTGGCGCGGTCCGGCGCGCCGCAACTGCCTTGGCGCGTGACGGGCGCGATCCTGCTCACGCTGGCGGGCAAGGGGTTAGGCGTGCTCGCCCCTCTGGTGCTGGGCGCGGCGGTCAACCATCTGGCGGCCGATCAGGGGCCCGCGGCGTCCGTAGGGCTGGGCTTCGCCGCCTTCGCCGTGGGCTGGGCGGTGGTGCGCTTCCTGTCAGCGGCGACGCCGCAGTTGTCGGACGTGGTGTTCGCCCCCGTGCGCGCGGCGGCCCAGCGAAAGACGGCCGCCGAGACCTTCGCCCACGCCCTCAGCCTGTCGCTGGACTTCCACCAGACCAAGCGATCCGGCGCCTTGTCGCGCGTGATGGACCGGGGCTCGCGCGCGGTGGACTTCCTGCTGCGCATCCTGATGTTCAATCTGGGGCCGACAGTGCTGGAGTTGCTGCTGGCGGCGGCGGTGCTAGGCGGCAAATACGACTGGCGTTTCGGCGCGGTCGCAGTCGCGGTCGTGATGGTCTATGCGATCACGACCTTCGCCATGGCCAACTGGCGGCTGGAGCACCGGCGCGCCATGAACGCCGCCGACAGCGAGGCGGCGGGCCTGTCGGTGGACGCCCTGCTGAACTATGAGACGGTCAAGTCGTTCGGCGCCGAGAGCCGCGCGGCCGAGGCCTACGACCGATCCCTGTCGACCTATGTTCAGGCCTCGCTGAAGGCGAACACCTCCCTGGCGGCGCTGAACCTGATTCAGGGCCTGATCATGAACGTCGGCCTGGGCGTCATGGCGGTCATGGCCGGGTTCGAGGCGGCAGCCGGACGGATGGGGCCGGGCGATGTGACGGCCGCCGTGCTGATCATGATCTCCCTCTATGCGCCGCTAAACATCCTGGGCTTCGCCTATCGAGAAATCCGCCAGTCCTTCATAGACATGGAGGAGATGCTTAAGGTGACGCGACAAGCGCCGCAGGTGGCGGACGCGCCCGACGCCGCGGCCCTGACCCGGCCTGAGAGCGGTGGCGGCGCCGAGATCGTCTTTGATCATGTGGGCTTCCGGCATGATGCGCGGGCGGCGGGGCTGGACGACGTCAGCTTCGTCACGCCCGCCGGCACGACGACCGCCCTGGTGGGGCCGTCCGGCGCTGGCAAGTCGACGATCGTCAAACTGGCTTTGCGCCTGCTGGACCCACAGGAAGGCGCGGTGCTGATCGACGGTCGGGACGCGCGCGGCCTGACCCAGGCGTCGCTGCGGTCCGCCGTGGCCCTGGTGCCGCAGGACGTGGCGCTGTTCAACGACACCATCGCCGCCAATATCGCCTTCGCCCGTCCTGATGCGGACGACGCAGCGATCTGGGCCGCAGCCGAGGGCGCCGAACTGGCCGACTTCATCCGCAGTCTGCCCGAGGGCATGGAGACCCGCGTCGGCGAGCGGGGTCTGAAGCTCTCCGGCGGCGAGCGCCAGCGTGTCGGCATCGCCCGCGCCCTGCTGGCCGATCCCTGCATCCTGATCCTGGACGAGGCCACCAGCGCCCTGGACAGCCGCACTGAAGCGGCCATTCAGAAGACGCTGCGCAAGGCGAGGGCAGGGCGCACGACCCTGGTGGTGGCGCACCGCCTGTCCACCGTGGCCGACGCCGATCAGATCCTGGTGCTCAAGGCGGGCCGCGTGGTCGAGCGCGGCGCCCACCATGAGCTGGTGGCGCGTCAGGGCGGGGAATATGCGGCCCTGTGGCGCAAACAGACGCGCGGCGCCAGGACGCAGGCCCCTCAAACCTGACTGAGCTTAGTCCTTGGCGCCGGGGACCTTGGCCTTCAGCACGTCCTTGAGGCTGTCCAGCACCTGGGCGCGGGCGTCGTCGGCCTCGCTCGGCAGCGTCAGCAGAAGGCGCAACGCCTGGGCGTGGACAGTAACGATGCGCCAGTCGAACGCCTGATCTTCCGGCGCCGCGTCGATCAGATCGCACAGATTGGCGGCTGCGGTGCAGATGTCCTTCATCTCGAACGGCCCGGCCGCATCGATCACGGCGCTGGAGCGGGCATAGGCCTGATCCAACGCGGCGGAGGCTTCGTCGGGACTGGAGGGAGGCTTCATCCCCGCCAAAGCGGACACCTGTTCCTCGATGACCTCCCGGCTGCGGGTCTCATATTCCGCCAGGTTGGCGCGCGCCTGCTTCAGCGCGGTTCCGACGCTGACGCCGCCGGGCTGGTCGATCAGGGTCGACAGGCGCGAGCGACGACGATTGTGCGTGATGACGGTCATAGATTGATCGAGCCTCTTCGCTGGGCCTCGAATTCCGCCTTGCGGATCTCCTCGGAACGACGCTCGGGACCGGGCCAGGGTTCCTCCCTGAAGCGACGGTCCGGGCCGAAATAGTCGCCGACCCCCAGGAAGGGGCGATTATCCTTCGCCACCCAGACGATGCGTTCCAGCAGCACTCCGGCGCTGAACGGCTTGGTGATCAGGAAGTTGGCCCCGCAGTCGCGCGCCTCAGACACCTTGGAGCGGCGGACGTGGGCGGCGGTCATGATGACGGGCGCATAGGCGTTCGGTTCCAGCCCCGAGCGACGCAGCCAACGCACGAACTCATAGCCGCTCATGCCCGGCATTTCGCAGTCCACCAGGATCAGATCGACCGGGTGGGTCTGCAGGACCTTGATGGCTTCCGCCGCTTGGGCGCACGCATGGCGGACCTTGATGCCGAACCCTAGCAGAGCCTGAGTCGTCAGCTCCATCGCGAAGGGGGAGTCGTCGATGACCATGGTCATCGCCCCATCGAAGTTGAAGACCGCACTTTCGCGCAGGGTTTCGCCGACCCCGTTCATGCTGCGCATGAGAGCCTCGAATCACGCATTACGGAACCTTGGACGAATCGCATCGGCGCAGCTTCGACGCCGACGAGCCGCCTTGCAACGGCTCGCGCGTCCGATCAGCCCAGACGGCCGATGGCGTAGAAACGGTCGGCGCGCTGCTTCTTCAACTGCTCGGCCGACAGGCCGGACATGGCCTTGAGTTCTTCTTCCAGCACCTGGCCAACGTTCTGGATCGCCTTTTCGCGGTCGGCGTGGGCGCCGCCCAGCGGCTCGGGGATCACGCGGTCGACGATCTTCAGCTCGATCAGGTCCGGCGCCGTGATCTTCATGGCATTGGCCGCGTCCTTGGCCCGCGAGCCGTCGCGCCACAGGATGCCCGCCGCGCCTTCCGGCGAGATGACTGAATAGATGGAGTGTTCCAGCATCAGCACGCGGCTAGCGGCGGCGATGGCGATGGCGCCGCCCGAACCGCCTTCGCCCGTCACCGTGGCGATGGAGGGCACGCACAGCGTCAGGCCGCGCTCGGTCGAACGGGCGATGGCCTCAGCCTGGCCGCGCTCCTCGGCGCCAAGGCCCGGATAGGCGCCGGCGGTGTCGACGAAGGTCAGGACGGGCAGGCCGAACTGCTCGGCCATGTCCATCAGGCGCACGGCCTTGCGATAGCCCTCGGGGCGGGCCATGCCGAAGTTGTGGATGATGCGGGTCTGGGTGTCGTGGCCCTTTTCATGGCCCATGATCACGACCGGCTGGCCGCGGAAACGGGCCAGACCGCCCAGGATCGCCTGGTCGTCGCCGAACTGACGATCGCCGTGCAGTTCCACGAAGTCGGTGAACAGGCCGTCGACGTAGTCGATGAAGTGGGGACGTTGCGGGTGGCGCGCGACCTGGGTGCGCATCCACGGGTCAAGGTTGGCGTAGGCCTTCGTGCGCATGGCGTCTGCCTTTTTGCGCAGGGCGGCGATCTCGGTCTCGAAGGATCCGCTGGTCGGCGCCAGCAGCGACAACTCGGCGATCTTGGCGTCCAGTTCGGCGATCGGCTTTTCGAATTCGAGATAGTGCGTGGCCATTGGGCGTCCGTGAGGAGGAAGCGCGCATTGCGCTACGGAAGGCGGCGGAACCTAGAGCGCCGAACGCTTCGGAGCAAGCGCGGGTTCAGAAGGCTTTGGGAAGACCCGCCTGTTTCAGGACGCTGTTTGCCGTGTGTCGGCTCTTGGAGCGAGGCACGATCACGGCGTGGCCGATATCGGGATGTCGCCATTTCTCGTGGCTGCCCTTGGCGCTATCCATTCGTCGCCAGCCCGCGGCGTAAAGCATAGCTGCGAGTTCGGGATAGAAGTCCTTGGCCATGCAGTCAGATCATCGCATCGAGCGCGATCAGACAACGCACGGTTGGCGCGATCAAGCCGCCAGCACCTCAAAGCCGCCTGACGCCTCAAAACGGATGGGTACGGGGCCGTGGATGTCGAGGTTTTCAGCCAGGAGCTCCGAGGCGAACTGGCGGGCCAGGCTTTCGAACTCGGCCAGAGTCGCGGTTTCGATGACAAGGCCCGGAATGTCGGATTCGCTGCACCAGACCTCGACTTCGGGGTCCCAGATCGCCTTGACGTAGAAGGTGCGCGCCATGCCGGGAGTATGGGCGCTTAGTCGTCTTTCGCCAAGGGATGGTTGGCGTGGACCACCTGGGACAGGCGGTCGGTGGCGACGTGGGTGTAGATCTGGGTGGTCGAGATGTCGGCATGGCCTAACAGCGTCTGGACTACGCGCAGGTCGGCCCCGCCTTCCAGCAGGTGGGTGGCGAAGGCGTGGCGCAGGACGTGGGGGCTGACGCGCGACGGGTCGATCCCGGCGGAAACGGCCGCCTGATCCAGCAGCTGGGCGAAGCGGCGCGGCGTCAGATGGCCGCTCTTGCCGTGGGAGGGGAACAGCCACGAACTGTCGGGCGCGCCGGGCTTGCGCGCAGCGTCGCGGGCGTCGAGCCAGGCCTTGATGGCTTCCCGCGCGGCAGTGTTGAGGGGCGCCAGACGCTCCTTGCCGCCCTTGCCGCGCACGATCAGATAGGCCGGATCGCGGCGCACGGCCTCGACCTTGAGCGCCAGCAGTTCGGAGACGCGCAGGCCCGAGGCGTAGGCCATCTCGACCAGGGCGATCAGGCGCAGTCCCGCTGCGCCGTCGTGGGCGCTGGCGGCGGCCAGCAGGGCCTCGACCTCGTCGCGGCTCAGGGTTTTGGGCAGGCTGCGTCCCTGCCTGGGCGCATCGAGACGGCGCGACGGATCATCGGCCCGCCAGCCTTCGCCCAGGGCGAAGCGGTAGAACTGCCTCACCGAGGCGCGGCGGCGCGCGGCGGTAGCGGCGGACAGCCCGCGCCGCGACAGATCAGCGAACCACGCCTCCAGCGCCTCCTGCGGCGCAGCCATCAGGCCCCCGTCGCCCAGCCAGTTTTCCGCATCCGCCAGGTCCCGGCCATAGGCGGCCAGCGTATGGGGCGAGGCGTCGCGCTCGACCGCCATCATCTCAAGGAAGGCTTCGATCTGCGGTGTCATGCCGTGTCAGGTCGTCTCTTCTGAGGTGTGGAGCCGGGCGGCGTCTCGTGTAGAGGGTATAGGAGCCATGCCTTCCGACGCCTCGCCTGATTCCTTCCCGCTGTCTTCTGTCCGCACCATAGCCCTGGTGGGGCTGATGGGCGTCGGGAAATCGACCGTGGGGCGACGGCTGGCCCAAAGGCTGGGCCTACCGTTCGCCGATGGGGATCAGGTGATCGAGGAAGCGGCGGGCATGACCGTCAGCGAGATCTTCGCCTCGCGCGGCGAGGCCGAGTTCCGGGCGGGCGAGGCGCGGGTGATGCGCCGCCTGCTGGAAGGGCCGCCGATCGTGCTGGCCACCGGGGGCGGCGCAGTGCTCAACCCCGATACGCGCGCCTTGATGAAGCAACACGCTGTCAGCGTCTGGATGCGGGCCGATCTGAAGGTGATCGCCGAACGTGTAGGCCGGCGCGATACGCGGCCCCTGCTGCGGGGGCGCGACCCGCTGGTGGCGCTGAACGAGTTGGCGCGGGCGCGCTACCCCATCTACGCACAGGCCGATGTAACCGTCGATGTGGGCGGCGGCTCGCACGGTCAGGCCGTGGACGCCATTCTGAAACAGTTGCGCCGGTTCGGGCGGCAGGAGACCAAGCGATGACGACGACGATCCCGGTCGCGGGCGGCGCCTTCGCCCCCTATGAGGTCGTGGTCGGGCGTGGCTTGCTGAAGGCGGCGGGGGCCGAGGTCGCCGCCCTGAAGCCGTCGCGGGCCTTCATCGTCAGCGACGAGACGGTGGCGGCCATTCACGGCGAGACGGTGCGCGCCTCCCTGGCGGCGGCGGGTCTGGAGACCGGGCTGGCGACCGTCCCGGCTGGCGAGGCCTCCAAGTCGTTTGAACAGCTTGAGGCTGTTCTCGATCGCCTGCTGGCCGAGGGGCTGGACCGCAAGAGCATGGTCGTCGCCCTGGGCGGCGGCGTGGTGGGCGACCTGGCCGGCCTGGCGGCCGCCCTGTTCATGCGCGGCATTGATTTCGTGCAAATTCCAACCACCCTGCTGGCTCAGGTGGATTCCTCGGTCGGCGGCAAGACGGCGATCGATACGCCGCGCGGTAAAAACTTGATCGGCGCCTTTCACCAACCGCGCCGGGTGCTGGCGGACATCGAGGCGCTGGCCACCTTGCCTGTACGTCAGGTGCGCTCAGGCTGGGCCGAGGTGCTGAAGCACGGCCTGATCTGCGACGCGGCCTTTTTCGACTGGCTTGGCGGGGAGGGCGCGGCCGGCGCAAGCGGCGACCCGGATGCGCTGGAGAGGGCGGTGATCCGCTCGGTCGAGATCAAGGCCCAGATCGTCGGCGAGGACGAGAAGGAGGCGGGCCGCCGCGCCCTGCTGAACCTGGGCCACACCTTCGGCCACGCGCTGGAGGCCGAGCTGGCTTTCGCAGACACCCTGACCCACGGCGAGGCGGTGGCGTTGGGTTGCGCCTTGGCCTTCCGCTATTCGGCGCAGCAGGGTCTGTGCCCGGCCGCCGAGGCCGACCGCGCAGAGGCGGGCATCCGCGCGGCGGGCCTGCCGACGCGGCTGTCGGATGTGGATCATCGCTTCGCCGCCGACGCCTTGATCGCGCGCATGGCGGGGGACAAGAAGGCCGAGGGCGGGCGTCTGACGCTGATCCTGGCGCGGGGCGTGGGCGAGGCTTTCACCGATAAGGACGTCGATGCCGAGGCGGTGCGCGCCTTCCTGATCGGAGAGGGCGCGGCGGAGGCCTAGTCGACCGCCCGGCACTCCGTCGGTTCGCGATTGGCGGCGCTCCATGTCGCCATGACGCCCTTGCCGCGCAGTTCATAACCCGAGGCGCGATACCAGATGCCGTCAGCGGCGCGCTCCTGATACAGATCGACCGCTTCGCCGTTGGAGTTGCGCACGGTCGCCATCTGGCGCGGGTTGTCGAAATCGACCGACAGCCGCTCGGAGTTGTTGCAGAGGTAAACCGCGTGAATGACGCGGTTCAGAGCGCGGTCCTGAAGTTCTGCGCCGGTGCGTCGGCGGGCGGTCTGGGCGTCGATGGCGCGCTGGCGCACCGCGTCGCCGTCGGTCGGCGCCTCGCGCGGCTCCTGCCCACAGGCCGACAACAGAACGAGGGCGGAAACGGCGACGGTCGGCCATAGGGTGCGGGTCGGCAATGGAGGCCCTCTCAAGGTCAAGCTTGGAGCTTCAACGCCCGGTGTCGCCCGGCGTTCCTGCCCGGGGTTTCCGCCGGGAGCGGAAGAAGCCGCGAAGCATCTCGGCGGCCGCGCCGGCCAGGACGCCGCCTTCGGTCGAGGGCCGCCAGTGACAGGTCGGCTGGTCGAAGAACCGCCCGCCGTGCAGCACGGCGCCGCCCTTGGGATCGTCGGCTCCCCAGACCACCCGGCCGATGCGGGCGTGGCTGATGGCGCCCGCGCACATGGCGCACGGCTCCAGGGTGACATAGAGGGTTAGGTCCGTAAGGCGATAATTCTGCAACGTCGCCGCTGCATCGCGCAGCGCGATGATCTCGGCATGAGCGGTCGGATCATGGGCCGTGATGGGCCCGTTTTGCCCGCGCCCAAGCACTTCGCCGGTGTTTTCGTCCACGATCACGGCCCCGACCGGCACCTCGCCAGCCTCAGCCGCCGCTTGCGCCAGATCGAGCGCCATGCTCATGAACCGCTCATCATGGATCGCCATCCCAAAGACAACGACAAGAAGCCCCGCTCCCGTCAAGACGACGGTGCGCGCGGTCCCCGTAATTTCGCCGACAAGGGCCCGCGAAAGCCCTTCGACAAGGACGGCAAGCCGGGCGGGAAGCCCCGCGACCGCGCCGAGGGCCGTTCGGGGGGCAAGCCTGGAGCGGAAGCCAAGGCGCCCGAGCGCACCGAGCGAATCGCCAAGGTCATGGCCCGCGCCGGCATCGCCTCGCGCCGCGAGGTCGAACGGCTGATCGGTCTGGGCAAGGTGGCGGTGAACGGCCGCATCCTGGACACGCCCGCCGTGCTGGTGAAGCGCGACGACAAGATCACCGTCGACGGCAAACCGATCGGCGCCGCGCAAGCGACGCGCGTCTGGCGCTATCACAAGCCTGCGGGGCTGATCACCAGCCACAACGACCCGGCGGGCCGGCCCAATGTGTTCGACGCCCTGCCCAGCGGCCTGCCGCGCGTGATTTCGGTCGGTCGCCTCGATCTGGCGACCGAGGGTCTGCTGCTGCTGACCAACGACGGCGAACTGAGCCGGGCGCTGGAACTGCCGGATACCGCCCTGGTGCGTCAGTACCGCGCCCGTGCGCGCGGCCGCATCACCCAGGAGCAACTGGACAAGCTGAAGGACGGCGTGGTCGTCGACGGGATCCGCTATGGTCCGGTCGAGGCCACCATCGACAAGGCCAAGGAGAAGGCGGACGGCGAGAAGTCCTCGGCCAATCTGTGGCTCAGCGTCCAGATCACCGAGGGCAAGAACCGGGAGGTCCGCAAGGTGCTGGAGAGCGTCGGCCTGACGGTCAACCGCCTGATCCGCCTGGCCTACGGTCCGTTCCAGCTCGGCACCCTGCCGGTCGGCGCGGTCGAAGAAGTCGGGCCGCGCGTGATCCGCGAGATGCTGGCCGAGCATATCCGCCCCGAGAACCTGCCGACCGGCAACACGGTCGAAACGCCCGCGCCTACGCCCGGCCGCCGCACCGGCACGCCGATCGTGCGCGGCAAGTCCGGCTCGGCCATGTCCGACCCGTCGCGCAAGCCCAGCCGCGTGCGCGCCGCTGAAACGGCGGCCGAAGAGGGCGCCGAGTTCGGCAAACCCGCCAAGAAGGACGGCTGGGCCAAGGCCAAGCCGAAGTTCGAGCATTCCAAGAGCTTCAAGCCGCGCGCCCGTCCGGGCGAGGGTGAAGGCGCTGGGAACGACGACCGCCCGCGCCGCCCGTTCAAGCCGCGCGAACCGCGCGCCGACCAGTTCATCGACGACCGTCGCGGTCCGCCCAAGGGCGGCCGCCCGGGCGGCAAGCCCGGCGATAAGCCTTTCGGCCGTCCGAGCGGCGCCGGCGGGCGTTCCGACGCGCGTCCTAACGACCGCTTTGGCGAGCGGTCGGGCGACCGGCCCGGCGGGCCTCGCGGCGAGGGCAGGCCGTTCGGGAGTAAGCCGTTCGGGGCCAAGCCCTCTGGCGGCAGGCCTTTCGGCGGCAAGCCTTCGGGCGGCGGCGGTCGCGGCGGCCCGCGCGGGCGCGGCTGATCCATGCGCATCGTAGCTGGCAGCCTGAAAGGGCGCGCCATCGTCACGCCCGAGGGGCAGAACACGCGTCCGACCTCGGATCGGGCGCGTCAGGCGATCTTCAACGTGCTGGAGCACGCCCCGTGGGCCGAGGGGCTGCATGAGGCGCGGGTGATCGACCTGTACGCCGGATCGGGCGCGCTGGGGTTCGAAGCCCTGTCGCGCGGGGCGGCCTTCTGCCTGTTCGTGGACACGGACGACGGCGCGCGCGGCGCGATCCGCGAGAACATGGACGCCTATGGGCTGTTCGGGCGGTGCCGGGTGCATCGACGCAGCGCGACCGACCTGGGACCGCGCCCCGGTTCGGCGGGCGAGGCCTTCACCCTGGCCTTTCTGGACCCGCCCTACGCCAAGGGGCTGGGGGAACAGACGCTGGCGCGGTTGCTGGAGGGCGGCTGGCTGGCGCCGGGCGCCATCGTGGTGTTCGAGCGCGGCTCGGACGAGCCCGACATCGATACGCCTGGCTATGAGCGGTTGGACGCGCGCGACTACGGCGCCGCGCGCGTCCTGTTCCTCAGGGCGTCAGAAGCTTCGGCCTGAAGTCCGGTTGTCGGCCCGACTGCGCAGGCGGCTGAGGCCCTCGCGGTTGACGACATAGGGGCCGCCGTTGCGGGACTTGATGACGCCCTTGCGCTTCAGGCTGCGCCATTGATCCAGGTTGCAGCCGTCCAGCACCCAGCCTTCGCGGGTGAAGCAGCGCGCGGCCAGGATGCGGCCCTGTTCGTCGCGTTCCAGCAGGATGCGACCGCCCTGGGCCAGGGCGTGGAGCGTGCGTTGCTCCGCACGTGACAGGTTCATGGGATTGAGATTTCCAAGGCACGAGAAAACACGCGCCCGGCGCAACGAGGCGCGGGGCGGGCTGAGGAGGCCTCTGGACGATCAGCGTCCGGGCCTATGCCGTGGCTACAATCTCAAACATGGTGCGATCCCATTGGGGGACGGGTCGGACTTCTAGCGCGCGGAGGCGGCGACGGCTAGGCTTGGCCGCATGACCATGCACCGCCGCACCTTCCTCGCCGCAAGCGCCGCCGTCGCCGTTGCGCCCGCCGTAGCCTGTGCCGAAACCGGCTGGACGCCCCGCGCCTCGATGTCGTGGCCGACGCAGGAGATCTATTGCGCAGCGCTGGACGGCGAGATCACGGTCGCCGGCGGCCTGGTGCGCTCGGCCACAGGCGGACTTCACATCAATGATCGAACCGCCGTCTATGACGCGAGGGCCGACCGCTGGAGCGAGGGGCCGCGCCTGCCGCAACCGCGCCATCACCCGATGCTGGCCGCGGCGGCCGGGCGCGTCTGGGCCTTCGGCGGCTATGACCGGCGCGACGGCGGCGAGTGGACCGCTATGACGGATGTCTGGGCCATCGACCGAGGCGTCTGGGCCCAGGTCGGCCAGATGCCCGAGCGTCTGTGCGAGACCGTGGGCCTGTCGCTGGACGGCCAGGTGCACCTGATCACCGGCCGCTCGCCCAAGGGCGAAGCGAACGGCCAGTGGAACGATCAGGGCGACGTGGCGACGCACCTGGTCTTCGACGCCGCCGCCAACCGCTGGGACAAGGCGCGGCCGGCGCCGATGGCCCGCAACAGCGCGGCGGGCGCGGTGCTGGGCGGCAAGCTGTTCGTGGCCGGCGGCCGCACGGTGGATGGCGGCGGAACGGGGCGGCTGGACCGCTATGATCCCGCCGAAGACCGCTGGGACACCCTGGCCCCGATCCCGGCCTCGCCGGCGACCGGAAAGCAGGTCGGCGGCGGCCTCGCCATGGCCGAGGCGGGCGGCAGGCTGGTCGCCTTCGGCGGAGAATGGTTCGACCGGCCGGGCGGCGGGGTCTTCGCCGAGACCTGGATTTATGAGCCGACCCGCGACGCCTGGGCGGCCGGTCCGGCGATGCGGACGCCCCGGCACGGCCTGGCGGCGGCCAGCGTGGACGGCGTGTTTTACGCCATCGCCGGCGGGGAGGTGGTGTCAGGCGGCAAGGCCAGCGAGTTGGTCGAGGCGCTCAGCCTCTGAGGCGTCGAAGCTCGGCGGCCAGAGCGCCGGCGCCGGCCGTGACGTCGGCCCAGGTCACGTCGAAGCCGTCGTCCTCGCCGAAATAGGGATCGGCCACGGCCTGACCGGCGCGGCCCTCGACGTGATCAAGCAGCAGGGACAGTTCGGCCGTGGCACCGGGCGGCGCGAGGCGGCGCAGGGTCGACAGATTGTCGTGGTCCATCGCCACTAGATGGGTGAAGCGGCGGAAGTCGGCGGGCTTCACCTGGCGGCCCCGCAGGGCCGAGATGTCGACGCCGTTTCTGAGGGCGACCGCCTGGGCGCGGGCATCGGGGGGAGAGCCGACGTGCCAGCTGCCCGTGCCGGCGGAATCGACGATCGCATCCAGCTTCAGCCGCCGCGCCTCCTCGCGGAAGGCGGCCTCGGCCAGCGGCGAACGACAGATGTTGCCGAGGCAAACGAAGAGGATGCTGTAGGTCATACCGCCCTTATTCGCTCATCCCGGCCTGCGCCGGGATGAGCGGGGTGGTTGGATCAGCGACGCCCGAACAGCTTCTCGAGGTCGTTGAGCTTTAGTTCGACGTAGGTCGGGCGGCCGTGGTTGCACTGGCCGGAGTGGGGCGTGGCCTCCATCTGGCGCAGCAGGGCGTTCATTTCGGGGGCGCTGAGAACCCGGCCGGCGCGGACGCTGCCGTGGCAGGCCATGGTGCCGCAGACCTCGGCCATGCGCTCCTTCAGCGACAGGGCGGCGCCGTGTTCCGACAGGTCGTCGGCGATGTCGCGGATCAGGCCCTGAACGTCGGTGTCGCCCAGCAGGGCCGGGGTTTCCCGAACCAGCACCGCGCCCGCGCCGAACGCCTCGACGATCAGGCCCATCTCGGCCAATTCCTCGGCCTTGGCGGCGACGCGCTCGGCCTCGGCGGGATCCAGCTCGACCACTTCGGGGGTCAGCAGAGCCTGACGGGTGACCGCCCCCTCGGCCATCTGGACCTTCATCCGTTCATAAACCAGGCGTTCGTGGGCGGCGTGCTGATCGACCACGACCAGGCCGTCGCGGGTCTGGGCCACGATGTAGGTGCCATGCAACTGCGCGCGGGCGGCGCCGAGCGGGTAATCGATCAGGTCCGCCGGCGTCTGGGCGCCGGGCGCGATCTGGCCCGCGTGTTCGGCCTGGACCTCGGCCAGGGTGCGGAAGCTAGGGGCGGCGGCTTCGCCGCTCCACGTATGCTCGACGCGGGCGGATCGTTCGTTGAGGCCCGGCAGGTTCTGGGCCGCGGCGGCCGGTTGCGACCAACCCTGCCAGCCGCTCCAGCCCGGCGCGGCGCTGCTGAACGACTGTGGCGCGGCCGGGCTGTAGAGGGCCTCGCCCGTATGCGGCCGGAACCCTGACAAGGCGTCGGCGGCGACCGTGGTCGAGGCGCGGTGCCCCGCCGCGTGCAGGGCGTGGCGCAGGGCGCCGACGATCAGGCCGCGCACCAGGCTCGGATCGCGGAAACGCACCTCCGCCTTGGCCGGATGAACGTTCACGTCGACATACAGCGGGTCGATGTCGATGAAGAGGGCCGCCGCCGGGTGCCGGTCGCGCGCCAGGAAGTCGGCGTAGGCGCCGCGCAGGGCGCCCTGCAGCAAGCGGTCGCGCACCGGCCGTCCGTTGACGAACAGGAACTGGTGCGCCGCATTGCCGCGCGAATAGGTCGGCAGGCCCGCATAGCCGGACAGGCGCACGCCGTCGCGCTCCTGATCGATCAGCAGGGCGTTGGCCTCAAAGTCGCGGCCCAGAAGCGCGCCGAGACGTTTCAGCCGCCCCTCGTCGCCCGGATGTTCGGCGGGCAGGCGCAGCGTGGTCTTGCCGTCCAATGACAGGGTGAAGGCGACGGCCTCGTGCGCCATGGCCTGGCGCTTGATCTCTTCGGAGATGGCCATGGCCTCGGCCCGCTCGGACTTCATGAATTTCAGCCGAGCCGGGGTGGCGTAAAACAGGTCGCGCACCTCGACCCGGGCGCCATGCGGGCCAGGGAAGGCGGCGGGCGACAGGGGCCGCTGGGCGCCGCCCTCGACGGAGACGGCCCAGGCCTCGTTCTGGGGTTGACCCGCCTCGGCTTTGGCGCGGGTCGTGATGTTCAGCCGGGCGACGGAGCCGATGGAGGGCAGGGCCTCGCCCCGGAAGCCCAGGGTGAAGATGCGCAGCAGGTCCACGTCGCCTGCGTCGTCGGGCTCAAGCTTCGAGGTGGCGTGGCGCTCGATAGCGACGGGCAGTTCGTCGCGCGGGATGCCCTTGCCGTCGTCGGCGATCAGGATGCGGGTCAGGCCGCCGCCGTCCGCCTGGATCTCAATGCTGCGGGCGCCCGCGTCGATGGCGTTCTCGACCAGTTCCTTGATGGCGCTGGCCGGGCGTTCCACCACTTCGCCGGCGGCGATGCGGTTGACGGTTTCGGGGGGGAGGCGGCGGATGGTCATGTGAGTCGCGAGGATAGGCGCCGTCGCCGCCGGGCGCACCTCAATCCTGCTTTCGTGAGCTGAATGACGATTTTCGTGATGCGGGGACTTGAAGCGCGTTAATGGCAACTTATACTGTTGCAGTCGCGACGGCGAGGCCGAGCCGACACACGACCTGTTTGCGGACCTTCTGTCCAGTTATCGTTTCAACCGCCTGATTGAGGTTTTCTCCCCCATGAAGATCAAACCCGCCCTGATCGCCGTTTCGGCCGCCGCCCTGCTGGCCGCCTGCAGCCAGCCCGCCGACACCGCCGGCGCCCCGACGACCGACGCCGCCTCGACCGCTCCGGTCGCGCTGAAGGCGACGTCGGGCGTCTATGTGATGGACCCGACCCACGCCTCGCTGCAGTGGTCGCTGCCGCACAATTCGATCTCGAATTACACGGCGCGCTTCAACAAGTTCGACGCGAAGATCACGCTGGACACCGCCAACCTGGCCAACAGCACGGTCGAGGCGACCATCGACCCGACCTCGGTCGACGCCAACTATCAGGGGGATTACGTCGGCACCCACGCCGCCACCGGCTTCAAGAGCTGGAGCGAAGACATCGCCAAGAACAAGAACTTCCTGAACGCCACGGCCTTCCCGCAGATCACCTTCAAATCGACCAAGGTCGAGCTGACGGGCGCGCGCACGGCCAAGGTGACGGGCGACCTGACCTTCCTGGGCGTCACCAAGCCGGTGACCCTGGACGCCACGTTCAACGGCGACCTGGAGAAGCACCCCTTCGTGCCGGCGCCTGCCATCGGTTTTGCGGCTGAAGGCAAGTTCAAGCGCACCGACTTCGGCATGCCGCTGGGCCCGGTCGGCGACGAGGTGACCATTCGCTTCGACGCCGAGTTCATCAAGGAAGTCGCCCCGGCCGCTCCGGCTGCCTGACGGCTTGGGATAAGCTATAAGGGGCGGGGCCTTAAGGCTCCGCCCCTCTCATGCACCGCTTGCCGCGAGACATTTCATGATCGCCCGTCTTCGGACCGAGAGGCCCAACCGCTACAGCGCCGTCGCCATCGCACTGCACTGGGTCATCGCGATCGCCTTGCTGGCGATGATCCCGATGGGCTGGTGGATGAGCGACGCCATCGCCGAGCCGGGCAGCCAGGCGCTGGCCTATCGCGTCTTTCAGATTCACAAGTCGATCGGGTTTCTGATCCTGGCGCTGACCGTGCTGCGGATCGTGTGGCGACTGACGCATCCGGTCCCGGCCCTGCCGGGCGCCATGAAGGGGTGGGAGCAGTTCGCCGCGAGGGCGACGCACGCCGCCTTCTACGCCCTGATGCTGGCATTGCCGTTGACGGGGTGGGCCTATGTCTCGACCGGCTGGGCCGTGGTTACGGACACGCCCCTGGCCGTGGCGACCAGCTGGTTCGGCCTATTCGCTATTCCGCACCTGCCTTTCATCGAGCACGCCTCCGAAGCCGCGCGCCGCACGATCGCCTGGATGGCCATGGGCGCGCACAGCAAGCTGGCCTGGGGCGCGATCATCCTAATCGTTCTTCACGTCGGAGCGGCGTTGAAGCACCAGTTCCTGGATCGCGACGGCGTCCTCTCGCACATGATCCCGATGTTGCCGCACGGCGACGACAGCCACGGCGTAGCGCCCGAGCCGACGCCGGCCGTGCGCTGGGCCGAGCGGCTGGCGGGCGTGGCCTTCGTGGTCGTGATCGGCGTCGCCTTCGGCCTGGCCGCCAAGCCTGCGCCCAAGGCGGAAGGGCAGGCGGCGGCATCCGCTCCCGCCGCCGCGCCTGCGGCTGACGCCGCTGTGACACCCGGCACGGCGGCCGCCTGGACCGTGGACAAGGCCGGTTCGAGCATCCAGTTCACCGGAACCCACGCCGGCAAGGCCTTCACCGGCCAGTTCGAGCAGTGGGATGCGCAAGTCTGGTTCGACCCGGCCGATCTGGCAGGCTCGAAAGCCGTCGTGACGATCCAGACCGGTTCGGCGAAGACGGGCGACGCCACTCAGGAAGGCAGCCTGCCGGGCGCCGAATGGTTCGATACCGGGACTTATCCGACAGCCCGGTTCCAGGCGACGGCGTTCAAGGCGCTGGGCGGAAACCGCTATGAGGCGACCGGAACCCTGCGGATCAAGGCGACGACGGTCCCGGTCGTCCTGCCCTTCACCTTCGACGAGGCGAGCGGGACGGCCACGGTCGCAGGCCGGCTGGAGCTGGACCGCACTGCGCTGAACATGGGCATGGCGTCCGACGCGGGCGGCGACTGGGTGTCCAAGGCCATCGGCGTCGAGATCCGGGTAAAAGCCGAGCGGGCGGGGTAGGCCTCTTTCAGCCTATCTGCGCCCGATGCCGCAGCATGGCGTCGGCCAGGACGATGGAGGCCATGGCCTCGACCACCGGCACGCCGCGCAGGGCGACGCAGGGGTCGTGGCGGCCCTTGGTGCGCAGCTCGACTTCCTCGCCGTCACGGTTGATCGACTGGCGCAGGGTCAGGATGGAGGACGTCGGCTTGAAGGCCACCCGCGCCGTCAGGGGCTGGCCGGTGGATATGCCGCCCAATACTCCGCCTGCCTTGTTCGACAGGAAGACCGGCTGGCCGTCAGCGCTCATACGCATTTCGTCGGCGTTGTCCTCGCCGGACAGCTCGGCGGCGGCAAAGCCGGCGCCGATCTCGACGCCCTTGACCGCGTTGATCGACATAAGGCCCGCAGCCAGTTCAGCGTCCAGCTTGCCGTAGAGGGGCGCGCCCCAGCCGGCGGGCAGGCCCGTGACCTCCAGCGCCACGACGGCGCCGATGGACGAGCCGGCCTTGCGCACGCCGTCCAGATACTCTTCCCAGGCGGGCACGACCTCGGCCGAGGCGGCGAACAGGGGGTTGTCGTAGACGGCGCCGAAGTCGATGGCGTCGTCGGCGATGCGGTGCGGGCCAAGCTGGACCACCCCCGCGCGGATGCGGATGCTCTCGCCCAGCACCTTGCGGGCGACGGCGCCCGCCGCCACGCGGCTGGCCGTTTCGCGCGCCGAGGAGCGGCCGCCGCCGCGATGATCGCGCACGCCGTATTTGCTCTGATAAACGTAGTCGGCATGGCCGGGACGGAAGGCGCGGGCGATCTCGCCATAGTCCTTGGATCGCTGGTCGGTGTTCTCGATCATCAGGCTGATCGGCGTGCCGGTCGTGACGGGACCGTTTCCGTCATCAAAGACGCCCGACAGGATGCGGACCTGGTCAGCCTCCTGTCTCTGGGTGACGAAGCGGCTGCCGCCGGGCTTTCTCAGGTCCAGCCAGGGCTGAATGTGGGCTTCGGTCAGCGGGATCAGCGGCGGGCAGCCGTCGACGACGCAGCCGATGGCCGGGCCGTGGCTTTCGCCCCAGGTGGTGATGCGGAACAGATGGCCGAAGGTGTTGTGCGACATGACGGCGAGGCTTAAGCCGCCATGCGCTGCGGCGTCCAGACCCGAGTGAAACGAAGCAGCATGTCCTCGGCCGCCGAGGGCAGCTCGTCGGAGGGAATCAGCTTCACGAACAGGTCGCCGGCGGGACGCCGACCGCGTGCGGGCAGGCCCAGGCCGGGCAGGCGCAGACGAACCGGCGCGGTCATGTCGGGCACCAGCCAGGCCGCTTGCGGCCCGGCGTGGGTGTCGATCTCGATCCGCCCGCCGTCTCGCATCAGGCGGGATGCGATCGGCCAATCCATGAACAGGTCCGCGCCCAGCACCGACAGGCCATCGGCAGGGCGGATCAGGACCGGGATCAGTCCCTTGACGCCCTTCAGGCGAATGCGATCCGCCGTTCGCACCCCGGGGGGGACATGAACCAGCAACCGGCGTCCTGACGCCTTGACGGAGACGGTTCCGCCGGTCAGCGCCTGCATGGGCGTCAGCACGATCAGAGGCGGCACGGCATGATGCGCCCGAGGAAGCGTCTCGGCGCGGCTTTCCACGCGAACAGGCGCAGGCAGGGCAGGGAGTTGCGTTTGCAGCAGGCGGTAGGCGGCGACCGTTTTTCTGAACCGCTCGGCGTCCCCATCGGGACGGTCGGGGTGAACAGCCTTCACGGCGACGCGGAACGCCGCCGTCAGCCCATCGACGTCCGCAGGGCCGCGCAGGCTCAACAGACGTCGTGCCTCGTGCACGGAAAGAAACGACTGCGCGCTCATGGCGACACCGTGCGGGACTATGGTCAAGACGAGGTTAACCGTCTTCCGGCCGGGCGACGCGGAACAAGGCGCGCCACGACGCTTTGGGCTATTGACACAGGGGCCTAGTCAGCCAGGGATGGCCCGAGTGTATATCCGGCCTCAGGAAGCCTTGTTTTTGACTATGTCGGTGATCCCGCCCAGCCCCTCCGCAGACGACTACGCCGCCCAGTTGGCGGCCAACGCTGACGACACGATCTTTGATCGGGATGAGCCGATCGGCCTGTTTATCGAATGGCTGGAAGAAGCCAGGCGCAGCGAGCCGAATGACCCCAACGCCATGGCTTTGGCCACGGTCGACGCAGAGGGCATGCCCGACGTCCGCATGGTGCTCTTGAAAGACGTGGATGCGCGGGGCTTTACCTTCTTCTCCAACCAGGAGAGCGCCAAGGGCGAGCAGCTTTGGGCGCATCCCGCCGCCGCTCTGCTGTTTCACTGGAAGAGCCTGCGACGCCAGGTCCGCGTGCGCGGCGCGGTCGAGCGCGTCAGCGCCGAGGAGGCCAGCGCCTACTTCGCCAGCCGGGCGCGGGAAAGCCGCATCGGCGCCTGGGCGTCCGACCAATCTCGGCCCTTGGACAGCCGCGAAGCGCTGGAGGCCAGGGTGGCCGAACAGACGGCTCGGTTCGAAGGCGAGGATGTGCCGCGTCCGGACCGCTGGACTGGCTGGCGCGTCCTTCCCGAACAGATCGAGTTCTGGCGGGACCGTCCGTTCCGCCTGCATGATCGGCTGCGGTTCGATCGCGTGTCGGACACCTGGTCGACCAGCCGCCTGTGGCCGTGAAAACGTCCGATCAGGCCTGATAGCGAGACAGGAAGGTCTGTACGGCGTCGGCGGCGATCTCGGCTGTCGCGCGCTGGGTGCGGACCTGGCCTCCCGTGACCATGGGCACGAGAAAGACGGGATGTTCGACCATTCCCATCAATTGGCCGGCGGCCCAGGACGCTTTTTCAAACGTCAGATCGCCGCTGGCCTTCAGCTCGTCCAGGGCGGTGACCAGCGGGCCGGCGAAATCCCCCTCGGCCTGTTCGAAAAAGGCGATGGCCACGGATTCAAATCGCGAGCGCTCAGTCATGACCAGACGGAATATGGCTTGAACGAAGGGGTCGCTCATGAAATCTGCGTAGGTCGTGAGGAAGCTGAGAAGCCGCTCCTTCGGCGCCCCGGTGCAGTTCTTAACGGCTGACATCCGGGCGGCGAAGTCGGTCGCTGCTTCGGCTATGACGGCCGCAAACAGGGCGGCCTTGTTCTCGAACATCGCGTAAAGGGTGGCGGTTGAAACGCCGGCCTCTCGTGCGATCGGCTCCATCCGCGTGCCGACGTAGCCTTCGTTGATGAAATGATGCCGCGCCTGCCGTACCAGCGCCGCGCGCCGAGGGTCGTCGATATCGTGGATAGGGGCCGTCATGGCGTTCACCAGCCTTTCGCCGGAGAGTGCCTTTAAGTCGCCTCAATTGCAATGGGAGGGGAAAGCTCTGCCCCTGATCGAGGTTACGTCAGCCAGGCCGCCAACAGGGGATGAGCCAGGACCGGCGCGGCCAGTCGAACGACGGCTTGAGGGTCTTCCAAACGCACGGCCGCAGTGGCGTCGGCGACGATGAAGTCGGCATGGACGCGCGACGGTTCGGTCAGCCGTTCGTGGCCGGGCCGGACAGTGCCGAGATATTGCTGAATGACGGATTCCGCCGTGCGGCCGCGTTCGGTCTGATCGCGCAGCAGACGTCGGATGAAGCGGATGTCCGCCGGCGTGTCGACAAACACCTTGATGTCGAACAGCGCGGCTAGGGCGGGCGTGCACAGCAGGTGGGTGCCTTCGACCACGATCACCTCGGTGGCGCCGACAGCTTCGCCCTGAGGTTCGCGCCCGTGGTGGATGAAGGAATAGACCGGCGCCGTTATGGCCTGCCCCCGCTTCAGCGCCGTCAGGTCGGCGATCAGCAGATTGTGATCGCGCGCCGCCACGTCGTCGAAATCATGGGTCGCGGCGTCGAAGCCGGGAACCGACGCGGCGTCCAGATAGTAGGAATCTTCCCGCAACAGGGTGGCTACGCCGTCGGGCAGGGAGGAAATAAGGGCTTCGGCCAGGGTGCTCTTGCCCGAGCCCGAACCGCCGGTGATTGCGATCAAGATGGTCATGGGCGCTCTACTTCCTCCGCTCGCGTCTTAACGCAAGCCCGGGGAGGGCGGTTTTAAGGCGATCTGTCGCGGGCAGGCTTCCCTAAGGGCACGTTGCCTGTGGCGGTTCACCTGTCTTAGCGTGGCGACAAGCGCCGGTTTCAATCAGGCGCATATACGAGGGAAATGCCGAATGCTGGGTATGATGCAGGACTGGCCGCTGACGGTCGACAAGATCCTCGACCACGCGAAGAACTGGCACGGAGCACGCGAGGTCGTGACCCGTTCGGTCGAGGGGCCGATCGTCCGGACGACCTACGCCGCCATTCACGATCGCGCGCGCCGGGTGTCGAACGCCTTGCTGGCGTGGGGGATCAAGCCGGGAGACCGTGTGGCCACCCTGGCCTGGAACACCGGCAATCACATGGAGACCTGGTATGGGATCATGGGGATCGGCGCCGTCTGCCACACCCTGAACCCGCGCCTGTTTCCCGAGCAACTAGCCTACATCATCAACCATGCCGAAGACCGGGTCATCTTCACCGATCTGACCTTTGTGCCGCTGCTCGAAGCCGTTCTGCCGCACTGTCCGACAGTCGAGCGGGTCATTGTGATGACCGACGCCGCCCACATGCCTCAGGCCAAGCTGCCTAACGCTGAGGCTTATGAGACGGTGCTGGAGCAGGTCAGCAGCGACGTCGTCTGGGGCGGTTTCGATGAACAGACCGCCTGCGGCCTCTGCTACACCTCGGGCACGACCGGCAATCCGAAGGGGGTGCTGTATTCGCACCGCTCGAATTTCATCCATACCCTGCTGGGCCTGCAGTCGACGGTCATGGGCGCGACGCCCAGCGAGGTGATCCTGCCTATCGTGCCCATGTTCCATGCGAATGCTTGGGGCATAGCCTTTGGCGGTCCAGCGGCGGGGGCCAAGCTGGTCATGCCGGGCGCGAAGATGGACGGCGCCTCTGTCTATGAACTGATTGAGACCGAAGGCGTGACCTTCTCGGCCGCCGTGCCGACGGTCTGGCAGGGGCTGTATGGCCATATGGTCGAGAACGGGCTGAAGTTCTCAACCCTGCGCAAGGTTCTGATCGGCGGATCGGCCTGTCCCGAAGCCCTGATCCGCGGCTTCCAGGACCAGTTCGGCGTCGAGGTGGTCCACGCCTGGGGCATGACCGAGACGTCGCCGATCGGCACCATCGCTAACCTAACGCCTGAGCTGAAGGCCAAGCCCTATGACGAACAGATGGCCTGGCGCCTGAAGCAAGGCACGCCGCCGCTGGGCGTCGAGCTGAAGATCAAGAACTACGGCGGCCAGGAAATGCCTCACGACGGCAAGACCTTCGGCCGGGTGATGGTCAAGGGACCGACCGTCGCCGGCGCCTATTTCAAGGGAGAGGGCGGAGATATCCTCGACCACGAGGGTTTCTTCGACACGGGCGACATCGCCAGCGTGGACGCCTACGGCTTCATGCAGATCACCGACCGGGCCAAGGACGTGATCAAGTCTGGGGGCGAATGGATCAGCTCCATCGACATCGAGAATATCGCCGTGGGCCATCCGAAGGTCGTCCTGGCCGCCGTCATCGGCGCGGCGCACCCGAAGTGGGACGAGCGGCCGGTGCTGCTGGTCAAGCTCAAGGATGGCGAGGCCGAGGACAAGCAGGAGCATCTGGACTTCCTGCAGGGCAAGATCGCCAAATGGTGGATGCCGGACGATGTCGTCTTCGTGGACGACATTCCGCTGGGCGCCACGGGCAAGATTGATAAGAAGACGCTGAGAGAGCGGATGAAGGATTATCAATTGCCCGCCGCTGGTTAATTGCGACGGAGGACCTCCATGCCGAATTCCCGCCCCAAGGCAGGCGTGCTCGCCAAGCTGCTGCTCGCGACGGCGCTGTTGGCGCCGGGCCTGCTGTTGGTCGCCTCTGCAGGAACGCGAGGCGAGCTGTGGAGCACAGACTTCGGCATCGGGGTCCTGGCGCTCACGGTCGGCCGTATTCTGGCCTACCTCGGTCTGGCGGCGGCTTTGGCGGCCTGCCTGCTGGCGTTTCGCGAGCGCCGCCTCATAGGGATCGCCGGCGCCGCCCTGCTGATCGCGGGCGTGACGATCGCCGGCTATCTGATCCAGGAGCGTCGCTTCACCCCCGCCCCGCGCGATGTGACCACGGATGTGAATGAGCCGCCCGCGTTCGCCCGGGGCCTTGCGGCTGAAAGGCGCCTGGCGGGCGCAGACGACAGCCATCCTCGGGCCTGCGCGGGACTTGAGCCTGCATCGACCCAGGTTGCGCCTGAAACGGCCGCCTGGGCGCTTGAAAAGGCGGGCTTCACCGTGTTCGGCACGTCGCCGTTCCGGGTTGATGGGCGCCAGCAGAGCGCCTGGTTCGGCGTCACCCACGACGTCACCGTCCGCATCCGACCTGGCCGGACCGATGTGCGCGTCGCCGGGCGCGACAGCCTGAAAATTGGCGATGAAGCCTGCCGTCTCGCCAAGGCGGTGGTGGCTGAGCTGACGCCTTAAAGGTCCTCGGTCAGCCGCCAGTCGGCGCCAAGCCGGGCTTGAGGCTCGGCCCGCGCGCGTCCCTCCTTTTCAAGCTTGATCAGGTGCGCCAGCACCGACAGGCTGGCGGCGGGCCAAAGGCGTTCATCCACGGCGGCGTAGAGGATCGGCACCATTTGCGCGATGGTCCGGTCGCCCGCCGCCAGTCGGGCCATGATCTGGCCTTCCCGCTCTAACCGGTGCGCGCGATAGGCCTTCAGAAAGCGCGCGACCTGGGTGATCGCCGGGCCGTGCGTGGGCCAGATGGTCGAAAAGCCGCGCGCCAGCACCGCGTCGAGGCTCTGCATATAGGCCGTCATATCGCCGTCAGGGGGCGCCACCACGGTGGTGGACCACCCCATGATATGGTCGCCGCTGAACAGGGCGTTCTCGTCCCGAAGGATGAAGGCCATGTGGTTCGAGGCGTGGCCCGGCGTCGCCATCGCCTCCAGGGTCCAGCCGTCGCCCTCGATCCGCTCTGCGCCGGTCAGGACGATATCGGGACAGAAATCCTCGTCCTCATCCTCGTCCAGACTGCTGTCCGAGGCGTGCATCGTGCGCGCGGGCGGCTGCATGGCCAGGATCGGCGCGCCGCCGACCGCTTCGGCGAACGGGCGGGCGAGGGGGGCGTGGTCGCGGTGCGTGTGGGTGACCAGCACATGACTGACCGTGCGTCCGGCCACGGCGCGCAGCAGGGCGTCCAGGTGAGCGTCATCCAGAGGCCCAGGATCAATGACCGCCACGCCTGCGCCAGGCCGGTCTCTGCCGATGATATAGGTCCCCGTACCCGTGAAGGTGAACGGCCCCGGATTGTCCGCGATCAAGCGCTGAATCAACGGCGAGACCTGGTCGCGTCGTCCATAGGCGAAATCGAACTGGCGAACGTAAGGGATCATAGCTCTCTTCAGGCCCTAAGGGCGTCGAACAGGGGGCGATAGGACAAGGTCACTGTCTTTTCACTCTGATGGCGCGGGCATCGCCGACGTTGAGGAAGTAGCTGCCGAAGGCCGCGCGACGGACTCGTACCTCACTCCCGCTTTGAGGGCGAATATGGGCCGGCTCATTGTCGATCTGCCGCCATTCCCTCCCATCCGTCAGTTGGAAGACCCAGCGCCCGGCGCCGTCCCTCGCTGCCCGGACGAGGGCGGTCTGGATAGACGATATCTCTTCGCGATCGTCATTCGATCCGAGGAAGGCCGGCAGGGCCACATTGCTGAAGCCGAACAGGTTGCGTCGGGCTTCCCGCACCTGCTGGCGGTTTACAACCGTTACGTCTCCCGCCTCCTGGGCCCGGATCAGCGCCTCGGCCGCCTTGTCTAGACATGACAGACGGGCTTCGGGCTCGCCGATCGCGCGACAGGCGGCCAGTTCGCCGATCGTTCGACAAGGATCCGCCGCGTTACGCGAGCGGCTTCCAGTACCAGACCCGTAGACTTATGACGTCATCGGCCGTTACTTCTACATCGGCGCTCGCGCCCGCTTCTAAGAAGCATCGCGCCTGGCATTGAGGGCGGCGGGTCTAACGGCCCGCCGCCTTTTTTGTCGTTTCTAGGCGGGATCGCGGACGTTGAGGGCGCTTGTGCCGCGCGCACGCGAAAGCGGCGATGACTTTCTGATCATCACCGGATGGCGTCGTATCTAAAGTGAAGGGCGGCGCGCCACTCCCTCAAATGCTTGAGAAGGAGTGGCGCGAGTGACGGGGCTCGAACCCGCGACCTCCGGCGTGACAGGCCGGCACTCTAACCAACTGAGCTACACCCGCGTTGCTCCCCCCGCGAGGAGGAGAGGAAGGAGCGGATACGGGGCGTCGCCGCTTCGGTCAAGCGCGTTGTGGCGTTTTTGATAAAAAATCCGCGAATTCAGATGCTAGCAGGCAGAATGGGAGGAACCCGTGGGCCGGAGTTCCTCCCGTCTTCTCAGGCCTTCTCCCAGCCTTTTTCTACGGCCCAGACGGCGAAGGCGTAGTCGTGGGCGATGTCCTTCAGATAGTCGAAGCGCCCGGAGGAGGCGAAGTGGCCCGCCTCCATGTTGATCTTCAGCAGCACCGGCTTGCCGGAGGTCGAGGCGGGACGCAGTTTCGCCACCCATTTCTCCGGCTCCCAATAGGTCACGCGGGGGTCGGACAGGCCGCCAGTCGCCAACAGAGCCGGATAGGGCTTGGCCTCGATCTGGTCATACGGGCTGTAGGAGTGGATGTAGTCATAGGCCGCCGCGTCCTCCAGCGGATTGCCCCATTCGGGCCATTCCGGCGGCGTCAGAGGCAGGCTGGTGTCGCTCATGGTGTTGATGACGTCGACGAAGGGCACGCCGCCGATCACGCCGGCCCAGAGTTCGGGCCGCATATTGGTGACCGCGCCCATCAGCAGGCCGCCGGCCGAGCGGCCCTCTGCCACGATGTTCCCCGCCTTGGTGTATTTCTGCGCGATCAGGTGATCGGCGGCGGCGATAAAGTCGGTGAAGGTGTTCTTCTTGGTGAAGCGACGCGCGGTCAGGAACCAGTTCCAGCCCTTGTCCGAGCCGCCGCGGATATGGGCGATGGCGTAGATGAAGCCGCGATCCACCAGCGACAGCCGGTTGGTCGAGAAGCCGGCCGCCATCGGGATGCCGTAGGAGCCGTAGCCGTAGAGCAGCAGTGGCGCAGACCCGTCGACTGGCGTGTCCTTGCGGCGCAGCACCGTCACCGGCACCAGCTCGCCGTCAGAAGCGGGTGCGTTCAGTCGCTCGACCACATAGTCCGCCGGATTGTGGCCCGAGGGGATTTCCTGAACCTTGCGCAGCGTGCGCTCGCGCGTCTTCAGGTCGTAGTCATAGGTTGAGGTCGGCGTGGACGGCGAGTTGTAGCCGTAGCGCATGATCGTGGTGTCGAACTCGGACGCCCCGCCCAGCGACAGGGCGTAGGCGGGCTCGTCCACGGCGATTTCATGTTCGGCGCCGCTGCGGTCGCGGATGACGATCTTGGTGTTGGCGTCGGCGCGTTCCTGCCGGCCTATATAGTCCTTAACCAGGGCCACTCCCTCGATGAAGCGGCCGGGCGTGTGGGGGATCAGGTCCTTCCAGTTCGCCTTGTCGAGAGCGGCGGTCGGCGCCTCCATGACCTTGAAGTCGATGGCGTCATCGGCGTTGGTGCGGATCACCCAACGATCGCCCCAGTGGTCCAGGTCATACAGCCGGCCGACGTGGCGCGGTTCGACCACCATCGGCTTCGCGGTCGGGTCCGAGGCCGGGATGATGCGGCTCTCTGAGGTTTCCTGGTTGCCGATGGAGATGACGATGAAGGCGTCGTCGGCGGTGCGCTCGATGCCCTGGAACATGCCGTCGTCCAGTTCTTCGTTGACCAGGGCGGTCTCGCCGCCGCGCGCCGGGCGGCGGAAGATCTTGTCAGGGCGGCCGTTGTCGTCGCGGTTGGTCCAGAAGATCCACTGGCTGTCCGGCGAGAAGGTGAAGTTGGCGCTGGCCGATTCGATCGGGTTGGACAGCACCTCGCCCGTGGCCAGATCCTTCACATAGATCTTGTAGACTTCGGACCCCTGCGCGTCCTCGGCATAGGCGAACAGGGCGTGATCGGGGCTGTGTTCGGTCGCCGAGACTTCCGAATAGGCCTTCCCTTCGGCCAGCTTGTTGCAGTCCAGCAGGACCGTCTCGCCGTCCGCCTTGCCGCGCGGGCGGCGGCAGTAGAGCGGGTGCTGATCGCCGACGTTGTAGCGGACGTAGTATTCCCACGGGCCGTCTGCCGCAGGGACGGAGCTGTCGTCCTCCTTGATGCGCCCCTTCATCTCCTCGAACATCTGGGCCTGCAGCGGCAGGGTCGAGGCCATCATGGCTTCGCGATAGGCGTTCTCGGCGGTCAGGTGCTCCTTGACGTCGGCCTTGATCAGCGACGGATCGCGCAGCACGGCCTGCCAGTTGTCGTCCTTCATCCACTGATAGTCGTCGACGCGCACGCGGCCCAACTGCTCGATGCGGACGGGGACCTTCTTGGCGACGGGCGGGGTGGGCTTGGACATCGAGGCTCCGGGACTCTGGCGGGCAAGGGCGGGGGAGGCGGCGACCATGCCGACAGCGGCGGTCGAGGCGATCAGTTCGCGACGGTTCATGGCGTGGGCTTCCCCTCGATTATCATTCGAGCGGGACCTTGTGCCCGGCGACGCTCGGCGTCAAATGGCGTCATGGTCATTCAGGATCTTCCGCCCGAACAACCCGCTATCGTCTCCGCCCCGCCGCCCGAATGGGACCTGACGGTCGGGGTCATCAACGCCACCGTGCAACTGGATCAGGCGTTCGGCAGCGGACAGAGAAAGGTCGGTACGGGCTTCCTGATCTCCGCCCCCAGGCCCGACGGCGCCCCCCGCGTGGTGCTGGTGACAGCCCGGCACGTGCTGGACGTCATGCCCGGCAATGAAGCGCGCATCGGGTGGCGCACAGCCGAGGCGGACGGGGCGTGGAAGTTCACCCCCGAAACCTTGAGCATACGCGATGCGGGCGGCGCGCCGTTGTGGACTGCCCATCCTGAGCGCGATGTGGCGGTGATGGAGATCACGGCGCCGCCCGCCTTTGCCCAGGCGGCGATTCCGCTCGGCTGGCTGGCCGAGGCGGACGCCTTCGACCGCTGGCGCATGGGTCCCGGCGACGAACTTCTGGCCCTGGGCTATCCCCATGGGCTGTCGGCCAATCGGGCGGGATTTCCGATCCTGCGACTGGGGCGGATCAGCTCATGGCCGCTGACGCCGATCCGGCATTTCCCGATCTTCCTGCTGGATTTCGTGGTGGCGCAGGGGAACTCGGGCGGCCCGGTGTTCTGGACCCCGGCCGCGCGACGCGTGCCGGGCGCGCCGGCGCCGGATCATCCCTTTATCGCCGGGGTGCTGGTTCAGGAAGTTCAGGGCGGCGGAGAGGGGCTGGACCTCGGCGTCGTGGCCCATGCGCAATATGTGCGCGAGACGATTCAGCGGCTGGATATTTCCTCCCCATGAAATGGGGAGGGGGACCGCGTAGCGGTGGAGGGGTCAGCGCCGCCGGGCGCCCGAAAAGCCCCTCCGTCACGGCGCTAGCGCCCCGCGCCACCTCCCCATCGGCGACGCCGATAGGGAAGAAAAACCCTCAGCCGGCGAGCGCTTCGACGCTCATCCGTTGCAGCAGGTCGCCGCCCTGGCCCACGGCCGCCAGACGACTGGAGACGTGTCCAAGGACGTTGGCCGCATAGACTTCATACAGGTCCAGCTTGCCCTGCAGCCAGGCGGCGTCGCCCTCGTCAGCGTCCAGTTTCGCCCTGGCCGCCAGGGCGCCCTTGGCCAGCATCCAGCCCCCGACCACGTCGCCCATCAGCTTCAGATAGGCGTCGGCGCCGGCCAGCACGTCCGCGGCGCGGGCCGGGTCCGACTTGGCGTCCAGCAGCCACAGGGTGGCGTCCTCGACCGCCTCGATGGCGGTGGCGAAGCGCTCGACCGGCTTGCCGGTATAGAGGCGGTCGATCTGGGCCAGGGTCGTCTTCATTTCGGCGATCAGAGCCTTGGCCGACTCGCCGCCGTCCATCGACAGCTTGCGGCCGACCAGATCGATGGCCTGGATGCCGTTGGTGCCTTCGTAGATCGGGGCGATTCGGGCGTCGCGATAGTATTGGGCCGCGCCGGTCTCCTCGATGAAGCCCATGCCGCCGTGCACCTGAACGCCCATGGAGGCGACCTCGCAGCCTATGTCGGTGGACCAGGCCTTGGCGATGGGGGTGAACAGGTCCTCGCGGCCCTTCCAGGCCTTGCGTTCCTCCTCGGTCGCGGCGTGGCGGGCCAGGTCGGCGGCGACGCCGGTCGACAGGCAGATGGCGCGGGCGGCGGCGACCTTGGCCTTCATCACCGACAGCATCCGGCGCACGTCGGGGTGGTCGAAGATCGGGGCGTCCTTCTCGCCGGTCCAGACGCTGCGGCCCTGGCGGCGCTCCAGCGCATAGGCCAGGGCATGTTGATAGGCGCGCTCGGCGATGCCGACGCCCTCGACGCCGACGGCCAGGCGGGCGGCGTTCATCATGACGAACATATGGGCCAGGCCCTGGTTCGGCTGGCCGACCAGTTCGGCGCGGGCGCCCTCATAGCTCATGACGCAGGTGGGCGAGGCGTGGATGCCCAGTTTGTGCTCGACGCCGACCGGGCGGAAGGCGTTGCGCTCGCCTAGCGAGCCGTCGGCGTTGACGACGAATTTGGGCGTCAGAAACAGGCTGATGCCCTTCGGCCCGGCAGGCGCGTCGGGCAGGCGGGCCAGCACCAGGTGGATGATGTTGTCCGTGGCGTCGTGGTCGCCCCAGGTGATGAAGATCTTCTGGCCGGTCAGGGCGTAGGTCCCGTCGCCATTGGGAACCGCCGTCGCCGTCAGGGCGCCGAGGTCAGACCCGGCGTGCGGCTCGGTCAGCACCATGGCGCCGGTCCATTCGCCCGAAACCAGCTTGGGCAGATAGGTCGCCTTTTGATGCTCGTTGCCGACCTGCTCCAACGCCTCGATAGAGGCCAGCGACAGCATGGGGCACAGGCCGAAGGCCATGTTGGCGGCGTGGACGGTCTCATAGGCCGCCAGCTCCAGCGCCTTGGGAAGGGCCTGCCCGCCGGCCTCGACCGAGGCGGTCAGGCTGGTCCAGCCGCCCGCCGCGAACTGTTGGTAGGCATTGGCGAAACCGGGGGCGGCCGTCACCGCGCCGTTGGCGTATTTGGCGCCGGCCAGGTCGCCGGGGCGGTTCAGCGGGGCCAGAACCTCTTCCGAAAACTGGCCGGCGGCGTCCAGCACGGCCGAGGCGACATCTGCGTCGTAATCCGGAAAGGCGCCGGTCGCTGCGACCTGATCGATGCCGGCCACGGCGTCGAGGGCGAATGCGATGTCACGGACGGGGGCGCGGTAGCTCATCGGTTATCCTCAGAAAGACGTTGCGCTTCTGTCGACCCCTGCGCTCTGTGACGCAAGCCTGCTTGGACTTTGGTCGAGTTTCCGCGCACTCTATGCCTCTGTTTGAACGACTGACGCCGCGTAAGGAAAGAGCGACCGTGCCCGCCGACCGACCCGCCAGGGGCGACAGCCCAGAAATCGCCGCCGAGGCGCTGAAGACGGGACGTCTGGTCATCCTGCCGACCGAGACGGTCTATGGCCTGGCGGCCGACGCCTCCAACCCTCAGGCGGTGGCGCGCATCTTCGAGGCCAAGGGGCGGCCGCGCTTCAATCCTCTGATCGCCCATGTCGCCAACGCCGTGGACGCCGAAGACATCGCCGTGTTCGACGCCAGGGCGCGGGCGCTGGCCGAAGCCTTCTGGCCGGGGCCGCTGACGATCGTCGCGCCGGTTCGGGACCGCGATCGGGTGTGCGATCTGGCGCGGGCGGGGCTGGACAGCGTGGCCGTGCGGGTGCCGGCACATCCGCGGGCCCGGGCGGTCATCGGCGCCTTTGGCGGGCCGGTCGTCGCCCCCTCGGCCAACCGTTCCGGACGGCCCAGCCCGACGACCTTTGCTGATGCTCTGGAGGAGACGGGTCATGCCGTGGGCGCGGCGGTCGATGGCGGCTCCTGCGCCGTGGGGGTGGAAAGCACCGTCGTCTCGGTGCTCGACGGCAAGGTTTCCCTGCTGCGTCCCGGCTCCGTCACCCGCGAAGAACTTCAGGCCGTGGTCGGGCCGCTGGATGAAGGCGGGCAGGGGCATCGCTCGCCCGGTCGGCTGGCTCTGCATTACGCGCCCGACGCCCCGGTGCGGATCGAGGCGGAGGGCGCCAAGGACGGCGAAATCCTGCTGGGGTTCGGTCCAAACGTCGGCGATCCGCGCTGGAGCCTCAGCCCGACCGGGGACCTGCGCGAGGCGGCGGCCAATTTGTTTCGACTGTTGCGTGAGGCGGACCGGACGCGGCCCGCTGGGATCGCTGTGTCGCCCGTTCCGGCCAAGGGGCTGGGCGAGGCGATCAACGACCGTCTGCGTCGTGCGGCGGGCTTCGTCGGCTAGAGGAAGCGCGCCTTTACATCCACGCTGGACGCCTTGCCGACCTTGGGCAGACAGTTTTCAAGCCAGGCCTCGGCCGCCGTCCGGCCGTGCTGCTTCAGCTTGTTCAGATAGCGCCACTCCGTATCGAACTTGGAGTGGAGCGACTCGCCGCCCAGCCACTCATCCGCTTCGATGACGTGGATGCGGATGCCGCGCCGACGGTCCTCGCCGGGCTTCAGCTTGCCCTCGGCGATCAGGTCTTGAACGAAGGCGACGGCGCGCAGTTCGGCGACCAGCGGGGCGTTGAAGACGATCTCGTTCAGCCGGTCGTTGATGTCGCCCGCCTCGCGCGGGGCCTCGTCGCGCTGGAACGGATTGAGCGGCAGCAGCAGGATATCGTCCGGCGTGTCGGTGTAGAACAGCGGCCACAGCGCCGGATTGGCCAGATAACCGCCATCCCAATAGGGCTCGCCCTCGATCTCAACCGCCTGAAACAACTGGGGCAGGCAGGCAGAGGCCAGCAGCACCTCCGGCGCCATTTCACCCGACTTGAAGATGCGCGAGCGGCCCGCGCGCACCGCCGTCGTCGACACGAACATCTGGATGGAGGAGGCGCGCAGGGCCTCGAAATCCACCGCCGTCTCCAGCACCCGGCGCAGCGGGTTCAGGTTGAAGGGGTTGAAGGAGTAGGGGCTCATCGACAGGGCCAGCGTCTGTCCCGCCTGCCACATCGGCGTGCCCTTCAGCCAGTCGGGCGTCAGGGCCTTGGACCAGACGGCGCTGTCGCCGAAGACGTTGCGGCCGCCGGACTGGTTCACCTCGCGCCATAGGGTGTCGAGCGCTTCGCGACCCCCCTCGGCGCCGCCACGCTCCAGCCCGGTGATCAGGGCGGCGGCGTTCATTGCTCCGGCCGAGGCGGCGGTGACGGCGCGCACGTCCAGCACATCGGCCTCAAGCAGCCGGTCCAGTACGCCCCATTGAAAAGCGCCGTGAGCGCCGCCGCCCTGCAGGGCCAGACAGACAGGTTTGCGTTTCGCCGCCATCAGCCTCTCCGTCTTTCGGCCCGAGCGGCCGCTGAGAAGGCTATTGCGCCGTCCAGCCGCCGTCGACGGAGAAGTGGGCGCCGTTGGCCGAAGCGCCGAGGTCCGACGCCAGATAGAGGAAGATGCCCGCCAGTTCGTCGGTCGTGACGAAACGCTTGGTCGGCTGCGAGCCGAGAATGACGTTCTTCATCACGTCTTCCTCGCTCATGTTGCGGGTGCGGGCCTGGTCCTGGATCTGCTTGGAGACGATGGGGGTCTCGACAAAGCCGGGGCAGATGGCGTTGCAGGTGATGTTCTCCTGCGCCAGCTCCAGCGCCACCGTCTTGGTGAAGCCGATCACGCCGTGCTTGGCCGCGACATAGGCCGACTTGAACGGGCTGGCGACCAGGCCGTGGGCCGAGGCGACGTTGATGATGCGGCCGCGCCCCTGCGCCTTCATGATCGGGATCGCCGCCTTGGTGGCGTAGAAGGTCGAGGACAGGTTGATGGCGATGATCTTCTCCCACGCCTCGGCGGGGAAGTTCTCGACGGCTTCGACGTGCTGGATGCCGGCGTTGTTGACCAGGATGTCGAGGCGGCCCAGTTCGCGATGGGCCGTGGCGATCATGTCGTCGATCTGATCCGGCTGGGTCATATCGGCCGGGTGGTAGAGGACGCGCACGCCGGTCTCGGCCGCCAGATCGGCGCGGGTCTTCTCAATGGCGTCGGCGTCGCCCAGGCCGTTCAGCATCACGTCGCCGCCGCACAGGGCGACCGCCCGCGCAAACGCCAGTCCGATGCCCGAGGTCGAGCCGGTGACGACCGCGACCCGGCCCTTGAGATCGTTCATAGCGAACATGACAGAAAGAACCCGTGGCTAATGATGCTGCAACGCACCCTAGCGGCAGTCGTTCAATCTGGCGATCAGGAATTTCCTTCCCTGATGAATATCCAGTCCGTGTCCGTCGAAAGGCTCTTGTCGAAGCGATAGCCGTCGCGGTCGAAGGCCTTCAGGTCCACGGCTTTCTCCAGCCGGTTCTCGATGGCGAACCGGGCCATGCCGCCGCGCGCCTTCTTGGCGTAGAAGGAGATAATGCGGGCCTGGCCGTCCTTCTGTTCCTTGAAGTGAGGGGTCACGACCGGCAGCTTCAGCGCCTTGGCGTCGACCGCGCCGAAATATTCATGGCTGGCAAGGTTCACCAGCGTCTGCTCGGACAGTTTGCCGGCGTCCTCGTTCAGGCGCAGAGAAATCCGCTCGCCCCAGAAATCATACAGGGTGGCCCCGCGCTTGGTCTTAAGCCGCACGCCCATCTCCAGCCGATAGGGCTGGATCGCGTCCAGCGGACGCAACAGGCCGTAGAACCCCGACAGGATGCGCAGGTGATCCTGCGCCCAGTTCAGATCCTCGACCGACAGGGTGCGGGCCGACAGCCCGTCATAGACATCGCCCGCAAAGGCGAAGACGGCCTGCAGGGCGCCTTCCGACGTATCGTTGTCGAAGGCCTGGAAGCGCTGATAGTTCAGTTCGGCCAGGGCGTCGGAAATCGACATCAGGCGGCGCAGGTCCGCGCGGCTGAGTTCACGCGTCACCTTCGCCAGTTCGGCCGTCTCATCGGCGCATCGCCTTGGCGTCACAGGGGCGTCGATGGCGGGCGGGTTGAAGTCCAGCTTTTTGGCCGGGGACAGGACGATCAGCAAGACGATCGACTCCCTATGCGTCTCAAGAGCGGGCCTCATAGGCCGCTTCCATGACGTTTTGAACCGCCTGAAACGTCACAGACGGTCGCAAGTCCTCAGACGAGGACCGCCGGGTTCATGATCCGCTGGGGGTCGATGGCCTGACGGATCGCCTGCATGGTCGCGATTTCGAGCGGCGATTTGTAACGCCGGGCTTCGTCGGTTTTCAGCCGTCCCAGGCCGTGTTCAGCCGAAATCGAGCCGTCGTAACGGGCCACGACGTCGTGCACGACCTGCGATCCCTCCATCCAGCGGGCGATGAAGGCGGCGATGTCCTCGCCCTTCCCGGGGATCACGTCATAGTGAAGATTGCCGTCGCCGACATGGCCGAAGACCGACACGCGGCAACCCGGGTGGAACCGCTCCACCGCCGCCGTGGCCTCGTCGATGAAGTCAGCGATTCGCGATACGGGAACGGAAACGTCGTGTTTCCAGCCGCCGCCTTCGGGCTTGAGGGCGGCCGAATGCTCTTCGCGCAGACGCCAGAACTCGGCCTTCTGGGCGTCATTCTGGGCGATGGCGGCGTCGACGATCAATCCTTCCTCGAAGGCGGCGGTCAGCAGACGCTCCATCGCCGCCTCGGCGCCGTTCGGCTCGCCCGAAGCCAGTTCGATCAGCACATACCAGGGCGGCGTCGATTCCAGCGGTTCGCGCGTGTCGGGGATGTTCTTAAGCACCAGGCTCATGCCCAGCCGCTTCATCAGCTCGAAGGCCTCGACCCCGCCGCCCGTCTCGGCCTTGGCGCGGGCGAGCAGCACGACGGCGTCGTGGTGGCTTTCCAGGCCGACGATAGCCGTGGCGCGGCTGCGCATGATGGGGAACAGCTTCAGCGTCGCCGCCGTGATGACGCCCAGAGTGCCTTCGGCGCCGATGAACATCTGCTTCAGGTCGTAGCCGGTGTTGTCCTTGCGCAGACGCTTCAGGCCATTGAAGACCTGACCGTCGGGCATGACCGCCTCAATGCCCAGCACCAGATCGCGCATCATGCCGTAGCGCAGGACCGCCGTGCCGCCCGCATTGGTCGAGATGACGCCGCCGATGGTGGCCGAGCCCTCGGCCGCGAGGCTGAGCGGGAAGAAGCGGTCCTTCTCCTTGGCCAGTTCCTGCGCCTCCAGCAGGGTCACGCCCGCCTCGACCGTCATGGCGTCGTCCAGCGGCGTCACGTCGCGCACCGTCCGCAGCTTGCGCGTGGACAGCAGCACCTCGCCATAGGGAATTTGACCGCCGACCAGTCCGGTGCCGCCGCCCTGGGTCACAATGGCGGTACCGTGACGGGCGCAGATCTCGACAGCGCGGGCGACCTCCTCGGTCGTGCGCGGTTGCAACAGCAGAGGCGTCTCGCCCGTCCAGCGGCCGCGCCATTCGGTCAGCCACGGCGCCATCTCGGCGGCGTCTTGCGTCCAGGCGCCGGGCAGGGCGGCCTTGAGTTCAGCGAGCGATTCTGGCGTGGGGAGGGTCATATCGGCCTTGTGGCAAAAGGCGCGCCGTGGTGGAAGCGCAAAACCTTGCCTTCTGGCGGTCAATTCAAGGGCAAAACATGATTCCGACGCCGGCTGTGGGCGTGGTGTGCCTGAAAGGCGATGAAGTCCTGCTGATCCAGCGCGGCACGCCGCCGCGGGTGGGCGAGTGGAGCCTGCCGGGCGGGCGGCTGGAGCCGGGCGAGCGCCTGGCCGACGCCGCCTTGCGGGAACTGCGCGAGGAAACCGGCGTCGAGGCGGAGTTGATCGGTCTGGTCGACGTGGTGGACGGCCTGTTTCCAGAGGCTGGGCGTCATTATGTCCTGATCGACTACGCCGCGCGCTGGATCGCGGGCGAGCCCGTGGCGGCCGATGACGCTACGGAAGCGGCCTTTTTCCCGTTCGAGGCCGCGCTGGCCAAGGTGGATTGGGACGAAACGCGGCGGATCATCCGTATGGCGCGCCGGATGGCTGACGGTGATGTCATGTTGAGGGAACCGGATTCGATGGCGCAGCCGGCGTCCGGCGGATAAGCTGGTGTCCACATCGGAGGGCCTAATGAATTTTTCGCTGATTTTCTTTGTGATGTTCGCGGTCTTCGCGCTCATCTTCTTGTTCAGCGTGATCAAGATCGTGCCCCAGGGCCGTGAGTTCACGGTGGAGCGGTTCGGCAAATACACGAAGACACTGACGCCGGGCATCCACATCCTGACCCCGTTCGTCGAGCGCATCGGCCGCCGCATGAACATGATGGAGCAGGTGCTGGACGTCCCGACGCAGGAGGTCATCACCAAGGACAACGCCATGGTGAAGGTCGACGCTATCGTCTTCATTCAGGTCATGGACGCCTCGGCCGCCGCCTATCGCGTCGAGAATCTGCCTTACGCCATCACCCAGTTGTGCTCGACCAATCTGCGGACCGTGGTCGGCTCCATGGATTTGGATGAAGTCCTGTTCCAGCGCGACAACATCAACTCGCGCCTGCTGACCGTCATCGATGCGGCGACCGAGCCGTGGGGCGTCAAGGTCAATCGGATCGAGATCAAGGATCTGACCCCGCCCGTCGACATCACCAACGCCATGGCCCGCCAGATGAAGGCCGAGCGAGAGCGCCGCGCTATCATCACCGAGGCGGAAGGCGAGAAGCAGGCCGCCATCGCTCGCGCCGAGGGCGCTAAACAGTCCGCCATCCTGCAGTCGGAGGGCCGCAAGGAAGCGGCGTTCCGCGATGCTGAAGCCCGTGAACGCGAGGCGGAAGCCGAGGCCAAGGCGACGGCCATGGTGTCGGAAGCCATCGCGCGCGGCGACGTCAACGCCATCAACTACTTCGTGGCCCAGAAATATGTCGAGGCGTTCGGTGAACTGGCCCGCAACCCGACGGCCAAGACGGTCATCGTACCGGCCGAAATGGGCGGTCTGGTCGGCACCATCGCCGGGCTGGGCGAACTGGTAGGCTTGGCCAAGGAACAGCAACAGAGCCGGTCGGACATCCGTCGCGAACCGTCTCGCGCCGCGGCGGCTTCCTCGGCTTCGACGCCGCCCAGCCGCACCGTTTCGCCGCGTCGATCCGGCGGCGCCGTGCCGACGACGGAGTAGGGCATGGACTGGATCATCTCGCTGCACGCCTCGCAGCCGTTCTGGCTCTGGCTGGCCATTGGCGTCGTGCTGTTGGGGATCGAGGCTGCGGCCTCGACCGAGTGGCTGCTGTGGCCGGCGGTGTCGGCGGGGCTGACGGCCTTGCTGACGGCGTTGGCGCCGCAACTTGGCTTGCCGATTGAAATCGGCGTGTTCGCCGCCTTGACCGTCGCGTCCACGATCCTGTCGCGTCGCCTGATCAAGCGCGTGAATCCCCAGGATCAGCCCGACATCAACGACACCAACGTGCGCCTGATCGGCGAGCGGGCGCGGGTCGTGGAAGCCTTCGTCGATGGACGAGGGCGGGTCTTCGTGTCGGGCTCTGAATGGCCGGCCGAGATCGAAGGCGCAGGGCCTCTGGCCGGCGAGAGCGTCATCGTGGAATCAGTCATCGGTTCGCGCCTGAAGGTCAGGGCGGTCTAGGCGGCTCCAAGGACTGGAGGGGCTAGCGGCCCCTTAATTCGGCCACACCGCGATTGGCCAGGCCGTCGGCCCGCTCGTTCAAGGCGTGGCCGGCGTGGCCCTTGACCCAATGCCATTTGACCTCGTGGCGGCTGCGGGCCTCGTCCAGGCGCCGCCACAGGTCTTCATTCTTGACCGGCTTCTTGTCGGCGGTCTTCCAGCCCCGGGCTTTCCAGCCGCGAATCCATTCCGTCACGCCCTGCATGACGTATTTGCTGTCAGTGTGCAGATCGACGCGGCAGGGACGCTTCAGCGCGTCCAGCGCCATGATGGCCGCCATCAACTCCATGCGGTTGTTGGTGGTCAGAGCCTCGCCGCCCCAGAGTTCCTTCTCATGACCGCCGCCGGTTTGCAGGATAGCGCCCCAGCCGCCGGGGCCGGGGTTGCCCTTGCAGGCGCCGTCGGTGTGGATGATGACGTGATCGTTAGGATTCATGGTCGCGATGCCTACAGCCTCCCTTGGCGCATCGCCATCACTCAGCCTATATGACGCACAACAATCAGTCGGTGGGGCGCGCGTGGGCGCGGCCGCCCCTTGAGGAGGTATCGCCATGGGCTCCATGAGCATCTGGCACTGGGCCATTGTCGTCGTTGTCGTGCTGGTCCTGTTCGGCGGCCGCGGCAAGCTGTCCGGCATCATGGGCGACGCGGCCAAGGGCATCCGCGCCTTCAAGGACGGCCTGAAGGACGACACGGACGCCAAGGGCAAGGAAGCGCCGGGCGCACTGCCGCGCACCGAGGCCGAAAAAGAAGAACTGAACCGCTGAATTTCGCCGGAAGACGCTGAACCATGGGTGGTCTTGGCCCCGGCATCGGCGGGTTCGAAATCCTTGTCATCGGTCTGGTGGCCCTGCTTGTCGTGGGGCCCAAGGATCTGCCCATGCTAATGCGCAGGGTGGGCCAGTTCGTCGGCAAGGCGCGCGGCATGGCCAATGAATTCCGCGCCAGCTTTGATGAAATGGCGCGCCAGTCGGAACTGGACGACCTGCGCAAGGAGGTCGAGGCGCTGCGGTCGGGGCAGGGGATGTACGCCCTGGGCGCCGACGCGGACGAAGCTTTCAAGGACATCCGCAAGGAGCTTGAGGCGCCGCTTGAGACGCCGGCCGTCCCCGAGCCTGTCGAACAGGCCCCGGCGCAGATTGAGGTCACAGGCGTCGACGAATGGCCCGACAGCGCCACGCCCGCCGTTGCGCCCGAGCCCGCGCCCAAACCAGCGACGAAGCCGAGAGCCAAGAAGGCGGACGCCGCCGCTGGCGCGGCCGCTTCCAAGGTCAAGTCGCGCAAGGCTACGCCTAAGTCTGACGCCCCGCCGTCCTCGCCGAAACCAGCTGCTGCACGTGCAAGGGCTCAGCGCGCCAAGAAGGTCGATCTATGAGCCGCGCCGACCATGATGAAGCCGACATCGAGGCTTCGCGCGCGCCCCTGATGGATCACCTGATCGAGCTGCGGTCGCGGCTGATGATCTGCGTGGCCGCCTTCATCATCGCCTTCATCGGCTGTTTCGCCTTTTCAGAGACCCTCTACCTGTTTCTGGTGAAGCCCTATGTGGTCTCGGCCGCGTTCCACCAGACGGTGGGCGCGCACGGCCATGTGTCGCCGTTCAGCCTGATCCTGGGCACGGCCGGGCTGATCCCCGTGCCGGACGTGGACCACAACAGCGTGCGGTTGATCTATACGGCGCCGCTCGAAATCCTGTTCACCAAGATGAAGCTGGCGGGCTTGGGCGCGGTCATCGTCGCCTTCCCGATCCTGGCCTGGCAGTTGTATCGCTTCGTCGCGCCGGGCCTGTATCGCAATGAGAAGGGCGCCTTCCTGCCGTTCCTGATCGCGGCGCCGGTGCTGTTCCTGCTGGGCGCTGCGCTGGTCTATTACGTCATGCTGCCCTTTGTGATGTGGTTCTCGCTGAGCCAGCAGATCATCGGGGAGAATGTGGCCGCCGAACTGCTGCCCAAGGTGTCGGACTATCTGAACCTGGTGACGGCGCTGATTCTGGCCTTCGGCCTGTGCTTCCAGTTGCCGGTCGTCATGACCCTGCTGGGCCTTGCTGGTCTGATCAGCAGCGAACTGATGGCCAAGGGGCGCCGCTACGCTATCGTGGCGGTGGTCGTGGTCGCCGCCGTGGTGACGCCCCCGGATCCGATCAGCCAGCTGATGCTGGCCGTGCCGATGGTGCTGCTCTACGAGGTGTCCATCTGGTGCGTCCGCATCATCGAGCTGCGCCGCAGGAAGGCGGATACAACTGACGGGCTGACGGCCTGACAGCAGGCTGGGGCCAGCGTGGCCTAAACCGAACCTGAGCCGTTCAGCAGATCGGCGAGCACCGCGGGCAGCCCCTGCGGCAGGTCTTCTGAGATCAGCCCGGGCCCAAAGCGTCGCGCGGCCTCAGAATGTATCCACACCGCCGCCCGTGCGGCGTCGAAGCTGTCCATGTGTTGGGCGATCAATCCGCCGATCATGCCCGCCAATACGTCGCCGCTGCCCGCCGTGGCTAGCCAGGGCGAACCGTCGCCGTTGACCGCCAGGCGGCCGTCCGGCGCCGCGATGACCGTCGCCGCGCCCTTCAGCACCACGATCGCCCCGGCCAGACGCGCAGCCTCCTGCGCCGCGCCCTCGCGGCCTTCCGCCGCCAGCAGGCCGGGAAACAGCCGCTCGAACTCGCCTTCGTGCGGGGTCAGGACATCGTCCCGATCCAGCCAGGCGAACAACTGCTCAGGTCGATCGCGAAACAGGGTCAGGGCGTCCGCATCGACCACCAGCGCCGCCCCGGTACGTGCCAGCGCCGCCAGGTTCAGCGCCGTGCTTTCGACCAGGCCCGCTGCGGGACCGATCACGACGGCGTCCATCGGATCGGCCAGGGCCTGAAGCTGCTCGGGCGTCGCGAAGCTGGCCAGCATCACCGCCTCCAGCGACGGGGGCAGAACCGGCGCCGCGTCCGGCGGGCAGAAGACCTTGACCAGACCCGCCCCCACCCGAAGCCCGGCTCTGGCGGACAGGCGCGCGGCCCCGGTGGACAAGGCGCCGCCCGAGACGACGCCAAGCCTGCCGCGCACATGTTTATGGCTATCAGGCCCCGGTCGAGGCAGCAGATGACGCCACTCAGAGGGACTGTTACCGAACTTCATGTGGATTTCCGTTCACGGACGGCCTCTGGGCGCGAAAAACGCTTGCCAATTTGTGCGATGCAATGTCCCTTTACCGCCCGAGCGTCGGACCAAACAAGGAGCCGGCTCGGGACTTGCCATGAAGAAGATCGAAGCCGTCATCAAGCCGTTCAAGCTGGATGAAGTAAAGGATGCGCTCCAGGATATCGGGGTGCAAGGCATGACTGTGCTGGAGGCCAAGGGATATGGCCGCCAGAAGGGTCATTCGGAACTCTATCGCGGCGCCGAGTACGTCATCGACTTCCTGCCCAAGATCAAGATCGAGGTGGTGGTGGCCGATGACCTGGCTCCGGCTGTGGTCGAGGCGATTCAAAACGCGGCCCGCACCGGCAAGATCGGGGATGGCAAAATCTTCATCACCAGCCTCGAAGACGTGATCCGTATCCGCACGGGCGAAACCGGCGCCCAGGCCATCTAGACCAGCGGCCGCCTCTCGGGGCGGCCGATTTCAATTCCCAGTACAGGACCTCCTCCCCATGAGCGCCGCCGAAAAGATCCTGCAGGAGATCAAGGATAAGGACGTCCAGTACGTCGATCTCCGTTTCACCGACACGCGCGGTCGGGTCCATCACGTCACCTTCGACATCGGCATGGTCGATGAGGAATTCCTCGAAGACGGCACCATGTTCGACGGCTCCTCGATCGCCGGCTGGAAGACCATCAACGAGTCCGACATGCTGTTGAAGCCGGACCTGTCGAGCGCCTTCATCGACCCCTTCTACCAGCAGACCACCCTGTTCATGTTCTGCGACGTGCTGAACCCGGACACCGCCGAGCCCTACAATCGCGACAGCCGCTCGATGGCCAAGAAGGCCCTGGCCTATGTCCAGTCGTCCGGCGTGGGCGATACCGTCTTCTTCGGTCCCGAAGCCGAGTTCTTCGTGTTCGACGACGTGCGCTGGAACACGGCGCCGCACGACACCCGCTACAGCTTCGACTCCACCGAGCTGCCCGCCAACACCGGCGCCGAATACGCCGAGGGCAACCTGGGCCACCGTCCGGGGCCCAAGGGCGGCTACTTCCCGGTCAACCCGGTCGATTCGGGTCAGGATTTGCGCGGCGAAATGCTGGCGGTCATGAAGGATCTGGGCCTCGACCCTGAGAAGCACCACCACGAAGTCGCCCCTGCCCAGCACGAGCTGGGCCTGAAGTTCAGCGACCTGCTGACCATGGCCGACCGGATGCAGCTGTATAAGTATGTGATCCACAACGTGGCCCACGCCTATGGCAAGTCGGCGACCTTCATGGCCAAGCCGATGTTTGGCGACAACGGCTCGGGCATGCACGTCCACATGTCGATCTGGAAGGACGGCAAGCCTCAGTTCGCCGGCGACAAATACGCCGGCCTGTCGCAGGAATGCCTGTGGTACATCGGCGGGATCATCAAGCACGCCAAGGCCATCAACGCCTTCGCCAACTCGACCACCAACTCCTACAAGCGTCTGGTGCCCGGCTATGAGGCGCCGGTGAAGCTGGCCTATTCGGCGAGCAACCGCTCGGCCTCGATCCGCATCCCGCACGTCACCTCGGCCAAGGCCAAGCGTCTGGAAGCGCGCTTCCCCGACCCGATGGGCAACCCCTATCTGACGTTCGTGGCCCTGCTGATGGCGGGTCTGGACGGGATCGAGAACCGCATCGATCCGGGCGCGGCCGCCGACAAGAACCTGTACGATCTACCGCCCGAAGAGCGTCATTCGATCCCCGAGGTCGCCGGTTCGCTGCGCGAGGCTCTGGAAGCCCTCGACGCCGACCGCGCCTTCCTCAAGAAGGGCGGCGTCATGGATGACGACTTCATCGACAGCTATATCACCCTGAAGCAGGAAGAAGTCGCCCGGCTGCAACTGCACCCGCACCCGGTGGAGTTCGACATGTACTACAGCTGCTGATCAGCGGGCCTACGTTAAGGACCTAAAGGCGTCGGACCCCAGGTCCGACGCCTTTTCTACGCGCTCAGATCTCAGTCGCATCAGTTATGACGTCAACTGTGTTCCAACCATCCCGGCCTTGGCGCTATTTGCCGTCGCCGCGATAGTTCAGTTGGGGCGGGCCGTCACCGACCAGGGGGCGATAGACGAAATCCGCACCGCGACGTTCATGGAGCTCGGTAGTCGCCGCAGCGATCGTTTCGGGGCTGACGAACAGTTCAGCCGCCGTCAGGGCCAAGGTCTTGGCTGCGACGACGGCGCCTTTAACGCCAATGCTGGAGCCTGCGGCGGCGGTGTTCTGCCAGCTGTGGCCCGCAGAGCCGGGCACGAATGTAGCGGTCGCCAGGCCGACGGTGGGAACGACCCAACTGACGTCCGACACATCGGTCGACCCGCCTGCGCCATCGAAACTCAGCTTGGCGGGCTGGATTTCACCGACGCTCGACAGGGGCGGCTGGCTGGCCAGGGTCTGCTGGAGCTTGCTTGCGAAAGCCGTTTCCTCGGGCGTCCATGTGATGCCGCCGACGCGGTGCAGGTTGCGGTCCATGACGCTCATCAGCGCGCCGTTGGGCATCATGCTGTAGACGCCGCCGATCTGCTGGAACTCATATCGGGTTTCGGTGCCCAGGGCGGCGCCCTCGGCGGCCTTCTTCAGCCGTTCGATGACTGACAGGACGACCTCTGGGTCGCCGTGACGGACGTAGTAGTAGGATTCCGCATAGTTGGGCACCACGTTGGGCGCTTCGCCGCCATCGGTGATGACGTAGTGGATGCGCGTGCCGTCAGGAATGTGCTCGCGCATCATGTTGGCCATGGCGTTCATCGCCTCGACCGCGTCCAGGGCCGAACGTCCGCGATCCGGCGCGCCGGACGCGTGCGACGACGTGCCGTAGAAGCGGAATTTACCGCTGACATTGGCCTTGGTCGTTCCCTGGCTGGCGCTGTTGACGGTTGCCGGGTGCCAATGGAGCGCGACGTCCACGTCATTGAACAGGCCGTCACGGACCATGAAGGCCTTGGCCGAGCCTCCTTCTTCGGCGGGCGTGCCATAGAGGCGCAGTTCGCCCTTGATGTTGTTGTCGATCATCCATTGGCGGACAGCGATGGCGGCATGGCTGGAGGCCGCGCCGAACAGGTTGTGGCCGCAACCGTGACCGGCGATCGCATGCAGGGATTGTTCGACGGGCGATACAGCCTGAGACAGGCCGGGCAGGGCGTCGAATTCAGCCAGCAGGGCGATCACCGGGCCCTTGCCGTTCTTGAAGCTGGCGACGAATGCGGTGGGTTGGCCGGCGATGCCTGCGGTGATGGTGAAGCCGGCGGCCGTCAGATCCTGCTGCAGGAGGGCTGAGCTCTGGGTTTCCTGATAGCCGACCTCGGCGAACTCCCATATGGCCAGAGCAGTGGCCCCCAGATGCTCGCGGCCACGCTCGACGCTGTCGATGATGGCGGACTGCTGCGCCGCCGGCAGTTCAGCCGCCCACGCCGATGTGCCCGCAAGACATGATAGAGCGACGGTGATGGCGGTAAGACTGGTGAATTTCATATTCTGGATTCCGCTGTTCATGCGCATGTTTTTGAAGGGTGAATGATCGAGACGGCGAACCGACAGATGATCGCTCGCGGTCATCAGTTTCCGACCACTGAAAACGGCGTCTCCAGTGTGGGCGAAACAGGAATGGGAACCGGACCCAGCTTCATTGCGGCGAGGGGCGCAGAAGGATGGATCTGAAGGCCATCCTTCTGCGCCGCCCAGGCCGTTTAGAAGCTCTTGGTGACCGAGATTGAGTAGTAGCGGCCGAGCGTGTCGTAGTTCTGGCCATCATAGCTGCCGGCGAAGTTGCCCACCTGAGGCGGCGTTTCGTTGAGCAGGTTGGAGACGCCCACTCGCACGCTAAGGTCTTTCGGCAGGGTGAAGCGGCCGTTCAAGTCGAAGACGTCATAGGAATCGACGCCTCGGGTCGTGCTGGCCGCATTGCGCACCTGTTCGGCGCTGATCATTGCGGCGGTATGACGCCACCGCAGGCTGATGTTCAGCCAGTCCCGCGTGTAGGCGAGGGTCGTATTGGCCTTCCAGTCGGGGTGGGCCAGACCGGCGCCCTCTTCGACAGCGGTGCCGCGGCTGCCTGCATAGTTGTAGGACGGGCCGCCCGGCAGGTTCTGAATCTCGAACTTGTCGACATAGCTGACCACGGTGCCCAGAGACAGGCTGCCGGCCGAGGCGGGCAGGCCGACGTCAGCCAGGTCAAACGACCAGTCGATCTGCAGGTCGACGCCGCTGACCTTGAAGGCGCCAAGGTTCAGCGCGGGCTGGCCCGGCTCGAACAGGAATCCTGTGGTCGGGTTACGCTTGCCCATGACCTGACAGTAGTAGTTGTTCACGTCATAGGTGGGGTTGGCGCCATTCAGGTTGAAGCAGTTCTCCATGGTCTGGATGATCGGCAGGTTGCCGACCGCGCCGGTGACTTCGATCGCGTACCAGTCGATCGAGGTCGAGATCCGCTCCAGAAGCGGCGAAGAGAACGGCGACTGGATGACGGCGCCGATCGAGTAGGTGTCAGTGGTTTCTTCCTGCAGGTTGGGGTTGCCGCCGGTGAGAGCGAACACCTGGGTCGAGCCGAACTGATAGGTCGGAAGCACGCCCGCAGGCACGCCCATGGCCGCGCACAGAGCCTCGACCTTGGCGGCGTTGGCGCCGCTCTGACCGAAGCCGCCGCGATAGCCGGAGCGGACATCGCAGGGATCGCCGCCGAACGGCGTCGCCGCGCTGGGGCTGCCGATGCCCGTGCTGCCCGAAGATTCGGGGGCGTAGAGCTCGCCGACGCTGGGCGCGCGCACAGAGCGATTGTAACCGCCGCGCAGACGCAGGGAGTCTATGACGCTCCAGTCGACATCGACCTTATAGGCGCTGACGCCGCCCACGCTGCTGTAGTCGGAATAGCGATAGCCGAGGTTCATGTTGACCTCGCGAGCCATCGGCATGTCCTTCAGAATGGGGACCAGGGCTTCGAAGTAGATCTCGCTGACACTGGTGTTGCCGCCGGAAGGACGCAGGACGCTGTAGCCCAGGATGTCGCTGCCGACGCCTGGAATATTGTAAAGTTCATCGGAGTTGTACTGGAAGGAGTTGTAGCGATAGCCGAGACCAGTCGCCACGCGGACTTCCCCGGCCGGAAGGTTGAACAACCCGCCCTGCAGGTTCAGTTCGGCGACCCGCTGTTTCATCTCGTTGGTGTTCGAGGTCCGGCGGGTCATATAGTCCATACAGCTTTGGGAAAGCGCATGGTTGCCGAAGAAGTTGGCTCCGCCCTCGCAGAGCACGGGATAGGCGACCATGCCCACGGAAGCGCCTGTCACGGGGTCGTATTCCATCCGCGAACCGCCCGCGCCGCCGAACGGATCGTACAGCAGGTTCACGACGGCGGATTTGCTGAGCGCGCCGTGCTGGATGTTGTTGGTCTTGGTTTGCCCCACGCTTGCGAAGGTATCCCACGTCCAGTCGCGGTACGGCAGGACGCCATCTGCGCCCAAGACGATCTGATAGACGTCATAGGTGTTGGTCTGTAGGCGGTCGCCGGCGGCGGTGAAGGCCTTCTGGAAGGTGAAGTCGCCGTTGGGATTGGGGCGTGACGCCAGGATCAGCCGGGCGTCAGGCGTCAGGAAGGGGTTGGTGACCGGCGCGCTCAGCGCATAGGCCGCGCCCGACGCCAGGGTCGGGTTGAAGAAGGTCAACGCGTCATAGCTGGTGAAGGTCGCCTGGGCGAAGACCGAGGTGTTGTCGGTGACGTCGTAATCAAGCTTGGAGAAGACCGTGACGCGGTCGTTGGTGTTCACGACCTGGCTGTTGGGCCAGCCGAAGTTGAGCTGTTTGCGGCTGCCGGCGATGTATTGGGTGTCCGTCTCCGGGTCGCGGTAGTTCTCGACAAAATAGTTGCCGACTGGCGTCACGTGGCTGAACAGGGTGCCGTCCAGATTGAACCCCAGTTGGCCCGTGTAGGTCGCTGAACCGGTGATGGGACTGGTGCCATAGACATTGCGGAACAGGTTGTTGACCACAGCGGCGCTGGGCGCGTTTCCGGGAAAGAGCATGGCCCCGGAATCGAGCGTCGCCGTGCCGTTCTGGGGCGTTCGCATGATATTGAACGGCCGATCGCTCTGAAGCGCAGGCTCGCGTTGGGAGTAGTCGACCGAGACCATGGCGCGGCCGCGACCTTCCGCGAATCGTTGACCGGCGGTGACGGTCGCGCGGAACTGCTCGCCGTCGCCGTATTCGCTGACGCCGTACTGGCTGCTGAGCGTCAGGCCCTCAATGTTGCGCAGCCGGAAGTTGACCACGCCCGCCGTGGCGTCCGAACCGTAGGCGGTCGAGGCGCCGCCGGTGATGACTTCGACGTTGCCGATCAGGGCGTCAGGCAGGGTGTTCAGGTCGATCGAGCCGTCCGGAGACGACGGCTGCATCCGGCGACCGTCCAGCAGGATCAGCGTGCGCTTGGGGCCCAGGCCTCTGAGGCTGGCGTTGGCCTGGCCGGCGTTCAGGGTCGTGGTGCTGCTGCCCGTGCTGGCTTGACCGAAGGCGCCGGTGAATTGCGGCAACTGCGTCAGGGCGCGCTCGACAGACACCTGGCCCGTGTCTTCGATAGCCTCGGTCGAGACGGAGACGATCGGGCTGTTGGCCACATAGTCCGGGCGCGCCACCCGCGAGCCAGTGACGATGATATCGCTCACATGGGTCGCGGTTTCAGACTGATCTTCCTGGGCGTGTGCTGCACCGGCCATCAGGGCCGCATAGGCGCATGCGCTCGTTAGCAACACGCGGGAGGCCTTGGGCTTGGATCGCGTGTGTCCTTGGTTTTTCATGATTACCCCTCTGAGTTTACTGACTTCCTTCGAAGTCTCAGCGAATGACGTGTTGTTTCGACCTGAAGCGCTTGAGCGAGGACGAGCGGCAGCCAGCGCGTCGCAAGCGCCTGCTTCTCTTGTTGGCTTCAGGGTTTAGTCGGCGGCAGCGGCCGGGCCGTAGAGCAGGCCGTTGAAGAATAGCCGGAAGGTCCCCGCCGGTTGGGCGCGTTGCAAGACTTCGACGCCGTAGACGAACAGCTTGCCCTTGCCGATATCCACTTGGACGACGGCCGAGGTGTCTTTCAGCAACTCCTGATGGTGCGCCCAGCCGCTCCGCAAAGGCGCGTCGGTATCGAACCAGGCCACGGACTTCGCGCCTTCGCCGGCGATGCGATAGGTCTGGCCGTTGGCGAAGAAGACATCCGCCTGGGCCGGCATGCCGAAGGCCAGGGGGTCGGTGTTGTCCACCTTTGCGCTCAGGATCGAACCGGGCAGGAAGAACTCGGTCGTGGCCAGGGGCCGCTGCGTTCCATTCTCTTCCTTGACCAGGGCCGGAGCGATGGGCGCGCCCAGAAGGTGCGCTAGGCGATTGGCGCCGCCGATCGTGATGACCGAGCCGCCGTTGCGAGCGAACTCCGCGATCTGTGGCACGGCGCCGTCAGCAGTCACTTCGCCCAGCCAGGCGCGATAGGCTTCAGGGATGTCCTCGGCTTGCGGCAGAGGCTGGTTGCGCTGGGGACGATAGGCCGCGTGATCGAGCGCCGGCGTGGTCCCGTCGGTGAACACCAGGACGTCGAAGCGCTCGTTCAGGTTTCCGGCGCTGAGGGTCTGCGGATAGACCACCTCGAACGGGAACTCATATTGCTCCAGCAACCACCGGGTCCAGCCCGCGCTCATGACCCCGCCATAACGATCCACCAGCCCGACGCGAACGGGCTTCAAGGCGATGGAGCCGCCCGCCGGCTTGCGGTCTACGGCATAGGCGTTGAAGCCCAGCTCGCCGACCGCCGCTCGCACGGCTGCAGTGCTTTCGTGCGAGGCCTGCACCCACAGGGCGCCCGGCTGCAACTGGGTGCGCCCGACCTTGGCGCCGTTCTCCAGCCATTCGACGCTGGCCCCCGCCTTCAGCAGGCGGTTGGTCAGGATGAAGCTGTTGTTGACCTCATGGGGGATGACGAAGCCCGCACGACCCGAGCCGATGACGGCGCCCGGCGGCGCGGCCAGCAGGTCGCCCGCCCGGGTGAAGGGGCCGTCAAAGCCGTCCAGCACGCGATCGAACGTCACCCCCATCTGATAGGCCAGGGTGTAACCCGCCACGTCGTAGGGCAGCTTGGGCGGGCCGCCTGGATACTCGGTGTTGTGCGGATGGTCCTGCGGCTCGAACATGTCCAGCACGTGGGGGCGGAAGGCCTGGGCGGTCTTCACCACATAGGCGCCCTGCGGATAACGCTTTGCGCCAACGGTGAAGGGGGCGCTGGCGACCTCGACGTCGACGCCGCTCTTCATCAGGGCGTTGAGGAAGGCCACCGTGGTGGGCAGGTCGCGCTGTTCTTCAGGGTTGATGATGAAGCCGCGCGGATCTCGGTTCTCGGCCGTCTTCAGCACTGTATCGAACAAACCCGCATTGATGGCGCCGCGATCGGTGGTGGTGGCCGCCGCCTTCAGGTCGTCGACTTTCTGGGGCGTGATGGTCCAACTGTCCTCGCTGCCGCGCTCAATGCTGTTGGCGCCCATCTGATAAATGCCCATCAGCAGGCGTTCGCGGTTGCGCGAGGCGTAGTCGATGACAGCCCGGTTCATCGACCACTGGTAGTCGATGCTGTCCTGCAGGCGCCACATGCGGGGGCTGATCGGCATAGGCTCGTCATTGCGGGCCAGCTGGGTCTCGGGGATCAGCGGAATGGCTTCCGGCGTCGGCCCGCCGATGATCTCGGTCAGGATGCCGACCATGTTGTGGAAATAGGGGGCCGACCGATACATGCCGTTGTGCCAGGTCGAGTAGGGGGCGACGCTGTCCATCCCTGATCCGGCCTTGCCTTCAGAGATCAGGCGGCTGTGCATGATGGTCCCGACCTCGGTGGTCGTGGTCATCACCAGCGGGTCGAAGTTGTAGTTGAACGGGTCACGGAAGGGCGGAATGAACACCACCATGCCGCGCGGGCCGGTCTGGTGTTGATTGAAGACGATCTGGGGGAACCACTCGCGATAGTGGACCCTGTTGATGTTTTCGGTCTCGGGCATCAGCGACATGTAGGAGTCGCGGTTGTTATCGTGGCCCACATACTTCTGATACAGGCGCGGGATAGAGTTGAACTCGCGCTTCAGCGGGTCTTCGTTGCGCATATACCAGTCGGCCACCAGTTGCAGGCCGTCCGGGTTGGCGTGGCCGAACAGGATGATGACATCGTCGAGCGTGCGCCGGGTCTCGGCGTCGTTCTGGGACAGCAGCCGGTGGATGATCTGGATCTGGCCTTGCGTGGTGACGGTCTCGGTGGCGTGCAGGCCGGCGTCGATCCAGACAATGGCCTTGCCTTCCCGCGCCAGGTCCGCCGCCTGTTCTGCGGTCAGGTCTTCAGCGCGAGCCAGGCGCCGGGAAATGTCGCGATAACGATCCAGATTGGCCAGGTTTTCAGGCGAAGACACGATCGCCATCCACTGGGTGCGTCCTTCAGCGGAGGTTCCGAAGCTCTGCAGCTTCATCCGGTCAGATTCGCCGGCCAGGCGCTGAAGATAACGCTCATACTGATCATAGTCGGCAAGGAAGTAGTCCGTGCCGGGAGGCTGGGGGAAAAAGCGCTCAGGCGCCGTCACGATGTCCGAAGCCGGCGTGGCCGCCGTCGCGGGTTGAGCCAAGGCGGCTGAGGCGGGGCCTGCGGCGGTAAGCGCAGTGCTGGTCAGAAGCGCCGCGCAAAGCCGGCTGGCAAAGGTCGTCCGGAACATTGATTTCCCCCCATATACGCGCCCGGGATCGTCCAGCCGCCGTCGAAGGCTCGGACAAAAAATCGCCCCGTAAAAGACATATTCTCCCTCTGAGAACAATTTTTTGCCAAAAACGAAGGAAGACGCGCCCGGAGGGGTGGGAAACCGTCAGAAATTTGAAATTATGGCTTGGCTTCTGCAGGATGTGGTGGTTCCGACATCCGAGCTTTAACGCTCGATGCCGATTTGGGCGCTGCGGATGGTGCGCGCGCTGCATCGCCAGAAGCTCCTCACACCCGAGCGGCGAGTGGATAATCGTCGGATGATCTCAGGCGCCGCATATCGACTGGGCCAGGGCCGGTGGCTCGCGGGATGCGCCGGGGCCACAGGCCCCGCCTGCGAGCGTCTCAACTGCTATAATCGCAGGAATAAGGCAGGACCGTTGGCAACGGGGCTGTCGGCGCTGAACGAGGGGCGCGCCGCTGGCGCGCGGCCGAGAATGGTGCGGATGAGAGGACTCGAACCTCCACGCCTCGCGGCGCCAGAACCTAAATCTGGTGCGTCTACCAGTTCCGCCACATCCGCATAGGTTCGCCCGAGGCTGTAGGCGAGGGCGGCCGTTTCGGCAATCCCGTCCGGCCATGAAAAAGGCCCCGGATCGCTCCGGGGCCCTTCTCTTTTTTGGGCCTGCCGCGCTTCGCGCTGCTTGAGGCCGTCGGCCCGCTGCAACGTGCAGACGCGGTGTGCGGAACGACTGATCAGGATCAGTCGTCCTTCTTGTTGTCGACGCCATGACCGAAGGCGTCAGCCGCCGATTCCAGCTTCACGTCCTCGGTGATGTCGATGCCCTTGGCCAGCTTCGAGTGGGCGAAGCCGTACAGACCGTAGATAAGCGCCCCGACCACGGCGTAGACGCCTAGGATGGTCAGCGGCAGCGGGTTGTCGTTCAGGGCGTGCTGGACCATCGGCACGAAGTTGAACGACGCCAGCGTCAGACAGGCCAGGATGCCCAGCACGGCCGTGACCATGCCGCCCGGAACACGGAAGGGACGCTCCATGTCTGGGTGCTTGATGCGCAGGACGATGACCGACAGGCAGACGATGGCGAAGGCCGTCGCCGTGCCCAGCGACACCAGGTCGCCCAGGATCGAGATGGGCAGGAAGGACGCCGCGATGGCGATGACGATGCCCAGCAGAATGGTGCCGATCCACGGGGTGCGGAACTTCGGGTGCACCACGGCGAACGCCTTGGGCAGCAGGCCGTCGCGCGCCATCGTGTAGAAGATCCGCGTCTGGCCGTAGCACAGCACCAGCATGACCGAGGACAGGCCAGTGATGGCGCCGATCTTGATCAGGAAGGCGATCAGGTTGAGCTTGCCGCTCGGCGCGCCGGCCAGCGGAATGTCGGCCCAGGTGAGCGCCATGCGGTCGATGGCGACGGCGATCGGGGCCGGCGAAGCCAGCTCCAGGTAGGGAACGACGCCGGTCATGACGGCGGCCACGACCATGTAGATCAGAGTGCAGACGAACAGGGCGCCCAGGATCCCGATCGGCACGTCCTTCGACGGGTTCTTGGCTTCGGCGGCGGCGGTCGAAACCGCTTCAAAACCGACATAGGCGAAGAAGATGATCGAGGCGCCGCGGAAGATGCCGCCCACGCCGAATTGGTCCCAGCTGTCGCCCTGCGGCGGGATGAAGGGGTCCCAGTTGGCCGGGTTGATGTACTGCAGGCCCACAGCGATGAAGGTCAGCAGGACGATGATCTTGATGACCACGATGGCGTTGTTGATGTTCGCCGATTCCGACACGCCCAGCACCAGCAGGCCGCAGACGGCGGCGATGCCGACGGCCGCCACCAGGTTGAAGGTGCCCGTCAGCGGGAAGCCCGCGTCAGCGCCCGAGGCGACGTACTGGATCAGCGGGGTGGCCCACTGGGGTCCTTCGCCGCCTGGGTAACTTATTGTCGGAAACAGACTGGCGCTGATCCCGAAGTCATTCAGGATCGACACCACATAGCCGGACCAGCCGACGGCGACGGTCGAGGCCGCGACGCCGTATTCCAGCACCAACAGCCAGCCCATGATCCAGGCGAAGATTTCGCCCAGAGTGCCGTAGGCATAGGTGTAGGCCGAGCCCGAGACCGGCATGGTCGACGCCAGTTCGGCGTAGCACAGGCCCGCCAGGCCGCAGGCGATGCCGGCGATGACGAAGGAGAACATGATGGCCGGACCGGCGTGGGCCGAAGCCACCTGACCCGTCAGCACGAAGATGCCCGCGCCGATGATGGCGCCGATGCCCAGACTCATCAGATTCAGCGGGCCAAGCGTCCGCTTCAGCTCGCTTTTGGCGGCTTCCTTCTGAATTTGGGCGATGGATTTTTTAAGGAATAGCCGATTACCGGCAGGCTTTACGCCGTCTGCAGACATGCAGTTGCGCCCCCAACATATGCGACGACCCCTCCCGGGTCGCCTTCTTGGGCGGGGACGCTAGCCATCTGAGGCCGTGCGCGCAACGCGGTTTACGAGGGATGACGCGCCGACGACGCTTTCGTGAACCCCTTGGAAGGCGCTACAGCCGCTTTATGTTGCCGATTCACGCCGTTCTGGAGCCGCTGAAGGCCGCCCTGGCCCAGACCTCTGCGGTCGTCCTGGCGGCCCCGCCGGGCGCGGGCAAGACCACGGTCGTGCCCTTGGCCCTGCTGGATCAGCCATGGCTGGCGGGCGGCAAGATTTTAGTCCTGGAGCCGCGACGACTAGCCGCGCGCGCCGCCGCTGATCGCATGGCCGCTAATCTTGGCCAAAAGGCTGGCGGAACCGTCGGTTATCGCACGCGTCTGCAGAGCCGGATCGGTCCGGACACCCGAATCGAGGTCGTGACCGAGGGCGTCTTCACGCGGATGATTCTCGACGACCCGGGCCTGGAGGGCGTCGGCGCCGTCCTGTTCGACGAATTCCACGAGCGCAGTCTGGACGCCGATCTGGGTCTGGCGCTGGCGCGCGACAGTCAGTCGGTGCTGCGCGACGATCTGCGTCTGCTGGTCATGTCGGCGACGCTCGACATCGCGGGGGTGTCGCGCCTGCTCGACGGCGCGCCAGTGATCGAGGCCGAGGGACGGATGTTCCCGGTCGAGACCCGCTATCTGGGCCGCAACCCGGTCGAACGGTTCGAGGAGGCCATGGCCAAGGCCGTGGTTCAGGCCCTGCACGAGCAGACCGGTTCGATCCTGGCCTTCCTGCCGGGGCAGGGCGAGATTCACCGCACCGTCCAGCGCCTGAACGAGCGGCTGCGTGATCCGTCGGTCGATGTCGTCGCCCTCTATGGCGCGCTCGACAAGGCCGAGCAGGACCGCGCCATCGAGCCCGCCGCGCCTGGCCGCCGCAAGGTGGTTCTGGCGACCTCCGTGGCCGAGACCAGCCTGACCATCGAGGGGGTGCGCGTGGTGATCGACGGCGGCCTGTCGCGCGTGCCCCGCTTCGAACCGTCCAGCGGCCTGACCCGGCTGGCGACGGTCAAGGTCAGCCGATCCTCGGCCGAGCAGCGGCGGGGCCGCGCGGGCCGGGTCGAACCGGGCGTCTGCTATCGCCTGTGGGACGAGGAACAGACGCGCGGCCTGGTCGCCCATCAGCGGCCGGAAATTCAGGAGGCGGATCTGACCGCCTTCGCGCTCGATCTGGCGCGTTGGGGGGCGAAGTCGGTCGAGGGGCTGGCCCTGCTGGACCCGCCGCCCGTTGGCGCCATGGCCGAGGCGCGCAGAGTGCTGGCCCGTCTGGGCGCGCTGGACGCCAAGGGCGACCTGACGCCGCACGGGCGACGGCTGACCCGCATCCCCTTGGCGCCGCGTCTGGCCCACATGGTCGCTGTCGCCTCAGATCAGGGCGATGCCCTGGGCGGGGCGAGGATCGCGGCGGTGCTCAGCGAGCCGGGCCTCGGCGGAAACGGCGTCGATCTGCACGAACGCCTCAAGGGACTGGAGCGGGACCGTTCGCCGCGCGGCCGCGACGCGATGAAGCTGGCTGAGCGCTGGGCGCGGGCGGCGGGCGGCGGCCGGGACGGCGAGCCGGACGCCGGCCTGCTGCTGGCCGAGGCCTTCCCCGAACGCGTCGCGCGCGCCAAGGGCAAGCCGGGCGAGGTGCTGCTGGCCTCCGGGCGCGGCGCCTTCATCGAGCCGACGGATCATCTGGCGCGCGAACCGTGGTTGGCGGTGGCGGAACTGGGCGGCGGAGACGCTCGCGACCGCATCCGTCTGGCGGCGGCGCTGGACGCCGCGACGCTGGAAGCCGATCTGGCGCATCTGATCGAGGTCGAGGACCGGCTGGCGCGCGAGCCTTCCGGCAAGCCGGTGATCCGCCGCATCCGGCGCATCGGCGCGTTGGTGCTGGACGAGAAAGTGGTCGGCGCGCCGGATCGGGCGACCATGACCGCGGCGCTGAAGTCGGAAATCGAAGCGGGCGGCCTCGGCGCCTTGAAGTGGGGCGAGCAGGCGGGAGCGCTGCGGGCGCGGCTGGCTTTCATGCGCGAGCTGGACGGCGCCTGGCCCGACGTTTCGGATGAGGGGCTGCTGGCGGCGCGCGAGGACTGGCTCTGGCCTCTGCTGGACGGTGCGCGATCGCTGGCCGACATCAGCGACGGCAAGCTGGCTGAAGCCCTGCGCGGACTGATCCCCTGGGATTTGCAGCGCAAGCTGGATGAACTGGCGCCGACGCGCCTGACCACGCCGCTGGGCAGCGCGGGCATCGACTATGCCGCCGAGGGCGGACCGCGTGTCGAAATCCGGGTGCAGGAACTGTTCGGCGTAAAGGCGCACCCGATGGTCGGCGGGGGCCGTGTGCCCCTGACGCTCAGCCTGCTGTCGCCCGCGCGGCGGCCGGTGCAGGTGACCAAAGACCTGCCGGGTTTCTGGGCAGGGTCATGGGCGGCGGTGCGCAGCGAGATGCGCGGCCGCTATCCGCGCCACCCGTGGCCGGAAGATCCGGCCAATGCGGCGGCGACCAGCCGGGCCAAGCCGCGCGGAACCTGACGCGGCATCAGCCCGCCTTACAGCCCTTCGCCATAGGCGGCGTCGGTCAGCGCATAGACCATGATGCCGGTGGCGATGGCCAGGTTCAGGCTGTCGGCCCGGCCGCGCATGGGGATCTTGACGTTCAGGTCGCAGGCGGCGGCCAGATCGTCGGTCAGGCCCGCCTGTTCATTGCCCATCATGATCAGGGCGGGGTGGCGCGCCGGGCTGTCGCGATAGCCGTGGGTGGCGTCCAGGCGGGTGCCGATGACGCTGCCGGGCCAAGAGGCGCGCCAGGCCAGGAACTCTTCACGCGTCGCCTTGCTGATGCTGACCGCGAAGACCGAGCCCATGGTCGCGCGCACCGCCTCGACCGAGAAGGGATCGACGCAATCGCCGATGAGGATGACGCCGCCGCAGCCGGCCGAGTCCGCTGTGCGGATGATGGTGCCCAGATTGCCCGGATCGCGCACCTGCTCCAGCGCCACCCAGCAGGGCTTGGCGTCGGGCTGGATGGCGTCCAGCGGCGTATAGACCTGTTCGAACACGCCCAGCACCGTCTGCGGATTGTCGCGACGGCTGATCTTTTCGAGGATGGCGTGGGTGACGACGATGATCTGCCCGCCGCTCTTCAGCGTCTCGGCCTTGGCTCGGTCCAGCAGGGGGTGGGGCCGGGCGTCCTGACCGACCAGCAGCATGACCGGGGCGCGCCCCTGATCCAGCGCCTCGCCGATGAACTTCAGACCCTCGGCGAGGAAGCGGCCCGTCGCCTCGCGCTCCTTGCGCATGTGCAGGGCGCGGACGGCCTTGATGGTGTCGTTGGTGAGGGAGGTGATGAGGCGTTCGGTCATCAGGCGCTCCATCGGGCGAAGAAGCTGAGGCCGATCGCGCGGGCGCTCTCGCCGTCCTCCGACAGGGCCAGTTCGCCCCAGTCGATGCGGCCGCCGCGATCATGCGTCGCCTCGGCCATCATATGCGCCAGCGACAGGCCCGAAATGCGCGCCGCATAGGCGTTCAGCAGCAGGAAGGAGGCGTCGTCGGACAGCAGGGCGGCGCAGCCCTTCAGCAGCCCCGGCATGTCCTCGAACAGCCGCCAGACTTCGCCATTGGCGCCGCGCCCATACTTCGGCGGGTCCAGGATGATGCCGTCATATTTGCTGCCGCGCCGCACCTCTCGCGCCACAAACTTGCGGGCGTCCTCGACGATCCAGCGGATCGGGCGGTCGGCCAGGCCGGAAAGTTCGGCGTTCTCGCGGGCGTAGGCCACGGATTTCTTGGAGGCGTCGACGTGGGTGACGTGGGCGCCCGCCGCCGCGCAGGCCAGGCTGGCCACGCCGGTATAGCCGAACAGGTTCAGAATCTTCGGCTGCTTCAGGGTGCGGACGCGGGCGTCCAGCCACTCCCAGTTGGCCGCCTGCTCGGGGAAGAAGGCCAGGTGCCGGAACGGGGTGAACCGCCCCATGAAGCGCACGTCGCGCCACTTTAGCGGAAAGGCGTCGATCGGCCCGTGTTGATCGAACCGCCAGCGACCGGAATCCTCTTCCTCCTGCTGGGGGTCGAACATGGCGTTGGCGCGCTCGAAGGCTGCCTCCTCATGAGGCTTCCAGAAGCACTGGGGCTCGGGGCGCACGACGGTGTAGCGGCCGTAACGCTCCAGCTTGCGGCCGTCGCCGCTGTCCAAAAGGGCGTAGTCCGACCACCCGCGGGTGACCAGGGTTTCGGGCGTGGAGGAAAGAACCGGAGCCATGCGCGCTGATAGGCGCTCAGGCCGCTGCTCGTCCAGCGTCGGGATAGGGGTCAGGAACGATGATCAGTTCTATATCGTCCTGATGCGGGGTCTTGTCCCAGCGGTGCGGTTCCAGCGCCAGCCGGACGGCGGCGTGCATGAAGGCCAGGCTCAACAGGAACCAATAAGGCAGGGAGGCCGCCATATCGAGCGGGCCATAGGGCGTCCCGGCGATCCGCGCGCCGCGGTATTTGGTGATCCAGGCGGCTGCGACCCCCACGATCAGCACCGCCCATCCCAGAACGGAAAGGGACGGCAGTTGCCGGTCCATGGCCGACATCAGGCAAACCACGGCGACCCAGGCCATGCAGCCGGCATGGACCGCCGCCGATCCCAGGCCGGCGCCGATGGTCATGATCAACGCCGCCCAGCCGCGCCAGCCCATTCCCTCGGTCCAGCGCGTGTGCACCGCCAACGTCTGCAGATAGCCTTTCAGCCAGCGCGTCCGCTGCGGCAGCCAAAGGCGCACCGGACCGGGCGGCGTCTCATAGGTGGGCCGGCTGATGACGCCCAGTCGATATCCGGCACGCCAGATCCTGAAGCCAAGATCGGCGTCCTCGGTCACGTTCCAGGAGTCCCACCCGCCTAGCGCCCTCAGCACCGAAACGCGGAAATGATTGCTGGTCCCGCCCAGCGGAAAGGGCAGGCCAAGCCGAACCATGGCGGGCAGGGTGATCTCGAACAGGGCGGCGTATTCGGCGGCGAATTGGCGGTCGAGCAGGGGGTGAGGGCTGGTCTTCTGGCGACTGCGGATGCGCAGCGGAGCCTGAACGCAGGCCAGGCTGTCGCCCTCATCGCGAAACTTCATCGCCGCTTCCTTCAGTTGCAGCGGATCGGGGTCGTCTTCCGCGTCGTAGATGGTCAGGAAGTCGCCGGTCGCTCGCGCCAGGGCGTAGTTCAACGCGCGTGGCTTGGTCTTCGGCGTGCCGGGCGGCACCACCAGCACGCTCAACCAGTCGGGCAGCTCCAGCTGCGACGCTGCGGCGATCGTGGCGTGATCATCCGCTTCAAGCGCCAGGAAGCCTTGCAGGCGGTCACGGGGATAATCGATCTCATCCAGTCGCTCGACCAGATGGGGCAATATCTGCGCCTCGTGATAAAGCGCAGCTACGACGGTGTAGCGGGGCCAGTCCTCATGACGCCAACTGGAAGACAGGGCCGCCCTCGGCGCGCGGGCCTGAACCGCGATTAGGCCCAGCCGCCACGCCGCCAGCGCCAGAAAAGCGATCTGTGTCGATACGAGGAGCCATCCGGCCAGACGCGGCACAGCGGCGGCGCTGGTCATGCTCAGCGCCAGCGCGACGCCTATGGAGATCGCCTGAACGCGCGTCAGGGTGATGCGCGCTGACTCTGTCCTTGATTGTTGACAACCCACCACGCCCTCGTCCGATTTAACGCAATGTTAATATCATTGATATCCCAAAGCTTGGGTTTGGCTAGAGGGGTTGGTCGAGTTAACCTCGCCTCGGGACTCGGGTCCCTCGTTCAAGGAGCCAGTTGATTGTCGATCTCCACGACTTCCACGTCGCGATCGAACCGCAAGGCCAAGGGAGACGGGCACGAACGCCGGGCCGAGATCCTGACGGCGGCCGAACGCATCTTTGTCGAAAGCGGCTACGACGGCGCCACGATCCGCAAGATCGCCGATGAGGTGGGCCTGTCCTCGACGGCGCTCTACATGCATTTCGCCGATAAGAGCGAAATCCTGAACGAGATTTGTAGGAATACCTTCGAAAGGCTGGCCGAGCGCAACCGCAGCATCCTGGCGGATACGGAACCCTCGCTGGCGCGCCTGCGCCGGATCGCCGAGAGCTATGTGGCTTTCGGCCTGGAGCATCCCAACGCCTACCGCCTCGCCTATCTCACGCCGACGGCCGAGACCCGCCACGGGGCCGAGACCATTGCGCAGAAGGCGGGAGGAGAATTGTTTGAGGCCGTGGTGTCAGTTGTCGAAGACGCCGTGGAGCAGGGCGTCCTGCGCGGGGACGCGCGGATACAGGCGCAGGTCATCTGGGCTTGCGTGCACGGTCTGGTCTCCTTGCTGATCACCAAGCCCTATTTCGACTGGGCGGACCGCGAGGTTTTGATCCGCACTCAGTTGGACGTGCTGTTCAATGGGCTGGCCGCCCGGTGAGGCGATGCTGCTGCGGACTCGTCCTCCTGATCACCGCAACCTTGGCGACCGCAACCCAGGCGCGGCCGCTGCGGGTGATGGCGTTGGATCAGTGCGCCGATCAGTTCGTCCTGGCCCTCGCGCCTGACGCGGAGCTCGCCCTGTCGCCGCGCGCCGACGATCCCGATGCATGGATGCGACAGGCGGCGAATGGGCGGCGGATGGTTCGTCCGACCCTGGAGGCCGCGACAGGATTTCAGCCGGACGTGGCGGTTCGTTACTGGGGCGGCGATGCACGGCTTTTGAACGCGCTCGATCGGCGTGGAGTGCGCACGGTCGGCATCGACGACGCCACGGACATGGAGGGAATCAAAGCCAACATCCGCAAGGTGGCGGCCGCACTGGATCGCCGCGCGCGCGGCGAGGCCCTGATCCGCCAAATGGAGACGCGGCTGACGCAGGCGTCGGGCGCGGGGCGGGGGCGGGCGGCTGTCTATGTCACGGCCAGCGGCTTCACCAGCGGGCCGGGCTCGCTGATGGACGCCATCCTGCGCGCGGCCGGGTTCCGCAACGGGGTGATTCAGCCCGGCTATCAGCCGCTGGGGCTGGAGCGGGTGCTGCTTTCGCCGCCTGCGCTGTATGTGAAGGGATTCTTCGACCTGGCGCGGTCGGACTGGCGCGGCGCCGGGCGCCATCCAGTCATGCGCCGGGCGACAGCGGAACGCACGGCGGCCAGCCTGCCCGGCGCGGCCCTGACCTGTCCCGCGTGGTTCGCGGCGGACGCAGCTGCTCTGCTGGCGGAGCAGGCGAAATGACCGGCGCCGCGAGACTGAATATCGGCCTGGGTTTGGCCCTGGTCGCCGCGCTCGGCGTGGCGGTGACCCTGGGAGAAACCGCTTTCAGCGCGGGGCAGTACGCCGAGGGGTTTTCTAATCCTGCGTCCGGTCCGGGCGAGGTGCTGTGGTTGGTGCGGGCGCCGCGCGCGGTCTGCGCTCTGCTGGTCGGCGCGGCGCTCGGCCTGGCCGGGGCGGTGATGCAGGGACTGTTGCGTAATCCGCTGGCCGAGCCGGGGGTGCTGGGCGTGTCGGCGACCTCGGCTCTGGCCGCGGCGACCGCTATTGTTCTAGGGCTGGCCGCCATACCCGGCGCCGTCGAAAGCGCGGCCCTGTTCGGCGCGGCCGTCGGCGGCGGCCTGCTGATCGCCCTGGCGGCGCGGGTGCGAGCGCCTGAGGCGCTGATCCTGTTCGGCGTGGCCCTGTCCAGTTTCGCAGGCGCCCTGACGGCCCTGATCTTCAACCTGTCGCCCTCGCCGATCGCCTCGGCCGAGGTGATGAACTGGCTGCTGGGATCGGTCGAGAACCGCAGTTGGAACGATGTCGCCTGGGTGGCGCCGGCGCTTCTGATCTCGGCGTTTCTGGCGAGAAGCGCGTCGCCGGGGCTGAGGATGCTGACGCTGGGCGAGGAGGCGGCGCGGGCGTCCGGCCTGTCGATGGGGCGGATGCGAGTGCTGGCCCTGGCGGCGGCGTCGCTGGCCGCAGGCGCGGCGGTGGCCGTTGCCGGCGTCATCGGCTTCGTCGGCCTGGCGGCGCCGCATCTGGTGCGGGCGGCGGTTCGCGGCGATCCGGGACGGTTGCTGGCGCCCTCGGCTCTGGCGGGCGGCTTGATGCTGGTGCTGGCCGATCTTATGGCGCGGATGCTGCCGACGGATCAGGAGCTGAAGCTGGGGGTGTTCACCGCCCTGGTCGGCGCGCCGCTGTTCGCCCTGATCGCATGGCGGGCGGCGCGGGAGTGGCGGCTGTGAGCGGGCTGCTGGAGCTTGAGAACGCCCACGCGCGCCTCGGCGGGGTCGAGGTTTTGAAAGGCGCGTCCTTCGTTGTCCGGCCAGGCGAAGTCGTCGCCCTGTGCGGACCGAACGGGGCGGGCAAGTCGACGGCGGTTCGCGCCGCCCTTGGCTTGGCCCCGCTGACCGAAGGGACCGCTCGTCTGGGCGACCACGAGGCCCGACGCCTGTCGGAACGCCAGCGCGGCGAGCGCGCGGCCTATCTGCCGCAGGACCGTTCCATCGCCTGGAACCTGCCGGCCGTCGAGGTGGCGGCGCTGGGCGCGCCTTTTCTGACCGGGGGGGCGGCTCTCGAGCGCGCCCGCGCCGCGTTGGACGAGGTCGGCGTCGGCCATCTGGCCGATCGCGGCGTGGCCGATATGTCGGGCGGCGAACGCGCACGCGTGCTTCTGGCCCGCGCCCTGACGGTTCCGGCGCCTCTCTTGGTCGCCGATGAGCCGATCGCCGGTCTGGACCCGGACGCCCAGCTGCTGGTGCTGGAGCGGCTGCGCGCGCGCGCCGACGCAGGGCGCGGGGTCCTGGTCAGCCTGCACGACCTCAGCTTGGCGGCGCGTTTCGCCGATCGGGTCGTGGTGCTGGACCAAGGGCGCACGGCGGCGGAAGGCGCGCCGACCGAGGCCCTGTCGCCCAGCATCCTGAAGACCGTCTTCAACCTCGACGCCGTATGGCTGGAGGCGTCAGAGGGGCCGTGGCTAGCGGCCCGTCGCGCGTCACATCACGGCTGATAGGCGCGCGGTCCGGCGTTCGGCGGCGTGCCGCGCGCCAGGTCCGCCGACGGCGTCAGCGGGGCAGAGCCGCCGTTCAGCCGGGCGCGATAGACCTGCATGTTCTCCATCACCCGCATCATGTAGTTGCGCGTCTCGGTGAAGGGGGCGCACTCGATGAAGTCGATGGGATCGACCTGGGCCTGACGCGGGTCGCCGCAGCGGGCGGTCCACTGCGGCGGACGGGCCGGTCCGGCGTTGTAACCGACAGAGGCCAGCAAGGGCGATCCGCCGAAGTTGTTGATCAGCTCGCCCAGGTGATAGCTGCCCAGGGTCATGTTGATCTCCGGGTCCCAGAGCTGCTCTGAGTTGAACGAGCGGCCCATGCGACGCGCCACGCCCTGCGCCGTCGCGGGCAGAAGCTGCATCATGCCGCGCGCATCGGCGTGCGAACGGACCAGCGGATCGAAGCTGGATTCCTGACGGGTAATGGCCAGGGCGAACTCGTTCGGCGCCATGCCCGCGACCTGTTGCGGCAACTGAATCGGATACATCCGCTCGGGCATGACGAAGCCGCGCTGGCTGGCGGCGCGACCGACCATCATCGAGCCGAACTGGTCGCCATAGCCCTGCATCAGGTCGAACAGCTGCGCCAGGTCGTAGGGCGACGGCAGGGTATCATCCAGATGATAGGCGAACACCCGCATCAGCGTCTTCTCGCCGATCTGGCCCAGGATGCGGGTGGCCCGCACCACTTCATTGCCCTCGAAGCGGTTGACGTCTTCCGGCGCCGGCGCCGGTTCGCCCGGCAGGGTCAGGGTCGTCGCCCCGGCCTTTTCCGCCGCCAGCTGGCCATAGAAGGTCTGCCAGTGCTCGGCGCCCGCCTGATACCAGCGCTGGGCGCCCTCGCGGTCGCCGCGCGCCTCGGCCGCCCGGCCCAGCCAGTACAGGGCGCGCCCTTGCGTGATCGGGGTCGAGGAGGCGTTGCGCAGGGCCTCGAAATGCTGGGCCGCCGTGGCCGGATCATTGAGCTTGGTCAGGGCCACCCAGCCGGCGAAGAACTCGGCGTCGACCTTGCGCTCGCCCGAGGGGAAGCCGTGGCCGTTCATGGCGGCGTAGGCGGCGCGCGCGTCGCCCTGCTGCAGGGCGTCCAGGAAGTAGTTGCGGCGTTCGCTCCACAGGGTGTTCTGACCGTCCGCGTGCGACGGCGCGGCGGGCAGGGCCGACAGGAGCGGGAAGGCTTCGGACTGGCGCCCGGCCGAGCGCAGCAGGCGCACCCGCTCGAGCACCACGGCCGGGTCGTTGGCCTGCGAAGGCGACAGACCGCCGACGATGGCGTCGGGGGCGTAGGCGGTCCGAAGCGCCATCACCGTGTTGGCGATCGTCTGACGGTCGGCCGGGACCAGGGCGACCATGGCGCGCGTCGCCGGGCCGTGCGGCCCCAGCAGCAGCATGTTCAGCCGCGCCACATGATCGTCGCTGGTCAGCCACCCGCTCCAGCGCGAATAGATGCGGCTTTGCTGAGCTTCCTCAAAGCTCTGGGTGCGCCACCAGTCGCGAATCAGCGCCTGGGCCTCCTGGCGGCGGCCGGTCTGCTCCAGCGCGCCGGCCAGGGCGATGGCGCCCTGGGCCGTGGTCGGGGCGGTCCCGTTGAAGAAGGCGATGACGGCGTCCGGCGACTGGCCAGCCATGTCCAGCGCTCGCTCGCCGGCTGCTCTGCGCGATTCGCCGCGCGGCCAGTTCGCCAGGTCGGTCTGCGCCCGCGCCAGGTCGCTGTAGGACATCTGCCTGTCAGAGGTGTCGACCAGCGCCCACTCGACCAGCTTGCGCGCCGAGGGGTCGGAAATCCGGGCCATGACGGCCTGCGTGCCGACCACGTCGCGGGCTCGCGCGGCGGTCAGTCCCTGCTGCACCAGGGCGGCGTCCTGGCTGCTGATGATTCCGCCCTGGCTGGCGGAGTAGGGGGCAGGCGTGCTGTTCAGCACGTCCTGAGCCGGGGGAGTCAGAATCGCCAAGGCGGCGGCCACGGTCGTCGCGATCATTAGATATCTGATCCTCATTCATCTTTGGTTGCGGCCAGGCGGCGGGCAACCTACCCTTTGCCGATTAGTGACGGGCGGACCGCCGCCCATTCTCCGCGCAGGTATGTTGTTCCCATGACCGCCCCCTTGTTCAAGGGCGTGATCACCGCCCTGATCACACCTCTTCGTGACGGAAACGTGGACGAGGCCGCTTTCGAGCGCCTGTTGGAGCGCCAGATCGCCGCTGGGGTTCACGGCGTCGTGCCGATGGGCACCACGGGCGAGAGCGCCACCCTGCATCTGGATGAGCACAAGCGCGTGGTCGAACAGTGCGTCGCCATCGCCGCTGGTCGCATCCGCGTCATCGCCGGGGCGGGCTCGTCCGCCACGGACAAGGCGATCGACCTGACCCGTTTCGCCAAGACGGTCGGCGCCGACGGCGCCCTGGTCGTGACCCCCTATTACAACCGCCCGTCGCAGGTCGGAATGCAGGCGCATTTCGAGGCGGTGGCGGACGCCGTGCAACTGCCGATCCTGCTCTACAACGTGCCGGGGCGTACGGGGGTGGACCTGTCGAACGAGACGGTGGCGGCCCTGGCGGCGCATCCGAACATCGTCGGCATCAAGGACGCCAGCGCCGATGTGGCGCGGGCCAGCTGGATGCGGGCCAATATCGACGGCGCCTTCGACCTGATCTCGGGCGATGATTCCAGCTATCTTGGCTATGCCGCGCACGGCGGCGTCGGCGTCATTTCCGTGACCTCTAACGTCGCGCCTGAGGCGATGGTCGCCCTGCATGACGCCATCCAGGCCGGGGATTTCGCCGCCGCGCGCTCGTGGCAGGAACGGCTGATCGGTCTGCACAAGGCGCTGTTCCTCGACAACTCGCCGTCCCCGACCAAATACGCCCTGGCTAAGATGGGCCTGTGCACGCAAGAGGTTCGCCTGCCGCTGTCGCTGACGGCCGACGCGGTGCGGCCCGCCATCGACGAGGCGCTGGCCGCCGCTGGAGTCGCCTGATGGCCGCCGACGCCCCCAAACAGAAGACCATCGCCGAAAACCGACGCGCGCGCTTCGACTACTTCCTCGAAGATCATATCGAAGCCGGGCTCCAGCTGCGGGGCACCGAGATCAAGGCTTTGCGCGACGGCCGGGCCAATATCGCCGAGAGCTATGTCTCGCCCGAGGGGCGCGAGATGGTGCTGATCAACGCCGACATCCCGCCCTATAAGATGGCGAACCGCTTCAACCATGAGCCGCGCCGTCACCGTAAGCTGCTGCTGCACCGCAAGCAGATCGACAAGCTGATCGGCGCAGTCCAACGCGAAGGGCGCACCATCGTCCCTGTGCGCCTCTATCTGAATGAGGCGGGCAAGGCGAAGCTGGAGATCGCCCTGGCCAAGGGCAAGAAACTGCATGACAAACGCGAGACGGCGGCCGAGCGCGACTGGCAGCGCGACAAGGCGCGCCTGCTGCGCGACAAGGGATAAGTGCGGTTCCGCTTTGCGCGCCGCGCGACGCGCGATAAACGAGCGATGATGGGGTGCGTCTTGCGGAGTTCGTGGTGAAGATAGCCGAACGCTGGTTCGTCATGGCGGGCGTAGCCCTGCTGGGCGCTATCGCCCTGGCCGGGGTGGTGGTGGCCATCTACGCCGCCTGGGTCCTGCACGACATGCCGGACGCCTCTGAACTGGCGGACTATCGCCCCGCGACGGCGACGCGCGTCTATGCCGGCGACGGCACCCTGATCGGCGAGTTCTCGGACCAGCGGCGCATCTACGTCACCTATGACCAGGTGCCGCAGACGGTCGTGCACGCCTTCCTGGCGGCCGAGGATCAGAACTTCTTCAATCACGGCGGCATCGACGTGTCCGGCATCGGCCGGGCCATGTTCAAGAACGTGTTCAACGTCATGTCGGGCAAGCGGCTGGAGGGCGGCTCGACCATCACCCAGCAGGTGGCCAAGAACGTCCTGCTGACCAGTGAGACCAGCCTGAACCGCAAGCTCAAGGAAGCCGTCCTCTCCAGCCGTCTGGAAGCGACGCTGACCAAGGAGCAGATCCTCGAACTGTATCTGAACGAGATCTACCTGGGCTATCGCTCCTATGGCGTGGCTTCGGCGGCCTATAACTATTTCGGCAAGTCGCTGGATCAGCTGACGCCGGACGAGGCGGCCTTCCTGGCGGCCCTGCCCAAGGGGCCGACCAACTATCACCCGAAACGTTATCCGGCTGCTGCGCTGGGTCGTCGGAACTGGGTGCTGGGCGAGATGGCCGACAACAAATGGCTGTCCGACGAGCAGTTGAAGACAGCGCTGGCCCGTCCGCTGAACACCCGCTCTGCGCCCCGTCGAGCCGAGTACGCCGACGCCGACTTCTTCGTGGAGGAGGCGCGTCGTCGCGCCATCGCCCTGTTCGGTCAGGAAGAGGTCAATCGTGGCGGCTACTACCTGCGCACGACGCTTGATCCGCAGCTGCAGTCGGCGGCGCGTGACGCCCTGATGCGCGGGCTTGAGGACTATGACCGTCGACACGGCTGGCGCGGCGCCTGGGGCACGACCGACTTCGCCGACGGCTGGCAGGCCGAGGCGCAGAAACGCACGACCCCGCCCGAGCGCCGCTCGTGGCAGGCGGCCGCCGTTGAAAGCGTCAGCGGGGGCTCAATCCGCGTCCGCACGGCCAAGGACGATCAGGCGGGCGCGCTGCGCGCCGCCGATGTGGCCTGGTCCAACGCCGGACGTCGCCCGCTGAAGCGCGGCGACCTGATCTTCGTCGAGCGCCAGAACGGCCAGTTCGCCCTGAAGCAGGTCCCGGCCGTCAACGGCGCCCTGGTTGCGATCGAGCCGCAGTCGGGCCGCGTCCTGGCGATGGTCGGCGGCTATTCCTACGCCCTGTCCAGCTTCAACCGCGCGACCCAGGCGAAGCGCCAGCCGGGCTCGGCCTACAAGCCCTTCGTCTATGCGGCGGCGCTGGAAGGCGACTTCACCCCGGCCTCGATCGTGCTGGATGCGCCGATCAGCTTCCCGGGCGGCCCCGGCGGCCGCGCCTGGACGCCTCAGAACTACAGCCGCCAGTTCTATGGACCCCAGACGCTGCGGCGCGGGCTGGAGCTGTCGCGCAACGTCATGACCGTGCGCCTGGCGCAGGCGGTGGGCATGAAGAACGTCGTCGACCTGTCGAAGAAGATGGGCGTCGTGGACGACATGTCGCCGAACCTGGCCATGTCGCTGGGGGCCGGGGAAACCACGCCTTACCGCATCACCGCCGCCTATGCCGCCTTCGTCAACGGCGGGCGCCGCATCGATCCCTATCTCATCGAACTGGCTCAGGACCGGAACGGCCAGACCATCCACCGCGCCGACCGTCGCCAGTGCCGCGACTGCGGCCGGGGCTTCAGCGGCCAGGAATCGCCCCGCCTTCAGGATCGCGGGACCCAGGTGATCGACCCCATCACCGCCTATCAGATGACCTCCATGCTGGAGGGCGTGATCCAGCGCGGCACCGGCGCTCGCGCTCGCAGCCTGGGCCCGTGGGTCGGCGGCAAGACGGGCACCACCAATGAATATCGTTCGGCCTGGTTCGTCGGCTTCTCGGCCGACATCGTGGTCGGCGTCTTCGTCGGCTTCGACGACAACCGTTCGCTGGGCGGCGGTGAAGCCGGGGCCTCGACCGCCGTGCCGATCTTCATCGACTTCATGGAAGACGCGCTGAAGGAGCGGCCTGCGCGGCCGTTCGTGAAGCCGAAGAACGCCATTTTCCGCACCGTCAACGGCATCGAAGAGGCCTTCCGCCCGGGCACTGAGCGTCAGCTGCGCGAAGAAGCGCCGCCGCCGGCCCAGCCCGAAGGGCCGCAGAACTATTACGACGTCATCCGTCGTGAGCAGGAGGTCCGCTCCCAGACCCCGACGCCGACCGCGCCGCCTCCGGCTGCGCCGCCGCCGCCGAAGAAGGAGCCGGCCGAGGACTTGAGCGGCCTTTACTGAGGCTCTAGGTAAGCCATCAACCCGGCGCGCCTGCTTTCAGGCGCGCCGTTTCACCTGTCCTTCCCTATCGGACGCGCGTCGCGCGGTCCTGGTTGCGGGGGACTTCCGTTCGCAGGAGTTTGCGATGAGATCGGATGTCGAGGCCATGAAGGCCGACATCGAGCAGAGCGTCGCTCTGCTCAGGAGGCGACTTTGACTGGGATGTCGCTCTAAGAAAGCTCGATGAGCTGAACGCGCGGGTCGAGGATCCGACGCTGTGGGACAATCCCGAACAGGCCCAGGCCGTCAGCCGCGAACGCTCGCGTCTGGAAGTTCAGGTCAACGCCGTCAAGGAGATGGAGCAGGGTCTCGAAGACGGGATCATGCTGGCCGAAATGGCGGACGAAGAGGGCGACGAAGCCACCCTCGAAGAAGCGCGTGAACAGCTGAAGTCCATCAAGGACCGTGCCGCGCGCGCCGAACTGGAAGCCCTGCTGTCCGGCGAGGCTGACGGCAACGACGCTTATCTGGAGGTCAACTCCGGCGCGGGCGGCACCGAGTCCAACGACTGGGCGGGCATTCTGCTGCGGATGTACAGCCGCTGGGCGCGCTCGCACGGCTATGAGGTCGAGCTTCAGGAAGAAGAGTCCGGCGAACAGGTCGGCATCAAGTCGGCGACCCTGCTGATCTCCGGACCTAACGCCTATGGCTGGCTGAAGTCCGAATCGGGCGTCCACCGTCTGGTGCGCATCAGCCCCTATGATGCGGCGGCCAAGCGGCACACGTCGTTCGCCTCGGTCGGGGTCTCGCCCGTCGTCGACGACAGCATCGAGATCGAGATCAACCCGTCGGACGTGCGCACGGACACCTATCGCGCATCGGGCGCGGGCGGTCAGCACGTCAACAAGACGGACTCGGCGGTGCGTCTGACCCACATTCCGACCAATACCGTGGTCGCCTGTCAGGCGGGCCGCTCGCAGCACCAGAACCGCGACCAGGCCTGGAAGATGCTGCGCGCGCGTCTGTACGAGCTTGAGCTTCAGAAGCGTGAGGCTGCGGCCCAGGCTCTGGCTGACGCCAAGACGGACATCGGTTGGGGCCACCAGATCCGATCCTATGTCCTGCAGCCGTATCAGATGGTGAAGGACCTGCGCACCGAGGTCGAAACCTCGGACACGCAAGGCGTTCTGGACGGCGACCTGGACCAGTTCATGGGCGCGGCGCTGGCGGCTCGGGTGGGCGAAACCCGCGAGGGCTGACCCGCCTGACCGGTGCATAAAAAAGGGCGGCCTTTGCGGGCCGCCCTTTCTCGTTGTCAGCACTCGCGCCGATCAGGCTGCAGGCTTGGTTTGGATCGGGGCCTCGACCTTGGCGTCCGTCTTGGCGGGCGCAGGCTTTTCGGCCGCAGCAGGGGTCTCCAGCATATTGGCGCCCGGCGTGTCGCGCTTGGCCTGGGTGCAGCGGCCCTGGAACCAGGCGCCCTGTTCGATCGACAGCTGCTCCTGGGTGATGTCGCCCTCGACGCGCGAGGTGGCGAACAGCTTGACCTGCTTGGCGACGATGGCGCCCGAGACGCGGCCGCGCACCTCAAGGATGTCGGCGTGCACCGTGCCCTCGACCGCGCCGCCTTCGCCGATCACCACGCGCACCACGCGGATGTCGCCTTTCAGAGAGCCGTCGACCTGAAGTTCGCCTGCGCCGGAGATGTTGCCCTCATACTTTACGCCCGCCGATAGGGTCGAAAGGCTGGAGGAACGGGCGGCGGGGCGAGCCGGTTCAGGCGCGCGCGCAGGCGCAGCGGCGATCGGGGCGGCGGGCTCCGGCTTGGGCTGGACCGGCTCAGGCGGCTTGGGAATGCCCATTCCGCCAGAGGGGTTGTTGTCGAACGGTTTGTTCTTATTGAACATTCATGCTCTCCGCGTCACGCCGCGATTATCGGCGTTTGGTCAATGTCAGCCCCTGAGGATGCAATCCCTGGCGACACTTAGCGCGGGCTGAGGCGGAGAGGTCAAGCGGGGCCTTCCGAACCCCGCTCGCCGATCAAAGCGCTTCGACGGCGGCCAGAACCTCTTCGGCGTGGCCCTTGACCTTGACGTTGCGCCAGGCGCGGCGGACCGCGCCCTGGCCGTCGATCAGGAAGGTGGCGCGCTCAATGCCCATATATTCGCGGCCGTAGAGCTTCTTCTGCACCCACACGCCCCAGGCTTCGGTGACCACGCCGTCCTCGTCCGAGCCGAGCACGACCTTGAGGTCATGCTTGGCCTTGAAGCGGTCCAGCTTCTTCACCGTGTCGCGCGACACCCCGATCACGACCGCGTTCGCCGCCGCGAACCGGTCGATCAGGGCCGAGAAGTCCTGACCTTCGGTCGTGCAGCCGGGCGTGTCGGCCTTGGGGTAGAAGTAGAGCACGACGTTCTTGCCCCTCAGCCCGTCCAGCGACACGCGCCCGCCGCCGTCTGTCGCCAGATCGAAAGCAGGGGCGGGCGTATTTTCGGTGATGTCGGTCACAGCGCTCTCCTTAAACCGGGCGCACCAGCACTAGCTTCTTCTTGCCGGCGCCGAGCTTCAGCACGCCGTCCGCGTTCAGGTCGGCCTCTTCAATCAGGCGGGCGCCGTCGTTGACGACCTCGTCGTTCAGGCGAAGACCGCCGCCCTGGGCCAAACGACGCGCTTCGCCATTGGAGCTGCTGAGACCCGCCTTGGTCGTGACGGCGGCGATCATGGCGCCAATCACCTCGTCGCGCGGCAGTTCGACGGTCGGCAGGTCGGCCGACAGCTGACCCTTCTCGAAGGCGGCTTCAGCGGCCGCGCGCGCGGCCTGTGCGGCCTCGGCGCCGTGCAGCATGGAGGTGGTCGCGTCGGCCAGCGCCTTCTTGGCGTCGTTGATCTCGGCGCCTTGAAGCGCCTCATAGCGCTCTATCTGATCCAGCGGCAGGTCGGTGAACAGGCGCATGAAGCGGCCCACGTCGCCGTCTTCGGTGTTGCGCCAGTATTGCCAATAGTCGAACGGCGACAGGGCGTCGGCGTTCAGCCACACGGCGCCGCCGACCGTCTTGCCCATCTTCTGGCCCGAGGCGGTGGACAGCAGCGGCGTGGTCAGGCCGAAGGCGGCCTTGTGGTCCACCTTGCGGGTCAGTTCGACGCCGTTTATGATGTTGCCCCACTGGTCCGAGCCGCCCATCTGCAGCGAACAGCCATAGCGTCGGTTCAGCTCCAGGAAGTCGGTCGCCTGCATCAGCATGTAGTTGAACTCTAGGAAGGTCAGCGGCTGCTCGCGATCCAGGCGCAGCTTGACCGAATCGAAGCTCAGCATCCGGTTGATGGTGAAGTGCGTGCCGTAGTCGCGCAGGAACTGCAGGTAGCCCAGCTGCGACAGCCACTCGTCGTTATCCAGCATGATGGCGTCGGTCGGGCCGTCGCCGAAGGTCAGGAATTTCTCGAACACGCCTTTGATGCCGGCGATGTTCTCGGCGATCTTTTCCTCGGTCAGCAGGGGGCGCTGGGTGTCCTTGAACGAGGGGTCGCCGACCTTGGTCGTGCCGCCGCCCATCAGGACGATCGGCTTGTGTCCGGCCTGCTGAAGACGACGCAGCAGCATGATCTGGATCAGGTGGCCGACGTGCAAGCTGGGCGCCGTCGCATCGAAACCAATATAGCCCGTGACCACGCCCGACGCGGCCGCCTCATCCAGTTCGACCGGGTGGGTGATCTGGTGGATATAGCCGCGCGCCTTCATCAGGCGCAGGAAGTCCGATTTGAAGGCGGTTTCGGAAACGGTTTGGGTCGTGGGCTCGGTCATGGTCGGGTCCGTAGCATCAGAACCGGCGGCCGTCTTCCGAGGAATAATGCCGCCGAGGGAAGGGCGGCAAGGATCGCGGCCGCTCTCTAGTAGAGGCCGTAGTAATAGGCGGCGAAAAGGGCCGGTTGCGCGATCATGGGCGCTAGCTACGTCGCCCCCGACGTGGCAGTCAAGCCGCCATGACGACCTCCCCGAAAAAGACCCTGCGCGTGCTTGGATTCATGACCGGCACCTCGCTCGACGCCGTGGACATGGCGGTGATCGAAACGGACGGCCACGACATCCTGTCTTTCGGCCCCGCCGGCGAGATGAAACTGGACGCAGAGAGCCGCGCCATCATTGAGGACGCCATCGACGACGCCTTCGATTGGGAGCGCGACGAAGAAGAACCGGACAGCTTCGAAGACGCCCGCATGGCGGTGGCCGATGCGCATCTGGCCGCCGCGCTCGGCTTCATGGCGGTGAACGGGGTGAAGTCCAGTGCGCTGGATCTGGTCGGCGTCCACGGCCAAACGGTGCTGCACGAGGCGCCGACGCCCGACCTGCAGGGCCGCACCGTCCAGCTTATCGACGCCGCCAGTGTGGCCGAAGGGCTGGGGGTCCCCGTCGCCTATGATTTCCGCAGCGCCGACGTGGCGGCGGGCGGGCAGGGCGCGCCGCTGGCGCCGATCTATCACGCAGCGCTGGTCCGCAAGGCGGGGATGGAGGGGCCTGTCGCTGTGCTCAATCTGGGCGGGGTCGGCAACATCACCCTGATCCGCGCCGACGGCGACTTGGAGGCCTTCGACACCGGCCCGGCCAACGGCATGGTCGATCTGTTGGTCCAGTCGCGCATGAAGAAGCGGATGGACGAGGGCGGTCGTCTGGCGGCGGCGGGAACGGTCGATCAGGCTGTGCTGGACGCCTATCTAGCCCATCCCTATTTCGCCGCGAGCGGCCCGAAGTCCCTGGATCGTTTCGACTTCTCGCTGGAGCCGGTGGCGGATTTGTCGCTGGAAGACGCCGCCGCCACCCTGACCGCCTTCGCGGCGCAGGCCGTGGCCCTGGCCGTCGCCCGCTGTTCGGAGCAGGCGAAGGAGATCGTCGTTTGCGGCGGCGGGCGTCATAATCCGGCGCTGCTGGCCGCGATCCGCGAGCGCGTCGGCGTCCCTATCTCGACCGCCGAGGACATGGGCTGGCGCGGCGACGCGATCGAGGCCGAGGCCTTCGCCTTCCTGGCCGCGCGCTGTCGTCTGGGCCTGCCGATCAGCTTCCCCGGCACGACAGGCGTTCCGGCCCCTATGACCGGCGGCCGGATTGTCGAACCGGGAGCCGAATAATGGCGGCGTCTTCGCGTTTCTGGGGCGTCGCCAGCGGTCTGGCGGCGGGCGCTCTGTGGGGGCTGGTCTTCCTGGCGCCGAAGATGGTCCCCGAGGCCTCGCCCCTGCTGCTGACGGCGGGTCGCTACCTCGCCTATGGCCTGATCGCGGTCTTGCTGATCGCGCCCCGCTGGCGGCGGGTGACGGCCGCCCTGACGCGCGAAGCGTGGGGCGCGCTGGTCTGGCTGAGCCTGGCGGGGAACCTGGTCTACTTCGCCTTCCTGGTGGTCAGCGTGCATTACGCAGGCGTGGCGGCCTCGGCCCTGATCGTCGGCATGGTGCCCGTAGTCGTGGCCCTATGGGGCCTGCGAGACAACGATTCGCCGCCGCTGTCGCGCGTCGCGCCGCCCATCGCCGTGGCGGCGCTCGCGGTCGGTCTGATCGGGTGGCAGTCCTTGAGCCAGGGCGGCGGCGCCGCGGCGCAAAGCGGCACGGCCACGCTGATCGGTCTGGGGTGCGCCCTGGCTGCCCTGCTGTCCTGGACCGCCTTCGCCGTCGGCAACAGCCGCTGGATGGGGCGCCTGCCCGACGTCACCCCGCATGAGTGGTCGTTGCTGACCGGCGTGGTCACAGGAGGGCTGGCGCTGGTGCTGGTCATCCCGTCGCTGTTCACGTTGGGCGGCATGACGGATGACGCCTGGCTGCGTCTGATCGGCGTCAGCGCGGGCGTGGCGATCTTCGCCTCGGTCATCGGCAACGCCTTCTGGAACCAGGCCAGCCGCCTGCTGCCCCTGACCATGCTCGGCCAGATGATCGTGTCCGAGACCCTGTTCGCCTTTATCTACGGCTTCATCTGGGAACAGCGCGGCCCGACCGTGATCGAGATCGTCGCCATGATCCTGATGATCGTGAGCGTCGTCTGGTGCGTCCGCGCTCACCGTCCGGCGGCTGTGGCCGCTGCGGAAGGCGAACACTGACGAACGGCGCAATTAGAAACGGCGCCCCGAAGATCAGGACGCCGCTTCAATCAGGATATCGCTATGCCGATCAGGCCGGCTTTTCTTCCAGCCGCTTGTCCAGATAGGCGCCGACGCGGCGCTCGACCGCGCCGATGTGGTCCTGCCAGAAGTGGGTCGCGCCTTCTTCCAACTCGTAGTCGATGACGATGCCCTTCTGGGTGCGCAGCTTGTTCACCACGCGCTCGACATCGGCGGGCGGCACCACGGTGTCGGCCGTGCCGTGCAGGAACAGGCCCGAAGCCGGGCAGGGGGCCAGGAAGCTGAAGTCATAGATGTTTGACGGCGGGGACACCGAGATGAAGCCGTCGGTTTCGGGGCGACGCATCAGCAGCTGCATCCCGATATAGGCGCCGAACTGATAGCCGGCGACCCAGGTCTGGGTGGCGGCGGGGTTGTTGGCCTGCAGCCAGTCCAGCGCCGTCGCTGCGTCGGCCAGCTCGCCGATGCCGCTGTCGAACTCGCCCTGCGACTTGCCCACGCCGCGGCTGTTGTAGCGCAAGGTGGCGAAGCCGCGCTGGACGAACAGCTGGTGCATCGTCAGGGCGACGGGGTTGTTCATATGCCCGCCCGCCTTGGGGTGGGGGTGCAGGATCAGGGCGATCGGCGCGTCGGGACGCTTGCCAGGAGAGTAGCGGCCTTCGATGCGGCCGGAGGCGCCAGGCAGGATGACTTCAGGCATGGATGGCGGTCCCTACGATCAACAGTGGTTTCGCGAGCGGATAATACTTGACCACACAGGTAGGACTTTCTAAGTCCCCCCCTGCACGATGCGCTCGCCAGCAAGGCCGGGGGTCTTAGCACAGCGAGCCTGAAAAGCGGTAGAATTTTGAGGTATTGGGATGCGTCTGTCGACCAAGGGACGTTACGCCGTCATGGCGATGGCCGATCTGGCGAAGAACGGCGCCGATCGGGCCGTCTCCCTGGCTGAAATCGCGGCGCGTCAGGAAATCTCGCTCAGCTATCTGGAACAGCTTTTTGCGCGCCTGCGCAAAGGCGGTCTGGTCAAGAGCGTGCGGGGGCCGGGCGGCGGCTATCGGCTGGCCAAGGCGGCGGGCGAGATGGTCGTGGCCGACATTGTTCTGGCCGTTGATGAGCCGATCCGCGCCACGCGCTGCGCCGCCCACGGCACGCCGCGTGGCTGCATGACGGGCGGCGCCCGCTGCATCACCCATGACCTGTGGGAAGATCTGGGCGCAGAGAT